>NZ_JAEFAJ010000044.1 GCF_016287535.1 Ruminococcus sp.
TATCCGGATTTCAAAATTGGAGGACGGAAAGTACCTCTATACGATACAGTCTGTTTGAGATCGGAGCGTGATGCATATGAATGAATCGGATAAAAACACAGCTTTGATACGAAATCTGACGCTGTTCCCAATATGCCTGATTGGCTTCATCAGTATCTCTAATCCCTTCTAAGAAAAAAGTAGCCTCCTCATTTAAGGAGGCTACATCTATCAATTGTCGCTGTACAGCTTGTAGAAGTAAGAGCGGGATATACCTAATTGCCGTATTGCTTCTACAGGCTTTTTGTTTCCGCTGTGGACATCAGCTATTATCTGCTGCCAATTTTGAGGTAGAGATTTAGGTGGACGTCCAAAGCGGACATTTTTCTTCTTTGCAGCTTCAATGCCTTCACGTTGACGAGCGCGTATCTTATTACGCTCATTCTCGGCTATTGCTCCAAGTACCTCTATGAGTATAGCATTGATCATTTCAAGTACCCATGCCTGCTCCGGCGGAAAGTCAGTGAGCGTTGTAGGGATATCCAGTATCTTTACACGGATTCCCATACCCTTGAACTCTTCTAATTCTCGCTTTATATCAGCTTTGTTACGACTGAGCCTGTCCAGTTCCTTGATAACAATGGTATCGCCTTTACGGAGTATCTGACGTTTTAGATACTGGTAGCCCTCACGTTCGGTATCTTTACCAGAAGCCTTGTCGATGATAATGTTTTGCTTAGGTACGCCAAACATGGTGAGAGCTTCAATCTGTCTGTCTTCATTCTGATCCCGGGTAGATACTCGGGCGTATCCATAGATTCTGTTGTCCATATTACCTCCAATTTGTCCAAAAATGTGGGTGTTGCTTTGTGGACGTCCATAAAGTCCAAATGGGACTTTTATGTACATTTTTTTGGGTCAATTTCTAGGTGTCCAATAAAGTAAACTTTTTGAGACTTAAAAAGCTCCGCAGTAACTCTCATAAACATCTTCACCGCACATATACTTTACATCCCTGAGTGCTTCTCGGAGCAGGCTGTGATCTGAAGGCATTTCCTCAATCTCGTCGCAGGTGTAGCCGTATTCCAGTAAGAGCTCTACATCTGCACTGTCAACACCATAGCAACCGCAGTAGGCGAGAAGTATCTCCTCATGCATATTAAAGTAAACCTGTAAATAGTCCTTCGGAGCAGGCATACGCTCAACACATTCCCATAGAAACAGCTGCAGTTCCAATGGGATATTGCTGTCTACACCACAGGTGAGATATCGGCTGTTGTCAAACATTTTTGATCCTCCTTTCGCATTACTGTGAGTACACGCAAGCATACTCATAGTAATAATGTATATATGAAAAATCAAAATAATAGGAGGAAAGGCCTTCAGATACGTCTAAAGGCCTTTTTTGAAAAAAATGAATTACTTATAGTAATTATATATATATATCAGATTTCTAAATAATAGGAATTTGTGGAGCATCAAGGGATTGTTGTGAGAGCTAATTTGCCTATAGTACCTAGTGTTATTCCAAAGATGCTTGAAAACACTTGTTTCCTTGACTTTGGGCTACTGTGCAGTGTATAATATGTATAGTAAGCAGTAAATATATTTGAATCCCTATAACACAGACAGGAGGAAATAGCATGATATTCAGAGACTGCGGAAATTATTACGGACACAGCGTTGAAAAGGTGGTTTCTTATGTTCGGAGACAGCTTAGCATTGAGCTTGAAAAGAACAGATATGAGTATCAAACGGCAGAGGTCGTACAGAATGCAAAGCCCATAACTTCACCTGTTATTCTTGTTATCGAAGGACAATGTTATGTTGGCATTACCTCAAATCCCGTACAGAGTCTGACAGCACATGGCATTAACATTTTTGCCTCAAATACATATTTTTGCACAGATATCCAGAAAGAAGATGCACAGCGCTGCAAAGAGGCGGTAACAGAACTGGAAGGATACGAAGCAGTCTGCGATCCTGAAAACGATCGCTCAGACACTCCTTATCCGCAGCTGTATCTGTATATTTACAAGATCTCGGATAACACAAACGAAAAGCCTGAGATAAGTAATTTAACTCCGATTGAAGATCTGCCCGAAGGCAGAAATATAGTCCGTTTTGTTATGCGCAACGGCAGTGCAGATGTGCGTATTTTACCTGAGATCAACGAAAAACTGTGTAACGATCTTATTACAGAGATCAGAGAAGGTATATCTTCTCAGCAGCTTGCAGAGGTATGGATAAGACACAGAGAGCTGAATATGATCAGCGTGCTGTTTGAGGATGGCTGCTGTATTATCAACTATGATGCAGGCACCTCACAAATGGGCGGTTACCAGAGTTACCGCAGCGGAGCGACCTCACGAAGAAAGGTTCAGCTTTATTCCAGTGAATATCCTGAGTATATGCTTTGTCGTGATATGCAGGTGTTGGAGGTAATACTGCAATATTTCCTGCTGAAAGGGAAAAAGCCCGGGAAACGTCAGAATATTAAGTGGGTAAATATGAAATATGACGGATGGGATTAAAATGTAAAATGATACAGATAGTCCAGCGAGGGGACTTCCCCCGGGGACTATGACCTCATCGTAACAGGAGACCTGGGAACAGTGGGAAGCCGTCTTCTCCTTGATTTCCTGCTGAAACAGGGAGTGGATATAACTTCCCGTCACCGTGACTGCGGAGCTATGATATTCGACGCTGAAACGCAGGACACTCACTGCGGAGGTTCGGGCTGCGGCTGCGGAGCAAGCGTGCTCTGCGGACATTTTCTCCCCATGTTTGAACGGGAAGAGGTCCATGATATACTGTTTGCAGCTACGGGAGCCCTTATGTCGCCCATGTCGCTCCAGCAGGGGGAGAGCATTCCCTCCATATCGCACCTTGTACACCTCAGAAAGGACTGAATCATGCTCACAGATATATTAAAAGCATTCATCGTCGGCGGAGCTCTGTGCGCCGCAGGACAGCTCCTTATCGACTTTACAAAGCTCACTCCCGCAAGGATACTCACAGGATTTGTGGTGGCAGGAGTTATCCTCTCTGCTGTCGGACTTTACAAACCACTTGCGGAGTTCGCAGGTGCAGGAGCGACCGTTCCCCTTACGAGCTTCGGACACCTCCTTGCAGAGGGCATAAAAAAAGCCATCGCAAGCGACGGCTTTCTCGGTATATTCACGGGCGGACTTACTGCGGCGTCAGGCGGAGTCACTGCGGCTCTGCTGTTCGGTCTTGCCGCTTCGCTGATATTCAAACAGAAGGACAAGATGTGAGCAGGGGCAGCTTGTCGCTGACGGCAAAGTCTTATTCATACAGGTAACTTTTTGCCGCTTTATCAACGTCTTCCAGCTGCTCGCCTTTTGTGGGTGAAACTGCGATACGCTCGACTTCTGCCGTTATAAGAGCGTTTTCGGAAAAGCTCCTGTTCCTTTTCAGCAGATAAGTGATTATGTTGAACTTCCATATATCGTCAGTCTGTTCGGGTCTCAGAAGCTTCGGGATAAACAGGGCGGTCACTTTGCTGTGTACGGAAAGTATCTCCGCTGTATCCCCTGCAACAGGCCAGTCCATGTCCTGTATCCATTCAAGAAGCCCGGGGATTATGGGCTCTATTTCGGTATCTGAGAGCTTTTTCAGCTCTGATATCACCGTGATATCATATTTGTCCTTCGGAACAAGCGCTCTTATATCCATTTTTCACTCCGTTCTCAATTGAATGAATAATCATCGGAAAGCACGGTAAACAGCGAATAAACTCCGCCCTCGTCAAGCTTGAGATATCTGTCATAGGGATAAAGGACGAAGTTAAGTGTTTTGTTTTTGACCCTGATGCTTATTTTCCTGATGTCAGAGCTTGGATACATTCTTTCCATGACTGTTTTTTCTTCGTCGGTATGCGGAAAATGCAGAGACAAAAGGTCACTGTAGAGTTTATCCTTTATGGCTTCATCAGTCTTTACGGAGCTGCCGTCAACAGTCACGCCGAGGATATCCTTTCCCGAGCTGATGGAAAAGACGTTTTTCAGCAGCCATTTCATATCAATACTGCCGTTGTCTTCGATATAATAGTTAGTGAAGTCGCACTTTTCATATTCATTGTCTTTTTTGCGAATGAGAGTTTTTATATCGTCGGAACCTTTAAGCTTGTACCATTCGATATCCTCACCGCTGAATTCCGCGACTTTATCGCCCTTCTTAAATCTCAGCATGAAGCGTTTTACAGGTGAAAGCTCCTCTTTTTCATAGTAAAGCTTAAATCCGTCGCACTTTACAATTATCCCGCATTTCGGGAGAGTGTGAACTCGTGAAAAACTGAATGCTCCGTATACAGCGCATATGCAGACTGCAATTGCTGCGGCAATAAGTATTATCAGCTTTTTTCCTTTTCGTTTTGTCGGTTTTGTTGTTTCATCATTGCTGCCATGTTGTTTCATGTGTGCTGCGTTCCTTTCTGTTTTGAGTAAGGGCGGCAGAATCGCCGCCCTGTTCAGTTTTATTATACATCATTCAGTATGCTGTGTCAATAAGGGTCAGGTGCCCATATACTTGATATAGACCTCCGACGGCTTCACCCAGGAATCAACGTCGAGGACGTTCCTTCCGCTGTAGGTCGGGATAGTTACTGACGTTCCCGTAAAGGTTATCTCGTCGTTTTCGTAAAGCATAGACCTGCCGAGACTTATATCCACTGTCGTTACCTGTCCGCCGCTGCTGCCCCTGACGGGAAGTATAGCATGAGGCGCGTCCCAGCATGAAACTCCCTCATATACCCGGGTAGCGTAGGTTATTGAAAACGGCTGCGCTACAGTATCGGAATCTACTACCATGAATCGCGGCATGAAAATGGGCATGATGGTCCTAATGCTTTTAGAAGATACTGCTGAAATCATCGGAATAGCCGTATCCGATAACGCCCGCCGTAAAGGAATTGGAAAACAACTGATACAATGTGTAATGAAATCGGAGAATCTGGAAAGCGTCAAAGCTCAAACGGATGACGATTCAATCGGTTTCTACCGAAAATGCGGCTTTTCAGATGAGAGAATCGTCGTTGAATACCCCGATGGGGCAGCTTTTCGATATAACTGCGTTCTGCATAAATAGATATATTCTGATTTACAGGAGATGACAATGAAAAAACTGGGCGAAGAAAAAAGATATAAGCATAAATTGAATATGCTGGAGCCGGGTACAAAGATGCTTAAATGCATTGGCATCCTGAGCCTTATAGGCATACTGTTATACGTCTTTCAGTTTAGGATAATAGCTTTTTGCGTATGGGCGGTATCAGGAATTATTTTTGCCATCCTACTGATTTTATTAGCCATAGAAGCACATCAGGACAATGTAATGAATGAAATCACTATGAAAGAAAATAAGAAAAACGGAGAAAACTGATTCGAGTATTCTTAAACGGACGGTCTCCAAGTCTGATAATTCAGCTGTTGCGCCTTTTGATGATATATCGCTTAATACTTGTAATGATCAGTAATATGAACAATACATCGAGCATCAGCCCCATAACGACAGCCGACTGACCGCCCCATGCCCAGACCTTTTGATATCCAAACCCAGGATATCCCATCACTGCACCAAGGATATATGGCAGTGATACTGAAAGGAAAAGCAGCGGTATCAATAATACAAGCCTTGCACAAAGCAGGACTTTTTCCTTTTTCGGAGAACTTTTTTTCTTAGTTAACCGCTTTTTCTGCGTAAGAAGCATTATCAGCGCAAAGAGCATTATTACCGCAACTGCGATTGAAATAACAGACGCAATGATGTCGATTATCAACATATCACACTTCACTATATCGGTATATTCGCTGTGACCGGTCAGCTTTCCAAAGCAGCTTCTCATTGCATACCATTGAGTATTTGCCGTAGAATTGCAATCTGTAAAAACGGCTGTTTCTTTGGCTAGATCTATTATTACCTGAGCCTTATAAGTCGGATTCCAGCCTCCGTGTTCAATTATCCCGTCATCTGAGATATACCAGCCGTTGAAATAACTGCTGTCAGATGAGTCACTTCTTATTCCGTCACTTGGATAATGCGCTTCGATTATTTCGTGAGATGCAGCAATAGCGTTTGCCAGCTTATCGGTAAGATCAAGCTTTCCCATCTGCGCCTTCAGCCATAAAGCCATGTCTGAAGCAGTTGTTACTGCATACCCTTCGCCTTCAATACCTTTTGCATGAAGATCATTGTAAGGTTTAAGTGTATTCCAGAAGTATAAATATCCCTGTGCTACGGGCAGATCATAACCGCTGTGTGTCATACCTATAGGCTGCATTATCTCTTTTACAATATATTCGTCAAAGGAAACACCGCTTACAGTTTCAACAAGATACGCAAGGATGCAATAACCAAGATTACAATATTCAAAAGTTTCCCCGGGAGGATACTTCAGTTCAAGGTTTTCAGCAATATGAGCTATTTCTTCTTCATCTGCATCAGTCCTGATAGGATATTCAGCCATTGTCGCTGCATTAGGTATGCCTGAACAATGATTCAAAAGGTGCCATATCTTTATATCTGCATCCTGTTCCTGATATGTAACATGCCACCAAGGGATATACTTAGAAACACTGTCATCTATAGAGAGCTTTCCTTCTTCTTGTAATAGCAGTACAGCCAACGCTGTAAACGCTTTTGAACATGAGCCGATATGTACAAGAGTATCTTCGGTCATGGGAGTTTTATCCTTAATATTGGCATATCCCCAGTTCTTGAAACCTACATCTGAACCTTTGACTGCTACAACTGCAAGTCCGGGAGTTTTATCTATTTCAATGGAACGCTCAACGTAAGAAGTCCATTCTGCGTCATTCAGAACTGAGTCTATCTCCGACGCATATGCTGTGATCGATGTGCTTATGATAAGAGACAGTACTGTTACTACAATAACTGCCTTTTGCAACATTTTCAATATTAGCTTCATATTTTCCTCTATTCAACATCCAAAAATTTCTCGACAACAGTCATTATCTCCTCAAGGCGCTTACCGCCGATACCTTTGATCTTACTGAGTTCTGCCTCAAGAGCCGGGAGATCAATGGTTTTGCCTTGGTCTCCGAGCAGCTCATCACCATACTTGAGAATGAAGTTTGTAAGCTCCTCACGGTTCATCTTCTTGATCTTCTTATAGGTATCTCTGTCAATAATCTCTCTCTGTTCCATTATCTATGCCTATATTCCTTTCTGTTGCTGCTTATGCAGCCAATGTTGTTACTAATTAATTTTAGCATACTAACCTCTATTAGTCAAGGCAAATAGACCATGTGTAGCTAATTGAAATGCTGCCCATAAAGGGCAGCTGATAGAACGTTTATCGTAACAAATAGGCTACCCCCATTTCTTCATAGGGATAGCCTATAATAGCAGTTGACTAGAATAATTATATAATCAACCGTCAAGTCTATTCAAGATATCTTCGTATACTCTCTGAGCACAGTCTTCCAAGTATCCAGATGGATCTTCGAAGTATTCTTCGAGCCATTCTTCTATCAAGCCAGGATGTTCTGTCTCAATATATTTTTGAAGTTCACTGACACGAACTCGGTCACCAGGATTTTTCCTAATGGCATCACAGTAAGAGTGTAAATCTTCTGCATTGAGAAGGTACTCAAGTCTTGGTAAAATATCCCATGCTGTGAGATTCTCTCCACCACAAGCGTATATGAAGCAACGCTGTTCATTGGATATTATGTTTGAAGCATAACCCATATTCCCGATAACTGCGTTGTGGGTGGTGTGCCTGCAAGGAAGATAAAAGACATTGAAAATGATACGGAGGAATGAATCATGCGGAACAAAACTGTAAAGCTCGCAAACGGATATGAGATACCGTCGGTAGGCTTCGGAACATGGCAAACGCCCGACGATGCGACGGCTGTCGCTGCCGTAAAGGAAGCTCTGAGCGACGGGTACACACACCTTGACTGTGCCGCTGTTTACGGAAACGAAAAGAGTATCGGCAAGGCTCTGAAAGAGTCGGGATATGACAGAAGCAGACTGTTCATCACAAGCAAGCTGTGGAACACAGAGCGCGAATACGACAAGACCATTGCTGCTTTTGAGAAAACGCTTGCCGATCTTCAGCTTGATTATCTCGACTTGTATCTTATCCATTGGACAGCGAACGCAAAGCAGTTCCCAAACTGGCGCGAGATCAATGCCGATACATGGAGAGCCTTTGAGTATCTGTATGAGCAGGGCAGGATCAAAGCAATAGGCGTGAGCAATTTCAAGACACACCACCTTGAAGCTCTCATCGCTGACAGCAAGATAAAACCTATGGTCAATCAGATAGAGTTTCACCCCGGCTTTATGCAGACCGAAACAGTAACATTCTGCCGTGAAAACGGGATAGTCGTTGAAGCGTGAGTCCTCTCGGAACGGGCAAAATGCTTCAAAACGAAACTTTGAAAACGATTGCAGAAAAGTACGGTGTTTCCGTTGCACAGCTCTGTATCCGCTGGTGCTTGCAGAACGATGTGATACCTCTGCCAAAGTCCGTAACACCGAACCGCATTCAGCAGAATATTGATGTTTTCGGCTTTGAGATCGGCGCTGATGATATGGCGGTTATAAACGCTATGGAATACTGCGGCGGTTCGGGGCTTGATCCGGACGAAATAGATTTTTGATAACCGAATAATCAGTCAAATGACGGCATTTCAGCCGTGAAAATACTTAGGAGCTAACTACAATGAAAAAATCACTTGACAAGGGCTTCATCACTCCGCACCCCGTGCTGATCATCGGCACTTACAACGAGAACGGTACACCCGATCAAGATCATTCTGCAGTCTGCGGTAATAGGGGTAGGTGCAGGATACGGATTGGGATTATAATAGAATTTAGAAAAACATATTGACATTTTTCTATGTGTATGATATAATATAGAAAATCTTCGATGTGAGGTGAGAACGTGGAGCTTTCAAACAAGCAGATCACTGTGATATTCAAAGCCCTGTGCGATGAAAACAGAGTGCAGATATTTAGAATCCTGCAAAACGGCGAACTATGCGCCTGTCATCTCCTTGAGGAGCTTCATTTGAGTCAACCGACACTCTCTCACCATATGAAGGTACTCTGCGACAGCGGACTTGTGGTCGGCAGAAAAGAGGGCAAGTGGATGCACTACTCTATTTCGCAGGAAGGCGCTAAGATCGCTATGGACTGCCTGAAAGAAATTACGGCAGTAACTGAAAGCGAATGTAAATGCTGTAATAAATAAGCCGTATTACCATACGGCTTTAAACAGCAGCTACAAATCGATATATCTAAATATAACTATCGGAGGAAAAGAAAATGGATAATGTTTCAAAAGCAGTTCAGTATTATGAGAATGGATATATGTGCTCGCAGGCAGTATTTGCTGCGTTTGCGGAGCAGTTCGGCATTACCGAAAAGCAGGCGTTTCAGATAGGCGCTTGTTTCGGAGGAGGAATGTGCAAGGGTGAGGTTTGCGGCGCTTGTACGGGAGCTCTCATGGTTCTCGGAATGAAGTACGGACAGTTCGACCTCAGCGACGACGAGAGCCGTGCTAGAGGCAAAGCTATGGCTGTTAAGTTCCTTGACGAGTTTGAGAAGCGCAAGGGCTCGTATATCTGCCGGGACATTCTTGGCTGCGATCTCAGAACTGAGGAAGGAAAAAACTATGCGAGGTCAAACGGTCTGTTCAGAACGCTCTGTCCCGAAATGGTAAGGACAGCAGCAGAGATACTGACTGAAATGCTCGGAGGTGATGAATAAGGGTGTGGGACTTTATACAGGATGAAGTTTTCGGCATGAAATGGCTGAATAGGCTTATCGGCTCTCTGTTGAACGCCTGCGGTCTTGATACCGAAAGCAAGCTCAGCGGCAGCCTGCAATTCTTCATCTATGATACGATAAAAATCATGGTACTTCTCGGCATTTTGATATTCGTGATAACCTATATACAGAGCTATTTCCCGCCCGAACGCACAAAAAAGATACTCGGCAGATTTCATGGTATCGGCGCAAACTGTATTGCAGCTTTGCTTGGCACAGTTACGCCGTTCTGCTCCTGTTCTTCAATACCGCTGTTTATGGGATTCACAAGCGCAGGACTTCCGCTTGGAGTTACGTTTTCATTCCTTATATCCTCACCGATGGTTGACCTTGGCTCGCTTGTACTGCTGATGAGCATATTCGGCTGGAAGGTCGCCGTTATCTATGTGATAGTGGGACTTGTTGTCGCAGTTGCAGGCGGTACTCTAATCGAAAAGCTGCACCTTGAAGATCAGGTGGAGGAGTTTATCCGCAACGGCAGGAGCATTGATACTCCACAAAATGAACTGACAAAGAGCGATAGAATGAAATACGCCTGGGAGCAAGTTGCGGAAACGGCAAAGAAGGTCCTGCCCTATATTATAGCAGGCGTAGGTATCGGAGCGATCATCCACAACTGGATACCTGAGGAATGGATAGTAAACGTTCTTGGCACCGGAAATCCTTTCGGAGTTATTATAGCTGCGATCTGCGGCATACCGATGTATGCAGATATTTTCGGCTGTATCCCCATTGCAGAAGCGCTTGTCGCAAAAGGAGCAAATCTCGGCGTAGTTATCGCTTTTTTGATGGGCGTTATTACGCTCTCGCTGCCGTCGATGATAATGCTGAAAAAGGCAATAAAGCCTAAGCTGCTTGGCATTTTCATCGCTATTTGTACGGTCGGAATTATCCTTGTTGGGTACTTCTTTAATCTCATTCAAAATTACATTATTTAGGAGGAAAAGATCATGGCGTTATTCAGTAAGAAAAAGGAAGAAAAGAACGAGGAAACTCCCTGCTGCTGTTGCGGCGGAGAGCAGACTGCAAGCGAAACAGCTTCGACTTGCTGCGGCGAATCTGTTGACGGTATCTGCTGTATCAAGGTACTCGGTTCGGGCTGCAAAGCTTGTCATCAGCTCTACGATAACACAGTCAAGGCTGTGGAGGGTATGGGAATCGAGGTCGAGTATGTTACAGACTTGCAGAAGATCATGGAGTACGGTGCAATGTCAATGCCTGCACTTGTGGTCAATGAGAAGATTGTTTCTGCGGGTAAAACTCTGAAGCCAGCTGAGATATTGAAGCTTATAGGTAAATGACAAGACTTAAGGCAGCCGTAATGGCTGCCTTTCATATATATATTCCTGCTTTTATATTTGTTTAAGCTGCTTTGATGATATAACCCTTCGACATGGTCGGATATTTCAAATATCACTTTTCTTTTTTATCTCAAAGAACGACTTCCTTTAGTGGGAATGTCTGCCGCCATGACCTTTTTCCATTGAACTGTTCCTGCTTGACATACAAGGCTACTGTACCCGCATATCATCATTTGTTATCTTTCACTTTTGATATATTCAAGGAATTTCCACATTGCATCCGAATAAAACGGCATTCAGATACGATCTGATTATACGATAAGAACCGTCTCCCTTAAAGTCCAACTGGGGAATGAAAAGAGTACCAACAAAGAACGGGAGCCCTTTCACTTCAAATCCTCTAATATAT
>NZ_JAEFAJ010000024.1 GCF_016287535.1 Ruminococcus sp.
TTGGTGCGATCATTACAGCTGTAATCAGTCCTGCAACGATCTTCTTATAATTTTTATGCATGATATTCCCTCCCTTTATCTATCTGCATTTGTAATAATATTATATATTATTATCTTACATATGTCAAGATCACTTGTCACAATTAACAAACAATTACACAGTATCAATATCCTCTAACCCGAATATCTCTACTTTACTAGATTAGAAGAGTTTAAATTAATCCTCAAATCAGATCTAATAAAAACAGCTCCCTCGCGGGAGCTGGATTATTGTTGTATCGTTATACTGCCTTTCGTCGTGTGCATTCCGTGTGCATTTCATGTGCATTACACCTGTTTTTTGTGCACACGGGACTGCAAATTTCCATTTAAAACTGCTTTCTGTATGTAACAGAAAAGCCTGTATTTCGGTGTTTTCCTCGAAATACAGGCTATTTAATTCTGGCGGACAGAGAGGGATTCGAACATTCATTACATTCATAATTTTCTCATATTCAATTACTATTCCTTTTTATGTTCACTCTCATAAGACTTGATACCTGCTTCTGTATCGGGCTTGAGAATACAGTGCTTGAACAGCCAGTTACCGCGCAGGATGTCTTCGCCATAAAAACGGATTTCCTTATGCATTTTCTTAGGCTGAATATCGACCTCTGCACCTATTATTTCGGGAATATCAGTATTTATCGGTACAGATTCTTGTGCATATATCCTGCTCATACCATTCATTCTGAAACTGTATTTCTTCATCATTGCGCCCATTTTTCCAGGCATATATTCAAGTTCACCTGTACTGTTCACGTAGACAACAGGGACTCCGAATGCCTCAACATAAGCCATACAGCGCTTGTCGTTTTCACTGCGTTCTTTATCTGGTTTATTCGAGTCCGCAGGGGAACCATGCGGAAACAGTATCAGTGAAAGCTCCTCATTACTGACGTTATCGTAGAAGTGCTTGCGGCGTGAATCGTAACAGATACCAATACCAACGTTTCCAAATGGAGTATGAATAATACTGCCGAAGTTTCCGCGTTTGAATACTGCCGATTCACCCTCAGACTTAGTAACAGTACCACATACTCCGTCAGGACCTGAGATCATATAGCGGTTATAGTAGTCACCGTTCTCTTTATCGAGATAGCCTGCTCCAATGTAGATATTGTACTTTTGGGCGATGCTGACAGTCCATTCACTTGTGCCACTACCGCAGTCATCTGCAAGCTCCCATATCTTCTGACTTGCCATATAACTGCATATAGCAAGCTCTGGCAGAACTACTATATCAGGCTTGGGAAGCTTTTCAATAAGCCCCTCAATATAAGCCTTTCTTGGTTCGATACCTTTAATATCATTATCAAGCTCTAATGCAAATATACGCATAATATCACTCCACGGGAAGGTCAATGAATGTTGGCTCATGCTTAGAAGCACGAACATATTTAAGCATGTCCTCACGGAGCAGGCGTAATGTTGAAGTATTGAGACCAGGATGTCCGCAGATGTACTCGTCTTTCATAAGGTCGTTATCAATGACGAGCTGGATGTTGTTATTAGTATCAAATATCAGTTCAAGAGCTGAAACAGAGCCGGGGATAGTATGCAGATATTCCTGCATCTTGTCAGCCTCTGCAAATGAAAGTCGGGCACAGTTCAGCTGCGAGGTGAGGAATTTTGTCTTGAAAGGCTTATCACCAGGCATAAGCAGCATATAAAAGCTCGTCTTCTGACGATTGCAGAGAAAAAGGTTCTTGCATATTTTAGCACCAAGTACTGATTCTATCAGCAGGCAGTCCTCCATAGTATCGGCATGATCGTGGTCTGCTCTCTTGTATTTGATACCGAGAGAATCAAGCCTGTCATATATAGCCATTTCAGCTTCTGAACGCTCGTCCGAGGGACGTCCAGTATAAAGTGTCTTGTCAATATTCATTGCAATTCTCCATTTACCATTTATCTCGCATAAGGAAATCCGCTATATGCACTATCTCGATACCGTTATCGTTGCCTAAAGCGAGTGGGTCGCGGCATACTACATATTTATGGTAGTGATCCTTTATATCCATAAGGTTAGCAGTTTCACGGTTGGATCCGTCGGGAAGCTGAACGCAGACCTGAACGTATATCCTTTCATCTCTGCGAACCGCAACGAAGTCAATCTCTTTGGTATTGTTCTTGCCAATATATACCTCATAGCCTCTACGCCTTATTTCGAGGTATACTATGTTCTCAAATACAGCTGAAAGCATTTTTGTATCGAAGCCCATCTGACTGTACTTGATAGAAATATCGGAAAGATAGTATTTTTCCTGAGTTTTGAGTACTGCCTTGCCTTGAAGATCGTAACGCTGACAGGGATAGATGATAAACGCTTCACTAAGCCATTTCAGGTAGTTGTAGATAGTCTCAACAGAAAGACTGCGGTTCTCGTTTTTTAGGAACTTCACTATCGTATTAGCCGAGAAGGTCATACCAACATTTTCAATCACATAACGAACAACTCTGTCAAACAGCTCCTTATTACGTATCTTATGACGCTTGGATATATCTCTTGTTATGACGGACGCATAGATTCCGTCAACGATCTGATATGCAGACTTTGTATCAAAGCTGCTGATACCTACAAGAGGAAATCCTCCATATTGTACATAGTCATCGAATATGTCTCTTGCCTGAGACTCATCTTTGCTTTTGAACGTAAGGTATTCACGAAGTGAAAGAGTATATACAGGTATCGTCACATATCTGCCCGTGAGGTATGTGGATATCTCACTTGACATCAGTTTGCTGTTTGAACCGGTGACATATATATCAACATCGCTGTTTTCAAGAAGGTCGTTAATGACCTTCTCCCAGCCTTTAATCTCCTGTAATTCATCAAGGAGCAGGTAACAGCGTCCTTTACCAGAAATTACAGTTTTTATATCGGCGTACATCTCTTTTGCAGAAAAGTCCTCATACATGATCTCGTTGTATCTGCGCTCAATGATACTTTCTTTTGAAACTCCACGCTGCATGAGTTCATCAGCTACCATTTCAAGTATAGTGGATTTACCACAACGACGAACTCCGGAGAGTATCTTAACGATAGGGGAGTCTATAAATGGCTCTATTGCGTTAATATAATCAGGTCTAAGAATCATAATATCACCTCTTTATACTATTATACCCGAAATAGTTGTGATAGTCAAGAAGTTTTTTCTTGTATAATAGAAAAAATAAATGTAATCTAATGTTTTTTCAATATAAGAAAGAGTAAGCCGTCATAAGACGGCTTACTGAAATTAATAATGTGGAGCAATCTTTCAGTGGGATTTGCGTGACTTGATTGTATTCAATGAGAAAATGGATCGATTATAGCATATGCTAAAATAATGACATTGCTCCCTTAAAAAGGGGAAAAACTGTTGAAAAATATATACAAGTTCGGGTCAATTCAAGTGTGGAAAAACTGTGGAAAAATCATTTTATTCATCGCCTGAAACGACGATATATCTGATAAAAAGCGTTATCGTTAATTGGGCTTCCGTGGCATACGAACATAACTTTTATCATAGCTTTAAACCTCCGTGACCGCGGAATTCTAAGGACATCGTTATTAGTAAAAATGGTAGTAAACACAGTGTGTTTTACTACTAAGGATTTTGAGCCGATTTCTATACATAAAACGGTTGCTTCATTACTCAACAGTAAAGCTTTCTGTTTTCAAATCGCAATAGTATCTTCCGGTTTCTGCTGTGAATCTCAAAACACAGTAATCAGGATCAGTAACGCCGCCTTTATAGAACAGTGTGTCTCCTTTGCGCCAGATCATATCCTTAGTTTTTTGATCAGTCAGCACTTCCATTTTCCCTTTCAGCATAATACCTGTATATTTGATCAGTCCCTTATGATAAAAGTAAATGCAGGCGTTTGGATTACTTAAATACTGTTTCACTCTCATTGAAGATGTGTTGGTTGAGAAATAGAAATGATGCAGTCCATCGATTTTTCGTGGCTTTAGCATCGCTTTGACATTCGGGAATCCTTCTTCATCAACTGAGCATATAAAAGCAACTTTTTGTTTTCTGATAAACGATAGCACTGTATCCATGTTCATAATATTTCCTACCCACCATTCCGATTGCGTTTTTATATCACTTTATTATACCATAATCCTTCTTTTTTCTCAAGTCAAAACGGGCAAAAAATAACGGCTCACCAAAGTGAGCCGCAGATGAGCATATCATACTGTCAAAGCCCTGCGGCGGAAGCTGTTTTTATGAATGATATTACAAATACAACCAATAGTTGCAAAATGTCTATTAATATTCGCTTGAACTCAACTGAATGTTGTGATAAAATGTAAATGTAGAAAGCACAGAGAACGGAGGTGTACCATGGACAAAAACAATGTTTTCAGAATGAATCTTGTAAAGCGCAGAAAAGCTCTCGGACTGACACAGGAACAGCTTGCGGTACGTATGAACGTATCTCCGCAGGCGGTATCAAAGTGGGAAAATTCCAGTTATCCTGACGGTGAATTGCTTCCTCAGCTTGCAAAGGAACTGAATACCTCTCTTGACTCACTTTTCGGTGTAAAGGTAATGAGCAGCGAAAGAGACATAGAGCAGCTCGTTGACGATGAAATGAGAGCGACCCTCCCTGAAAACAGAGCGGAAAAGTTCATGAAGATATTGTACACCGCCCTCTGCGCCTGCAATCCCAACAACGACACCGTTGCGAAGCTCCGCGAAGGTTATGAGCACGAGACCTACGCAGGACTGAAAACTGACCGTGAACTGGCACTTTCACGCATCAGCAGGGATCTCAGATACTTCTGTTTCCTTGAGATCCCTGAAAACGGCGTCAATTCCTACTTCGGCGATACTACGAACATGGTGCGCCTGTTCAACACCCTTGCGGACAATGATGCTATCAGTATTATCAGCTACCTCGGAGCAAGCGTACGGAACAAGATGTTCTCGGCGGCGATGATCTCGGAAAAGCTCGGAATATCTTCCGAAAAGGTACAGCATATAATCGACCGTCTCGACAGGTTCGGACTTGTATGGCGTGTCTCGGCGGATATCGACGACAAGCCTGTCATACTCTACGGCTATACTCATCAGATACCGCTGACGATGATACTGGTACTTGCAAAGACAATTACGAATTATATCAAATATATGGATCCCAACGTGGAGGAATGGACTCAGGGCGCTTTCAGACGCGGTGACGGCGAGCAGGACGAGGTCGTACCCCAGGTCCCGTGGTGGGGCGAAGGAGAGCTTTAGGCAACAGCAGCGAAAGCTGTTTATATAACCGCTGAGGCATTACAGCGGGAAAGAATACGGAGGAAAAAACATGAAAAAGACAGCAGCATTTATTGCGGCCTGCGTTGTTTCAGGCTGCGCAGTCACTTCACCGTTCAGCGCTGTACCGCAGAATTACGCAGCTGCGGCAGACGGTTACAGCATGAACATCTCGGTTGACCTGAAGGGTGAGCGCAAGGAGATATCCCCACTCATCTACGGCGTCAACCAGTACACCACAAAGCTAAAGGACGTCCGCGCAACGGCAGTACGTCAGGGCGGAAACCGCATGACTGCCTACAACTGGGAGACAAACGCTTCAAACGCCGGTTCTGACTGGAAGCACAGCTCTGATACCAATCTTTCAGAATCTGACGATCCCGCCGACTGCGTACAGGTGCTTTCAAAGGACGCAGCCAAGAACAATGTAGGCTATAAGCTGACAACTCTCCAGCTTGCGGGCTATGTTTCGGCTGACAAGAACGGTCCCGTATCCGAGGAGGAGGCAGCTCCCTCAGACCGCTGGAACAAGGTAGTCATCACCAAGAACGCTCCATATGCAGACACTCCCGACCTTACCGACGGAGTAGTATACATGGACGAGTATGTGAACTATATCATCAACAAGCTCGGAAACTCAAAATCTGAGACCGGCATACAGGGCTACAGCCTTGACAACGAGCCTGTACTCTGGAACGATACCCACAGCCGTATGCACCCGGAGCCTGTAACTATTGAAGAGCTCGGCACCAAGTCCGTTGAAATGGCAAAGGCAGTAAAGAAGCTCGATCCCGATGCTGAGGTATTCGGACCTGCCCTTTACGGATATACCGCCTTCGATCACCTCGATGACGACGACGACCATACCGAATGGGAGGAGATAAAGGCTGCAAACAACTACCACTGGTACCTTGACTGCTACCTCGATCAGATGAAGAAGGCTTCCGATGAAGCAGGAACAAGACTTCTTGACGTTCTCGATATACATTATTACTCCGAATCCGCAAGAAACGGCATTGACGACAGGCTCCAGTCAGTACGTACACTTTACGAGGAGGGCTTTGCCGAGAACAGCTGGATCGGTAAGTGGTGCATGGAGAATGTGCCCATACTTCCCACGGTAAAGGCTTCCATAGACAAGTATTATCCCGGTACAAAGCTTGCCATATCCGAGTACAATTTCGGCGGCGGCGACAATGCTTCCGGTACTATCGCACAGGCTGAGGCACTGGGCTGCTATGCGGATCAGGGCGTATACTTCGCTTCACTCTGGGGCGGAGAGCCTTTCATAGTTGCAGGCATAAACCTCTATACCAACTATGACGGCAAGGGCGGCAGCTTCGGCGATACGCTTATACCTGCGGCTACTGAGGACGTGTCAAAGTCCAGCACTTACGCTTCCGTAAATGCCGATGACGATTCAAAGGTAACTGTAATGGTCACAAACAAGGATCAGAAGGAAAATGAAAAGGCAGTTATTGAACTGAAAAACGCAGAAAAGGAATACAAGTCGGCAGCTGTATACGCTGTATACGGCGATACAGAGGAGATAAAGCTCATAGACATAATCAAGGACGTAAAGGATAACAAGGTTAATGCAGAGCTTCCTGCTTTTTCGGCTGCTATGGTAGTGGTTTCCGACAAGGCTGACGCCTTTGACGGGCTGAAGACTTACGCAGAGACAAAAACGGATACAGTAACAAAGGAATATACAGATATCGAATCTATCACAAATGATAAGGGCTTCGTAGTAGTTCCGATAGATGACGAAAAGCACCTTTCAAAGATAATCATCAACGGTTCCGTGACATCTGCTGCCGGTTCGAGCTGGGGAACAGCAGGCTGTGCCGTATGTATGAACGCTGTTTCAAAGGATGGCGAGGGCTTCTGGACATATAAGGACTTTACGCTCCCGCTCGGAAACAACGTATCAGCTATAGTAAAGTTTGACGGTATACTCACAAAAACCACCGGCGAGGGCGCTGACAAGGTCTCTGAGGATCTTGAGGCGACTATCGCTGACGGCAAGATAGAGCTCCAGAAATGGTGGGACGCTTCTGAAAAGGGCGAATCAGGGGAGGATACTATCGAGCTCAAATATACCAGTGTTCAGGTGGTATACGAATACGCTCAGGGCGAAGCTCCGGCTGTTTCCTCGACCACCACAACAACTGTAACCACGACGACTACAACTACAACTTCAACATCTTCAGCAAACACCGGCGATGACAAGACAGTATACGGTGACGCAAACTGCGACGGTACCGTTGATATCGCAGACGCGGTGCTTATCATGCAGTCCCTTTCAAATCCTGACAAGTATGGAATAAAAGGCAGTGATGAACTCCACATCACTGAGCAGGGACTCAGAAACGCGGACTGCTGCAGCACAGGTGACGGTGTTACAACCAATGACGCACTTCTGATACAGCTTTACAAGCTGAATCTGGTAAAATCGCTTCCCGGCGAGATCAGTGAATGATACTCATTTCACTTCAAATCTGACTGTTTTGTATAGAAAAGGACTTTCGTTACGAAAGTCCTTTTTTCGTCCGTGAATTTGACTACATATTTGACTGTTTTTTCATGCATGATATCAATTGAAATTAAATCGTTATTGTGGTATGATACAATTATAAGAAAAATAGTTGAACAAAACTGTTAAAATATTACTAATAATATACGACCAGGAAAGGGTGAGAGTATGCCGCGCAAAAAAAGACTAAAAAAGACAGCCACTGCAGTGATATCTGTTTTCCTGCTTACGCAGTCCTCACCCGGAGTAATCGTTGTTGCCGAATATGATATCCCGTCAATGCCTGATTTCTCGTACATTGGCGATGTCGGGAGCCTTTCGGCTCAGCAGACCAGGACAGCGGCTGAAACGGTATATGAATCACTTTATTTCCATAAGGATAATGTGGATTTTTCAAGCAGGGGAGTAAAGATGAACAACAGGAATGCCGATGACCTCATAGCGATATACAGGCACGTTGCCGCGTGCTATGATGTCGGTATCCTTGTAAAAAAGGGAGTTATATCCTACAGCCCATACAGCAGTACAATAAGCCTGTCGTATCTGTACAGCGGAAGTGAGTATAATGAGAAATTCCGTGAATATAACGGTATGCTCGATGATATACTATCAGGAGTGAGCGAAAGCTGGTCTGATGAGGAAAAAGCGCTTTATCTTCACGATTATATAGCAGTCAGGTTCGATTATGACTATCCTGCGTACTACGGGGCGGTCAGCCGGCAGGACAAGGAACAGTACAGCGCTTACGGAATGCTGAAAAACGGTCTTGCGGTCTGCGAGGGCTATTCTGAGCTTTATGCCAAGCTGCTCAACAGACTCGGCATAGAGGCCCAGCTCGTTACCAGCGACGAGCTCCGCCATGCATGGAATATAATATGTATAGACGGTAATCACTATTTTGTTGATGTTGCGTGGGACGACAGCTTCCTTGGATACAAGGGGATAGTCAAGCATGATAACTTCCTCAGAACAGCCGATGAGATGTTCGATGAGAATCATGACGCCAATGACTGGAAGGACGTTTTCGGCAGAAATCTTAACAGTATCGAGGTGCCGGACAATTTCAGCAATGCCTTCTGGCTTGGGACAAAAAAGGCTATAAAGCGCTATCAGGATGGCTGGCTCGCACTGACGGGAACTGTCAAATCTACAAAGGTTGAGTATTACCGGTATGACGGAACTTCGCACAGTGCGGTTTCGTCAGAAACACTGTATACCCTTCCTTCCACGGATTCAATATGGTTCGTATGGGGAGACAAGCGCTCCTACTGGACGGAGTCCTTCAATGTGGCAGAAGTAGTCAGCGGTGTGATCTACTATACTTCTCCGACTGCACTTTATGCCCTGTATAAAGGCAGGAATATGAAAGTGTATGAGCTGAATGATGTGGAGAAGTCAACCGGATATATATATGGAATGTATGCTGACAACGGAAAGCTGTGCTACGGACTTGATACCGAGCGGCACAATGCGGATAAAAGCGGTACGGTGCCGATAAAATACAATGGTATAGCGATCAGATCACTTGAAGAAAAGGTCGAATCGGAAACTGGAGAGACGGTTCCATCAGGTACATCTGTTAATACGACTATAATAACTACCACGACAAAGCCGACCACAACGACTACGACTACGGTAACTACTACAAAGAAACCGACCACAACTACCACGACTACGGCTACTACTACGAAGGAATCGACCACAACGACCACGACTACGGTGACTACTACGAAGAAACCGACCACAACTACCACGACTACGGTAACTACCACTAAGAAACCGACCACAACTACCACGACTACGTTGACTACTACGAAGAAACCGACCACAACGACCACGACTACGTTGACTACTACGAAGAAACCGACCACAACGACCACGACTATTGTAACTACCACTAAGAAACCGACCACAACTACCACGACTACGGTAACTACCACTAAGAAACCGACCACAACTACCACGACTATTGTAACTACCACGAAGAAGCCGACCACAACGACAACAACTATGGCAACTACCACGACAAAGCCGACCACAACGACTACGGTAACTACAACTACTACGATCACAACAACAACGACGGCTCCGCTGATACCTCACGGAGATGCTAATGGTGACGGACGGGTAGATGCGGTAGATGCTTCCGTTATTCTTGCTCATTATGCAAGGATATCTACCGGCAGCAGAGCTATACTCAGCAGGGAACAGCAGCTTGCGGCAGATGTGAACGGCGACGGTATCATTGACGCTGTAGACGCTTCGTGCATACTCAGCTATTATGCATATCTTTCAACACATACGGAAACACTTTCCATAGACGCCTTCATTGACAGGAGGCGTACATACTGAGATAATAAAACAGCCCGTTTGCAGTATAGCATACGGGTTGTTTTGTATTATTATGCAGAAAAAAAGCCCCATACAGTTCGCTGCTGTACGGGACTAAGCTATCAGTCAGTATATTCCGTGTGGTTTTTGCCGTTGTTTTTGCCTTTATAAAGGCGCTTATCGGCTTTCGTGATAACACTGTCGATCTTATCAACAGGGATTCCCACGCTTATTCCGAAAGTCATAGTGACTCCGAACTCACAGTCATCGATCTCAAAAACGTGGGCACGAAGTGATTTGTGGATCTTTTCAGTGAATGCAAGACCTGCCTCTATGCTTGATTCGGGAATAATGAAAAGGAATTCCTCACCGCCCCATCTTGCAGCGTATCCGCCGTCAGGAATGGTGCTTATGAAAAGATTTGAAACGTATACCAGTACCTTGTCGCCTGTATCGTGACCATAGGTATCGTTTATTCTCTTGAAATTGTCAATGTCTCCGATACCGATAACGTACTTGCTCTTGGGTGAGCGGCAGTTACGGCGGATAGCCCTTATGTTCTCATTCATAGCGCGTCGGTTGTACAGATTTGTCAGCGGGTCGATGGAAGCGAGCTTCTTGAAAGTCTCCCTCTGGTCGATGAGCTGGAACTCCATGTACTCACGCAGCAGGATATTTGTCATAGCCGCACAGAGCATCACGAATACTCCGATAATAGCGTTGGTTATCTGTATAGCCCTTATTATGTTATTATCATCAAATGTATACTTGACATTGGCATTGTACGCAAGCGTTATTTTGAAGTACAGGTACAATCCGAGCGATAACGCGCCTATCAGGATAGGTATATAAACCTTTTGTGTCTTCGTAAGAAATGTGGCAGGGATAATGAGAATAAAGAACATTGCGAAATCCGGCTGCCAGCCGAGCAGATGGGTGGCGTAAGCAGCATGAAGTATGATCTCCAGATCTCCGAGGTAAACGATAATGCTTCTGTCGCGTACAAAGCGGACGGCTATAATAAGGATTATATATGTCAGTATGCTGAAAATATTAAAGATCATCAGTTCTTTTACATTAAGGTAATAGAACATGACGAAATACGAAATATGGGCGCAGAGACAAGCTGCCAGTCCTATGGAAAAGACCGATATTTCATTTGTGTGGTCAAAAAAATGCTTGTGGTCTGCAACGAAATCTCTTAAAAAATTAGAACCATTTTGGGAGTCCATACCAGTTGTCACTTCCCCTCAAGTAAACTATGTTTTATTATACATCAAATACGGTAAAAATTCAATATATAAATTGTAAATATTATTAGATTCATTAGCAAATGGCTTAAATAAGGCAAAAAGCCTGATTTGATCATGAGTTGTTTTGCGGCGGGTTTTCTTTGAGGTAAGAATCAAGTATTTCAGCAGCTGTGCGGACAAATCTGACGCAGGGACGGACTTTATAATACTGTTCCGTGCGTTTTTCAGGTTCAGGATCGCTTGTGACTGACAGTCCTTTGAGCAGTTCACGGCAGATAATGGTGTCGTGCTTTTCCCTGAAACGGGCAGCAAGCTCCTGAATGAGCCCGTAATGGGCGGATTTTTCTTCATGGGTGAAGTCGCTGCCGGGACCGTATAGTATGCCGGCCACCATGAACATGGCAGAGCAGGTGCCGCAGACCTCACGCATTCTTCCCATACCTCCGCCAAAAGACGATGACAGGCGTACAGCGAGATCCCTGTCCATTCCCGTGACGTCACAGAAAGCGACAAATATTGACTGAGCGCAGTTGAGACCGCCTGCAAAGAGCTCGCAGGCCTTGTCAGCATGGTCGTATGTCATATTGATAGTATTCCTTTCTAATGAATCAGAATTTATCCCAGTGTATTCTTTCCTTAATGCTGATCTCCTTTTGTTTTACGGGAGCTGTGTCATTTTTTGGCCTGCCTATGCCGATAAAGCAGGGCATAAAATAATCCTCCGGGAAACCAAGTACGCCTCTTGCGTACTCTTCCTCGTCACCGAGGGGTATCCTCAGATTGCAGCCGTATCCTTCTGCCGTGGCGGCAAGGAAGATATTTTCAATACTGCACCATATTGAAGCAAATCCGTTAAGGTGAGAAATGTTGTCAGGGTGCAGGATATCAGTTTTTTGTTTCAGCAGGGGAATAATGACAGCTGACGCATCGAGCAGCATCCTGTACTGCTTGGGTACGGCATTGCGGTAGCACTCCTGCTGTATGCTGTCGTTAAGATTCCAGTCACGTATCAGTGCTTCCATATCTTCAACGGAAATACCCTTGGGAATAATATCAAGCAGACGGTATGCGGTGTCCCTGTCTCTTACGATTATGTAATGCCAGTCTCTCATATGGTCATTTGTAGGCGCTTTGAAAGCCGCTGATATTATTCTCTCCAGTATCTCCTCTGGGATAGTTTCATTTTCAAAATCCCTGATGGTTTTCCTGTTATTTACCGCTTCATAGAATTCCATGAAAAATGCTCCTTAAAAGACATGATTTAAAACAATGTATTTTTATGAACTTCAGTGCTGAAATAGTTTGATACACAAATTTCTGTTGCAAATAAAGGATCTTAGCTTCCTGAGCTAAGTTAAGGAAAATAACCGTTTTACGGCATTTATTAGTGATATATTTTATTATAACCTATTTTTATTTGAAAATCAAGCGGCAAAAACGGGAATGTTATTTTTTTAACGCTGTATAAGCCGATATATAGCCGTGTGTAAGAAATCAGCAATAAACTGAGAAATTTTTTTGCAAAAAAGACTTGATTTTAAAGCGAAAAAGTCGTATTATATATATTAGGTATGTTTGGCACAGAACAGGATACATTTCGCACAGTATCAGTGCATGAAACAGAAAAGCCGCTTATTGTACCGCAATGGCTTATCGTGCAATATGGGCTGCCTAAAAACCGAAAGGAGTATTTATAATGATTTATTCGCACGAAGTTGAAACAATGTGCCCTATCGCACAGGGCGTTGCTCACGGCGCTGCTCCGATTCCTGAGGAAGCAAAGTGGGTAAAGGCTAAGGAGATAAAGGATATTTCCGGCTTTACACACGGTATAGGCTGGTGCGCACCTGAGCAGGGTACCTGCAAGCTCACACTCAATGTTAAGGAAGGCGTTATACAGGAAGCTCTCGTTGAGACTATCGGCTGTTCGGGTATGACACACTCCGCTGCTATGGCTGCTGAGATCCTTCCCGGCAGAACTATTCTTGAAGCTCTTAACACAGACCTCGTTTGTGATGCTATAAACACTGCTATGAGAGAGCTCTTCCTCCAGATCGTATACGGTCGTTCACAGTCTGCATTCTCTGAGGGCGGTCTCGTTATCGGCGCAGGTCTTGAGGATCTCGGTAAGGGACTCCGTTCACAGATCGGTACTACATACGGTACTCTCAAGAAGGGTCCCCGTTATCTTGAACTCACAGACGGCTATATCACAGGTCTCGCTCTTAATGAGGACGACGAGATCATCGGCTACAAGTTCATCAACTTTGGTAAGATGATGGACTTCATCAAGGCAGGCGATGACGCAAATACTGCATTTGAAAAGGCACAGGGCCAGTACGGCAGAGTTGCTGACGCAGTTAAGATCGTTGATCCCAGAAAAGACTAAGGAGGACTTGTAAAATGGCTTTATTTGAATCATATGAGAGACGTGAGAAGCAGATTCTCGCTGTTCTTAAAGAATACGGTATCAGCTCAATCGAAGAGTGTGCTGACGTATGTAAGGCTAAGGGCCTCGATATCTACAAGCTTGTAGAGGGTATCCAGCCTATCTGTTTTGAAAATGCAAAGTGGGCTTACACAGTAGGCTGCGCTATCGCTATAAAGAAGGGCTGCAAGAGAGCTGCCGACGCTGCTGCTGCGATCGGTGAGGGACTTCAGGCTTTCTGTATCCCCGGTTCAGTTGCTGACCAGCGTAAGGTCGGTCTCGGCCACGGTAATCTCGGCAAGATGCTTCTTGAAGAGGACACAGAGTGCTTCGCATTCCTGGCAGGTCACGAGTCCTTCGCTGCTGCTGAGGGAGCTATCGGTATCGCTGAGAAGGCAAACAAGGTTCGTCAGAAGCCCCTCCGCGTTATCCTCAACGGTCTCGGCAAGGACGCTGCTCAGATCATCGCACGTATCAACGGCTTTACATACATCGAGACAGAAATGGACTACGCTACAGGCGAGGTAAAGGAAGTATTCCGCAAGGCTTACTCAGATGGTCTCCGTGCTAAGGTAAACTGCTACGGCGCTAACGACGTAAGAGAAGGCGTTGCTATCATGTGGAAGGAGAACGTTGACGTATCTATCACAGGTAACTCAACTAACCCCACACGTTTCCAGCATCCTGTTGCGGGTACCTACAAGAAGGAGCGCGTTGACGCTGGCAAGAAGTATTTCTCAGTTGCTTCCGGCGGCGGTACAGGACGTACACTCCACCCTGACAATATGGCAGCAGGTCCTGCTTCCTACGGTATGACAGATACTCTCGGACGTATGCACTCTGATGCACAGTTCGCAGGTTCTTCATCAGTTCCGGCTCACGTTGAGATGATGGGACTTATCGGCATGGGTAACAACCCGATGGTCGGTGCAACAGTTGCTTGCGCAGTTGCTGTTGAAGAGGCTATGAAGTAATTAATTCACTGTACGAATTATAGAGGACGGTTCGTAAGAACCGTCCTCTTTTGTCTATTTTTGCGATTGAATATCCTTAAAGTATATGATATAATAATTACATTATTAAATAAAAGGAGGGCTAATATGCTAGAAGAAAGAACATTTGAAGAAATCAAAACTGAATATGTTAATGCGCGAGAGAAGGAACGTAAAAAGATAGCGGATTACCTAAAAGATAACGGATACTCAGTAGTAGGCGAAACCGGAGGAAAAGGCAGAACTAATTATAAATCAGGGAAAAACTGTATAAAACCTTATGATCTTTCTAATTGGAAGTGGGTTGAAGCATCAAAGGACGGTTTTAATTATTTTATTTCGCTACAGGCTTTTGACAGAGACCCAGGATCAGGCAACTACCACGCACTTATGGACAGGATAGGAATATGTGCTTATACTGGCGAATACAAAGAGGCGCATATTGCCTCCAGTATGAAGATTTCCGATATTGATCTTCCTTTGTCAGAGACAGACCTTATAAAACTCGAAGAAGCTCTGAAATCAGAAAGGGAAAGGAGGGAAAGCCATGAATAATTATGAGTTGTTCCGCCGTATAGCCAAGGTGATTACAGATGATAATGAACGATGTGAGCAGCTTTTTGACTATATCATACACTCAATGGATGACAATGGGTTTTTGAGAAGCAGAGCGGCACGGAGCGAAAAAGCATTGCCGCAAATTGAAATAATCGAGAACGTAAGAACAGTTTTGATAGCGTTTGACCGTTTAAGCGGTTTTAATGGAAACAACGGTCTCTATAATGAAAAAAACGGGATTATGTATACTGAATTAAAAATGGTCCTGTATCCTTATGATCTTTCAGACGAAAAAGACTTTGCTTCTGAAGCAAAAAAGTGTTGGGGAACAGGCTTTCCGATTATTTTTAAAATAATGCTGTCCGACATTGAAAAAGACACTGTTGAGTTGTATGAGCTACAGGATTAACGATAAAGCCGTGTTAAAAACACGGCTTTTACATTTATATCAATTTATTTCCAGCGCCCTTGCCGTCAGACCCACGGCAACTCCCTGAGTGCCTGTTCCCACATGGGAAGCGATACTGCACGCAAGAGGACGGTATGTCACCTTATATCCGCTGAACTCCGACTTTACTATGCCAACCCAGCGCTCTATCTCCTCCTCGGTCTCCATAGTGCCTGCAGCGCCTATGCTCAGGTGCTCCCTGGGGACATCTGCGTACTTGCTCTCGATATCCCTGCGGACTGCCTCCAGCATTTTATCCTCTGCAGCGGACATTCCTCTTGCCTTGGCATAAGCGTCCAGCTTGCCACCCTGTATCTTTAGTATAGGCTTGAGATTGAGGACAGTCGCTATCGCCGCACCGGCAGCTGTGATACGTCCCGTTTTGGTTATGCGTTTAAGACTTTGCAGCGTGATATATATATCGTTCTGATAAGCGTTCTTTTCCAGAGAATCTTTTATATTGGCAGCGCTCATGCCGCTGTCGGCGCAGAACTTCGCGTCGTATACCGAATCAAGCAGAGTTATCGAGATACGGTGATTGTCAACTACGAAAACCTTCCCGTCGTAATCTATGGAGAGAGCCTTTGCAGTATCGCAGGAACCGCTCAGACCGCTTGACATCGGGATATATACAAGCTCATCGTAACCGTCTGCGAGTATCCTGTCCCACATTTCGGTAAGAGCTCCGGGAGACGGCTGCGAGGAAACTATATCCTTGTTTTCTTTGAGAGCCTTATAGAGAGCTCTGTGGGTCAGGTCTATTTCTTCTGTGAAGTCCTTGCCGTCTATAATTACAGGCATAGGCAGCACATATATACCGTGGCTCCTGCCCTCCTCCAAAGTAATACCACTGTTTGTATCAGTCATTACTGCTGTTTTCATACAATTCCTCGTTTCAGATCAGCTTTGGATCTCCGTGAATAGCGGAGTCCTCTTCCCCTAATATGGTGATTATACCATTTTAAGGCGTTTTTGTCAATAGACAGCCATTTTTGAAAATAAAAACAGCTCCGTGAAAGCTTTTTCCGCGGAGCTGATGTTGTATTTTTACTATAATTTTTATAGTATTTAAGATTGTTTTACCATGAAAGCTGTCCGACATCCATTTTCGCATTCGTCAGCTGTGCATATCTGTTCTCGCCTTCATTATAATAATTGAATTTTCCAGTAACTGTGATCTCAGCGTTCTGTGCCGGGTAATCCTTGGGATA
Organism: Ruminococcus sp.; assembly: GCF_016287535.1. Classification (GTDB taxonomy): domain Bacteria; phylum Bacillota; class Clostridia; order Oscillospirales; family Ruminococcaceae; genus Ruminococcus. The sequence goes on from NZ_JAEFAJ010000024.1 coordinate 17,049, forward strand.
GGTGTAGTCCCCGTCGAGAACGAATTCCAGCCCCTGTGCGCAGCAGGCTGTAGCGTCCTTGATGACTACCGAAAAGTATTCGTTTCCAGTCTTATCGTCCTTGAAGTAGTCGAAAGTACCGTTTGCTTTGACCGTCTTTCCCACATACTGATCGGGATTAACGAACATATCGTTTACCTGAGCGTACACCATGGAAGAGCTGAGCTGTGTGAGGTCAATATCATATTCTCCGCTGCTGCTGTTGAAGGCTTCATCTTTGGGCTTTATGCCGCCCACAGGTGTATCTCCGGAGGACTGATATGACGGCTCACTGCTGGAAGCGGTTGTGCCGTTGCAGGAATAAAAGCAGAGTGGGAGTGCCATTAATGCGATAAATGTTTTGATAGATTTCATAGTGATTCACGACCTTTTATTTAAAATACTCCGCAAGAACGTCGTAGTTCTGCTCCATAAGAGAAAGGTAAGAAACACCGTTTCCGGCGTCCGCTGATGTTACAGACTGTATCGAATTGAGTTCTGCAATACCGCAGTCCTTTTTCTTTGAATTGGTGATTATTGCTTCTGCAATTGACTTGTCGGAATTCTCGATGGTAAATATAGTATCGCAGTCCAGTTCGCTGAGCTTTTCCGCGAGGAAGCTGATAGTCTTGAAGCTTGCTTCGCTTTCAGCAGAGCAGCCGACAAACGCTGCATAGTAATCTATACTGTAGTCGTCAACGAAATAACGGAAGGGGAAACGGTCTCCGAATATAAGTGTCTTATTCTTTGCAGAACCTGCAAGAGAAGCGAATTTTGCGTCGAGCTCGTCAAGCTTTGCTGAATAAGCAGCAAGGTTGATGCTGTAATCGGCAGCATTATCCGGATCAGCTTTTGCGATGGCTTTGGCGATATCGCCGCATATGATCTTTGCGTTTTTCAGCGAGAGCCATACGTGTTCGTCGTACTCCGGTCCTTCTTCGTCATGGTCGTCGTCGTCGTGTTCATCTTCCTCCTCGGCTTCCATGCCCTCCTTGATCTCTTCTTCCTTTGCGGAATCGCCGAGAAGATCCATAAGGCAGAGAGTCTGCATATCCTTGTTTACGGTCTCGTTGAGAATATCGCTGACCCATTTGTCGGACTCTCCTCCAACATGGATAAACAGGTCGCAGGTAGATATTTTCAGTATGTCGTCTGCTGTGGGCTGGAAGTTATGGAGATCAGTGCCGCTGTTGAGGAGATATGTTATCTCGGCGTCATTGGCGTGACTTCCCATTATTTCTTTTACCCAGTCATATTCCGGGAATATGGTGCATACGATACTCAGCTTTTCAGACTTGCCGTTCGTTTCGTAATTTTTCTCTTCCCTGGTGGCAGGCTGACTGCTGCCTGTATCTGCAGAGCTGCAGCCTGCAAGACTCATGGTTCCTAAAACAAGGCTGAGCGCTGTGACAATGATTTTTCTGAACATAAATAAAAACCTCCGGTTAGTAATGATAACGCATTGCAGCATGGTATATGAGCATACGCTCCTGTGCTGCACTATATAATGATAACAGAGGATGATTCAGTTAAGAAGCTCCACTTTCATGGATATGAGAGTATTGGCTGTATCGGCTCCCTTTGCGGCTGATACCGCAGTGTATACGGTAAAAACAGCAGCTGCGGTGCATACGGCGGAATAACCGGGTATAAAGTAGGTACGCAGATTATTGCTGCACTGAGCGAGCTCGGCACATATCTCACATCCGCTTCCCTGACATTTATGGGAAGCATGGTCTATGATAAAGACAGCGGAACAGAATAGTACCGATACAAAAACAAATACTGCCGCAGCAGCCGCTATTCGGTTTTTTAAATTTTTCATTCTGTACGCTCCTTTTAATTTGAGAATGAATTTCATTTTCATCCTTATTATACCATATTTTCAGAGCTTGTCAAGGCGGACAGGGATTTTTTCACTGCATTTTCATAAAGGGATATAAAAGTGACTGCCATAGGCAGCCACTTGAATGTCAGATGTTTTGTTTTTTAATGAGGCGCTGTTTAAGCAGCCTTTTCAAAAAAGCTGTTTATCAGCGAGATGACTTCCGGATTGAAGCCGTTATAGAGCTCGCCGTCTATGGACTTATAGAACTTTACTCTCTCATCGTACGGAACATCATTGTTGTATTTAGCGTTGAGCTCGTCCTGCAGGGGGATAAGGGTGTTTTCCTTGTATTCGGTATATTCCGTTGTATTGAAATAGGAATTGTGACCGTTTCTTTTTTCCTCGGAAAAGGTATAGAACTCAGCCTTGGGATTCGTTATCCTGTCCCTTTGGGCAATTATCGAGGCGCCGTTATATTTTATCACATCGTCATTATCACCGTGTATCACAAGTACAGGTATACCTGATTTGTTTATGCCGTCAACTGCCGACCATGATGAATTTTTGCCGAATGTCACCTTATTGTAGGTCCATACCAGCGGATACAGAAGCTTTGCAGCCATTCCGTATGAGCCGTCGCAGTTTTCAGCAAGCTCCGCAAAGGGCGTATTGTAGCCTGACATTGAGATACACGCCTTGATGTCGTGATCGAAATTGAGTACAGCCGCGGCAGCATAGCCTCCCCAGCTGTGTCCGAGGACGTATTTGTCCATATCCTTTGTGCGGCTGTCACTCTCCGTGAAACTAAGGGCTTTGTCAAGGTCTATCAGCGACTGTGCAAGACCTTTTGTGCCCTCGCCATCGCTGTAGCCGCTTCCGGTGCAGTCATAAGCGAAAACGCTCCAGTCAAGGTCAACGAGACGTGTTATCAGCCCAAGATAGAACTCATGTCCGCTGCCTATACCGTGAGCGAAGACGATAAGTCCTTTTTTGCCGCCCATGCCGTAAAGGAAGCCCTTCAGTGTGTTGTCACCGGATCTGAAGCTGACTTCTTCACGGGGATAATCGTTTTCGTAGTGGTCGTAGAACCATGTGGCTGTCAGGTTTTTGTCAGGATATTCGCCGCGCCCGAAGTTCTTTTTCATTTCATTTGCGGTGATGATATACCCTATTATAAAGGAAACTATCAGGAATATCGCAAGTATGAGCGCAGTTCTTTTCAGTGCCTTTTTCATAAGCTTCCCCCATGCTCTAAACTAAATCATAATTTTGCTCCGCAAAATTATGATTTATATTAGCAGCAATACAGCACAGCAGCCTCACTTTAGGAAGCCGTTTATTATCTGCTCTTCAGCCTCAGCCTCGGTAAGTCCGAGGGTCATGAGCTTTATGAGCTGTTCGCCTGCGATCTTGCCGATAGCAGCCTCGTGAACGAGAGCTGCGTCGATACTGTTCGCTTCAAGAGAGGGAACAGCAAGTATCCTTCCGTTATCCATTATTATGGAGTCACATTCGGTATGTCCGCTGCAGGCGGCGTTTCCGATGATGCAGAGGTCAAGCTTCTGATAAGAGTCGTCACGCGCAACAGAACGTGAGACAACGTCAGCGCTTGAACCGTCACCCTTCAGGTCTACCTTGTATATGCTTCCTGCCTGCTGAACACCGTGGGTCATGAGCCTTTCGCGGACTATGAGCTTGGCGTTTTCTTTAAGCTCTGCGATAGTTGTCCTCTCAGTGGAGTCAACTCCCTTTATCTGCACCATTTCCATTTCCATGGTGCTTCCGTCCTCCATGTAGACCTCTGTAACGGGGTTGAGTATACGTTTTCCGCTTCCGTCGCCTGAGCCGTAGTGCTTTTCAACATATTTTACACGGGAGTTCTTTCCTATATAGAATCGGTGTATACCGTCGTGCTCGGAATCCTGAGAGCCGCAGTTTTCGATACCGCAGCCTGCGACTATGAGGACGTCGCAGTTTTCGCCAATGTAGAAATCGTTGTATACGTTCTCCTTTATACCGCTCTGACTGAGGACAACGGGGATATGCACGCTTTCATTCCTTGTGCCGTCCTTTATGCGGATATCAATACCGCTGACGTCTGTTTTTGACTGTATATCTATATTTGCAGTGGTGTTCCTGCTGATAGCCTGACCGTTTGCGCGGAGATTATAGGCTCCCTCCGGGATACCGTGGAGATCGGCTACCTCCTGAAAAAGTCTTTTCTGAACTGCGTCCATCTGAACCATATCTGCCGCCTCCTTACTGTATTTTGCTGCATACGTTCACAGCATTTTCCGTACCTGTTATTTCAGGAAGTATAATATCCTTATCGCCCTGCTTTACTATCTTTCCGTCGGCGATGACTACTATCTCGTCTGCGATATTGAGTATGCGCTCCTGATGAGATATAACGATTATTGATCTGCCTCTGCGGTCTTTGCGCATATTCTCAAATATACGGATAAGGTTGCTGAAGCTCCACAGGTCTATGCCTGCCTCCGGCTCGTCGAAAAGAGCAAGCTTCACATCACGGGCAAGTACCGTGGCTATCTCTATACGCTTCAGCTCTCCGCCCGAAAGTGAAGCGTTTATCTCACGGTCGATATAATCCTTGGCGCAGAGACCTACTTCGGAGAGGTATTCGCAGGCTTCGGACACTGAAAGATTTTTGCCGGCTGCTATCCTGAGCAGGTCGATAACTGTCATGCCCTTGAAGCGGACAGGCTGCTGAAATGCGAAGCCTATGCCCATTTTCGCGCGTTCGGTTATGCTTTTTTCTGTGATGTCCTCGCCGTCGAAGATTATCTGACCGGAATTGTTTTTTACTATACCTGCAACGACCTTGGCAAGTGTGGACTTTCCTCCGCCGTTGGGACCTGTGATGACCACGAATTTGTTATCGCCGACTGTGAGGCTTATATCGCGGAGGATACCGACGTTTTTGCCGTCATTGTCCGCGTTGAAAACAATATTTTTAAGTTCGAGCATTTTTTACTCCTTTTCACTTTACACTTTCGTTTCTGAGCTTTGTTCATCTCAATAGCCTTCATGCGGAGGTTATTGAGACCACACCAATTATAACACGCAGTATGCCCGAAATCAACACGGACAGACTTTTTGTTGCACAGGAGAAACAATGTGAAAGAGGAGAAATAACGCAGAATAGCGTACATTGCGTTATCATACTAAAACACCTATTTTGCAGACAGGAAAACTTCTTCTGTTGACATGAGCAGGAGTATAAGTTATAATTTCATCATGGAAAGGAGCTGTGACCATGAAAATTGAACATATAGCTATGTACGTCAGCGACCTCGAAGGCGCACGGGAATTTTTCCTCAGGTACTTCGGCGGCAGCTCAGACAGCGGCTATCATAATGAAAGGACCGGTTTCCGCTCCTATTTTATCAGCTTTGACGACGGCTCACGTCTGGAGCTCATGAACCGTCCGGATATGGAGGATATGCGTAAATCTGCTGCAAGGACCGGATATGTGCATATCGCTTTCAGTCTCGGCAGTCCTGAAAAGGTCGGGGAGCTGACCGAAAGGCTGCGAAATGACGGCTATGAAGTAATAAGCGGTCCGAGGACTACGGGGGACGGCTACTATGAGAGCTGCATTTCGGCTTTTGAGGGGAATATCATAGAACTTACGGTATGAGGTGAAAATATGGGATATACGATAAGAGAAATGCACGCAGATGAATACAGACTGCTCGAAGATTTTCTGTATGAAGCCATATTTATTCCGGAAGGGGCAGAGCCGCCGGCACGTGATATCATAAAACTGCCGGATCTTCAGGTATATATAAAGGATTTCGGTACATTGCCCTGTGATACCGCCTATGCAGCCTTTGTGGACGGAAGGGCTGTAGGTGCGGCGTGGGCAAGGATAATGCATGATTACGGGCATATCGACGATGAAACTCCTTCACTGGCGGTCGCTCTGTATAAAGAGTATCGCGGGCAGGGGATAGGGACCGGGCTTATGTCGGCGTTGCTCAGCGGACTATGGGATAAGGGCTGCAGAAGAACTTCGCTTTCAGTTCAGAAAGCAAATTATGCCGTAAAAATGTACCGGAAACTCGGCTTTGTGACAGTTGATGAAAATGATGAGGAGTATATAATGCTGAAAGATCTGTAAACAGAGTGCAAGCTTACTTTTGCAACAAAAAGATTTCGGTATGAAATATGATTTTTGTGCATAACCGCACTTTTTGCACAGCCGGACAGCTTTTTCGCAAAAAACATCTTGCTAAATCAAGTGTCTTAGAATATAATATATTTAAGAAGTGATTCCTTTGCTTCTGCACGGGAGCTGTACCTCACGTGCAATAAAGAATTTGTTGTAAGGGACAAATCAGAAAGGGCTGTACTCAGTGAGTATGGCTTTTTTCTTGCGCAGGACAGGAAATTTCAAAAACTACTTGACAAGTAAGTATAACAGTGGTATAATAATAACAAGTTAAACCGTTGAAGCGGAGATAAAGTTAATTATGCTTCCACAGAGAGCCCGCGCAGCTGAGAGTCGGGTGAAAAACAGATTAGCAAATGGACCGCCGAGGGTGCAGTCAAATGGGCAATGGCGTATCAGGACAGGGTTCCGGAGGGAGCGGCAGTTCCGGAGGGACGGCTGTTTTAAGGGGACAGGTTCCCGGCATTATTCCCAGAGTATTCTGCAACGTAAGGATGTGCGTTAATCATCAGGGATATGACAGTATCCTGTAAAGCGCACGGCAATGCCGTGAATCAAGGTGGTACCGCGGATAAGATTATTCGTCCTTGACAGATCATACTGGTCTGTCAGGGCTTTTTTATTTTCCTGACAGGCTGCGGAGGTGCTTATAATGAAGTTTTTACCCGAATTCGACGAAGTCAGACGTTATGCCGAGAGCGGCAGATACGATATTCTCCCTGTAAGCTGTGAGATACTGTCGGATATCTGCACTCCTATCGAAGCCATAATGATACTCAAAAGTATCTCGACTTACTGCTATATGCTGGAGTCGGTGGCTGATAAGGAAAAGTGGGGACGATATACCTTCCTCGGCTACGATCCTAAGCTGCAGATAACTGCGGCAGGCAGTGAACTGACTATCGGCGATGTGAAAATGACAACAGATGATCCGTCAGTTCAGATAAGACAGATACTTTCAAATTACAGAAGTCCGAGATTCGATTATCTTCCCGCATTCACAGGCGGTCTCACAGGATATTTTTCCTATGATTTCCTTGCGTACAGCGAAAAGACGCTGCGTACCGATGTCAACGATACCGAGAACTTCAAGGACGTAGATCTGATGCTTTTTGACAAGGTCATAGCCTTTGACAACTTTCGTCAGAAGCTCATACTCATTGTGAATATGCGTCTTGAAGAGGGCGAGGCAGGCTACAACAAGGCGAAAATGGAGCTCCAGCAGATGGCTGACCTCCTCAGGAACGGCGTTCCAAAGCGTGAACCGGCAGGTCATCTGAAAAGCGAGGTCACAGCACTGTTCAGCAAGGAGCAGTACTGTGATATGGTTGAAAAGGCAAAGCGCCATATCCACGAGGGCGATATCTTCCAGATAGTTCTCTCCAACCGACTCTGCGCAGAATATGAGGGAAGTCTGCTGAATACCTACCGTGTACTCAGGACTATCAACCCTTCGCCTTATATGTTCTACTTCTCCGGCACAGACGTTGAGATTGCAGGAGCTTCTCCTGAAACTCTTGTAAAGCTGGAGGACGGTGTGCTCCATACATTCCCGCTTGCAGGAACGCGTCCCCGCGGAAAGACGGACGCTGAGGACAAAGCTCTCGAAGCAGACCTGCTTGCAGACGAAAAGGAGCTTGCAGAGCACAATATGCTTGTGGACCTCGGACGCAACGATCTCGGAAAGATCAGTAAATTCGGCAGCGTGGAAGTTGAAAAGCTCCACAGCATAGAGCGTTATTCCCATGTAATGCACATCGGCTCTACGGTGCGGGGAGAGATAAGGGAGGAGTTTGATGGACTTGACGCCGTGAGCGCTGTACTTCCGGCAGGAACTCTTTCGGGAGCTCCCAAGATACGCGCCTGTCAGCTCATAGCAGATCTGGAGAACAACAAGCGCGGTATTTACGGCGGCGCTATCGGTTACATAGACTTCACCGGAAACCTCGATACCTGTATCGCTATACGCATAGCCTACAAGAAGAACGGCAAGGTATTCGTAAGGAGCGGTGCAGGAATAGTTGCGGACTCGGTTCCCGAAAAGGAATATCAGGAGTGCATAAACAAGGCAGCGGCTGTGGTCAATGCACTTAAACTTGCAGAGGAGGCGGATGTATGATTCTTCTCATTGATAATTATGACAGCTTTTCCTACAATCTCTATCAGCTTGTAGGTGAGATATGTCCCGATATCAGGGTCATCAGGAACGACGAGATGACAGTGGGGGAGATAGAGGAGCTTGCTCCGGACAAGATAATCCTTTCTCCCGGTCCCGGACGTCCGGAGGACGCAGGTATCATAGTGGAAGCGGCTAAAACGGTATGCAGGAAGATCCCGACTCTCGGCGTATGCCTCGGACATCAGGCTATATGCGCGGCTTACGGCGCTAAGGTGACCTACGCCAAGGAGCTGATGCACGGAAAGCAGTCCGTTATAAGCTTCATGAACAACAGCCCCATTTTCAGAGGCATAAACGAGGGCGCTCCCGTTGCGAGATATCACTCACTTGCGGCGGACGCTGCCACGATTCCCGATTGTTTCGAGGTTACGGCAGTTGCCGACGACGGAGAGATAATGGCGGTGCAGCATAAGGATTTCCCCATATACGGTGTGCAGTTCCACCCGGAGTCCATAATGACTCCCGACGGAAAGATAATGCTGCGCAATTTCATCGAATTATAATTCTATAGACTGAACGGAGGTTTTATTATGATCAAGGAAGCGATCGTAAAGATAGTAAACAAGGAGGACCTCACCTACGACGAGGCATACAAGGTAATATCGGAGATAATGTCGGGAGAAACAACTTCCACACAGAATGCGGCTTTTCTTGCCGCTCTTTCCACAAAGAGCACAAAGGCTGAGACTATAGACGAGATAACAGGCTGTGCAGCCGCAATGCGTGACGCTGCTATAAAGTTCGAGCACAATATGGATCTCCTTGAAATAGTGGGAACAGGCGGTGACAACGCTCACAGCTTCAATATCTCAACAACCTCTGCTTTCGTTATAGCAGCTTCAGGAATAAAGGTGTCAAAGCACGGCAACCGCGCTGCATCTTCTCTCTCAGGAACTGCCGACTGCCTTGAAGCTCTCGGTGCTAATATTGCTCTTGAACCTGAGAAGTGCAGAAAGCTTCTTGAAGATGTGGGCTTCTGCTTCTTCTTCGCTCAGAAATACCACACCTCCATGAAGTATGTAGGTCCCATAAGAAAGGAGCTTGGCTTCCGCACAGTATTCAATATCCTCGGACCTCTTACAAATCCTGCCTGCCCTAATCACCACCTCCTCGGCGTTTACGACAGCGTTCTCCTTGAACCTGTTGCTGAGGTTCTCATGAAGCTGGGCTCGAAGAACGGTATGGTAGTATTCGGCAAGGATAAGCTTGACGAGATATCACTCAGCGCTCCCACTGCTGTATGCGAGTACAGGGACGGCTGGATGAAGAATTATGAGATAACTCCCGAACAGTTCGGCTTCGAGCGCTGCACAAAGGACGACCTGAAGGGCGGTACTCCCGAAGAAAATGCAGCTATTACACGCGGTATCCTCGACGGCAGTATTAAGGGACACAAGAGAAACGCGGTTCTTCTCAACGCCGGCGCGGCTATCTATATCGGCGGCAAGGCTGAGACAATGGTTGAGGGTGTTAAAAAGGCTGCGGAGCTTATCGACAGCGGTGCTGCCCTTGCGGTAATGGATAAGTTCATAGCTGAATCACAGGACTGAGGTGCGGCATGACAATTCTCGACCAGCTTGCAGACTACGCCCGTGAGCGTGTGGCTGCGGCTAAGAAAAAGCTTTCGGCAGAAGAGGTAAAAAGGCTTGCTCTTCAGCTGCCGAAGGGAAGCTTTGAATTTGAAAAGGCTCTGAAAAAGGAGGATATCGCCTTTATATGCGAGTGCAAGAAGGCTTCTCCGTCAAAGGGCATTATAGCGGAGGAGTTCCCCTATCTTGATATCGCAAAGGAGTACGAAGCTGCAGGAGCTGACTGTATATCAGTCCTCACAGAGCCGAAATGGTTCCTCGGCAGCGACGAGTACCTCAGGGAGATAGCCTCAGCCGTAAGTATCCCATGTATACGTAAGGATTTCACAGTAGACGAATATATGATATACGAGGCAAAGCTTCTCGGCGCAAAGGCTGTCCTGCTAATTTGCTCCATTCTTTCACAGCAGCAGATTAGCGAATATATCGGTATCTGCGACGAGCTTGGCATATCGGCTCTCGTCGAAGCTCACGACGAAGCGGAGCTTCGTGCGGCTGTTGCTGCGGGCTCCCGCATTATTGGAGTGAATAACCGCAATCTTAAAGACTTTTCCGTAGATACAGGCAACAGCCGCAGGCTTCGGGAGCTTGCTCCCGAAGCCGTGAGCTTCGTCTCCGAGAGCGGCGTGCGTAATGCGGAAGATATAAAACTTCTCCGGGAGGCAGGCGTAAACGCTGTGCTTATTGGCGAAACTCTCATGAGAGCGGCTGACAAAAAGGCAAAGCTTGCGGAGCTGAAAGGATAATATGACTAAGATAAAAATGTGCGGACTTCGCCGCATGGAGGACATAGACTGCGCAAACAGGCTGCTTCCGGACTACATCGGCTACGTTTTCGCGGAAAAGAGCAGGCGATATATCGCTCCGGAAAAAGCCGCAGGACTGACAAAGCTGCTCGATAAAAGGATAATCCCGGTCGGAGTCTTCGTTAATGAATCAGTGGAGAATATCGTTTCCACCGTAAAGTGCGGAGCAATAAAGGTCGCTCAGCTCCACGGAGAAGAGAGCGAAGAGGACATAAAGGCACTGAAAAGTCTGGGGATACCTGTTATAAAGGCTTTCAGGATAAACAGTACAGTTGACTGCGAAAGAGCTGAGAGCTGCTGTGCTGACTTTGTTCTCCTTGATTCCGGCAGGGGCTCCGGAGAAGTCTTTGACTGGTCGCTTATCAGCGGTATAAAGCGGAAATTCTTCCTTGCAGGGGGGATAACTCCCGAAAATGCAGCAGAAGCCATAAAGGCTTTTAAACCGTATGCGCTGGACGCAAGCTCCTGCCTTGAAACTGATGGGTTCAAGGACTATGATAAAATGGCTGCCTTTGCAGAGGCTGTAAGGGCTGTAAAATAAGGAAAGGAAAGATGATATGTCAAATTCAAAAGGAAGATTCGGCGTTCACGGCGGTCAGTACATCCCCGAAACGCTTATGAACGCGGTCATTGAGCTTGAACAGGCTTACGACCACTATAAAAATGATCCCGAATTCAACCGTGAACTTACAGAGCTCCTGAACAATTACGCAGGCAGACCGTCTCTGCTTTACCGTGCGGACAAGCTGACCCGTGAACTGGGCGGAGCAAAGATATACCTCAAGCGTGAGGATCTCAACCATACAGGCTCACATAAGATAAACAACGTTCTCGGTCAGGCTCTTCTTGCCAAGAAAATGGGCAAGACACGCCTTATCGCAGAGACCGGAGCAGGTCAGCACGGAGTTGCGACTGCTACAGCCGCTGCTCTCCTCGATATGGAGTGCGTGGTATTCATGGGCGAGGAGGACACAAAGCGTCAGGCTCTCAATGTTTACCGCATGAAGCTTCTCGGCTCTGAAGTCATTCCCGTAAAGAGCGGTACCGCTACCCTTAAAGACGCTGTTTCCGAGGCTATGCGAGAGTGGACCTCACGTATTTCCGATACACATTACTGTCTCGGCTCCGTTATGGGACCTCATCCGTTCCCCACGATAGTACGCGATTTTCAGGCTGTTATCTCCCGTGAGGCGAGAGCGCAGATACTTGAAGCGGAGGGAAGGCTTCCCGACGCTGTTATTGCCTGTGTAGGCGGCGGCTCAAATGCCATAGGAAGCTTCTATCACTTCATTCCCGACGAGGGAGTACGCCTTATAGGCTGCGAGGCTGCAGGAAGAGGCATAGATACCTTTGAGACTGCCGCTACTGTAAACACCGGAAGAATAGGCATATTCCACGGTATGAAGTCCTATTTCTGTCAGGACGAGTACGGTCAGATAGCTCCTGTTTATTCTATCTCCGCAGGTCTCGACTATCCCGGTGTAGGTCCTGAACACGCTCATCTCCACGACATAGGAAGAGCGGAATATGTTCCGGTAACAGATGATGAAGCTGTAAACGCTTTCGAGTATCTCTCACGTACAGAGGGAATAATCCCTGCCATCGAGTCAGCTCATGCGATCGCCTACGCTATGAAGCTTGCTCCGACAATGGACAAGGACAAAATAATAATCGTTACAGTATCCGGACGCGGTGACAAGGACTGTGCCGCTATCGCAAGATACAGAGGGGAGGATATCCATGAGTAATATCAAAGCTGCCTTTGCGGACGGCAAGGCTTTCATACCATTCATTACCTGCGGAGACCCCGACCTTGAGACTACCGCAAAGGTAGTACGTGCAGCCGCTGAAAACGGAGCTGATCTCATCGAGCTGGGTATACCATTTTCAGACCCAACAGCCGAGGGCCCTGTGATACAGGGGGCAAATATCCGCGCACTTGCGGGCGGAGTCACTACAGACAAGGTCTTTGAACTTGTAAAGGAGCTTCGCAGAGATGTTAAGATACCCTTTGTATTCATGACCTATGCTAATGTTGTATTTTCTTATGATGCTGAGCGCTTTATGGCTCGCTGCTGTGAGACAGGAGTGGACGGAATCATTCTTCCTGATCTTCCGTTTGAAGAAAAGGAGGAGTTCTCCGCAGTTGCAAAGCAGTACGGAGTTGACCTTATATCACTGATAGCTCCTACTTCTGAGAACCGCATAGCGATGATAGCAAAGGAAGCGACTGGCTTTATATATATCGTATCAAGTCTCGGAGTTACCGGCGTAAGAAGCGAGATTAACACCAATATCGGAGATATCGTAAAGGTGATACGTGAAAATACGAATGTGCCCTGTGCTGTCGGCTTTGGTATATCAAAGCCCGAACAGGCAAAGGCTATGGCAGGTCTTTCCGACGGTGCGATCGTTGGCTCGGCTATAATAAAAATACTGGAAAAGTACGGCAGGGAAGCCGCACCTTATGTTGGTGAGTACGTAAGGGAAATGAAAAACGCTGTTATATCCTGAATATAAGAAACAGCCTGAACATTACTGTTCAGGCTGTTTTTGCTGAAATAAGAAAGTCCCCTCGGTCATAAGGGGGACTTTCTTATCTATTATTCAGAGAGGTGGTACAATCGTGTATCATTAAAGCATCTTTGGGTGGATGAACGAGATCAGAGATCCCGTTCGTACCATTACTGCCAAGGCCGGAGCCTAATCCTCCGGCGTAATGCTGCAGCGCGGAGGGGTGAGCTCTGCAGCTTTATGTAATATGCATACCGTCAGGGAAGGTTTGCCATCTATTCATGTTCATGTCCTGTAACATTTTTTAGCAGCGGTTATGCATATAACAGTTTTATACTATCTGTATTTAAAAATACAGTTTCTCAGCAATTTACATATCTGTCCACTGTATCATCTGTATCTATTATATAATATCTGACTGTGGAAAACAAGACAAAAATTGTTCTGTTCTAATCGTTTATTGCTGTTTATGGGGCTGCTTTACGGGTGCTATCCGAGGTTTGTTTGACAAATATATGCAATTTGGATATAATGATATAAAAAAAGCATACAAAGGATACAAAAAAGACATATTATCAGTTTATAATTTGGTCAGACGATAAGGAGCGCGTAACTTATGAAAAAAATACTGCTTGTTGAGGACGATACAGATATATGCGAGATCATACGGGAGTACTTCGGCAATAAGGGTACCGTTGTCGAGGCTGTGAACAGCGGCGGAAAGGCTTCTGATATCATAAGCAGCGGCATGGAGGGCTGCGACCTTGTACTGCTCGATATAATGCTGCCGGAAACGGACGGCTTTGAGCTGTGCAGACAGATACGCATGAAAAACGATATACCGGTGATCTTCATAACTGCAAGGGGACGCGAGGAGGATATCCTCAGCGGCTATGACCTCGGCTGCGATGACTATATTGTAAAACCCTTCCTGCTTTCGGTGCTTTACAGCAAGTGTGAAGCCCTTGTGCGCCGTGCAGGAAATAAGAATGACGACCATCAGCTGAAATGCGGCAGTATAAGCCTTGATACAGTCACTCTGCGCTGCTTTGCAGAGGGCGGAGAGGTGGAGCTCCCTCCAAAGGAGTTTGCCATACTCCGTTATCTTCTGGAGCATGAGAACTGGGTGGTGACCCGTGATGTTCTGCTCGACAGGGTATGGGGCTATGACTACTTCGGCAGTGACCGCGTGGTGGATAACCATATAAAGAAACTCAGAAAAGCCCTCGGCAGCGCAGGCGCACAGATAAAAACACTGGTGGGACGGGGGTACAAGCTTACAAAGGAGTGAGCACATGATAAAGAGATTATTGAGGCGCATAAAAGAGCGCAGACTAAAGCGTACCACGTTCATGAAAATGTTTCTGAAGGCAATGATACTTCCGGTCATAGTTACCGTAATACTGGGAAAAATTTTCCCTGTCATGATAAGAATGAGCGCTTTGGAGCATAGTTGCAGACAGATGCAGGAATATTCATACGGTCTTGAAAGAAGAATAGCCAATGTATACCTCGGAAAGCTGCCTTTTCAGTATTTTATGTGCTATACCGGGGATATAGATGTGCGAATTGAGGGCGGACGTCTTGTTCCGAGCACATGGATAGAGCCGTCAGGCTATTCAGTGTCATTTACCTTTGATGAGAACGGCAGGATACTCCATTCAAACCGCGCGAAAATGTTTGTGTTCGTAAACTACGGTAAACAGCCGGAAAAGTATTCGGAGCAGTACAAGACTCCGGAGTACGATCAGTTGTACACATTTGATCCGCTGGAACACGATATTCCCGAACTGAACAGCTTATTTGACGATCATTTTAAAGAGAAAAGAAGCGACGGTTATTTAATGCTCCGGATAAAGAGCTTATATGTCAATGAAGCTGAGCAGAAAATGATACCGCATGAGATACTGGTGAAAAAAGGAAAGTATGATTACGGATTCATGGATTACGGCTATGTATCAGATGAGCAGATATATCCGCTGGAGGCTGATGACAAGGAAGCATACGAAGTAACGATAAATGCTGATGTGGAAGGATATGAACTGCTGGAGCTCGATCGGAATGATGGGGAGGTATATCCAAAGTGCGGAAACTGCTGCATTTCAGGCGTTAAACCTGCTGTATTTGACCGTGAAGCAGAGAATTGCCGTAAGAATATCGAATATATCATGAATAAAAAGACGAGCAGGCTGGAGTTTTCGGAAAGTGACCCCTATCTTATGAATGACTCAAGCGGTATAATACAGAAATATGATACCGAACAGGCGGAAGGCATAAAAGGGTACCTTTCCATGATACATACCGACCTGAAAGGTATCGGCAGGCTGAGGAGATTCTACTTCTATCTTGGGATACTTTTCGGCATTATGACCCTTATCGAGTTTCTTTCCTGCTGGAGCAGGAACGTAAAGAACAAGGCTCGGTATGAGTTTGAGGACTATCAGCGTGCCCTTACGAACAATCTTGCACATGACCTGAAAACTCCACTTGCCGTAATAGGCGGCTATGCGGAGAATCTTATGGAAATGCGCAGGGACAGCGGAAGTGAAAAGGAGCTGAAATACCTCGGCTCGATCATGAAAAATGTGGCGTATACCGACGATATCATCGCAAAAACTCTCAAACTCAGCAAAACGGAACAGTCAGCAAAGCTGAACAGAAAGAAAGTTGATATAAAAGCTCTCGCGGAGAAGTCTGCTGAGAAATACCGCACAGTGCTTGAAGAAAAGGAAATAGAACTGATAACGGAAGGCGGCGGAGAAGTAAGCGCTGATGAGGATATTCTTGAGGCGGCGGTGGAAAACCTCATCTCCAACGCGGTAAAGTATACTTCAACAGGCGGAAAAATAAGCGTGACTGCGGATAATAAACGCTTGTGCGTTGTAAATGATGTAGAGGAAGATATAGATACAAAGGATCTGCTCATGCCTTTTGTAAAGGGCGATAAGGCTCGCAGCGACAAGCAGAGCCACGGTCTGGGACTTGCCATAGCTTCGTCGGCGGCTGCACAGAACGGATTCAGGCTGAAAATAGACTGCAGGGACAGGAAATTTACGGCGGTCATTGATTTTTGATGTGGGGTAAACGCAAACAGGCTGCATATGCAGCCTGTTTTTATATATTTTTGCTTAGCTGAAAGAATGCAACAGCGCTGGCAGCCGCTACATTGAGGGAATCAACGCCGTGTGCCATCGGTATCTTTATGGTGTAGCCGCAGCGGTCTATAGTTGCGCCTTTCAGCCCGTCGCCCTCAGTACCGAGTATAACTGCGAGTCTGGGTTCGTCCCTGAGGCGACGATCGTCGATCCTGACGGTATCTTTTCTGAGTGCCATAGCGGCACAGGCGAAGCCGTGATCCTCCAGCTCTGATATGTAGTCCGGAGCGCCTGAGCTCAGATATGTCCACGGGAGCTGAAAGACCGTACCCATACTTACCCTTACGGTTCGGCGGAACAGAGGATCGCTGCATGACGGAGTCAGCAGTACGGCGTCAAATCCGAGAGCCGCAGCTGAACGGAAAACAGCTCCGATATTTGTCTGGTTCATTACGTCCTCAAGAACGGCTATCCTCTCCGCGTTTTTGAGGATATCCCTTGGAGCAGGCAGCTTTTTGCGGCGCATCGCGCATAGAGCTCCCTGAGTGAGCTTAAAGCCGGTAAGCTTTTCAAGTATGTCCGATGAAGCGGTGTAGACCGGGATATTTCCGCAGCGGCTTATTATATCGGCAGCCTGACCGTTTATGTATTTCCTTTCAAGCAGCAGGGATACAGGTTCATAACCGGAATCAAGAGCTGTGCGTATGACCTTGGGGCTTTCGGCGGTGAATATGCCTTCTCCCGGCGCAAAATAATCAAGCAGTTTTTTCTCAGATGTATCGGTATATGGCAGGAGCTCCACGGCGGTAAGGTCGGATATTTCGGTTATATATGCCATTTTTTTCACCTCTTTTCGTGTCTGTAGCTGCCGATTATACTCAGACAGAGCTCAAGGGCAGGCTGAAGAGAAGCTATACCGAAGCCGCGTTTGTCATAGTTGTTTATATCCGCAAGTGAATCCGCGGTAAAAAACAGCATACCGAAGTCGGCGCCTCTGAACTTTGCACAGGCGGCGAGAGCGGCACACTCCATGTCAACAGTATCGCAGCCCTCGCTGCGCCGGTATCCAACTGTTTCGGGCGTTTCACGGAATAGTCCGTCCGTAGTCCATGTGGTGCATCTGCGGAAATGGACATTCATGCTGTCAAGTGTGCGGCAGATATGCTCTGTGACCGGCATATCAAGCTCTATGAAACGCGACGGCGGCAGGTATTTGTATGAGCTCCCTTCGTCGCGGAGAGCCCTGACCGGGACAATGAATTCATTTTCGGGCAGTTCTGTGAGAACTCCGCAGGAGCCGGCTGAAATGATATGCCTCACTCCGTTATGGATGAGGATCTCAAGGTTCTGGACAGCTGCCGGAGCGCCCATAGGCGCCTGACACAAGCATATGTCCTCACCGCCGCATTTGACGATATATACGGGATAATCCCTTGTTATAGTTTTTATTGTTCCCGCTGCTGCAGCCTTATGTGAGACAGCATATTCGTCTATGCAGCTGCCGAGAAAGCCGTATACCGCCTTTTCAGGCAGCGGAATATCCGTTTTTGAAGCGTTGAACAGTGCATTCGGCGAAGTATCGTATTCAAGGACCGGAAAGTCGTTTTTGTGCAGAGACATAATTTTATCCTTTCAGATGTTTGTTCTGTCACAGGGGCAGACACGTGGGCGGACATGAGCAGCCTGACCGGTAATTTCGTGTCTGTTTCCTCAGTTTTTTGACAGTTATGTCATTATTATAATCTATTTGTGCGAAAAAAACAATATTTTCACAAAATTTTGATTGAAATTTTTATTGCAATGTGATATAATAGTTACAATAAATATTTTACAGGATAAAAAAGGCAGTTTTTTTGTATGAGTTCAGGCATTTTTCCGGAGCAGTGCATATTATGAATGTCCGGACTCTGTTCAGAGCCATATGTGAGGAGGTGCGCCATGAAAGAGCTTCTTGAGACGCTGTGTGACAAGTATCTGCTGAATCTGGGGCTGTTTACCGATTTTTACCCCCTTGAAAGGGATATACTCTATCCGGTGTGCGCAAACGTGTTCTGTGCTTCCGATGCGGTTTTCGAGCTTGAAAAGTTCAGGGAAAGCATGGAACTTATAAAGGAGAATCCTAAAATGCTGTCCAGCTTCCGCAGTACCGTCCGGCCGCTGATCGCTTCATGGCTTTCCGTAAGCGAAGACCCACGGCGTGAAATGGAGAGATATCTTGAATGCTATGATCTGCTGAAAAAGTATTTCACCAATTCGGAGCATCTTGCTCTTCTGTCGGTCCTTCTTGTGAGGATAGCCCATGCCGGGAATAACGAGGAGCGCATAATGCGCGGCAGGCAGATATATGACCGCATGAAAAAGGAACACCGTATCCTCACTACAAAGGAGGACGTTGCGTTTGCTGTAATGCTTGCATTTTCGGAGAAATCCGACGACGAGCTCATAGAGGATATGGAGGCAAGCTTCAGACTCCTGAAGCACAAAGCAGATAATAACAGTATACAGACCGTTTCCCATGTGCTTGCCATGGTCCCCGGTAAGCCGGAGGAAAAATGCGCGAAATTCTGTGAATTATACGAAAGCATGATAAAAAAGGGCCGAAAGTACGGCAAGCATTATGAGCTTGCAATGCTGGCGGCGCTTTCGATAACAAAGTTCAGCAGTGAGGAGATACAGAGCGATATCAGCGACAGTGAAGCTTTCCTTGCGAAGCACAGCTCTGTGGGGGATCTCTCGGAATTCGGAAAGAGCGAACCCATAAGCCATGCGTTCCTGCTGCTCACTATTGCTTACGCAAGTGATGAAAATGTCAGCAGCGAACAGGAAAGACACGCTCTTCTTGCCGCAAGACAGGCAACGCTTTATTCGGTCCTTGTTTACAGCATGATGACCGTGGCGCCGCTGGTACATCAGTAATAATAATGCCGTTTCAGGCTTATACAGAATGGAGGTTTTTTAATTGAAGGCAGACAAATACCTGATCCGTGAGGACAAAAAGACTGATATCCGCAAGCTGCCTACAGACAGCAGGGATGACAATGTGGACAAGGAAGAGATCATTGCCGGATATGAGGAGAAAAAGCGTGAGCTCATCATGCTTCAGGACAGGTTCTATGCAGACGCGAGAGAGGGACTTATCGTTGTGATACAGGCTCTTGACGCTTCCGGAAAGGATTCCGCGATAAAATATGTTTTCAGCGGAGTCAATCCTCAGGGCGTAAAGGTGCATTACTACAAAGCCCCGACTGCTGATGAGCTTGCACATGATTATCTCTGGAGGATACATCAGAATGTTCCGCGCAGAGGCGAAATAGCGGTTTTCAACAGAAGCCATTACGAGGACCTTGTCACCGTACAGGCGGAGGAGATATGGAAAGGATACCATATGTCAGACAGGATACTCGATGACACGAAGAAAAAGTTCTTTGAGAAGCGCTATGATCAGGTCAACAATTTTGAGCAGTACCTTTATGAAAACAGCTACCGCATGGTCAAGATATTCCTGCACGTCTCAAAGGAAGAGCAGACGGAACAGCTTCTTGAGCGTATAGAGCTCCCGGAGAAGAACTGGAAGTTCCGCGCGGACGACCTTAAAGTCAGGGACAAGTACGACGCATACCTGAAGTGCTTCAACGAAGTAATCAACAGGACTTCAACGAAAAACTGCCCGTGGTACGTACTTCCGGGAGATCAGAGATGGTATACGAGATACCTAATAACAGAGATAATCCTCGACGCTCTTAGAGCCTGCAAGCCGGAATATCCTGAGCTGCCTCCGGAGGAAGCGGAAAAGCTGCCGGAATGCAGAAAGATCCTTGCGGACGCCATGAACGAGTACGAAAACGGCAAAAAAGAGAAAAAAACGGAAGCGTCCGGAAAAAAATCAAAGAAAAAGAGAAAGAAATGATATCACGCGGACTGTCCTGTAACAGACAGTGAGCTCATTGAAATTTCTTTCAACGGTTCGGCAGATTTTTCACTTTCACCGCACTTTTTGCAAGAAAATACGTTATATTATTGACTTGCAGATAAAAGTATGATATAATTCTTTATGTATATTTTGTGCTAAGGAGGAAGCTATGGGCAACAGTGAATACCGCAAGACAATCGACTATATTTTAGATCTTATCAGAAGCGGAATGCTGAAGGTAGGGGACAAGCTTCCGACAGAGCGCAGTATCTCGGAAAAGCTCGGCATAAGCCGGAATACTGTCCGTGAGGCGCTCAGGGGACTTGAGATTCTTGGTATAGTCAATGGAAAACAGGGCTCCGGGAACTATCTTACTGATAATATCTCGGATTCCATCGCAAAAGCTATGGATGTCATGCTACTGATGAACAAGACTTCAAAGGAAGAGATATGTTCGTTCAGACGCAGTATGGAAAAGACCGTGTGCAGCTATCTTATCGCAAGAGGCTGTTCGTCGGAGAACAAACTGAAGATCGTGGCAGCTCTCAACAGACTGAAGGAGTCTGAGGGTACAAGCAGGCAGACGGTCGCGGACAGGGATTTCCACTATTCGCTTATCTATGCTACGGAAAACAGCTTCTGGATCACATTCATGAACGCTGTGTCCGACGTATATATGAGATGGATAGACGATTTCCTGACAACATCCGGTCAGGACGTTAAGGAACAGCTTCAGGACGCTCATGAGAAAATGGTGCAGGGCATCATAACAGGCGACAATGAGTTCTGCTTCCGTGCGATCGACGCACATTATGATATTATTGACAAGAGCTTCGGCTGATGAAAGAGGAAAGCTATGAGTAGGATACGTTTCTTTGCTGCTGTTTCAGCGGCACTGATTGCTTTTAGTGCTGTTTCGTGTTCACATAAGATCAACGTCAACGACGATACTGATAATAGTGTGACCACAACAGTTACTGGAGAAGGGGAAAAGGAAACAGCGTCAGACAATAAAAATAAAGCTGCTGACGACATCAACTCATACATCAAAGTCAAACAGGCTAAGCCTGCAATGTGGAAGGTGACTGATACCAAAACAGGCAATGAAATATATATGCTCGGTATGCTGCGGTTTGCTACGGAGTATACATTTGCCATGTCTGATTATGTCAATGACATTTACAATAAGTGCAGCGGGATAGCCATCGAACTGAATATGGCAGACGTGCCCCAGGATCAGCTTGAGGAGTTCTATACCCACTGGGTGTATACGGACGGCACTACAATACAGGACCATATTTCAAAGGAGACCTATCAGACGGCAAGGGAATACCTTACCGAAAACCTGTACTATAATGAATTCGCGGAAAGCAATATCGCCAGCGGCTGGGCTTCACAGGTGAATGCTGTTGCCATAAGCAAGGTAAAGGGACTTATTTTTGAAACTCTCGATACAAGCTTTACAGGCAAGGCAAAGCTGGACGGCAAGCAGATCGTCGGACTTGAGGATATAATGACCCAGCTGAAGGGCATAGACGCCTGCTCTGACGAGCTTTTGGATTTCATGATATCCGATACCATACGACGTGGAAACGATATCGCCGCTTTTACCGCAAATCTCGCGGATCAGCATGACAGCTGGGCAAAGGGCGATGTGGACGCGCTTGCTGAGGAATTGTACTGGGGAGACCGTTCTCATGACCTCGATGATGATTATGAGGCTTATCTCAAGGTCAACCTCTACGAACGCAATGACAGTATGGCGGAAAAGGCGGAGGAGTTCCTCAAAAACGGTGATAATTACCTTATTGTCGTAGGAGTTACCCATTTTTCAGGTAAAAAGGGCATAGACGATATCCTCTCGGAGAAAGGCTACAAGGTAGAACGCATCGATAAATGATATATAAACAGCGCTTGTGCAATACGCACAAGCGCTTTACTTTATTATGTGCAATCCTACAAAGCTGAAAGCCCGTTCGTCACAGAAACAATGATGAAATTAGGAAGAATGAAATTCCAACAAAAAAAACGCCCTGTCTTTTTTAAATTAGGCGCTTTTTGATAAATCTTTCCTGAGCCCCTTGACATGGGACAAAAACTGTATTATAATGTTATAATGTATCAATATGGAATAGTATCGCTATTTTGCAAGATATTATAGCATACTTTGCACAGACTTGTCAATAGTTTTTGCAGAATTTTTTTCAGACGATACGGCAGCTACAAACAGAACTGCCGCTCCTGACTCTGTGTGCGGAGGGAACGGCGGCAAAAAAATACAAGGAGGTTCCGCCTATGGTGAATGTTACACCTAAGCAGCTGGGAAAGAATGTCAGAATGAGCTTCGGTAAGATTACCGAGCCTCTGGAGATGCCGAACCTTATCGAGGTGCAGAAGAACTCGTATAAGTGGTTCAAGGAAGAAGGTCTTCGTGAGGTGTTCCGCGAAATGACCGCCATCACCGACTACAACGGCAATCTCGTCCTCAACTTCAAGGACTACCGCTTTGACGACACTCCCAAGTATTCTCTCGCAGAATGTAAATCAAGAGGAGCTACCTATCAGGTCTCAATGAAAGCGACCGCTACCCTTGCCAACAAGGAGACCGGCGCTGTCAGCGAAAGTGAGATCTATATGGGCGATTTCCCGCTTATGACGGACAGCGGTACCTTCGTTATCAACGGTGCTGAGCGTGTTATCGTATCTCAGCTCGTTCGTTCGCCGGGTGTTTATTACGCATTCACAAAGGACAAGACAGGTAAGGACCTTTTCAGTTCGCAGATAATCCCTAACCGCGGTGCGTGGCTGGAGTATGAACAGGATTCAAACGACGTTGTTTACGTTCGTATAGATAAAAACAGAAAGATACCGCTCACTACCTTCATCAGAGCTCTCGGAGAAGAGGGCACAGATGAGGAGATATTCGAGATATACGGCGAGGATGAGCGCCTCAGACAGACTATCCTCCAGAAAGATCAGACAAAGAACCGCTCTGACGCTCTCATAGACGTATACAAGAAGCTCCGTCCGGGTGAGCCTCCTACGGTGGAAAGTGCGGTCAGCCACCTCAACAACCTCTTCTTTGAGGCAAAGAGATATGACCTCTGCCGTTTCGGACGCTACAAGTACAACAAGAAGCTGGGCATAGCTTCACGTCTTTCGGGAAGAACTCTCGCACAGCCCATCGTAAGCGAGATGACAGGTGAGATACTCGCGGACGCAGGCGAGACACTCACATATGACAAGGCTTGTGAGATCGAGCAGGCAGGCGTTTACAGCGCTTTCGTAAACGTCGAGTCGAAGGAATACTATACCGACGAGCGCGGAGAGACTTCAGTCCGCATGGTAGAGAAGACCGTAAAGGTCATCGGCAACGGTATGGTGGATATCAAGGGCTATGTTGACTTTGACGCCGAGAAGTACGGAATCAACGAGAAGGTATCCTTCAATGTGCTGAAGGACATCATCGACAACGCTGCCGACGCTGACGAGCTTGAGGAGACAATCAAGAAGAAGGCTGACGAGCTCTCACCCAAGTATATCACACTTGACGATATCAGAGCTTCCATAAGCTATTTCCTCAATCTCTGCGAGGGCGTAGGTACTGTTGACGATATCGACCACCTCGGAAACAGACGTATCCGTTCCGTAGGTGAGCTTCTCCAGAACCAGTTCCGTATCGGTTATACACGTATGGAGCGCGGTATCCGCGAGAGAATGAACCTCCAGACTCAGGACGTGAATACCCTCACTCCACAGACACTTATCAATATAAGACCTATTTCTTCAGCTATGAAGGAATTCTTCTGTTCCTCACCTCTGTCACAGTTCATGGATCAGAACAATCCTCTTGCTGAGCTTACACATAAAAGACGTCTTTCAGCCCTTGGTCCCGGAGGTCTTTCAAGAGACCGTGCCGGATTCGAGGTACGTGACGTTCACTACAGCCACTACGGAAGAATGTGTCCTATCGAGACTCCTGAAGGTCCTAACATCGGACTTATCTCCTACCTCGCAACATTCGCAAGGATAAACGAGTACGGCTTCATTGAGGCTCCCTACAGAAAGGTAGACAAGAATACCGGCGTTGTAACCAACGAGGTAGTATACATGACTGCCGATATGGAGGACAACTTTGTAGTTGCTCAGGCAAACGAGCCTCTCACAGAGGACAACAAGCTTGCAAGACCACGTGTAAACGCGCGTTTCCGTGAGCAGATCCTTGAGTGTGAGCGCGAAAAGGTAGACTACATGGACGTTTCGCCTAAGATGGTCGTATCAGTAGCTACCTCAATGATCCCATTCCTTGAGAACGATGACGCTAACCGTGCCCTCATGGGCTCGAACATGCAGCGTCAGGCTGTTCCGCTCCTCAAGACAGAGCGCCCCTTCGTCGGTACAGGTATGGAGTACAAGGCTGCTGTTGACTCTGGCGTATGTGTTGTTTCCGATTACGACGGAAAGGTCACCTACGTTGACGCAGACAAGATCACTATGGTGGATACGGACGGCGTTGAGCACAAGTACGAGCTCATTAAGTTCAAGCGCTCCAACCAGGGTACCTGCGTGAACCAGAGACCTATAGTCACAGCGGGAGAGGAAGTAAAGAAGGGACAGGTGCTCGCAGACGGTCCCGCTACCGCTGACGGAGAGATCTCCCTCGGCAAGAACGCCCTCATCGGCTTCATGACATGGGAAGGCTACAACTACGAGGACGCCGTACTTCTTAACGAGCGCCTTGTAAGAGAAGATGTATTCACATCAGTTCATATAGAAGAATACGAGATCGAGTGCCGCGACACCAAGCTCGGACCTGAGGAGATCACACGTGATATCCCCAACGTAGGTGACGACGCTCTCGCAAACCTCGATGAAAACGGTATCATCCGCATCGGTTCCGAGGTAAACTCCGGCGATATCCTCGTCGGCAAGGTAACGCCAAAGGGCGAGACCGAGCTTACCGCAGAGGAAAGACTTCTCCGCGCTATCTTCGGCGAGAAGGCAAGAGAGGTGCGTGATAACTCACTGAAGGTTCCTCACGGCGAATCGGGCGTTATCGTTGATGTAAAGGTATTCACAAGAGATAACTGCGACGAGCTCTCGGCAGGCGTAAATATGCGTGTTATCTGCTATATCGCTCAGAAGCGCAAGATCACTGTCGGCGATAAGATGGCAGGCCGTCACGGTAACAAGGGCGTTGTTTCACGTATACTCCCTGAGGAGGATATGCCTTTCCTCCCGGACGGTACTCCCCTCGATATCGTGCTGAACCCCCTCGGCGTTCCTTCACGAATGAATATCGGACAGGTCCTTGAAGTACACCTCGGTATGGCTTGTAAGGCACTGGGATGGCACATCATGACTCCTGTATTCGACGGCGCTCACGAGGACGATATACGTGAATGCTTCAGTATGGCAAATGAACACGCCAAGGAGCACAAGGACGATATGTTCGAGCTCAAGGCTATGGATAAAGTTATCAACCCCAATGCTCTGGAATTCACAGAGGATTGTAAATTTACTCTTTACGACGGACGTACAGGTGAAAAGTTCGATAACCGTGTAACTGTGGGCTATATGTACTACCTCAAGCTCCACCACCTTGTTGACGATAAGATACACGCACGTTCTGTCGGTCCTTACGCTCTCGTTACACAGCAGCCTCTGGGCGGTAAAGCTCAGTTCGGCGGTCAGCGTTTCGGAGAGATGGAAGTCTGGGCTCTCGAAGCTTACGGTGCTGCATACACCCTCCAGGAGATCCTTACTGTCAAGTCAGACGATACTATCGGACGTGTCAATACCTACGAGGCTATCGTCAAGGGACAGAACGTACCTACTCCGGGTATCCCTGAGTCCTTCAAGGTACTTATCAAGGAAATGCAGTCACTTTGTCTTGACGTTAAGGTCCTTGACGAAAATCAGGAGGAGATCGATCTCACTCAGAGCTTTGACGATGACGATCCGATGCCTTCACGTTCCTACGACGATGAGGATACTCTTGACAATTCAGATTTCTCTGAGAGTGACCTCGGCGACGCGGGCTTCGGTGTTGAAGGTGAGGACGAGGACGGCGAAGACGGCGTTCTTGATCTTCTCGGCGGAGACGACGACTTCAACTTCGACGAGGACGACGATATGGACCTCGATTCCGACGATACGGACGTTCTTGATCTGGACGACGACAATGAGGAATTCGATTTCGACAGCGAGGACTAATCAAAGGCAAACGAACCAAGAATCGCGGATACGGATAATGAACAGCTGCGTTTCCGCTGCGGCGGAACGCAGACTATGATCCCGGATTCAGAATTCCGAATTATATATTAGGAGGTAGCAGTTTGGAATTTACAACTTTTGAATCGATAAAGATAGGTCTTGCTTCACCTGAACAGATCAGGAGCTGGTCTCACGGTGCGGTTGAAAGACCTGAAACAATAAATTACAGAACTCAGAAGCCTGAGCGTGACGGTCTTTTCTGCGAAAGGATATTCGGACCTACAAAGGACTGGGAGTGTCACTGCGGAAAATTCAAGAAGATACGCTTCAAGGGCAAGATTTGTGACCGCTGCGGTGTTGAGGTCACAAGAGCAAGAGTAAGAAGAGAGAGAATGGGTCACATCGAGCTTGCTGCTCCCGTTTCCCACATCTGGTACTTCAAGGGCACTCCCTCACGTATAGGACAGGTGCTGGAGGTATCCCAGAAGAGACTTGAAGAAGTCCTCTACTTCACAAAATATATAGTTACAGACCCCGGCAATACGGAGCTCATCAAGAAGCAGCTCCTCTCAGAGAAGGAGTACCTCTCCTACCTTGAAAAGTACGGCGACGACTTCAAGGCTGAGATGGGTGCTGAGGCTATAAGGAAGCTCCTCAACGAGTACGACCCTGCAAGATACGACACTCACAAGCAGAGACTTGTGGAAATGGGCAAGGTATCTCTCGGAGGTAAGAAGCTGGAGTGCTTCAACAAGCCTACAGAGTGCGAGTGCGAGGAGTGTCAGAAGTTCAGGGAGCTGGAGGATATCGACTGGAGAAACAACCTGGAGATCGTTGCGGACGACCTCAAGGCTGAGCTTGTAGGTCTCCCCGGCGGACAGAAGAAGGTAAAGCTTCTCAAGAGACTTCAGATCATCGAGGCATTCCGCCTCTCCGGCAACAAGCCTGAGTGGATGATACTCAGCGTAGTTCCGGTAATACCTCCGGATATCCGTCCTATGATAATGCTGGACGGCGGACGCTACGCTACATCAGACCTTAATGATCTCTACAGAAGAGTTATCAACAGAAACAACCGTCTGAAGAGAATGCTGGAGCTTGACGCTCCCGACATCATCGTAAGGAACGAGAAGCGTATGCTTCAGGAAGCTGTTGACGCTCTCATAGACAACGGCAGACACGGCAGACCCGTTACAGGTCCCAGCAACCGTGCTCTCAAATCCCTTTCCGATATGCTCAAGGGTAAGCAGGGACGCTTCCGTCAGAACCTTCTCGGTAAGCGTGTTGACTACTCAGGACGTTCGGTTATCGTTGTAGGACCTGAGCTGAAAATGTATCAGTGCGGTCTTCCTAAGGAAATGGCACTGGAGCTCTTCAAGCCCTTCGTACTGAAGAGACTCGTTGACAAAAAGGCTATAGCCAATATAAAGAGCGCGAGAAAGCTCATCGACCGTGCCGACAATAAGGTATGGGACGCTCTCGAGGACGTTATCAAGGATCACCCCGTTATGCTGAACCGTGCTCCTACGCTTCACAGACTTGGTATCCAGGCATTCGAGCCTATTCTCGTTGAGGGTCGTGCTATCAAGCTCCACCCCCTCGTATGCTCTGCCTTCAACGCTGACTTTGACGGCGACCAGATGGCTGTACACCTTCCTCTTTCCGCAGAGGCTCAGGCTGAGGCAAGATTCCTTATGCTTGCCGCAAACAACCTGCTGAAGCCTTCAGACGGTAAGCCTGTTGCCGTTCCTTCACAGGATATGGTACTCGGTTCATACTATCTGACAATGGATAAGCCCGGCGAACCCGGCGAGGGCAAGGTGTTCCGCGACGTGAACGAGGCTCTCATGGCTTACAACGAGCATGATGTATCTCTCCACGCGAACATCAAGGTAAAGATAACAAAGGATATCGGCGACAAGAAGGTATCCAAGGTCATCGACGCTACAGTCGGCAGACTTATCTTCAACGAGAATATCCCTCAGAACCTCGGATACGTTGACAGAACCAACTCCGACAAGCAGTTTGATCTTGAGGTTGCTTTCCTTGTAGGAAAGAAGCAGCTCTCAGACATCATCGAGCGCTGCATAAAGATACACGGCACAACAACTACCTCCGAGGTACTTGACCGTATCAAGGCTCTCGGTTACAAATATTCAACAAGAGCAGCTCTTACTGTTGCTGTTTGTGACGCTTCTATCCCGCCGCAGAAGAAAACTATTCTTGCTGAGGCAGACGCGGAGGTCGCTGAGATCACAAGCGAGTATGAGTACGGCTATATCTCCGCACAGGAGAAGTCCAAGAAGATCATTGCTCTCTGGACTGATACGAATGACAGAGTTACCGCTGCGCTGAAGGCAAACTTCGACCGCTACAATCCGATCTGGATGATGGCTGATTCCGGTGCCCGTGGTTCTATCTCACAGATCCGTCAGCTTGCAGGTATGCGTGGACTTATCGCTAATACCTCCGGCGGCGTTATCGAGATCCCGATCAGAGCTAACTACCGTGAAGGACTTAATATCCTCGAATACTTCGTTGCTTCACGTGGTGCGAGAAAGGGTCTTGCTGATACCGCTCTCCGTACCGCTGACTCAGGTTACCTTACACGTCGTCTTGTTGACGTTTCTCAGGACGTTATCATACGTGAGGAGGACTGCGGAACTACAGAGGGTATCGAGGTATTTGAGATAAAGAACGGCAACGAAGTAGTTGAACCGTTTGAAGAGCGTCTTGTCGGAAGATTTCTTGCCGAGGACCTCCGCGACGAGTCAGGCGAGCTCATAGTATCCCGCAACAAGCTCATAAACGACGCGGACGCAAAGAAGATAATCGAAACAGGTATCGAAAGGATCAAGATCCGTTCAGTTCTTACCTGTAAGTCAAGAACAGGCGTATGCGCTAAGTGCTACGGAGCTAACCTTGCAAACAACAATATGGTATCAGTCGGTGAAGCTGTTGGTATCATCGCAGCTCAGTCCATCGGTGAGCCAGGTACACAGCTTACCATGAGAACCTTCCATACCGGCGGTGTTGCTTCTGCCGACGCGGAAGATATCACACAGGGTCTTCCTCGTGTTGAGGAACTCTTCGAGAGCAGACGTCCGAAGGGTGCCGCTATCCTTTCAAGACTTTCAGGAAAGATACACATTGAAGAGATCAAGACTACAAGAAATATCATTGTTACCAACGATGAGACAGGCGAGTCTGAAAGCTATATGATACCGTACAACCTCAAGATCAGAGTTCAGGAGAACGAAGAGATCGAAAAGGGAACACGTCTTACAGAAGGTAACATCTATCCTGCCGATATCCTTAATATCCTCGGAACACAGGCTGTTCAGAACTACATCATCAATGAAGTTCAGAAGGTTTACCGTTTACAGGGTGTTGATATCAACGATAAGCATATCGAAGTTATAGTTCGTCAGATGCTCCGCAAGATCAAGGTGGAGGAGACAGGCAGCAGCTATCTGCTTCCCGGTACTCTCGTTGACAGCAAGGAGATCGACGCTATCAATGAAGAGCTGCAGGCTCGTATCGACGCAGGCGAGGACGATGTACA
>NZ_JAEFAJ010000025.1 GCF_016287535.1 Ruminococcus sp.
CAACTACTTTCTGTGCCATGTATTCGCACCTCCATAAATGTGGTAAATGGCGAGGCAAGAATTATTTTACCTCTCCCACTGAATCCATACTGCGGATTCTTTTTGACCTGAATTAGTCCTCCACCTTGATTACCTGACTTACAGGCAATGTAGTGGGGGTTTCACGACCAAACATTGAGACAAGAAGGTCTACAGTGCGGTCGTCGAGATTGATATTCTGAACGACGCCGATAAATCCGTCCATAGCAGTACCTGATATACGAACGCTGTCGCCGACCTTGAAGTTGACGGAAACTGTATCTGTTTCAACTCCGAAGA
This sequence comes from Ruminococcus sp., assembly GCF_016287535.1. Classification (GTDB taxonomy): domain Bacteria; phylum Bacillota; class Clostridia; order Oscillospirales; family Ruminococcaceae; genus Ruminococcus. The sequence goes on from NZ_JAEFAJ010000025.1 coordinate 319, forward strand.
GCTTCTGCACCTCTTCTTCCGAAAGGGGGGTAGGCTCTGAAGCCGGACCGACGAAGCCCGTGCAGCCTCTGGTATTTCTCACGACGTACCATGAATCGTCATTCATTATCATTTTAACGAGAACGTAACCCGGATAGGTTTTGCGTTCTACTTCCTTTGTTTTGCCGTCTGTGATCTCAGTAGCTTTTTCGGTAGGAACTCTGACCTCTTGGATAAGTTCATGAAGCTTGCGGTTTTCTACGACCTTTTCAATATTCTGAGCTACCTTGTTTTCATAGCCGGAATATGTGTGGATAACATACCACTTAGCTGCTTCTGACATAATAATCCTCCTGATCTCCTGTTAATTAGCCTGCACTGTAGATTGAACGCAGTGCTGCGAGGAAGCCCTGATCTATCAAACCGACGAGTATTGCTGAAGCGACTATAACGCTGACAACAACAGAAGTGTTGTTAATAACGGTCTTCTTTGTCGGCCAGACCACCTTTTTGAATTCGACCTTGAGATCCTTGAACCACTTGACAATCTTGTTGTCCTGTTTTTTCTCGGACTTCTTTTCCGAAGTTGTATTCTTAGCCATAAAAAATACTCCTTCCGATCACTTTGTTTCCTTATGAAGAGTATGCTTTCTGCAGAACTTGCAATGCTTCATCATTTCGATTCTGTCAGGGTCATTCTTCTTGTTTTTCTTGGAAACATAGTTGCGCTGCTTGCACTCTGTACAAGCTAAAGTAACCTTTACTCTCATATCGGCACCTCCTGAATTATTACTTCCTTTGTTACCAAAGGTAGGTTGTTTGCCTCCCTCGCACGGGGACAAAAAAATAAACCCCCAACGAGGTACTGATATTATAACACATATAAATATAAAAGTCAAGCCCTTTTTGCAAGAAAGTTTTTAGTTTGTAGTTTTTAATGGTTAACAGGGGGTGATATTATCCGCCCCGTACCTTACGCAGCACATAAATGAACCCGATTGCTATAATATTGTTATTTCACAGGAGGGCGAGGACGCCCGTCCATGCAAGGTTGCAATGATATTTTCAATTCGTCCGCGTGAGCGGACACCATAATTACACATTGCGAATTATGCATTACGCATTGGCGGGACGCAGTCCGCACAGTGCTATTGACTTTCATTCAGCTAAGGTATATAATAAATATGTATATGCTTTCGGAAGCTGCACAGAATAGCTTCGGAGGTGTATACATTGTCAGATGAACGCAAAGGCGGTGCAGCCGCCGATGATATGCTCGACGAAGCTGAGCTTATCCGTGAGAGCGGACAAGCTGTAACAAGGAACTCAAAGCACCTGATACACTGTCTCTCAGTGATAGGGCAGATAGAGGGGCACTATGTTCTCGCCGAGCAGAACAAGACCACAAAATACGAGCATATAATCCCGGCTCTCGTCGCTATCGAACAGGACAGGAGCGTTGAGGGACTGCTCATCATACTCAATACCGCCGGCGGCGACGTGGAAGCCGGTCTTGCCCTTGCAGAGCTTATCGCAGGCATGAAAACTCCCACGGTATCGCTGGTAGTCGGCGGCGGACATTCCATAGGCGTTCCCCTTGCGGTAAGCGCTAAACGCTCGTTTATAGTACCCACGGCTTCCATGACCATCCACCCTGTCCGCATGAACGGAACAGTCCTCGGAGTACCGCAGACTCTCTCCTACTTTGACAAAATGCAGGACAGGATAGTCCGGTTCGTCACGAAAAACAGCAATATCACCGAGAAGGACTTCCGCACTCTCCTTATGAACACGGAAGAGCTGGTCCTTGACGTGGGGAGCGTTGTGGAGGGTGAAAAAGCCGTAAATCTGGGACTTATCGACAGCATCGGAAGTCTCGGAGACGCTATGGACTGTCTGTACTATATGATAGAAAATACAGAAAAAAGATATGCGGACTGACCGCAGCTGTGCCGTTACGCGCTTTTTTGCGCAAAAAATATGTTATCATTACGGCACGGCTACATAGAACAAAACGGAGGCATATATGGCAGATACTAAGAAAAAAACAGCGGCTTCAAAGTCAAAGAAGCCGGAAGCTCCCAAAAGGGAGCCTATAAAAAGCCCTGCAAAGGCCGCACCGCAGAACGAGAGCAATCAGCTCTGGTCGATACTTCTATTTGCGCTGGGCGTACTCACAGCACTCATAACATTCATACGGGGCGACAGAGGCTGGCTGGCGCTGCATAAATTCATGCGCGGCAGCTTCGGCATAGCTGCATTCCTTATCCCCGTGATACTCATATACACCGCAGTAAAGCTGGGCAGTGAGCAGACCAAGAAGGACCTCAGCGGCAGAGTCGTGTGGTGTATCGCCATGATATTCCTTGCCAGCGCCGCATTCCAGATATTTGCCGTTGGGCGCATTCCCGGAAGCCGTATCGGCGGTCACATAAAATGCCTCTACAGCGAGGGCGCAGAGCTGAAAAGCGGCGGCGTAGCCAGTATGGTGATAGCAGGTCCTCTGCTGAAATACTTCGGCAAGCTTGGCGCAAGGCTCATTTCCCTCATACTATTCTTCGTGTTCGGTATGCTTCTTTCCGGCAGAGGTCTGCTGGAATTCCTGAAGCTCCTTGCCGCTCCATTCGTTTTCATAGGCAGATGCTTCAACGGACTTCAGAATATGCTGGTTGGCGGAGAATTTGTAGACGCCTTTGACGACGACCTTGACGACGACAAGGAGAAAAAGGACTTTGACGCAGACCTTGAAGCGATAAATATAGCAAATACCCGTAAATCAAGACAGAAGCCCTCGGAAAAGGCTGCTCAGAACAAAAAGGACGTTGAGGCTCTCCCCGACGGTTTTTTCCTTGACATTCCCCTGCCTACCGACCACCTGATAGTTCATGACGGCTATGGAGACGATGATGACGGTCATTCCATAGACATAGATATAGAGCCGCAATCTGTACCGGATACGGCAGCAGAGAAAAAATCCGCTCCTGTCATCGAGGAAAACGAATCAGATGACACGGAAGAGATGACTGATGAGGCACTTGAACAGCTTATCAGCAAGGCTGCCGACGGCAAGCCCGATACTCCGGAGGAGGAATACATCGAAGAAGAAGAGCCTGAGGAGGAAAAGCCCATATACATACTGCCTCCTATAGATATCCTCACCCGCCCCGAAATACGCTCGAACCGCGCCGAAGCCGTTGAGGAAATGCGTGAAAAGGCAGAGGTCATCAAAAACACCCTTTCAAGCTTCGGAGTCGAGGTAAGGATAAAGGACATTTTCCGCGGTCCTTCAATAACACGTTACGAGATACAGCCGGGACCCGGTATAAAGGTATCGAAGATAAAAGGTCTTGAGGACGATATCGCTCTCAGTCTTGCGGCGCAGGGCGTCCGTATCGAAGCTCCCGTTCCCGGCAAGGCTGCTGTAGGAATAGAGATACCGAACTCCACCAAGGACACCGTAACTCTCCGTGAGATCATCGCCTCTCCCGAATTCAGGGACTCAAAAAGCAAGCTGACATTTGCAGTCGGCAAGGACATAACCGGCAATATCATACTCGGCGATATCTCCAAAATGCCCCATGTTATAATCGCAGGTACAACGGGCTCAGGCAAGTCGGTCTGCACCCGCTCCATCATAATGAGCATACTCTACAACGCTACTCCTGACGAGGTAAAGCTCATACTCATAGACCCGAAGATAGTTGAATTCAAGATATTCGAGAATATCCCGCATCTGCTCATACCTATCGTCACCGACTGCAAACGCGCGGCAGGTGCGCTGTGCTGGGCAGTAAACGAAATGATGCGCCGATACAATCTATTCGCGGAGGCAGGCGCAAACGATCTGCGCTCCTACAACGAGCTGGCAGCTGTTGACGGAGACCTTGCTCCCATGCCGCAGATAGTCGTATTCATCGACGAGCTGGCTGATATGATGCTCGTTGCGGGAAAAGATGTGGAGGACTACATCTGCCGCCTCGCCCAGATGGGACGTGCCGCAGGTATGCACCTTGTAGTAGCGACCCAGCGTCCTACCACCGACGTTATCACAGGTCTTATAAAGGCTAATATACCGAGCCGTATCGCACTTTCCGTAAAGTCGCAGATAGACTCGCGCACGATAATAGATATGGCAGGTGCAGACAAGCTCCTCGGAAACGGCGATATGCTGTATATGCCTATCGGCGCAGGCAAGCCCGTCCGCGTACAGGGCTGCTTCTCCTCAAATGAGGATATCGCTGAGACTGTACGTTATATCAAGGCACAGACAGAAGCAAGATACGATCCGAATATCGCCAAGGACGTGGAAATGTATTCAACTCAGTCACAGAACGGCTCCTCAGGAGCTGACAGCGGAGCTGTCACAGGCGGCGGAAGTGACGAGGATATAGTGGAAGCCGCAATAAAGGTAGCTGTCGATGCAGGTCAGCTCTCTACATCGATGCTTCAGAGAAAGCTGAAGCTCGGCTACGCAAGAGCGGCAAGAATAATGGACGAACTTGAAGAACGCGGAGTTATCGGGCAGAGCGAGGGCGCTAAGCCGAGAAAGGTGCTCATGTCGAAAATGCAGTATGACGAGTGGAGACTCCGCAGAATGGATGAATAGATCATAATTTTGCTTCGCAAAATTATGATCTAGTTTAGAGTTGAGAATTTAGAGTTGACAGTTGTGGTGTATCGCCTGCGGCGATATAATTTAAATAATATGAGCACAGCGAACTCATTAACTCTTAACTCTCCACTCTCAATTCTCAACTAAATCAAAATTTAGCAAAGCTAAATTTTGATTTACAGGAGGTGATACCATGTATGAAGGCTTTCTGCCTACCACAAAAAAGGAAATGGACGAGCTCGGAATAGAACAGTTCGATTTCATATACATAACAGGCGACGCCTATGTTGACCACCCAAGCTTCGGCGCGGCTATCGTCACAAGGCTCATCGAAAGCATGGGCTTCACCGTTGGTATCATCTCTCAGCCTGACTGGCATACCGACCGCGACTTCCGGCGCTTCGGCGCTCCTAAATACGCGTTCTTTGTGACCGCAGGAAACATCGACTCAATGGTGGCACACTATACCGCCGCAAAACGCAAGCGCTCCGACGACGCCTATACCGCAGGGGGAGTCGCGGGCAAGCGCCCTGACCGCGCAGTTATAGTGTACTGTCAGAAGCTCCGTGAATACTTCGGTGACATACCAATAGCAATAGGCGGTCTCGAAGCCTCACTGCGCCGTTTTGCGCATTACGACTACTGGGACGACGCTGTGCGTCCCTCGGTCCTTCTTGACAGCGGTGCCGACCTGCTTATGTACGGAATGGGCGAGCATCAGGTGCAGGAGCTCTGCACAAGACTGGCCAACGGCGAAAATATACGGGATATCCATGATATCCGGGGTACCTGTTATCTGACGGAGCCTGTGAATACGCCTATCGGAGCGGCTCAGTGCCCCTCCTTTGAACAGGTGCGCGACAACAAGCTTGAATACGCAAAGGCAGTAAAGATACAGTACGACTGGCAGGACGAGGTCTACGGCAAGACCGTAATACAGCGCCACGGCAAACTCATGCTGGTGCAGCTGCCCCCTGCCTACAGCCTCACTACCGAGGAGCTGGACCATATATACTCTTTTCCCTATACCCGTGCCATACACCCCTCCTATGAGGCTCTGGGCGGTGTTCCTGGTATCGAGGAAGTACGCTTTTCCATAACTCACAACCGCGGCTGCTTCGGCTACTGCAATTTCTGCTCGATAGCTCTTCATCAGGGCAGGCGTATAACCGTCCGCAGCGTTGAATCTGTTCTCGCGGAAGCGGAGAGGATAACCAAAATGCCCGATTTCAAGGGCTACATACACGACGTAGGCGGTCCTACGGCGGACTTCAGACGTCCCTCCTGCGACAAGCAGCTTTCAAAGGGACTATGCATGGGCAAAAAGTGCCTTGCGCCAACTCCGTGTCCGGCGCTGAAGGTCGACCATACGGAATATCTTTCCATGCTGAGGAAGATACGGAAGGTCAAGGGCGTGAAGAAGGTATTTATCCGCTCTGGCATACGCTACGACTATCTCATAGAGGACAAGGACGACGAGTTCATGAAAGAACTCATAATGCACCACATAAGCGGTCAGCTGAAGGTCGCTCCGGAACACTGCTCGGCGGTAGTCCTTGACAAAATGGGAAAGCCCCATATTGAAGCCTACAAGCGCTTTCAGAAGCGCTTTTACGAAATAACCAAGGGCATGGGAAAGGAGCAGTATCTCGTTCCCTATCTTATGTCCTCCCATCCGGGAAGCACCCTGAACTCGGCGATAGACCTTGCCATTTTCCTCAAGGAAAACAAGATACGCCCCGAACAGGTACAGGACTTCTACCCTACTCCGGGCACTATATCCACAGCTATGTTCTATACGGAGCTCGACCCCTATACACTTGAAAAGGTCTATGTTCCGAAGTCTCCTAAGGAAAAGGCTATGCAGAGGGCTCTGCTGCAATATTTCCGTCCGCAGAACAGAGAGATAGTCCTTGAAGCTCTCAAAGCGGCAGGCAGGCGCGACCTCATAGGTTCGTCGCCGAAATGCCTCATAGAAGGCGACTCACGCGGACAGGGCAATACTCCCCGGAAGGGCGGTGAAAAGTCTTGGCAAAATACTTCAAAGACACAGAAAGCTTCGTTCAGGCAGCCGGAGAAAAATACCGGCTCACCCCGTACCAGAAACAGCTTCTCCGGGAACTCGCCGAAAAACGGGAAGAAGAACAGAAACAGCGGAAAAAGAAAGCACTGAAAAATACAGTCTGCCTGCTTATCGCTGCAGTATTGTTCCTCGCAGGCTGGTGGTTCTTCCATAAGCCGCCCAAGCCTTTTCCAAATGAGGACAAGCTTGTAATGCACTTCATTGACGTGGGACAGGGAGACTGCACATTTATCGCCGCTAACGGCATGACTATGCTGGTGGACTGCGGCGAATACGAAGTATCATCTGTTGTTACAGATTACCTCCGAAGCATGGGCGTTACCAAGCTCGATTACCTCATAGCGACTCACCCGCATTCCGACCACATGGGCGGTATGGCTCGTATCATCAACGTCTTTGATATAGGCGAGGTGATAATCCCACATATCCCGGACGAACAGCTCCCGACAGCGGTATTCTTCGACAAATTCCTTGAAAGCTGCGAAAAAAGAGGTCTTGCCATTACAGAGGCAAAGACCGGAATGGTGCTCGAACTGGGCAGGGCGAGCGCGGAGATAGTTTCACCTGACGATATCATATTTGAGGACCTTAACAATTACTCAGTCAGTCTGCTCATAAAACACGGCAGCAACAGCTTTCTGCTCACAGGCGACTGCGAAGCGGAAGCCGAATACGCAATGCTTGAAAGCGACAGGCTGCAGAAGGTCACTCTTTACAAGGCAGGTCATCACGGAAGCTCACGTTCCTCAACAGAGGAGCTTCTCGATATGATACGCCCACAGTCAGCCGTTATATCATGCGGTGCGGAAAATCCCTACGGTCACCCATCTGACGTGACTCTGAAAAGGCTGGAGAAGTATACCGACAAGATCTACCGCACCGATATCTGCGGAAATATAGTTTTTGAATCCGACGGCACAAAGCTCTCGGTACACACGGAAAGGGACGCTCAATGACAGTCATAGACAGATTTGAAGGCGGATATGCCGTTCTCGTAAGCGAAAGCGGCAGTATAACTATCCCGAAGGAACAGCTCCCGCCGGAAGCCGCTGAGGGAGATGTGCTGATATATCAAAACGATTCCTACCTGATAAACAAAGAAGCGACCGCAAAAAAGCGCCGTCAGACACGGTCAAGACTGCGGAAGCTCATAAAGGGAGACAAGCAATGACCGATATCATTATAATAGGCGGAGGCGCGGCAGGCTGCTTCGCGGCAGTAACCGCTGCAAGATACGGAAAAACGGTGCTGCTCTTCGAGAAAAACGAGAAGCTGGGCAGAAAGCTCCGTATTACCGGCAAGGGACGCTGCAACGTCACCAATAACAGCCCCGCAGAGGAACACATGAAGAATATCCCGGTAAATCCGCAGTTCATGTACAGCTCCTTCTCCTGTTTTGACGCTGAGAGTACAATGAGCTTCTTTGAGGAGCTGGGCGTGCCGCTGAAAACAGAACGCGGAAACAGAGTGTTCCCGGTCAGCGATAACGCCAATGATATTGCTGACGCTCTTGCGAGGGAAATGAAAAAGCTGGGCGTGAAGGTCATAAACAAGCGGGTATCAGGGGTACTCACGGATAACGGCGCTGTCTGCGGAGTTACCGCAGGAGGCGAGGAATACCGCTCACAGTCAGTGCTCATAGCCTGCGGTGGCAAGTCCTATCCGGCAACCGGCTCAACTGGCGACGGCTATACTCTTGCAGAGGCACTCGGACACACTGTAACTGAGCTCAAGCCAAGCCTTGTTCCCCTCGTTTCACCGGATAAGTTCTGTGCGGAGATGATGGGGCTTTCCCTCCGCAACGTCACTATAGACCTTATGGACGGAAACAAGTCCATATACAGCGAAATGGGCGAAATGCTCTTCACACACTTCGGAGTTTCGGGACCTCTCGTGCTCAGCGCAAGCTCACATATACGTGATATGCAGCCCAACAGGTACAGGCTTATGATCGACCTGAAACCGGCTCTGTCTGTCGAGCAGCTCGACGCAAGGATACAGCGCGATTTCGCTGAGAACCTCAACCGTGACTTTCAGAACGGCATCAGGAAGCTGCTTCCCGCGAAGCTGATACCGGTAGCGGTAAGGCTGTCGGGGATAGCTCCCGAACGAAAGATAAACGGCATAACCAAAGAGGAAAGGCGCAGATTCGGGGAGCTGATAAAGCATTTCCCCGTAAGGATATCCGGCTTCCGTCCCATAGACGAAGCCATAATCACAAGCGGCGGCATCTCGGTAAAGGAGATAAATCCGAAAACTATGGAGTCAAAGCTGGTCAGCGGTCTGTACTTCGCAGGAGAAGTCATAGACGTTGACGCCTATACCGGCGGATTCAACCTGCAGATAGCTTTTTCCACCGCTTATACGGCGGCTGTTAATATGTAATTATACTATCATGACAAAGAGGGATTAAAATGGGATGTTTAGGTAATTTATTATGGCTGATATTCGGCGGATTATTCGCCGGTCTCAGCTGGTTCTTCATAGGACTGCTCTGGTGTCTGACCATAGTCGGCATACCAATAGGCAGGCAGTGCTTCAAAATGGCAAAGCTTTCATTTGCGCCATTCGGCAAGGAAGTGGAATACGGCGGCGGTCCGGTAAGTCTCATAGTCAACATACTATGGCTGATATTCGGAGGACTTGAAATGGCAGCAGGGTTCGCCGCGATAGGAGCTGTGCTGTGTATCACAATAATCGGAATGCCCTTCGGCGTACAGATGTTCAAGCTGGCAAAGCTGGCTCTAATGCCCTTCGGCGCAAAGGTGAAATGACTTATATGAAAAAGGACTTTTCGCGGACATTTTTTCGCTATGTGTTTGAATTCACAGCCGCAGGCTTCGCAGGCTGGATATATGAAGTGGCTACGGTATGGATAATGTACCGTTATTTCGACAACAGAGGTATGCTGCATCTGCCGGTGATACCAATATATTCCTTCGGAGCCTTTATACTGCTGGCTCTGCTGCGCAGAAAGAGAAATCCCCTCTTTATATTCATTATTGCCACTGTTGTCACAACAGTATTCGAGCTTGCAGCCTCATATCTTCTGGAATTCATATTCCATGAGCAGTTCTGGACATACAATAACTGGTACTTTTCCATACTCGACAGGTCGAGCCTGATATCAAGCTCTATCTTCGGAATAATGGCTGTGGGATACTTTTACCTGCTTCACCCCCTTTCAAAGAAGCTGAGCGAAAATCTGCCCGAAACGGTGTGTTTCGGCACAGGGCTTTTCCTGTCCGCAGCTCTGCTCACAGACGCAGTGATATCTATTGCGGAACATCTGAAAAAGTAATGGAAGTATAACTTTTTGGGTGGTCGAAGACAGGCTGACGTTCGCAATACCGGACAAAATGTTATTTATACAAGCAAATCAGGGCAAGCGCCCTTAAATAAAGGAGTTAAAAACAATGAAAACTGTAAACATCGCAATCGACGGACCTGCAGGCGCAGGAAAAAGCACTATAGCGAAAATGGTATCAAAGCAGCTTGGCTATATCTATGTTGACACAGGCGCTCTGTACCGCACTATCGCTCTATATATAACCGAGAACAAAATTCCCGACAAGGATATCGAGAAGTCTCTCGGCAAAGCTGAGGTTTCACTGAAGTTCATCGATGGAGCACAGAGAGTATTTCTCGGCAAAAGGGACGTTTCCGACCTTATAAGGACTCCGGAGATATCCATGGCGGCTTCACGCACATCTGCCATACCTGCCGTAAGAGCATACCTCTTTGACACTCAGCAGAAAATAGCCCGTGAAAACAACGTAATAATGGACGGAAGAGATATCGGCACGGTAGTTCTCCCCAACGCAGATGTAAAGATATTCCTTACCGCTTCCGCAGAGGAAAGAGCCAACCGCCGCTACAAGGAGCTCCTTGAAAAGCCGGACTGCCCCACATATCAGGAGATACTTGACGATATCATCAAGCGTGACTATCAGGATATGCACCGCAAGACAGCTCCGCTGAAACAGGCTGAGGACGCCGTGCTCGTTGATACCACAAAGCTGAACTTAGAGGAATCCGCAGAGGCTATCGTGAAGATAATCAGCGAAAAGATAGAGAAATAAGCACCGGCACTTAAAGAACCCTGCATCATAAGGAGAAGATAATGTATTACTTAGTAAAATTCGTCGTGCGGCTTTATTTCAGACTTATGTACAAGCTGCGCATTGAGGGAAAAGACAACATTCCCGATGATTCGACCGTAATTTATGCCTGCAATCACCGCAGCAACGCTGATCCGCCGCTTCTCGGCTGCGCGGCGAAGGGAAAATTCGCATTCATGGCAAAGGAGGAGCTCTTCAGGAACAAGCTCTTCGCATGGCTGATTCGCTCCCTCGGAGCTTTCCCCGTTGCACGCGGCAAGGGCGATACCGCAGTTATCGACACTGCTGTTGAAAGGCTCGGTTCAAACCGCAGCCTCATGATATTCCCTGAGGGTACACGTTCAAAGGACGGCAAGGTGGGCAGGGGTCATACAGGAGCCGCTCTCATCGCCGCAAGGGCAGGCAAGCCTGTGATACCCGTGGGCATATGCTACGGTGAAAAGCTGAGGTTCCGTACTCCCCTTACCGTAAAATTCGGCAAGCCCATTGATCCTGCGGAATACTGCGAGACAGGCGATAATCCCAATCCTCGTCAGCTCGTCAAGCTCAAAAACCGCTATATGGCGGACATAAAGCTGCTTGTTGAGGGAGAGCCGGAGACTTCTGCGGATACAAAGGAGGAGAGCGCTGATGAGTAAGGTCACTGTCGCAAAATCCGCAGGCTTCTGCTTCGGAGTTGACAGAGCTGTGAAAATGGTCTACGGAGAGCTGGAAAAGAATACAAATGTCGCTACTCTCGGTCCTATTATCCACAATCAGGACGTTGTGAACGATATGAAGGCAAAGGGCGCAAGGATAATAGAATCCGTTGATGAGCTGAGCCCCGACGAGACCGTGGTTATCCGCTCCCACGGCGTAGGCAGGGAGATATACGACCAGATACAGGCAAAAGGCAACCGTATGCTGGACGCGACCTGTCCATTTGTGTCCCGTATACATAAAATAGTGGCGGAAAAGTCCGCGGAAGGCTACTTTATTCTTATCGCAGGCGACAGAGATCACCCTGAAGTCCAGGGCATAGTTGGTCATTGTGACGAAAATTGCATGGTTTTCAAGGACAACTTTGAGCTAAAAGACTTTTTTGAAAAAAATTATAAAAATTTGCAAAAAAAGCTTGCAATTGTGGCGCAAACGACGTATAATATAGTAGTATGGGGTGAGTGTTTAAACGTGATCCCGAAGGACGATCCGAATATTGTTATATACGATACGATATGCAACGCTACAGACACACGTCAGTCAGACGCTGCCAAGCTTGCCAGGGAATCCGACATTATGCTTGTAGTCGGCGGCAGGCACAGTTCCAATACCGTTAAACTCTACGAGGTATGCAGCAGGTACTGTAAAACCTATCATATCGAAAATTCGGACGAGCTTCGGTCATTAAAGCTTCCAAATGCCAAAAATATCGGCATTACTGCCGGGGCATCAACCCCCGCCTATATAATCAAGGAGGTACAAACCAAAATGGCAGAAAATGAAATTCTTGCAGCTAATCAGGATGAGGATATCGATTTTGCTCAGGCTATCGATGAGTCATTCAAAAAAATACATACAGGAGAGAAAGTTAAAGGCATTGTTATCGCCGTAAACAACACAGAGGCTATCGTAGACCTCGGCACAAAGCATACCGGCTATGTTGCTCTTGACGACCTTACAGACGATCCATCAAAGAAGCCTTCTGACATCGTCAGCGTAGGCGACGAGATCGATCTTGTTGTAATCAAGGTAAACGACGCTGAGGGTACAGCTGCTCTCTCAAAGAAGAAGGTCGACGAACAGGCCGGCTATGAGAAGATAGTACAGGCTAAGGAAGAAGGCACTGTTCTTGAAGGCGTTGTTCAGAGCGTTGTAAACAAGGGTATCACACTCACAGTTATGGGTGTAAGAGTATTTATCCCCGCTTCACTCACAGGTCTTCCGAGAGGCGCTGAGCTTGAGCAGCTTCTCAAGAAGAAGGTAGAGTTCATCGTTATTGAGGTATCAGAGGGCGGCAGAAAGAGAGCTGTTGGTTCGATCAAGGCTGTACAGAGCGCTAAGAAGGAAGAAGCTAAGGCAAGATTCTGGGAAACAGCTGAGGTCGGCAAGACATATACTGGCAAGGTAAAGTCACTTACAAGCTTCGGTGCATTCGTTGATCTCGGCGGCATCGACGGTATGGTACACATCTCAGAGCTCTCATGGAAGAGGATCAAGCACCCGAGCGAAGTCGTAAATGTTGGTGATACTCTTGAAGTATACATCAAGGATCTCGACAGAGAGGCTAACAGGATATCACTCGGCTTCAAGAAGGCTGAGGACAATCCGTGGGAGATCTTCAAGTCACAGTATCAGGTAGGCGACGTAGTTAAGGCTACTATCGTTTCTATCACAAGCTTCGGTGCTTTTGCACAGATCATCGACGGAGTTGACGGTCTTATCCACATCTCACAGATCGCTGACCAGAAGGTGGAGAATGTCAAGGACGTTCTTACTGTAGGCGATGTTGTTGACGTTAAGATCATTGACATCGACGAAGAGTCAAAGAGAATCAGCATCTCAATGCGTGCTCTCCTTGAGAATGAAAACGAGGACGAGGCTGAGGCTGACGAAGAGGAAGCTGAAACAGAAGCAGCTCCTGCTGAGGACGCTGAATAATCATTAAATACCGGGGCTGCACCAGGGTGCAGCCCTTTTTATATTTTTTATGAGGTGATAAGATATGAGAAAAAATTACATTGTCCCGCTTGTTATGAGTACACTTCTTTTCTCGTCATGTACCAAGGGAATAACTGACGACCGCACCAACGATACAACTGTGACGACAACAGATGTGACCACAACAGCAGAAGCTGAAACAACGACCAGTACAACGGAAACATCAGCGACAACAAACACAAGATCCACCACCACCGCAAAAACAACTTCCACAACAACTACAACTGCAGCTTCTACTTCTGCCACAACAACAACTGAAAAAACGACCGAGGCGCCGACTGAACCCGCAACCGAGCCCGATCCCGACGCAGAAGACAAAAAGCTACTCAAAGCTATCAATGAGCTGAAAGATAATTATAAATATTTCTATCTCAATCACCAGCCGGACGGCACATTAACACATTATACCCCCGACGGTGAATTGGTTGACTATAAGAACCTTGAAAACTATATGGTCTATGAAGCCGGGACTATCCCGATCGACAGAGTTCTCGGCAGCATCACCGACGAGCAGGACGTTATAGCCAAGGCAAGAGAGGTACTTCTCAAAGGTAACGGTCAGGAGTATATGGACTGGCTCGAAAAAGAGCCCGCAAGTTCTGACGGTACAAGATACATAAGGGAAAATCCACCCATCGTTGCCACTTATTACGAAGACTATGACACATGGTATATCTACCCCACCTCGCCGAGCTGGAAGAGAGAGGACGGAAAAGGCGGCGTTGTCGCATGGAGCGAAGGACCTTCCTTTATGTGTATCCGCGGCAGCGACGGCAAGCTCCTGGGCACCTGTATCAAATACTAAGATTCGTTTGTATATCAAAAAAGCCGAGTGCGTATGCACCCGGCTTTTTATCATTCTATCGGAAGTGATGTTACAAGATGGAGCAGATAACGCTGTATAGCAAGTGCGTCATTGGAGGTGATACCGTTTCCGCCTTCAACATCTCCGTTTGCAGCGCCCTGCTCTGTGATGTGATGTGAGTCGCTGCCGTTCACACCGTACTTATTCGGATTAGCCAGAGCCTGCATAATAAGTACCGCATCTGACAGGTCTACTATACTGTCACAGTTAGCGTCGCCTGCCATTCCCTGTACAGGAGGCTGAGTCGTTGTAGTTGTTGTTGTGGTGGTAGTTGGTGTGGTGGTGGTTGTAGTGGTTGTTTCTTTTACCTTTTCCTTTACGAATACCGTATAGTTCATGCAGGCACCGCTCATGCCGTTTGTACCGAGAGTAAGCGAACCGCCTGCGTTTACATCAATAGCATAAACATCAAAGGCTCTTACCGCCTCGCTGTCGTTTATCTCCACCACATCTCCCAGCTTCGTGAAGCTGCTCAGCCACGACGGCGGAGTTGTTACACGCTGGTCAAGTGCCACATATACTGTGATATCCTTTGCAGCTGTGAGCACCGCAAGGTCTGAATCTGTATTCTTTGAGTTGCAGGCTGTGATTATATGCTCACCGCCGCTTATAACTGACGGAACAGAAGCGATAACGTGCTCACGGTCGCCGAAAGCCTTGTCTCCGACAGAAAAGCTCTCTGCAATGGACCACTGTGAGCCGTAGCTCGCGTCAAGAACACCAAGTCTTGCTATAAGTGTGCTTCTGATGTACTCGTCATATCTCGGAGGAACATCGCCGCCCTCGGAAACTGTTCCGGCATTGTAAGTCTTGTTCTGCATTCTTCCGGCATAAGCGGTAACATCTGACTTGGCAGCGTCTGCTGAGGTCACGCTGTAGCTGCTGTATATCTTCGAGGAATCTGTATCGAAGTTGTCGTAGCCGTCGCCGCCGCCCTGAAGATTGTTTATGTATGCCTTGTCATTGCGTGAGTTAACTGTCTGATAGGCAAGTGAATTTCCCATATTGCAGCTAACGAACTTGTCTCCGTAGGACTTGATAGTACCGGAATACTGGTCGTTGCCCATATTCACAGCGTCAAGGGGCAGATTTGTATTTTCATAGTAGTTGGCTTCGGAGAATACCTTTGAATTGTAGGAAGCTCCGATACCGTACTGCTTGTTGTTGTAGAAGTAGTTGTTATAGCTGTGAACGTGCGCGTTCCTTGCACGTGGATTACGGGACTCGGTGTTATTGAACCAGTTGTGGTGATAGGTTATCCAGTCCTGCTGATGACTTGTAGAACCGCCTACAAGAGAGGTCTTGTGAGCGTCCTTGAAGATATTGTAGGATACTGTTACATACTCAGACCACTTGATATCGAGCGAGCCGTCGCCGTCTGACTTGTCGTCGTCAACTATACCGTTGCCGGCAAAAGCATTGTAGCCCTTTTCGATAGTATTGTTGTGTATCCACATATTCGTGGACTTGTGGTCTGACGAGCCCGACACGGATACTCCGTCATCGGGATACTTGCCCAGCCAGAGATTGCGCACCTCGCAGCTTGCCGAGCGCTTCATCTCGAAGCCCCACTGATTGAGCGAGGTATCATAGCCGATGCCCTCGACAGTTACGTTCTCGCCGTTCTGGAGATAGAGCATATTTGAGCCGTCATTCTGCTGACCGTCATTTGCCTTTGCTCCGGAGGGAACATCAATGCTGCCTATAAGACGGAAGTCCACATTCTTGGGCTTGCCGTTATAGAAAATATTGTAAAGGCCTGTCTGACCGTTATAGGTGATAGTGTCCTTGTTGGAGTTGGTAACGTATATTACCGTAACTCCCGATTTGAGAGTACCGTCGTTGTTGTAGGCGCCTACTCCGCTGTTGTTGTTCCAGTGGGCATAGCCGCTCCTGTCGAAAGCCATAGTCTTTACGTCACAGCCGGCAGAACCGTTCGAGCCCTGAATACTTATGCTGTAAGTGGTATTCCCCTTCAGTCCGGGGATATCCACTCTTGAACCGCGGATAAGCTCGGAGTCAACAGCTGTATAATCCGATGTACCTGCTAAAGCATAGCTTACCTTTACGTTATTGCCCAGCTTTGAGCTGTCCCACTCAACAAAGGCTTCCTCGAACCAGCCGCCGCAGGTCTTTATTGCGCCCTCGATATTTGAAGAGCCCTGACTGCTGTCTCCGCTGCCGGAGCTGCTGCTCACGCCGTTGATATAGGAGGGCGTCCAGTTGTTCATATAGCTCTGTATGCTGATATTCGCAGCGTCGCTGTCGGAGACAGTATGTCCCCTGCGCTGTGAAAGGTCAACACGCTGACCGTTTGAGAGCTTGGTGCCGTTCTCCTTGAAGCCGTCAACGCTTTCCGGCTCAACACCACTCATTGACGTCCAGCCTGCTGCTGTTATCATATTGCTGTTCTGGAGAGTGGTATTCACGAAGAGCACCTTGGCTGTCTGTCCCCACGGTCTGCCAAGATATCCCGCGCTTACGGTAAGGTCGGGATTCGCTGTTACTCTGCAGTCCTTGAAGAGATATCCTGTATATGGGCTTCCCTGCTCTCTTGCGGCTGTGATGTAGCCGCCTACGGAACCGCTGCTGTAGCCCTTCCAGCGAAGCTCACAGCTGTCAAACACAGCGTTGCTTCCGCCGAAGATATAGTCAGTCTGTCCTTCGATAAGGCAGTTCTTGTAATACTGAGGCGAACCGCCGGTATAAAGGGTATCCTGACTTGACAGGAACTTGCAGTTCAGGAACTCGGCATAGCCCGTATCCACGGAAAGCGCCGCTGCACGCTCTGTGGCAGCCTTTGCCTTTACGTCCGTCCAGCTGTTTCTCACCTGAGTTATCTTTGTGACGGAGGTGTCGCCTGTGAGTTCAACTCCGTCATTGAGCTCCTCCTGAGTTATATAGCGGTTGAAGGAATTCTCGAAAACGATATTCTCAGCCTTGAAGTTGGTAGCCTTCGGCCAGAGCTGTACAGTTGCGCCCCAGCGGTAGTTGGCTACGTTCTTGCCGCTCTTTGAAGCTGCAAGGCTGGAATCGTAATAGCCCTTGGAGTTTGCGCTGTAGTACTTATAGCCTATTCCGTAATACCATGTAAGCACTGCGTCGCCCTTGTCAGGCTCGTCGTTTTTGAAGGTGATGTAGGGAGTCTGAACGATGACCTGCTGACGGTATGTACCGGGAGCAATGTGTATCGTTACTCGTGTGGATTCCGATGACGGATTGAGACTTGCTGCCTTGTCAACAGCCGCCTGCACTGTTGAGAAGTTGTTGCTTCTGCCGGAGTAGCCTACATACAGATCCGTACCTGCTGCGTCTGCCTTTATCGGCACTATGGCCGACATATACGCAAGCAGTACGAAAAAGGCGGCTGCAAAGGCAAAAAGCTGCAAAGCAAGCTTGCTTTTTTTACTAACCATGTCTTTTTCTCCTTTTCATTTTAAAGCTCTGCTGCCTAAAGCAAAGCTTATTTCAGCCCTATGGCGATATCCCGTTTCCCACAGCGAAAAGAAACTTCAGAATATACACCTATACACCATAATTATAGCATGATTAGTGATAGTTGTAAATAATTGTTAAAATATGGTCATACGATTCAGCATTGTATACAACAAGAAAGTCTGTCGTTTGGTCATTTTCCCATTTTAAGCCTGTTTTTTAAGCCGGCAGACTTGTTTTAACCCGGCATCTGCCATTTGCTCTCAGACACACTCCGCTATGTGAAATGTATTGACAATTGGTATCAGCATGATATAATTAATGTATAATTATTTCTGACAAAAAACACAGCACAGGAGGAGTTATATGAAATTTGACAGCACTGAAGACTGGAAAAGCAAGATCAAACGAATTATTATCACCGAGGAAGAAATAAAGGAAGAAATAAAAAAAGCGGGAGATTATATCAATTCGCTTTACGACGGCTCTCCCATACTGCTCGTCAGCATACTCAAGGGAGCTTTCATATTTATGGCAGACCTTTGCCGTGAAGTCAAGGTCCCCTGCGAGATAGCATTCATGGCTGCAAAGAGCTATTTTGAGGGCACACAGTCCTCTGGTCACGTTGAGATAACCATGGACCTAAAACATGATATCAGCAGCTATCACGTCGTTATCATTGAGGACATCATCGATACCGGACGTACTCTCAACGAAATAAAAAAGATACTCAATGTAAGAGAGCCTCTGTCTCTCCATATCATAACGCTGCTTGACAAGCCCGAACGCCGTGTGGTAGAGCTGAAAGCGGACTACTCACTCTTCACTATCCCCGATTACTTTGTTATAGGCTACGGTCTCGACTACGGCGAGTTCTATCGCAATCTCCCGTACATAGCAGAATTTGCGGAATGAGGTGTAATATATGCTTGAAAAGATATTCAAACTGAAAGAACGCGGCACGAACGTAAAGACAGAAATAGCCGCAGGTATAACCACATTTATGACAATGGCGTACATACTCGCCGTAAATCCGAATATTCTCTCAGCAACAGGCATGGACAGCACAGCCGTTCTCCTTGCCACCTGTCTTGCTTCATTTATAGGCACGGTTTGCATGGCATTCATGGCTGATCTGCCATTCGCTCTTTCAGCAGGCATGGGACTGAACGCTTACATGGCTTACACAGTATGCGGAAACCTCGGCTATCCGTGGCAGGTCGCACTCCTTGCGGTATTCATAGAGGGTATAATATTCATCGTTCTCTCACTTACCAAGGTCAGGGAAGCTATTTTCGACGCTATTCCCCTTTCGCTGAAACGCGCGGTCTCCGTGGGAATAGGTCTTTTCATCGCCTTTATAGGACTTCAGAACGCAGGTCTCGCAGTAGACTCCTCTACTCTCGTACAGCTTGTGAACTTCCGCGAAAACTTCAATACAACAGGTATATGCGCACTCCTTGCAATCATAGGACTGCTTGTCATGTCCATACTTTACATAAAAAGGGTAAAGGGAGCGATACTCATCGGTATCGTCGCAACGTGGATACTGGGTATCATATGCGAACTCACGGGACTTTACGTACCTGACGCTGCCGCAGAAGCCTACTCCCTTATTCCCTCTTTCAGCATGACTGACTTCTCAAAGCTGGGCGATACCTTTGGTCAGTGTTTCAAGGTAGACTTTGACGCTGTAGGCATATTCAACTTCATCGTTGTAATATTCTCCTTCCTCTTCGTTGACCTGTTCGACACTCTCGGCACTCTTATCGGTGTCAGCACAAAGGCTGGACTTCTCGACAAGGAGGGAAAGCTCCCGGCTATTCGTCCCGCCCTCATGGCGGACGCTGTTGCGACTACCGCAGGCGCTGTGCTCGGTACTTCCACTACGACCACATTTGTGGAGTCCTCCGCAGGCGTAGCGGCAGGCGGAAGAACAGGTCTCACAGCTCTTACAACAGCAGTGCTTTTCCTGCTGTCAATGTTCCTCGCACCGATATTCATTGCGATACCGGCGTTTGCGACAGCTCCCGCGCTGATACTTGTTGGCTTCCTTATGTTCTGCACGGTATCGGAGATAAAGGTGGACGAAAAGAGTTATACATCGGCTATCCCGGCATATCTCTGCGTAATAGCCATGCCGCTGTTCTACAGCATATCCGAAGGTATATCCATAGGCGTTATATCTTATGTGGTAATTAATATTGTGTGCGGAAAGCGCAAGGAGATAAACCCAATAATGTACATACTCGCGGTACTTTTTTTGCTCAAATACATATTCCTGTAAATCAAAATTTAGCAAAGCTAAATTTTGATTTATAAAAGAAAGGGACAGCATAAGCTGTCCTTTTTTAATGGTTATTTCCACCCTTGAATTCTTTTTCAACTATGAGTATCTCCTCTTTTTCAACGCAGTCCGAGCCATCAAAGCCAAGCCTTATGATATAGGGCATGAAGTCTATGATACGAAGGAAATCATCAGCTCCGAAGCTGTTGTCATAATAGTGGAGTATCGTGCTGAGAGCTGTTCCGTGAGTTCCCAACATGATATTTTCGTCCCTGTGTGCGGTTAAGATATCGTTTACGGCAGCGATATTCCTTTCCATTACCGAATTTAGGCACTCGCCGCCGGGCTCGCAGAAGCTGAGATCAGTCCAGCGCTTCCGGAACATCTCCGTATTGTTGCTGTTTTTTCCGCTGATACGCTCATGGAGCCTCTCGTCGATATCAATATCCAGCCCGTGTTCATCAGCAGTCTGCTTTATGGTATCATAGCTGCGCTTATAGGGACTTGATACCGCGCAGTCAAGGTGTATATCCCTCATGGCTTCAACTACCCTGAGGGTGTCCCTCATGCCCTCATCAGTCAGAGGACGGAGCGCCGCGTCAGCACAGCTGTGGTCAGGCTGTGCATGGCGTACAAAGTAGATGTTGGTCATTACAGTCTCTTCTTGAAGTCTTCATAGCCGAAGCCGCGAAGAATCTCAAAGCTCCCGTCCTTTTTCAGAAGAAGTATGGAAGGCAGAGGCATACCGTTGAAGGTGTTGTTCTTTACCATTGAATATATCGCCATATCGCCGAAAATCAGCCTGTCACCGATATGAAGCGGCTCGTCAAAGGAATACTCCCCTATAATGTCCCCTGCAAGACAGGTCTGTGAGCCGAGGCGGTAGCTGTACTTCTTCTCCCCCTTTTCGCCCGAACCCATAAGAGGCGGACGGTAAGGCATTTCCAGCACGTCGGGCATATGGCAGGCTGCCGAGGTATCAAGGATAGCAATAGGCATATCGTTTTCGGTGATGTCGAGGACCTCCGTAACGAGCCAGCCCGCATTCAGAGCTATGGCTTCACCGGGTTCGAGGAAGACCTCCAGCCCGTACTTCTCCTGTATACGGCTTATACACCTTTCAAGCCGCGGAATATCGTAGTCCTCACGGGTTATATGGTGTCCGCCGCCGAAATTTATCCATTCCATCTGCGGCAGCACATCACCGAACTTCTCCTCCACAGCGTCAAGGGTAGTTTCAAGATCGTCGGAATTCTGCTCGCAGAGAGTATGGAAATGAAGTCCCGTTACTCCTGAAAGGTCGTCTGTACGGAAGTTCCTGCGTGTGATACCGAGCCTTGACTTTGGCGAACACGGATCGTATATCTCATGTCCCTCCTGTGTGGAGCATTCGGGATTTATACGCAGACCTATCTTCTTTCCGGCTGCAAGGACCCGGTCGCGGTACCTGTCAAGCTGCGAAAACGAATTGAATATTATATGTCCGCAGCAGGATATTATCTCGTCTATCTCGTTTTCGCGGTAAGCCGCCGAGAAAACGTGATTTTCCTTTCCCATTTCATCATGTCCCAGCTTTGCCTCAAAAAGTCCGCTGCAGGCAGTACCTGCAAGGTACTCACCGATAAGCGGGTACATATGATAGCATGAGAAAGCCTTCTGTGCAAGGAGTATCTTTGCGCCTGTGCGCTTTGAAACGCCGCGCAGTATCTCCAGATTGTGAACAAGTGCCGGCTCGTCCACTATGTAGCAGGGAGTCGGCAGCTTTGAAGTATCAAACATATTACTTACTCTCGGTTATGAAATTGTTCATGGTGATCTTTACACGCGGTTCGCCGCTGGCATCAGGCTCTATCATTTCCACCTTCTCCATGATGATAGGATTTTTCGGTATAGCAAATTCGCCCAAGCTGTTAGTATCACGGTCTACCTTCATAAAGTCGTCAACTACTTCCATACCCTCTGTAACATTTGCGAATGCAGCGTAGTTTCCGTCAAGAGTCTCAGCGTACTGACCGTTGTAGCAGATGAAGAACTGGCATGAAGCACTGTCGTAATCCATAGCACGCGCCATAGAAACTACTCCGCGCTGATGTGAAAGCTCATTGTTCACGCCGTTAGCCGTGAACTCGCCCTTGATGCTCTCTATCTCGTCTCCTCCTGTGCCGTCACCCTTGGGGTCTCCGCCCTGAGCCATAAAGTTGTCAACAACACGGTGGAAGGTAAGTCCGTTATAGAAGCCCTCATTCACAAGCTTCTCGAAGTTCGCACAGGTTATCGGAGCCTGATCCGGGTGAAGCGTAAAAACTATGGTATTGCCTGACTGAACAGCCTTTTCCTTCTGGTCAGGAAGGTTCAGTTCCTTTCCGCAGCCGGTGATCATGAGCATCGTAGTTGCGGCAGCAACAGCTGCTCCTCTCTTTAATCCATTGATAAAATTCATTTTTATTCCTCCAGTTTTCTATTCTTTGCTGACGAACATCAGCTTTCTTACTATTTTAAGCCTTGAAAGTGTATATCCTATGACAGCACCGAAAAAGTTTAGTATATAATCGTCAATATCACAGGCACCGCGCATTGTGATGAACTGTATCATCTCCACGCCGATGATAACTGCCGAAGCCGTAAGGAAAAAAACTGCAGACCGCCGCTGCCTTTTCCACACAGCAGGCAGAAATACTCCCAAAGGCATAAATATCAGAATATTGCCCACAAGGTTATCTTTGGACATTTCAAGATAATAGATGTCCCTGTCGCGGATATATCCAATGAATTCTATGACCGTGCGGAACGGCACAAAATTGGTGTTCTCACGGAAGTACTCGCCGTAGGTATAAAATCCGCGCATACTGCTCCTGATAAAGAACAGCAGATTCAGCGCGAGCAGGATATAGACCGCAAACAGCGTAAAGACGATCGTTTTTTTCAGTCTCAAATCAGTCAACGAGTACCGGATCAAAGTCCTCTTCCCATGGGAGTCCCCACTTGTTCAGAGCCTCCATGAACGGATCGGGATCAAATTCCTCAATGTTGTATACTCCCGCCTTTTTCCATGTGCCTGTCATTATCATCATAGCGCCTATCATCGCCGGAACACCTGTGGTATAGGAAATAGCCTGTGAGCCGACCTCCCTGTAGCACTCCTGATGATCGCATATATTGTAAAGGTAGTAGTTCTTGTCCTTGCCGTCCTTCTTTCCGCGGAAGATACAGCCGATATTGGTCTTTCCAACTGTTCTCGGACCCAGCGAAGCAGGATCGGGAAGCACAGCCTTCAGGAACTGAAGAGGTACTATCTCCTTTCCTTCATACATTATAGGCTCTATAGATGTCATACCCACATTTTCAAGACACTTGAGATGTGTGAGATAGCTCTGACCGAATGTCATGAAGAAGCGGATGCGCTTTATGCCCTTTATATTGAGAGCAAGTGACTCCAGCTCCTCGTGGTGAAGAAGGTACATATCCTTTTCGCCCACGCCCTTGAAGTTGTAAACTCTCTTTATCTCCATAGGCTCTGTCTCTACCCACTTGCCGTCCTCGATGTAGCTGCCCTTTGCCGAAACCTCGCGGATATTAATCTCAGGGTTGAAGTTCGTAGCAAACGGGTAGCCGTGGTCGCCGCCGTTGCAGTCGAGAATGTCAATGTAGTTTATCTCGTCAAACTCATGCTTCATGGCGTAAGCGGAGAATACTCCCGTAACGCCGGGGTCGAAGCCGCTTCCGAGAAGAGCAGTGATACCAGCCTTTTCAAATCTGTCACGGTAAGCCCACTGCCACTTGTACTCGAACTTGGCAGTATCGAGAGGCTCATAGTTGGCAGTATCAACATAGTGTGTCTTTGTAGCGAGACAAGCGTCCATTATGGTAAGGTCCTGATATGGGAGCGCAAGATTCAGGACTACGTCCGGCTTGTAGCTGTTGATAAGAGCAACCAGCTCGTCAACATTATCAGCGTTCACCTGTGCGGTCTCGATGACAGTCTTTGTTGTGGGCTGGAGCTTCTCCTTCAGCGCGTCGCACTTTGACTTGGTACGGCTCGCTATCATTATGCCCTCAAATACCTCGCTGTTCTGACAGCACTTGTGGATAGCTACGGACGCAACACCGCCGCAGCCGATTATCATACATTTTCCCATTTTTGATTCCTCCGTATCTTTTAATATTATATTTTAGTATTATTTTGGTACTCATTTCTAATACAACCTATTCCCGCCGCCCAAGAAGCCACCCCCGCGAAAACAATAACTATAAAAACAAAATTATCAGCTTTTTCTTCCTTGGGGCAATAATAATCTGACGGTTCATTAGGATCTATAAAAAACTTTACTGTCTCGCCTTCTGTCATGTTAGGCACTCTTGAAGAGTTCGGACCACATACTGTTAAAGATTCACCATTATAGAAATAAGAATATACAACCGTATAGATCCTTTCATTATCGTTGTCGCGGATTTCAACTATTCGATCGACCACAGCCTCGGTCTCAAAGGTGCATTTTTCAGCCTTATTAGCATATATATTTTTTAAACAAAAAGGACAAAAAAATAATAAGCAGCCAACAAGTATAAACAATATCCCACCTGGACTGAACCATGCGAATATTTTTTCATCCGATAGTATCCTTTCTGTCTTTTAGTATAAAAATATCACCTTATTTTCAACTTCATATTTGTAAAGCCTGTGTTCTGCACCTCAAAGCCCATCTGCCTGCAGAGCGGATAACCGTCCGCAGAAGCTTCCGGAAAAAACTGCCATTTTCTCCGGTTTAACTCAGGTAAGACGGACCGAATTCGTTTAATGCCTGATTCGCATACCAAATAGGGATCTGTATTGCCAGGAATAAAATAAGCAAACATCCAATGACCACACACAAGATCTTTATATTGCGTCTCCTGACAAAACGTGTTTCCTCAGGACAGAAAAATGACTTAGGATTATCCGGATCCACACGGATCTCGAACTGCGAACCGATCTCTGCCTTCTTGAGCCACTTGCTGTCGGTGCTGCCTGCAAGCTGGAATACTTCACCATTGTAGGAATACTCATAAAGAGGTGCCTTTTTAGTGTAATATGAATGGTCATCACTGTCATAATACCTGACACTGGTATAACTTACTACTTCCGCCAGAACACTTTCCGTACAGCGGCTTTTTCTC
Source organism: Ruminococcus sp. (assembly GCF_016287535.1). Taxonomy (GTDB): domain Bacteria; phylum Bacillota; class Clostridia; order Oscillospirales; family Ruminococcaceae; genus Ruminococcus. The sequence goes on from NZ_JAEFAJ010000025.1 coordinate 25,552, forward strand.
TTTTTCTCCCTGACGATCACATATATTACAACTATAAAAGGCATAAGAACCAGGACTTTTATTAAGAATATCATGATATGATCCATAATTTTCTCCTTTCAAGGTACAGCCTCCACCGGGACGGAAGCAAAAAGATCATGCTATCAATAATAGTCCGAGCCGGATCTTTTTTCTCTTATAACATCTTTGATATACACTACCATAATAGCAATACAGATACCGCTGACTATAAGCAGTATTACACCAAAGAACCTGCCCGAAGTCTCCTTGGGACAGTAATAGGTCTGAGGATCGTTAGGATCCAGATAGAATTCCACCCTATCACCCTTACGTACCTTCAGGCTCGATGAATATACCCGGCTCTGGGCAGTGTACTCCTCGCCGTTATATTCGTAGGAATACACAGGGGCATAGGTAGTACCGTCGGAATCCGAATCCTCAACAATGCGCGATACTATGGCGGTCGTTTTATAAGTACATTGCTTTTTCAGCTTGGAATCATACTTAAAAAACATTATTCCGCCAATCATTGTAGCAATGATAACAAGAGAAAGAACAACAGCACTTGTTTTTGTCATTTTTGGAGTAACTATGCCTTTTCCTCCTGAATATCCCGCAGATTCATAATTTGGAGTATATTTGCCGCTTCCTTCTAAATATCCCGCAGATTTATAATCCGAAGCCTGATATATGAAATTTCTTGTAGTATTTCTTACCTTTTTTATAATAATTACAACTACCGCAACGATAATTATGCCTATTATGATAAACGCTACTGAACTGTGGTCTTTTTTCATGTAATCAGGCACATAAATTTTTTCGGGATCACTCGGATCCACATATATTTCCACCTGTTTGCCTGCCCATAATCCATTAAACTGTGCATATGAATTCCCACTTTTTGTATACTCAACACCATTGTATGTATACTTGAAAACAGGGGCATATGTTTCCGTTCTGTCAGGATCGTCTCTGTCACGGGGATGACTTTCGCTCCATGACACCATAGCTGTTATCTCACCCGAAACCAATTCGGTACAGTTCTTTTTAGCCGATATGTTGTTAAAGCCAAAATATACTCCGACTGAAAATAAAATAATACCTCCGATCAGCAGCGGCAGTAAAACCAATAAGCCTATGAAGCCAGCAGTATTGGATATAGCTTTCTGATGTCTGTCCGCAAAGTCTATAACCTCCGCAGTCTTTCTGGCTGCTCCACTGTAATTTTCATAATTGTTATAATCATTATATTTCATTTTTTCCACCCAATAATCCTTTTAGTGTTAATATCCGCAGGAACGACCGTCGTTATCCCGCTTTTTTGCAGCCTGGCACCTATATCACGAAAGCGCCAGAAGCATTTCCCTTATTATCTTGCAGGCAACTGCCGTTGAAACTCCGCTCTGATCGTAGACCGGACTGAGCTCGTTCACATCGCAGCCAACTATGTCAAGCCTGCTGCAAACGAGGGTCACAGCATTTCTCAGTTCCTCAAATGTCACTCCTCCGGCTTCGGGAGTACCCGTACCGGGGAATACGGACGGGTCAAGCACATCAAGGTCGAGAGTGAAGTAGACTTTCTTGCCCCTGAGCTTCTCCACTGTCTCCTCAAGCCCGTCAAAGCTGAATTTATGCATTTCCGTATGCTCGTCAGCGAAATAAAACTCCTCGCGGTCGCCGCTGCGGATACCGAACTGAAAGATATGACCGTCTCCCACAAGCTCGTGACAGCGCCTTAATACACAGGCGTGGGACAGCTTCTGACCGAGATAGTCGTCACGCAGGTCCGCATGAGCGTCAAAGTGTACTATATAAAGGTCGCTGTACCTTTCCTTCACAGCCCTTACCGAGCCGAGAGTGACAAGGTGCTCGCCGCCTATCATAAAGGGCAGCTTTCCGTCTTCAAGTATAATGCCTGCCCTTGAAGCTATATCGTCAACAGCACGGTTTGTGCTGCCGAAGGGCAGCTCAATGTCTCCGCTGTCGAAGTAGCTGTAATCTGTCATGTCCTTGTTCTGGTAAGGACTGTAGGTCTCTATGCCGAAGCTCTCGTTCCTTATGGCAGAGGGAGCAAACCTAGTTCCCGGACGAAAGCTGGTGGTACCGTCAAAGCCAGCTCCGAAAAGGACTACCTTAGCGTCCTCATACTCGCTGTCGCAGGCAATGAAGGTCTGTATATTCTTATTCAACATCTCTTAGAAGCTCCTCTACATAGCACGGAAGGGCAAATGCTCCCGTATGAAGTCTTGGATTGTAATAGCGCGTCTTGATACCGTGCATACTCCATTTTGTACCGTTATAATCATTGGTCGGGTGGTATTTCTTTGAAGCAAAGCCGAAGAGCCAGTGTCCCGAAGGATAGGTAGGGATATGAGCCTGATACACCTTGCTTATGGGGAAGCTCTCAACTATGCGCTTGTGTGAGCGCTGCATAGCCGCGGCGTCCTCGTCATAGAAGGGGCTCTCATGCTGATTCACCATGATACCGTCGTCGCGGAGCGCCTTGAAGCAGCTTCCGTAGAACTCCTTCGTGAAAAGCCCCTCTCCGGGACCAAAGGGGTCTGTAGAATCTACTATTATAACGTCGTACTGGTCTGTACAGCGGCGTATGAACTTAACGCCGTCCTCATAGAACACATTTACTCTCGGATCATCAAAACGGCAGGCAGTAGTGGGGAGATACTTCTTGCAGACCTCCACAACCAGCTCGTCTATCTCCACAAGGTCTATGCTCTCTACCGATGCATAGCGTGTGAGTTCACGCACAACGCCGCCGTCACCGGCGCCTATAACGAGTATATTCTTTGGATTAGGATGTACTGCCATAGGAACGTGGGTTATCATTTCATGGTAAATGAACTCGTCCTTCTCTGTCAGCATCATATATCCGTCAAGCGTAAGGAAGCGTCCGAACTCCTTTGAGTCAAAAACATCGATGCGCTGAAACTCGCTGTTTCCGCTGTAAAGCTGATGATCGACCTTTATTGAAAATTTAACATTCGGAGTATGTCTCTCCGTGAACCATAATTCCATACTATACCTCCTTTTAAATCCAAATTTAGCTTTGCTAAATTTGGATTTAGTTGAGAGTGGAAAGTTAAGAGTTAATTAGTTCGCTGCGCTCATATTTTTTAAATTATATCGCCGCAGGCGATACACCTCAACTGTCAACTCTCAATTCTCAACTCTAAACTAAATCATAATTTTGCTCCGCAAAATTATGATTTATCTGCCGGAGCTCCCGACATTCCATTCTGCTTCATAATAAATTTAAGGAATAAAGGCTTTACAATAAAAATAATGATATATGCAACTATAAGACTTAATATCAGTGATTTGATGAACGACGGCAGAAAAGGCATCTTTGAACCGTGTGCCGTTGCCTGCCTGTATGCCATGAACACCATTGAAAATGTAAGTATGGGTGTATAAATCAAATCAGACACAAGCGACGAAAGAAGTCTTGCAGGGAGACTGTGCTCCTCAATACCGCATTTGCGTACAAGTCCGTCCTCTAACTTTTTCATTGGTACTAAAAAACCGATGATAAGGCTTATCACAGTGCTTATCCCGAAGCTCATAAGAAATCCGGGAACTGTGAAGTGACCTGAAGAAAGCGTGCCCAAAAGTGAAAGGCAGAAACTGAGCGTGACTGCCATAAGTATATTCATCTGTAATCCAACTTTTTTCATATCCGTTTCCTCCCTAAAAACAACAAATACTATATTCAGATATCAAGAACATTGAGTCTTTCGATATTTATGTCCTCGGTGCCCGTCATCTGACATCCCTTTTCCTTGGCGTACTTTATATATTCAATTATTTCATGGGTTATCAGTTCTCCCGGAGCAAGTATCGGTATCCCCGGCGGATAGCACATAACGAATTCGCTGCACACCTGTCCTGCCGCTTCATCGAGAGGAAGCGACCTCTTTGCGGCATAGAAAGCCTTTCTCGGAGTTTCCGATACTACAGGACTGATATATTCCTGTGTGAGCATATCCGTACCGTCCTTTCCGAAGCGCCGCTTTATCTCCGCAAGAGCGCTGATAAGGCGTTCGATGTCTCGTTTTCTGTCGCCTACGGATATGTAGGCGAGGACATTTCCGATGTCTCCGAATTCTATCTGTATATCGTACTCGTCACGGAGAAGGTCATAGACCTCGATACCTGCAAGTCCGATAGGCAGGGTGTATATACTCAGCTTCGACACATCAAAGTCGAAGATACTGTCACCGTTGATAAGCTCCTTGGAGTAGGCGTAGTAGCCGCCTATCTCGTTTATCTCGGAACGAGCGTACTCAGCCATTTCCACTGTCTGCGCGAATATCTCCCTGCCTCCGAGAGCAAGTCTCTTCCTTGAGATATCAAGGCTTGAAAGCAGCAGATATGAAGCGCTTGTGGTCTGGGTAAGGTTTATGACCTGACGCATATAGTCGGCGTTGACATTCTTTCCGAGGAGCAGGAAGGAGCTCTGTGTAAGACTTCCACCTGACTTGTGCATACTTACGGAAGCACAGTCCGCCCCTGCCGCCATAGCGGTCAGCGGGAAATTCTCACCGAAATAGAAATGAGTGCCGTGAGCCTCGTCAACAAGCACTAACATACCATGAGCATGAGCCAGCTCCGTTATTTTCTTCAGGTCGGAGCATATACCGTAGTATGTGGGATTGTTGACCATTATAGCCTTTGCGTCGGGATTATCGCGGATAGCCTGTTCCACCTGAGCCACCGACATACCGAGGGCTATGCCCAGCTTGGTATTCACGTCCGGATTTACATAAACAGGAACGGCGCCCGTCATGATAAGGGCATTGATAGCGCTCCTGTGTACATTTCTCGGCATGATTATCTTGTCGCCCTCCTTGCAGGCGTACATTATCATGCTCTGAACAGCGGAGGTAGTGCCTCCCACCATGAAGAATGCGTTTGCCGCACCGAAAGCCTCGGCAGCGAGAGCCTCCGCGTCCTTTATGACAGAAACGGGGTGGCAGAGATTGTCGAGGGGCTTCATGGAATTCACGTCAACGCTCATGCAGTCCTCGCCGAGAAACTCGGTGAGCTCCATATTTCCCCTGCCCCTTTTGTGTCCGGGCACGTCAAAGGGTACTATCCTCATGCGCCTGAATCTTCGCAGCGCCTCATATATAGGCGCGTTTGTCTGGGAAAGCTCAGCCATTTCCGAACACGTTCCTTCCGCTGAAAATTTCTATCATCTCCCGCTGGAGCGCATTTGTTATCTCAAGTCTGCGCCTTGGCGGAAGCTCGTTAACATCTGTATTGAAGAGGTAATTCTGCAGGTCAAGCTCCTTGATGAGCATTTTCGTGTGGAACATATTAGCCTGATATACGTTTATATCCACAACGTCGTACTTGTCAAGTATCTTCTCGTCGATATAGTTCTGTATGGAAGTTATATCATGGTCGATAAAGAGCTTTTCGCCGTCAAGGTTACGGGTAAAGCCCCTTACCCTGTAATCCATTGTGATGATATCCGAATCAAAGCTGCCTATGAGATAGTCAAGAGCCGTGAGAGGCGTTATCTTTCCGCAGGTAGCAACGTCTATATCCACACGGAAGGTGGCTATGCTCGTATCCGGGTGGAACTCCGGGTAGGTATGGACAGTTACATGGCTCTTGTCGAGGTGAGCAACGGTCTCGCTGCCTCCTGCCGGTATCATTGTATCGTCGGCGATAAGGAAAGTGGCGGAAGCGCCCTGAGGGTCGTAGTCCTGACGGGACACGCTCAGCACCTGCGCACCTATCATCTCCGTTACATGAGTCATTATATCTGTTATACGCTCGGAGTTGTACTGCTCGTCAACATAGGCGATGTACTCCTGCTGCGAACGTGCCGTCTTGGCATAACAGACATCATATATATTGAAGCTCAGCGACTTCGTAAGATTATTGAACCCGTAAAGTTTCAGTTTATTCTCCATAAAAAACACCTTCACAACAAAAATGCACACAAAGACCTTATCAGCCATTGTGTGCATGAAATACATATGCCTTTAGCACAGAAACTTCATTGACGGTACAGAGTCTATATAAGCAAGTACTACCTTTTACTACTCTTATTGACCTTTCACAAGCTGATGAGAACTTATAAAAACTTTATCGACATACAGTCGAATCAATAAGGCAACAGAAGTTGCCAGCCGATATATCGGCATTCGGCATTTGACCCGGCTGTCCGTATGGCCTCAACTCCCTGCGGAGTGGTCAATAGTCTTGCTCCGAAACCGTAGCTTCTTTTGCAATGTAATATATTTTATCACATTTTGCTATTTTTGTCAATAGTACAGCACTATATTATTTGAGCTGTAAAATAAAAGGAAGGACGTCCCTGCCGTACATGACAGTGACGTCCTGCAAATTTCATAGTATCACTTTATTCTCAGAGTGTATAATCCGGATTGCTCGCATTGCAGTGAGGACAGCGTTTCAGTTTTGCAGAATACTTATTTCCGCAGTACTCACACATTACCTCCTTTGCCTGACCGCTGTTTACTGTACTTGAAATAAGGTCCGGCATTTCGGACTGGCTGCCGCCGTATGTATTATTGCCTGTAGTGTCCGGTCTTGTACCCGTCTGCGAATAAGGCGATGTACCGCCGTAGCCTGTATTCGCTCCCGTATACGAGCCGTTTCCTGTGGTCGGGAGTCCGAAGGTATCTTCCTCAGGCGCAGGCTTTGCGCCTCTGTACTTGAAAGTTCCCCAGAAGACCATAAAGAACATATGGAACAGTACAAATGCCAGCGGACACATCATACCGCCCAGCTCACTCCAGTTTATCCCATTCTTATAGCTTTCTGTAAACTTGTCGAATGAAGCTATAAGCTGACCTCCCACATCCTTGTCATTGCTTTCCAGCCTGCTGTGCAGATCGCTGGTGAACCTGGCTACCGCATCAGAGGTGAGGATATTGTCAGTATCGTCGCCCTGCATACCTTCCCAGTACCAGTCGATATACGAACCTGACGGATAGCTTTCCTGAGAATATACTATAAGCCAGTGCATCTCATCGTCGAATTCACTGAGATATCTGTCGTAAGCATATTCTTCAAGATTCTTCCTTTTTGACCATACATCATTGTAGACCGTGACTACTGACGGAGTAACGCCCGTTTTTTTCATAAAGCGCTCCAGCGAATCGTAAAGAGCCTGCTCGTCACTGATAACGTCAGCCTCGTCACTGATAACAATATTATGGTTATAATTCTTTTTAGCTATCGGAATATTTTTTATGACCGCCGGCACCAGAACAAACAGGAAAGGCAGATAGAAAAGTATCAGAAGCAGCCTTGGCCACTGAATGCCGGGCTTGAAGCTCCTGTCAGCATAAAAATACTTAGGCTCCCCACGCCTGTAGTAAACATACCGTGTTGAACCCGGAAAGCGTCCGCGGCTTATTGTCGGACCTCTTCCGCCTCCGCGGGAGCCTCCTCCGTGTGAACCGCCGTGTGAACCTCCGTGTGAGCCGCCCCCGTGAGAGCCGCCTCCTGATGAATGTGGCATATTCATTCCCCCTATATCAATATATTATCATTATTTTATATTATTTGTATCACTTTGTCAAGACTCCCGTAAAAAAATCTTTTGCTTTATGTTATACGTCAAAAACCGTATCCGGTGTTATTTTACACAAAAATATATTGACAAATCAGATCTTTCAAGTTAAAATAGTAATATCGGAGTTGCTTTCTGCACAATGCTTCCCTGCATGAGAACAGCAGCTTCTGTACATACGTTCGTTTCTATCGTCCGGGTACGCAGATTTTCAACATCCTCGCGTATTTGTTAACGGATCTGAAAAAAACGAGGAATAATTATGTAATAATGTGTTCATAAATCTGACTGATAAATGAAAATCAGATGAAATCGGCAGCTTTTTCCTTGACAAGAAATATACAATGTCATATAATATTCTTGTGGCACAAGGGGTGTGCCTTATGAAACACTTTTTTACATGAAACAGGAGGATTATAAAAATGGGTGTATTTCAGAGATTATCAGACCTTCTCAAAGCAAACGTAAACGATCTTATCGACAGAGCTGAAGATCCGGAGAAGATGGTCAAGCAGATCATCATCGATATGCAGACAGAGCTCACAAAGGCTACTCAGAACTACGGCAAGGCTAAGGCAAGCGAACGCCTCGCTGAAAAGAAGTACCTCGACGCTCAGAAGGTATCGGCTGACTGGGAATCAAAGGCTAAGGCTGCTCTCGCAAAGGGAGATCAGGACCTCGCTAAGCAGGCTCTCGCAAGAAAGGTCAAGGCTGACGAAGATCTTGCAAACTATAAGGAAATGTATGAGTCCATCTCCGCACAGACAGACGCTATCGGCGATCAGGTAGAGGTGCTCAAGTCAAAGCTTGAAGAGGCCAAGAGCCGTCAGGCAATGCTCATCGCACGTTCACAGATGGCTGACACACAGAAGAGCCTTGCAAAAGCTGCCGGAAGCTTCGATCCCAACTCGTCTTTTGACAAGTTCCAGAGAATGGAAGACAAGGTAATGCGCAAGGAAGCTGAGGCAGCTGCATTCACAGAGATCGCAGGCGACGCTCTTACAGGCGGCACAGGCGACGAGCTGAAGAATACATTCAAGGATCTTGAGTCCGAAGCAAAGGTAGACGCAGAGCTCCAGAGACTTCTTGCCGAGATGAACGGCGGTTCTTCAAACAGTTCAAACTGATGCTGTCAGATTAAAAGCAAAGGAATTTTATTATGAGCCGCAAGAAAAAAAATATTTATCCCGCCAAAAAAATGTTCAGGGATTCGCTGCCGGTACTCGGCGCGATATTCCTCGTAATAGTATCCGTAGCATATATCCTCTTCCGCAGCTGGAGCAACAAGCTCTACTATGAAAAGTGGAAGGAATACGAAGATTGCGGTATCTGAATAAAAACATCAAAGCTCCGAAGCATTACGCTTCGGAGCTTTTTGTTATTCTTTGTATTTATCCCTGAGCTTACGGAATCCCCTTATGCAGTAAATGAACATCGCAACATAGATAATAAAAAGGAATAAATACACGAGCAGCCCTACCAGACCTGACGTTCCGAATCTGGGTGAATTGATCGCAAATAAATAGAGATTAGGTATTATCGTCAGGAAGAATATAATGAGCAGCGGAGTCATTCTCGTAGTTATCACTCTTTTCATCATGTTGAGCTTTGACTGCGGATCGCTGAATATATCCATTTCTTTCTCGGAAAGTCCCTCCGCGCTTCTGCGGAAATAGTCAAATCCTGCAACTCTGCCGCAGTGCTCCCAACCGTAATCCGCAAACATTTTTATATACTCCGGATAATCGGCTTTATTTGCAACATAATCCAGCTTGTAAATGACGTTTTCCGGCTCGCATTTTACAAAGTGCTGGGAAAAAGCACAGACTTTTTCCAGCTTCCAGCCCACACTGTGCATTTTCGTAAGGTACTCACCCTCTTTTTCGTAATCGGGAAGAAGAAATAATTTATGTGTAGTTAATCTTGCCTTGTCACTCATATCAGTTACCTCCTATATTTCTGTACAAGCGCTTGATACGCGCTATTTCTATTCCGAGAATCTCCTCACCTGTTTCGGTGATCACATAGAGCTTTCTCTTTTCTTCTTCGCGGACAAATCTTATCAGACCGTCCTTTTCCATTTTTGATAAGCTTCCGTACATAGTTCCCGGAGTTATCACCACTTCCCCGTCGGTCATAGCCTTTACCTTCTGCGTGATACTGTACCCGTGCATTTCCTCACGCAGACAGAAGAGTATGTAAAAGGCAGTTTCCGACATGGGGATATAGACTCGTTTTAATCTGTCATTCATCCTCAACACTCCTTATATCATGGTATGATGTATCAGGATTTGATACATCGTAGCTCGATATATCTCACTGTGATATAAGTATATCACACCTCGATATACTTGTCAATACCTTTTCTGCAATTTGTCATAATGCACAAAAAAAGCTCCCCGGATTATCCGGGGAGCTTACAGTTATTTTATTGCTTTGTCGGGTCAAGGCTCTTTATCTTGTGAAGCAGATACAGCTGTATCTGGAGCGCGTCATTTGATGTAAGACCCTTGCTCGATGTATCAACGTCAGCGTTTGCGGCACCCTGTTCTGTGATGTGCTTGCTGTCTGTACCGCCAACACCGTACTTGTTTGGATTTGCGAGAGCCTGCATGATAAGCACAGCGTCTGCCATATCTATAGTACCGTCGCAGTTAGCGTCGCCGTAGTCAGCTTCAGTTACCTTGTTGGGTTCATCAACGTCAGGACCGCTTGAAGCACCTGCATACTGAGGAAGATTGCTTACAGAACCTTCAATAAATAATGTCAGTATCCTTACGTCAGCTTCATCAAGAGTTTCATCGCCCATAGTTGAAACATTTGCGTTCTTTGCACCCTGCTCGGTAAGAGGATACTTTGCACTGTCCTTGATGTGATTTTCAAGGAGTTCAACGTCTGTCTGATTTACAACACCATCTTCGTTTACGTCACCGTAAGCAGTACCGTTGACTCTAACAGGCTGCTTGTCATTATTTACGGGAGCAGTCGTAGTAGTTGTTGTAGTTGTTTCCGTAGTAGTCGTTTCTGTAGTAGTTGTTGTAGTTGTTTCAGTAGTTGTAGTTTCGGAAGTAGTTGTGGTAGTTGTTGTATCCTTGGGCTTTGAAGAAGTTGTTGTTCTTGGTGTCTCGCTGCCTGTGCCGCCGAGTCCGTCAGCCTTTGTGCCGTCGGGCTCTTCGCCGTAGTAAAGCTTTCCGTTAACATAAACAGGTACATAAGGTGTTACAACACCGGAAGCTGTACCGTCTGTTGACGAACCCTTGCCTACGCCCTTTGCGGAGAAGTCGTTTGATGAATCCCAGCCGCTGCCGTAGTCAGGCATTACGATAGCAAGGAGTATCTCGCACTGCTGCTGTCCCTCAGATATAGGAAGAACAACACGTCCGTCGGGGAGATTTACCTCGATATAGTAGATATTGCCGCTGTACTGTATAGGCTTGGAGATCTCAGCGGTCTTGTAGCCCTTTGCGGAATACATTGCGGACTGGTCACGGTCGCAGCGGATAACGAGGTCCTCAGGATTCTTGCCTGCGGAAATTACCTCGCTGAGATCCATGAAGTATCTGAATGAGATATTGTCCTGAACTCTTGCCGGCCATGCGGAGTGGTTAGTCACCTTGAAGCTGATAGTCTGTCCGCTGGAATCGCCGCCCTTTGAGAGCACCTCAACGTAGAATTCGGGTCCGTCGTGCTCTTCCTTTGCAGGGAAGCTCGGATCCTTTGTTCCGCCGTACTTGTCTACCATCTTGCAGAGCATAGCTGTGAAGCCTGCGTTATAGTCTGTAGCGACCTCGTTGTTGATGAAGTCCTGACGGTCGTCGTTGTAAGAGCCGTCCTGGTTGGGACCTCCTACGAGAGCGCCGTAGAGGATATGTCTTGTTCTGTCCGGTATTTTAAGGTCGTTCTTCCATGAGCCGTGAGCTGTACGGTGGTGAGGATTCTGGGGATACTTGTCACCGAAGCCTACTACATAGCTCTGCTTGTTGGGGTTGTCGCCGAGAGCGTAGTTTACCTGAGTCTCAGCAAATTCCATATACTTTGAAGCCTCTGAAGTAAGGATAGTATCGCTTGCAACAGTTGCGATGAAAGCAGCTGTATTTGCGTATCTCAGACAGCCCCAGTTGCTCAGCCAGCGGAGTCCGCCTGATATTGTCTTAGCCTCTTCGCCGTTTACCCAGCGGTCAACGTGCTTCTTAACGTGAGCTATAGCGCTGGAATCGTTTGTGTTTATAGCATAGAGCAGCATAGCTCCCTGCATATTGTCGTCCCAGCAGTGTGACCAGCCGTAAGCGAGGGTATCGCCTTCGCCCAGCATCTTGCCGAGGTTGGGGATATAGCCCTTTGCGTCTTCAAGGTAGCCGTTGTCGCCAGTTGCGATATAGAGCCAGTTCGCAGCATAGAAGAGCTCATCATAGAAGTGGCTGGACTGATAGAAGCCCTGTGCGTCACTCTTGTTATATACATCATCGCTTGGTGATGTCTTTGCTATCTTGTAGATATTCTCAGCGTGTTTAAGGTAGTCAGCCTTCTTGGAAGCGTCGATGCTTCCGTCAAGAGCTGCAGAACCGGCTGCAAGAGCTGCTGCCATTTCGCCGAATACTGCTGAACAGCCCTTTGAGGATTTGAGAGCCGCACGGCACTCTGCGATAGAATGTGAGTTGTCCTCCATACCGTATTCAAGAAGCTCAACAGGACCCCACCATGTGTGGTCGTCCTTACCGATGCCTACCTGATAGATCACCTCGGAGCCCTTGTCGCACTCTGCAAGATAATCAAGCACGAAGGTAAGATTGTTTACATAAGTTTCCTTGAGGCCTGCCTTTTCAAGTCCGTCCGGATACTGATAAAGTCCCCACGCCAGCATTGAAGCCGAATATGACATAGGAAGATTGAACTTTACGTGATCTCCGGCGTCGTACCAGCCTCCGAGAACAGGGTCCTGCATAGCGGAATCCGCCTTCCACTCTACTCTGTTCCAGTCCGGGAGCGGACCTGCCTGCTGCGCCTCATAGAAGAACAGCGACTTGTCCAGTGCGTCAACGTAATTGAACTTGCCGTCAGCGGCATTAGCCGTTGTCAACATAACACCTGCCGGCATTGCCGAAACAGTTGATGTGGCAAGCAGGACGGCGGAAAGGAAACCGCCTGTCAGTTTTTTAAGCATAGTAAAACTCTCCTCTCATTTTAAATTGCTCCGTATGCGCGGAGCTTCCTCACGAGTATACCATAGCTATACACCATAATTATGCCACAAATCTCCGCCGATGTCAAGCAAATAATGAGCAGCAGGCTGAAGAGCCCTTAGCCCTTGGCTGTCAGTTCTCAGAAAATTAACGGGGCGATGTAAACATCGCCCCTTGATAATTATATCTGAGAATATAGTTTTTTCTGCGGTCGAAGTGAGGCGGACGTTTGCGTAATTGCCCTGAACCACACAAAAAGCTATTTAAGCTCCGCAACAGTAACGCCGTCCTCGCCCTCGCCGAAAAGACCGAGTCTGAACGCCTTTACAGACGGATGTGATTTCAGCCGCTTGTGTACAGCCTGTCTCAGCAGTCCCGTACCCTTGCCGTGGATTATAGTAATAGTCGATATATTTGACATTACCGCCTGATCTATGAAGGCGTCAAGCTGATATACTCCGTCGTCGCAGGCGCAGCCGCGGATATCAAGCTCCATTTTTCCTCTGCGCTCAGCCTTTACGCCCACCTTGTTCATCTTGCGGTTCGGACGTATGGACTTGTTGCCGACCGTCACCTTCTCCGGCTCTTCAAGGCGCAGACGTGATATATTCATCTTGGTCTTCATAACGCCCATCTGAACGTAAACGAAATCACTGCCGTCGGGCTCTCCTGAGATTATACCCTTGCGCTGCAGGTCAACTACGTATACAGTATCTCCCCGGCGAAGCTTTCTCGGCAGTACGTAGCCCTCGTTGGGATCGCGCTTCTCTACGGGATTTGCCGTGTCGTACATCTTGTTGAAGCTCTGCTTGGTCTTTGACTTCATACCCGATACATTGGCACTGAAATCCTTCTTTTCCTTTTCCTTGCGGAGCCTTTCAAGCTCGTCAAGGAGCTCGTTGGACTCCGCCTTTGTCTGCTCTATTATGGTCATAGCCCGGAGCCTTGCCTTTTCCAGCTCCTCAGCCTTTGAAGCCTCAAGCTTTTCGCGCTCTGTTCTGATAGCTTCCTCGTGCTCGGCAGTCTCCATACGCAGACGGGTTATCTCCTCTTTCTGCTTTTCCAGTTCAAGACGCGCAGCCTCAAGCTTGCCGATGACCTCTTCAAGACGGGTATTCGCCTCGCTGACGCGCATTTTAGCGTCATCTATGATATCTGCCGGCATACCGAGACTTTCGGATATAGCAAAAGCGTTTGACTTACCCGGCGAACCCACGATAAGCCTGTAGGTGGGACGAAGTGTCTCGATATCGAACTCACAGGAAGCGTTTTCAACACCCTCGCTGTCGATAGCGAATACTTTAAGCTCCTGATAATGGGTCGTCACCATTACCTTTGCGCCGCTCTGCATAAGGCGGCGGATAATGGATATTGCGAGAGCCGCGCCCTCTACCGGGTCCGTGCCCGAACCAAGCTCGTCAAGGAGGACGAGGGACTGCTCGTCGGCAGTTTTAAGTATCTCAATGACCTTGTTCGTATGCGAGGAAAATGTAGACAGGTTCTGCTCTATGCTCTGGCTGTCACCGATATCCGCGAGGATATGGTCGTAGACTGATATCCTGCTGCCGTCGGCAACTGGTATGAGAAGTCCGCACATGGTCATAGCCGCAAGAAGTCCGGCAGTTTTGAGAGTTACCGTCTTACCGCCGGTATTCGGACCGGTGATGATGAGTGCCTGATAATCCTCGCCGAGACTTATCTCCACGGGAACAGCCTTGTTCTTGTCGATAAGGGGGTGACGGGCTTTTTTAAGGTGCATTTTTCCGTCGTCAGTTATCTCCGGCAGGGAGCAGTTCAGCTTTGCCGCAAGATTTGACTTTGCAAAGTAGAGGTTCAGCTCTGTGCAGACCTTATAGTTCTCCGCAAGTATATCGGCATACTCCCCGCAGTCACGGCACAGCTGACGGATTATGCGCTCTATCTCCTCCTGCTCCTTCGCTTCAAGGAGACGTATATCGTTATTTGCCTCAACTATCGCCATAGGCTCTATGAATATAGTCTGACCTGTGGCGGAGGTATCGTGTATAAGTCCGCTGACCTGTCCGCGGTACTCCGATTTTACGGGCAGAACGAAACGTCCGTCACGGATAGTGACATTAGCCTCCTGAAGATACTGCTGAGTGGTCTTGTTCTTTATCATCTTGTCAAGGGTCTCGCGGAGCTGCATACCTGCACGGTTTATCTTACGGCGTATAGCCGCAAGCTCCGCACTTGCCGCGTCGGATATCTCATTCTCGGAGATTATGGAGCGCTCCAGCTTCTCCAGCAGCCAGTCATTGGGCTGTAGCCGTGAGAACAGATAGCTCAGCTCTGTTTCCATATTCTCACAGTGAGCGTACCAGTCGGCGAGAGCCTTTATCTGTTTGAGCATTGCGGCAATATCAAGAAGGTCGCTGAGAGAGATGACAGCTCCCGACTTGGCTCTTGCGGCAACAGTGCTTATGTCCTTGAAATTGCCGAAAGGCGGAGTCCCGAACTGCACCGAAAGAGACAGTGCCTGAGATGTTTTGAGACATTCATAGCGAACTCTTTCAAGGTCGTTGTCGGGACGTACCGCCAGCGCCATGCGGCGTGTCTCCTCATTGGATGTGAGCTCCGCAAGCATTTCCAGTATCTTGTCCAGTTCAAGTGTTTTCAAATATTTATCCATAATTATCCTTTACTGTTGCAAATCATAATTTTGCGGAGCAAAATTATGATTTAGTTTAGAGTTGAGAATTGAGAGTTGACAGTTGTGGTGTATCGCCTGCGGCGATACAATTTAATTAATATGAGCGCAGCGAACTCATTAACTCTTAACTCTCCACTCTCAATTCTCAACTAAATCCAAATTTAGCAAAGCTAAATTTGGATTTAAACGATAGTCTTGTAAAAATCCAGTGTACCGAAGCTGCGCTCCAGATGTGTGAGCAGATATGACTCCGCCAGTGCGGAAAGCCTCTGCTGAGTTTCCTCAGATACGCGGAAATTGAACAGCCTGTCAAAGTCGCTGAGAACGATATGCCGCACTGCACTGAGCACAGGCAGCTTGACCTTCATATAGTCCGCACCGCTTTCATTCTCAAAGCAGTCGGCGCAGTAAAAGCCACCGTCGCCGATGCAGAAAAAGAGCTCCTCAGGCTCGTACACGCCGCAGCCCCGGCAAGCGACAACATCGGGCATATAGCCTATCTCCGACATCAGTCTGAACTCAAATAACGCTTTCAGCTGACGCTCGTCACGCTCCCCTTTTTCGAGAAAGTGGAGACAGTTCAGCAGAAGCCTCATGATATCGCCGTTCTGAGCCTCAGGCTTTATACAGAAACGCATGACCTCAGCGAAATAGCTCGCAAGTGATATCTTCGTCAGCGAATCACGAAGTCCGTAAAAAATATGTATCGGCTCCGCACTGTTCAGGTAAAGGTAGTTTCCTCTCCTGTCCACGCAGAACCGCGAATATGCCAGAAGCTGAGTGGAGCTGCCCGATTTCCCGTTAATTTTCTTTGCGCCTTTTACGGAAACCTCGATAACTCCGTTCTCTCTGGTCAGTATATCAATAAATTTGTCCTGTTCTCCGACAGAACGCTCTTTCAGGACGATGCCTTCAACAGTTGTCATGGTTATCTTCCTTACTTGCCGAATACCGCAGATAGTCCTCTATTCTGCCGCTCTCGGCGAATATGCTCCAAAATATATCCTCGTTCACTGAACCCTCCGCAGAAAAAAGTGAGCTCATGCTCCCTCAATATTTTCTGCGGAGGATATGTAAATATTAACGGTAATTATTTCTCTGAAAGTCCGAAGCTGCGTATCAGGTTCTCCCTGTTGCGCCAGTCCTCCTTGACCTTGACCCAGCATTTTAGATTGACCTTTATCTGGAAGAAGTCCTCCAGCTCTATCCTTGCGGCTGTGGAAGCCTTTTTCAGCATAGCGCCGCCCTTGCCTATGATTATCCCTTTGTGGGACTCCTTTTCACAGTAGATAACGGCAGATATATCAAGTATATCCTTGTCGTCGCGCTCGCTCATCTGCTCTACTCCGACGGCTATACCATGCGGCACCTCATCACTCAGAAGAGTGAGCAGCTTTTCACGTATCATCTCAGCCGCCAGCACCTTTTCCGGCTGGTCGGTTATCATGTCCTCCGGGAAGAAGTGTACCGACTCCTCCGCAAGTGCGATTATCTCGTCGATGACTATATCAACGCCGCTGTTTTCGGTGACGCTTACCGGAACTACTGCCTGAAACTGTATCTTTGAGGTCAGCTCCGCTATGACCGGAGCCAGTTCGTCCTTGTTCCTGAGCAGGTCTATCTTGTTGAGCACCAGTATCACCGGCATTTTCGAGCTGTTCATAGATTTCAGCAGGTCAAGCTCCTGCTGGTTTATTTTTTTTGTGCAGTCCATTACGAAAACTACCGCGTCAATGTCGCTGACCGACTCCTTAACGGTATTCAGCATATGCTCACTGAGCTTGTTCACGGGCTTGTGAAGTCCGGGGGTATCGAAGAATACCAGCTGAACGTCGTCGATATTGCGGATACCCGTGATACGGGTACGTGTGGTCTGCGGCTTGCTGCTGACCGAAGCTATCTTCTCGCCGACGATAGCGTTGAGGAGAGAGGATTTGCCAGCATTGGTGCGTCCTGCGATAGTAACGAAAGCTGTTCTCGGCATCAGGCTTTTTCTCCGTTCACAACGAAAGTAACGTCTCTTGAGATACCGAGCTTCTCAAGGACGGATTCTTCCTTTTCACGCATGATGCGCTGTTCGAGCTGACCTGTCTCGTGGTCGTATCCCAGCAGATGGAGCATTGAATGTACTGTGAGGAAGCCTACTTCTCTTTCAAGTGAGTGTCCGTAATTCTGAGCCTGCTTTACAGCTGTTTCCAGTGAGATGACAACATCTCCCAGCTGTACCGCGCCTGTTTCGGGATTTACCTCTACAGCTCCGTCCTCGCCTGTGAGCGGAAATGAGAGTACATCTGTGACTGCGTCTTTATTTCTGTATATCTTATTGAGATTCTTTATTTCATTATTGCTTACGAACGAAACGCTTACCTCAGCGTCCTTGCCGAAATTCTCAGTTGTGAGAACTGCCTGACAGCATCTTCTGATAAGGAGCCTTATACCTACGGGGACCTTCACCTCTGTCTGATTATTCTTGACATAAACCTTTAACTTAGCCATGATTATTTTTTCTCCCTTCATTGTATTTTTCATAAGCCTTGATAATATCCTGTACAAGTCTGTGTCTTACTACATCCTTCTCCGTGAAGCGATGTATCTCGATATCGTCTATCCCCCTCAGGACCTTGACAGCCTCCACAAGTCCGGATCTCTTTGTATCGGGGAGGTCTATCTGGGTGATATCGCCTGTTATTACCATTCTGCTCTCGTTTCCGAGGCGGGTGAGAAACATTTTGATCTGTTCCGAAGTAGTGTTCTGGGCTTCATCGAGTATGATGAACGCCTCATCGAGAGTACGTCCGCGCATATAAGCGAGAGGAGCCACTTCGATTATCCCTTTTTCCATATAGCGTGCGAAGCTCTCCGCACCGAACATATCGAACAGGGCGTCATAGAGAGGGCGCAGATAAGGATCCACCTTATCCTGAAGGTCGCCGGGAAGGAAGCCCAGCTTCTCTCCTGCTTCAACAGCAGGACGGGTAAGGATGATCTTTTTGATCTTATGCTCGCGGAACGCCTTTACAGCCATAGCCACGGCGAGGTATGTCTTTCCTGTGCCTGCAGGACCTATGCCGAGAACTATGGTATTGTTCTTTATCGCGTCTGTGTAGCGTTTCTGTCCCACTGTACGGGGGCGCAGTATCTTACCTGAGGCGGTCACGCATATACCGTCTCCGCCGAGCTCATGGAGCTCCTCCTCTATGCCGTCAGCGACCATAGAGGCAACGTAGCGGACCGTCTGCTCATTGACGGCATTTCCCTTATCTGCAAACTCCATAAGGGCGCGGAGGGCCTTTTCGGCACCTGCGGTATCGCCGTCGCCGATTATTTTGATACCGCCGTCCCTGCTGACAACGGTGACATTGAAATCCTTCTGTATTCTGCTGACATTTCCGTCAAGCTGTCCGAAGAGGGCTGAAAGCTGCTCCGGACTGTCAGCGGGTACGAATATTTCCGACATTAATTATTTTCTCCAATCTTCTGTTCGGGGAAAGCTCCTGCTGCCGCAAGAGCCGCATTGGAATAGCGCCTGTCCGCAGAAACGTCTCTGAGGACCTTAACATTATCAGGGAAATCTATAGTCTGCTCCGGCGAAGAAAGCTCAAGCTCCATGATGGCGAGCTTATCCGAAAAAGGGTAAGTATCCAGTTCAAAAAGCTGATCGTGGTAATCAAAGCAGTAACGCACCTTTATGACCTGAGGGCAGTCGGTGCGGTGCTCTCCGAGGAGCCTGCGGTACTCATCGCCGCTTATCTCGTATTCGTTTTCCTCTCTTGTGACAGGACTGAGGAACACCTTTTCAGTATAGGTATACTTTACGCATCCGTTTTCATCAACAGATCTCACTCTGCGCTGGGACCCGTTCACTCCGCTTCTGAGGTAGGTCTGAACGATACCTATCCTGCGTTTCACATCAAGTTCTGATACATCGGGGAATTCAACGAGAAATTTACGTTCTATCTCATAATTCTTTCCCATAAGCACACTCCGAAAACGATGATTTTGCGTTGATCTCTTTCAACATTTTTATTATACAACTTTTTTTGAATAATGTCAACAAAATAATCAGGATATTCTGTTTAATATGCTAAATTTAACCACATTGTCACCATTTTGTCACATACTGGCTCATATATCCCTCAGCATCAGGTTGAAGGGATTGAAAAAGCTCTCCTGAAGTTCTGCCGGAGGGGCTTCAACAATGGCAGTACCACTGCTGCCCGTCAGCGGTATTTCGACTGTCAGCGAATCTCTTCCGGACACGGCCGAAGCTGATATCCGCTCTGCAAGTCCGCTGATTATCTCATCAGGATATTCACTGAAAACATCGGGTACGCTGAACGCTCCTTCGTCCACAAATGTCCTCAAACTGCGCACTGAAATGTTTAAAGTTTTCAACGCTGCCTCACACTCTATCTCAAGCTCTGCTTTTTCGCCGTCAGCAAGAATTATCTGCTTTCTTACGAATCCGAGTATCAGAAACTGAAGCGTCCCGCGATCTGTCCTTATGTATACCTCCGGAACGCTTTTTACGGTTATACTGCACTTGCCGTCAGCAGCTGCCTCACATTTTGCCGCAAGCTCCTTTATAAAAGCGTCCGCTCTGACAGAAGTGAGCTCCTCCGCGGCAAGCCTTTCGGATGCGAGAGCTCTGCTCAGCTCGGTATTCCTCATAAGGTCGCAGCACATCGTCAGTATACTGTCTATCAGCTCTCCGCTTTCCCTGCTGCCGCACTTTTCCAGCGTCTCACGCAGGAGCTCGCAGGACGCCGATATGCCGGTCACCGAACGCCTGACGAGATAATCCGAACATTTCAGGTATTCCTTTGCGAAGCTGCTCCCGAAGAAAGCTGTTATTTCGTTTTTTCTGTCCATGACTCCTCCTCTTTCCTATATATTACCTATATATTAATACGACGCGCAGATTCCGGTCATTACAAACGGACTGCGTTCCCTGAACATAATTCAAGGGGGTATTGATCAAATAATATTTTATCAGTGATAAACATACTGCTGTTTCACAAAATATATTATACTACACAAGTTAAAAAAATGGAATAGATATAAGCCGTTTTTACGCCAAAGAAACTGCAACAAAAATTTTGATATCAACAATTATATGTTTGTACAATATGCACTTTTCACGAAATTTCTGTTATTTTTTTGTCGAACCTCTTGAAAAATTATCCGAGTTGAGTTATAATAAAACCATACAAATTTTTAGGAGGTATATCCCATGTCAGTTAAAGTTGCTATTAATGGTTTCGGCCGTATCGGTCGTCTTGCATTCAGACAGATGTTTGATGCTCCCGGTTATGAGGTAGTTGCAATCAACGACCTTACAAAGCCTTCAATGCTCGCTCAGCTCCTCAAGTATGATACAGCTCAGGGCGGTTACTGCGGAAAGATCGGTGAGAATCTCCACACTGTATCAGCAGACGACGAGAAGGGCACAATCACTGTTGACGGCAAGACTCTTACAATCTATGCTATGGCTAACGCTGCAGAGCTTCCTTGGGGCAAGATCGGCGTTGACGTAGTTCTTGAGTGTACAGGTTTCTACTGCTCAAAGGACAAGTCACAGGCTCATATCGATGCCGGTGCTAAGAAGGTCGTTATCTCAGCTCCTGCAGGAAATGATCTTCCTACAATCGTTTACAGCGTAAACGAGAAGACTCTCACAAAGGATGACAAGATCATCTCAGCTGCATCATGCACAACAAACTGCCTCGCTCCTATGGCTAAGGCACTCAACGACTATGCTCCTATCCAGAGCGGTATCATGAGCACAATCCACGCTTACACAGGCGATCAGATGATCCTTGACGGTCCTCACAGAAAGGGCGACTTCAGAAGAGCAAGAGCTGGTGCTGCAAACATCGTTC
>NZ_JAEFAJ010000026.1 GCF_016287535.1 Ruminococcus sp.
CAACAAGACCCCGTGAACCATGTCAGGCGGGAGACCGAGCAGCATTAAGCGGTGCGTGTTGTGTGCCGCAGCAAGCCTGCACATCTATGTTCCGGAATTTTTCTTTAGACACGGGGGTGGGTGAAATGTTCCGTTCTGTTCTCGCAATGCGCACAAAACGTGTGCTGCTGTGCATCAAGCGTTCAGTTATAAAGGCTGCTGCCTTTGTTCCGGTCTCGATGACAGCCATAATGATATACGAAGCGGTAAAGTACAAGGGCGGAAGCGTCAGCAGGCTTCAGATCATCGAAATGCTGTTATTCAGCTTCCTGTTCTTTCTTATTGCCTTTTCCGCGGACAGTATCGCCAAATACAAGGGCAGGCTCTACCACCTTTACGATGAGGAGCTAATAGGCAAGGCGTTCACCGGTCTGAAACGCAGCTCTATCACCTTTGAACAGGCTCTTGAGCTGTTTCACAAGAACGACTTCAGAATGGCTCTTGAGATGTTCACAGACCTTGAAAACAGCGGCGACAAGCTGTCTCAGCAGGAAACGGCTATCCTCGAATTCTACCGTGGACGCTGCTATCATATACTCGATACCTTCCCGAATGCGATACTCTGCTACTGGAAGGCAAAGGAAAACGGCTTCTATATACCGGAAATGTCCATATTCGAGGCACGCTGCCACGTGGGGAGCGGGAACTACGAAAAGGCTGAGGCTCTCTACAAGGAGCTCATGACCAAGGACTACAAGTACCGTGACAGGATACGCTGCGAGCTCGGAAATATGTACCTGAAAATGGACGACGGGCTCACTGCCCTTAAATGGTTCGGCGAATCCATAGAAAAGCACGAAAACTACGCAAGCGCTGTGGGCGGAGCTGCAATAGCCCAGGCTATGCTCGGAAATACCGAGAAAAGCGCGGAGCTCTACCGCCTTGCGATACTCAACAATATCGACAACGCGGACGATTTCAAGCACTACTACCGCGGAATAATCGCACTCAGGAAAAACGACAAAAAAGAAGAATAGCGAAAGGAGAAAAGGCTGTGTACAAGGCTCTGTACCGCAAATGGCGTCCCATGACATTCGATGACGTCATATCCCAGGAATACACCACGGAAGCTCTAAAAAATCAGATAATAAGCGGTAAGACTGCTCATGCATACCTTTTCACAGGCTCCCGCGGAACAGGCAAGACCACCTGCGCCCGTATACTTGCAAAGGCTGTGAACTGCCGCAATATGAAGGACGGCAATCCCTGCCTTGAATGTGACATCTGCCGCGACGCAGACAACGACTCCCTCACTGATATCGTAGAGATAGACGCAGCTTCAAACAACGGCGTGGACAATATCCGCGACCTCCGCGACGCTGCGGTGTATACTCCCGAAAGAGGAGCCTATAAGATATACATCATTGACGAGGTGCATATGCTCTCACAGGGAGCCTTCAACGCTCTCCTGAAAATAATGGAGGAGCCGCCTCCGTATATCAAGTTCATACTCGCCACCACCGAGATACAGAAGGTGCCGGCTACCATAGTATCACGCTGTCAGCGCTACGACTTCCGCAGGATAAAGCCTGAGGATATCGCAAAGCGCATAAGCTATATCGCTCAGCAGGAGGATATCAGTCTAACTGAGGACGGCGCTGCAATGATAGCAAAGCTCGCCGACGGCGGTATGCGTGACGCTGTATCTCTCCTTGACCAGTGCTCGGTATGCGCTGAAAAGATCGACGCGGCGGCTGTATCGGATGCCGCAGGCATAGCCGGAAGAGACTACCTCTACGATATGCTGGACGCTGTTTATGCCTCCGACACCGCAAAGGCTCTTTCCATAACCGCTTCCCTGTACGATATGTCCAAGGATCTTGCAAGGCTCTGTGAGGAGCTGATAATGCAGCTCCGGAATATCATGCTGCTGAAGGCTTCTCCCGAAACGGCAGACAAGCTCATAGTATGTATGCCCGACGAGCTTGCGCGTCTTAAAGCGCTGGCTGAAAAAGACGACCTTCCCGCCGTTATGGACAGGCTCTCGGCTTTGCAGGAGTGCCGCGAGCGTATGCAGAGGGCTATGAACAAGCGCGTGGAATTCGAGATGTCACTCATAAAATTATGCGGAAATGTAAAGAATACTCCCGAAAGTATTGACAATTCCGAAATATATGATAAAATAAAACAGTTGGAGAATAAGATAAATTCCGCTCCGAGAGCTGTGCAGAATGTCCCTGCGGCACCCGAACAGCCCGAAATACTCGAAGCAAGCGCCGCTCCTGCGGACGAGAAGCTTATCCCCAGTGTAGACCTTAAAAAGCTGAAGCCTGAGGATATCAAGCCCTGCGACCGCTGGGGAGAGGTCCTCGATGAATTCAGGAACATAAACCCTGCCGTTGCGGGAAGCCTTGACGGCTCATTCGCTGCCACAGCAGGCAACTGTATCTTCATTACCGCTCAGAACCGCTTCTTCATGGAGCTGTTCAAGGTAAAGGAAAACGCGGCTTCACTCGGCACCGCTATCGCAAATGTACTGGGACAGCGCTTCATAATAAAGGCAAAATGCGCGACTACTGTCACGGAACAGAAGAATCTCGCTGAAAGCCTTATAAAAAAGGCTCAGGACAGCCATATAGAAACTGCGGTGGAGAACCAGTGACGCCTTGCCGGCGTTCCGCGTAAATAAGTTCATAAGCAAAAATAATTTTGCTTGATTTATAAAACTAAGAAACCATATTTTCAAAGGAGAATTTTAAAATGAAAGCAAGAATACCAAAGAATATCAACGGCGGCGGCGCTCAGAACATGAACCAGATGATAAAACAGGCTCAGAAAATGCAGGATCAGATCACTGAGCTCCAGGAAGATATCGAGGCAAGAGAATTCTCTGCCACAGCAGGCGGCGGAGCTGTCGAGGTCGTTATCACAGGCAAGAAGACTATCAAGTCCCTCACTCTCAAGCCTGAGGTCGTTGACCCTGAGGATATAGATATGCTCCAGGATCTCATCATCAGTGCTGTAAACGAGGCTATAAACAATGTTGAGTCCACAACTGAGACTGAAATGAGCAAGATCACAGGCGGAGTATCTCTCCCCGGTCTTTTCTGATAGCCAATGGCTGACCACAACGCGCTCCCGCTTGTCATATTAGCGGAGAAGTTCGCTTCTCTTCCCGGCATAGGCATGAAATCCGCACAGAGACTGGCATACCACGTAATGTCTATGGATACGGAAGCTGTCGAGGACTTCGCAAAGGCGCTCATAGACGCAAAGAAAAATGTTCACTGCTGCAAATGCTGCCAGAACCTGACAGAACGGGAGATATGCCCTATATGCGACGACCCCGAACGCGACAGGAGCGTTATCTGCGTCGTGGAGAACCCCAAGGACGTCACAGCCTTCGAGCGTACAAGAGAGTACGGCGGAGTATATCATGTGCTGCACGGGCTTCTCTCACCGATGGACGGCATAACTCCCGATAAGCTCCGGGTGAAGGAGCTCCTCGCAAGGATAGCCGAAGGCGGCGTGGAGGAGGTCATAATGGCGACCAATCCCACTGTAGAGGGCGACGCTACCGCAATGTACATCGCGGGACTTCTCAAACCAATGGGTATAAAGGTCACACGTCTCGCATTCGGACTCCCCGTCGGAGGTATCCTCGAATACGCCGACGAGGTAACGCTGTTCAAGGCACTTGAAAACAGGAATGATATGTAAAAACGGGCATTAAGCCCGTTTTTTCGTAAAATATTCTATTGCTCCGGGACCGACAGCGGAGCGATACATCGGAGGAATATATTTGAAAAACAGTTTTTTGCGCGGAATGTCCCACGGCATACCGATATGTCTGGGATATATCTCGGTATCCTTCGGATTCGGGATCCTTGCGGTCAAGGCAGGACTTTCCGTATTTCAGGCTTCGGTCATATCCGCTTCAAACCTTACTTCCGCAGGACAGAAGGCAGGTCTTGACGTTATTGTCGCCGGGGGAGCCATTATCGAAATGATACTCCTGCAGCTGACTATAAATATACGCTATTCCCTTATGGCACTGTCACTTTCCCAGAAACTGGACAGACGCTTTACCACGCCCCACAGGCTTCTCGCTTCATACGGCATAACCGACGAGATATTCGCGGTATGCTCCGCTCAGAAGGAGCCTCTTACACCTGCCTATATGTACGGCATGATATTCATATCCGCTGTGGGCTGGGTGACCGGCACCGCCCTCGGAGCGGCAGCCGGCGAGCTTCTGCCGGCATCTGTCAGCACGGCTATGGAGATAGTCCTGTACGGAATGTTCATAGCTATAGTCATACCCCCTGCGAAGAAGCAGCACAGCATACTCTTTGTGGCAGTCATTGCCGCGGCACTCAGCGTTATATTCAGGTATACCGTTCCGCAGATAAGCGAGGGCTTCGCTATGATAATATCAGCAGTCGCAGCCTCTGCCCTTGCAGCCCTCATATTCCCCGTCAGGGACGAAGAGGAGGAAGCTGAACAATGAGCCTTGCCACATACATCATTGTCATGGCAGGAGTTACATACCTCATAAGAATGGTGCCCTTCACCTTCTTCCGCAAAAAGATAAAGAACCGCTTTTTCAGGAGCTTTCTGTACTATATCCCCTATGCGGTACTGTCTGCCATGACCATACCTGCCATATTCTATACCACCCACAACATATGGACTGCCGTTGCAGGCACGGCTGTAGCCGTACTGCTGGCTTTCTTCGAGATGCCGCTCATAGTCGTGGCACTTGCGGCTTCCGGCGCGGCTTTCCTGCTTGGGCTTTTTATATGAAAGGAGCAGAACTATGCTGAAAAAGATACTCAGCAGCGAAGCCTGCGCAAAGTGCAGGCTGTGCTGTATCTTCGACCGCTACGACGTGTGGGAGACTCCCGTGTTTACCGCGGAGCTCTGCGAAAAAATAAAAGCCGCACGTCCCGGTACGGAATTCGTTGCCAAGGACGGCGGCTACATATTCAGAGTAGGCGAGCTCAGGGGAGACGAGCTGTTCTCGTGCCCTGCCCTCACGGAAAAGGGCTGTATGCTGGGCGACGAAAAGCCCTTCGACTGCCGTATATGGCCCTACCGTATAATGGAGGTAGGCGGCAGACGGGCTATAACCTTCGCTTCCATATGCGACGAGCTCTATCACCGACCGCTCTCACAGCTGGTGGGACTGCTGAAGGAGGGTCTTGCGGATATAATCTTTGCTTATGCCGACGAACACCCTGAGATAGTAAAGCCCTATTACGAGGGCTATCCCGTCCTCATGTTCGAGAGGAAGCCCCTGTAAGGGCTTTTCGCTCAGGCAGCACCAAAACTCTCAACTCTCAATTCTCAACTCTCAACTTTTCTCAGGTCCTGTCCTGATTCACGGAGAAGATATCCGCTACCTCAGTGAGTGTTATGTAGGCGAGAGGGTCTATTTTCTGCACTATCCCCTTCATCTTCATGACCTGAAAGCGGTTCACCACAAAATACAGCACGGTGCGCTCCTCGCCGGAGTAGCCGCCCATTGCCTTTATCAGCGTCATTCCGCAGCCGAATTCCGACATGAGCTGCTTTTTTATATCATCGGGCTTCGCGGTTATTATCATTGCCGCTTTTTCACGCTGCAGACCGTCAACTATGTAATCCACGGTTTTCAGAGCGGCTCCGTATGTAACGATCGAGTAAAGAGGAAGTATCCAGCTGTGTATCACGGCTCCGCATATAATATACAGGATAACATTGTAGACCATGACGAAGGAGCCCACAGACAGTCCGAGGCGCTTTGAGAATATCACAGCCATTACCTCTATGCCGTCCATAGCTCCGCCGAAGCGTATGGCGAGGCCGCTGCCTATACCGGATATCACGCCGCCGAACAGAGCGCAGAGCAGCAGGTCCGTACCCGCAAGGGGCGAGGCTATGCTCACGTCTATTGGAAGTACGTCAGTTATGAGCCATGACATCACAGAGTACACCGCTACAGTATATATGGCTGAAAACGTAAAGTTTCTGCCCTGCTTTTTCAGTCCGTACAGAAAAAGCGGTATATTGAGCAGTATCAGAAAAAACGAAAGGGATAAAGCGTCGGGAGTCACCTGCGCAAGCAGCATAGAGGTGCCGGATACGCCGCTGTCATAGAGCTTTACCGGCATGAGAAAAAGCGTAATGCCGAAGGCGTTGACTATTCCCGCCACAGTCAGCATGAACAGACGGAACGGACTTATCTCTCTTATTATTTCAAGAATTTTCTTCATATTTGCCCCCTTTGTAACTGTTTTACAAAAAGGGGCATTTTCTATGCGAAAATGCCCCTTTGCACGATCACTTCTTGATCTTCTCGACGATGTCCCCGACCTTGTCCTTGACCTTTTCGATGTTCTCCTTGGTAGCCACCTTGCTGACCATATCCTTAGCCTTTTCGATATTGTCCTTTGTTGCTACCTTTGAAACAGTCTTTTCGATCTTCTCATCGGGGAGGTCGATACCTGTTTTTTTCTCAACGAATTCTACTGCCTTTTTGATCTCCATAGGGGATACCTTCTTTCGATAAAATTTATATACCCATTGTAGCACACTTTTTTTGCAATTGCAATATTTGTGCGCTATTTTTTTCATCTTATCCGGATATGACGCAAAACAGCCGCAACACATAAATGCTGCGGCTGTTATAATCTTATTGCTGTTCCGGCGGCTGCTGTGCAGGCGGTTCAGGCGGAGCTGAAGTCGGTGCAGGGGGTGCAGGCGAAACTGAAGGAGGTGCAGACGGAGCTGCGCCGATGTTCACAGTTTTGGCGTTAGCTATCCCCAGGTAGCACGCCGCGGCAGTCACCAGCATCATCAGGATACTCAGGACTAATCCGAATTTGGTATTTACCTTTATGTATTCAGCATATTCCTTCGGGATATCATAATAGCTGCGGAAGGTCATCCTGAACAGCAGCATTGCGGCAGCTGAAGCAGCGCTTACGATAGAAGCTGTTTTCAGTGACTTTTTGTTATCATTGCGGAAGAGCACAACTGTGACCGCAATACCACCTGCAAAAGCAGTGAGCAGGAATACATTGGGCTTGGAATCGCTGTCAGCATTCTTTGCGATATCGTCGTCCTTCTTCTCAATGCCGAACATCATACGGAATCCGGAGTAGTTTTCCTTAATGGACTTGTCCTTTGTACATGATACAGAAACGAACGGAAGGAAAAATGCTATCAGCGCGACCAGTACACATACCTTGGCGATAAGCACGAGAGGCAGCCCTGACGTTTTTTGGGCGGCAATATCGGTAACGGAACCTGCGAGCTCCTTGACAGAAGCACCGCCTGCTGAAAGAGTAGCGGTTTTTGGCTTGAGATCGCCTCCGCATGACGTACAGGTCTCAGAGCCGTCCGGTATCTGAGCGCCACAGTGTTTGCAATACATAAAGATGACCTCCTTAAAAATATAATGATAATACATTTTATCATATTATCACAATTCTGTCAACAGTTTCACACAAAAAACGTAAAAATCGCTGCATTCAGCAAGACAGAAAAACCGGCGGATCTGATCCGCCGGTCTGAATTACTATTGATAAGCTCAGAGCTTCTTCTTCTCTTCCTCTATCATTTTGATAAGGTCATCCACAGACATATTCGAGGGCGATTTCTTCTTTTCGTTGCGCTCGCTCTTGTCGATTATATCCGAGATATCGGGAGTGCTGCTCTTCTTTGCCTTAGGAGCAGCTGATGAAGGAGCTGACTGGCTCCTCAGAGGAGTTGTCTTGGGAACGTCGTTCCTTGACATCTCCGCAAGCTGAGTCTTTGAAAGGATACCTGTATTATCCGGTACAGCCTCCGGAGCTGCGGGTTTCTGTATCTTGCCGGTATTAATATTTTCGTTCTTTACGCTGAATGTACCTGTACGCTCAGCCTCGGAAGTCTTTCTGAGCATTTCCTCTCTGAGTGCGTCAGCTGTAGGAGCTGTAGATGAAGAACCGCCCACGTTCTTGGCAGCGAAAGTGCTTTCGGCGCTGCGCTGAGCCTTGAACTGCATTGTACGCTCCTTTTCCTTCTGATAGGGAGAATCGTGATTGACCTTCTTCTGGCTGAAGTTCTCAGCTATGGACATCTTCTTGCGCTCAAGCTCGTCGCTGGGCTGTATCTCCTGAGAAGGCTCAAAGAGAGGATTCGCGGACTTGTCGTGGAGATTTCTTCTGTTCTCCGACATTGCTCTTTCCTTTTCCTTCTCGTCATACTCATAGAAGCCGAATTCATCATCGTCCTCGCCCTTTGCGGAAGCTATCTTTGCGATGAAGAATATCACAAGGAGCACACAGGGAAGTACAAGAAGCGACATTATGCCCTTTATGCTCGACGCAAAGGTTATGAAGGAACCGATGAGCACGCTCTGATTGTGACCTGTACAGAGAGCAAGTATCTTGTCCTTGGTTATCGACTCCTCGCTGCCAACTCTTGAAGCGTCGGCAGTTATGAACTTCTGTGTGCCGTCATCGGCTGTTACTATATCGAAGATACTGAGTACCTTGAGAGTTTCGGGAGCGTCCGCTGGATAGCAGAGCACGATATCGCCCTTGGCAATGGAGGTCTTTTCTGCCGGTGCAGCAAGAAGGGCAGCCCCCTCGGTAACGCTTGAACCCATATTGTCTGTGGGTTTCACGATATAGACATATCTGCCGAAGAGCTTTGGCGTCTTGCCGCCTGAGAATGCGATATTGATAACGATCGAAGTAACGATCAGTAATATACTAAGCACTATGATAACTAATTTCAGTATTGAGAATCGTTTCTGTTTTTCCATTTTACATCACCTTTTCATTTTCTTTTGTTGTCTTTTTGTTTCTACACTTTATTTCTGCGGCTAAAAAAAATGACCGCTTTAATTATTATAGCACACATTGTTACAAATTTCAAACATTTTTTAAGTTTTATTTTTTAAATATATAGAAATCATTTCCACAGCATTTTTTTCGGAGTTTATGCACAAATTACATTAGTTATTTCTTTACGTTTACGCAATATGCACAATGAATATTTATTTTTTCAGATGCGTACACAAGTTTTTAAGTGCCTGTCTGCAATATATAAATTTAGTTGACAAATATTTGTTGAAATATGCACTTGAAATATATTTTAATTCATAGTATAATTGATGTGTATACTGCTTGTAGAGCGCTTTTACACGGTTTTTAAAAGCTTGTAGTACAATGCGCGGATATTATACAAGCAGTAATAACGCCGTTCTGCGGCAGATTGGAGATACTATATGGCTACTAAAAAAGTAAATCCTCTTATCGACAAGATCAAGGAAGAGTTTCCGAGAAAGCTCCAGCTTTTGTACAGCGTTTCTCCCGAAGAAGCTTCAGACAAGCAGGTGTACCATGTTCTGTCGTCAATGATCGTAGAGATACTTGGTGCAAAGAGGCAGAGCTTTGTAAATCATACCAACTCCGTTGGCGGCAAGCAGATATATTACCTTTCCATGGAGTTCCTCATGGGACGCTCCCTGAAAACAAGCATATACAACCTCGAACTTGCGGACGGCATAAAAAATATGCTGAAGCAGTACGACATAAATCTCGACAAGATATACGAAATGGAACCCGACGCGGGTCTCGGAAACGGCGGTCTCGGCAGACTTGCCGCCTGCTACCTCGACGGCCTCGCCACTATGGCTTTCCCTGCGATGGGATATTCCATCTGTTATGAATACGGCATCTTCCAGCAGAAGCTGGAGGACGGCTGGCAGACAGAGCTCCCCGACAACTGGCTTCCCGGCGGCTCGGTATGGCTCGTCCCCAAGCCGGAGCTGTCCGTAGATGTACACTTTGAAGGCGATCTGAAGGAATACTGGGACAATCAGTACCACTATATCTCTCATGTGAACTACAATACCGTAGTTGCTACGCCTTACGACCTGTACGTATCAGGCTACGGCTCCGAGGGCGTATCTGTGCTCCGTCTCTGGTCGGCAAAGGCGCCCAACTTCAATATGGAAATGTTCAACAACGGCAACTATGAGGAAGCCCTCGCCCAGAACTCCATAGCCAACGCGATATCAAAGGTGCTCTACCCCAACGATAACCACCTCGAAGGCAAGAGCCTCCGTCTCCGCCAGCAGTATTTCCTCTGCGCGGCTTCGATAGGCGATATCGTAAGCTCACATATGGCTGTTTACGGCACTCTCGAAAACCTCGCCGACAAGGTCGCTATCCACATAAACGATACCCACCCCACCCTCGCTATCCCTGAGCTCATGAGGATACTCCTCGATGACTGCGGCTACAGCTGGGAAAAATCATGGGATATCGTCACAAGGACCTTTGCTTATACCAACCATACAGTCATGGCAGAGGCTCTCGAAAAATGGGACGTAAACCTCGTAAAACAGGTAATACCGAGAATATTCTCAATTATCATCGAAATAAACAACCGCTACTGCCAGTCCCTTCTTGAATGGAACGGCGGAGACAGCGCAAAGACCACACGTATGTCCATTGTCAAGGACAATCAGATACACATGGCAACTCTCTGCGTCGCCGCCTCACACAGTGTAAACGGCGTATCAAAGCTCCATTCGGAGATAATCAAGCAGTCGGTATTCCATGAGGAATTCGAGAATACCCCTCAGAAATTCAAGAACGTCACGAACGGCATAGCCTACAGAAGATGGCTGTATCAGTCAAATCCGGCTCTGACCGATCTTCTCACGGAGACTATCGGTCCAAAGTTCATAAAGGACGGCGCGGAGCTTGAAAACTTCAGAAAATTCGAGAACGACGAGGAAGTCCTCACAAAGCTCATGGCTGTCAAGAAGGAAAACAAGGAAGCCTTCGCAAAGTATGTCAAGAACGAATCCGGCATCGACCTCAATACAGACAGCATTTTCGACGTACAGGTAAAGCGTCTCCACGAATACAAGAGACAGCACCTGAACGTCATGAATATACTCACGGATTACGCTTACCTGCTCAACGACCCTGACGCGCCCTATACTCCCAAGACTTATATCTTCGCGGCAAAGGCGGCTCCGGGATATTACCTCGCAAAGCAGATAATCAAGATGATATGGGCTATCTCTGAGGAAATAAAGCGCAATCCCAAAATAAGCGAAAAGCTCTCAGTAGTATTCCTTGAGAACTACTGCGTTACACTCTCCGAACACCTCATGCCTGCTTCAGATGTTTCAGAGCAGATATCCCTTGCGGGAACAGAGGCTTCGGGTACGGGTAATATGAAGCTCATGCTCAACGGCGCAGTAACCCTCGGT
The DNA here is from genome assembly GCF_016287535.1 of Ruminococcus sp. Taxonomy (GTDB): domain Bacteria; phylum Bacillota; class Clostridia; order Oscillospirales; family Ruminococcaceae; genus Ruminococcus. The sequence goes on from NZ_JAEFAJ010000026.1 coordinate 11,246, forward strand.
ACTCTCGACGGCGCAAACATCGAGATAAAGGAAGCCTGCGGCGACGAGAACATCATAATCTTCGGCATGACCACTCCTCAGGTAAACGAACTGAGATACAGAGGCTACAACCCGATGGACTGCTACAACTGCGACCCGCGCATACGCGAAGCCATCGACCGTATGTACCACGGAATAAACGGCTGTACCTTCAACGATGTGGCTAATTCACTGAAGAACAACGATCCATATATGGTGCTCGCCGATTTCGACAGCTACAGAAAGGCTCAGCACTACGTGGCAGAATGTTATAACGACAAGATGAAGTGGGCTAAAATGTCCCTCAACAACATCGCAGGAGCCGGAATATTCTCCGCAGACCGCGCTGTTGCAGAGTATGCCGACAATATCTGGCATCTCAGATAAGACGATCTCCCGAAACAGATCATACAGGGGACACAGGTAAAACGATACCCGTATCAGTAACGGAATATTGCGTCCTCTTTCAAAAATACCGGAAACGGAGTGTTTTTAATGAAACCATTTTATGATACCTGGGATCTCAGCTACAAATCAATTTTCGGCGCGGTAAGACAGTATGAGACCTGCCGCTTCACGATCAGGCTCCCAAAGGATATGCGCCCTGACTATCCGCCGGTGCTGGTGCTTTTCCGTACAGGCTTCAAGGAGCGCTTCATAACCATGAACGTGACCGAGGAGGAAGAGGACTGCTTTGCGTACTCTGCCGAGTATGAAGCAAGGTATACCGACGTACATTACTATTACTTCTCGTTTACAGAGGATGGAAACCGTCACTACATCAAGAAGGTGAATATTCACGAGGGCGGCTTTGATGAAGGAGAAATGTTCCAGCTCACCGTCTACAACAGCACATATTCTACTCCCGATTTTCTCAAGGGCGGCGTTATGTACCAGATATTCCCCGACCGCTTCTGCAACAGCGGCAAGCCCAAGGAGAATATACCTGAGGGACGTGTTCTCCGCGACGACTGGGGCGGCACTCCCTTCTACAAGCCCGACGAGAACGGTCACGTATGGAACAACGACTACTTCGGCGGCGATTTCGAGGGAATAAAGTCCAAGCTGCCTTACCTCAAAGGTCTCGGTGTGACCTGTATATACCTCAATCCTATATTCGAGGCTCACGAGAACCACAGGTACAACACCGCGAACTATATGAACGCAGACCCGCTTCTCGGCACTAACGAGGAGTTCGCTGAGCTCTGCAAGGCCGCTGAAAGCTATGGCATATGCATAATACTTGACGGCGTATTCTCACATACCGGCGCTGACAGCGTTTACTTCAACAAGTACGGACGCTACCCCGAACTCGGCGCTTATCAGTCAAAGGAAAGCAAATACTACGACTGGTACAGCTTCATAGACTTCCCCGACTCATACGAAGCATGGTGGGGCATAGACACTCTCCCCAACGTATTCGAGAACAATGAGGACTATACCGAGTATATCTGCGGCGACGAGGGCGTTCTCCGCTACTGGCTCGACCAGGGCGCGGCAGGATACCGTCTTGACGTTGCAGACGAGCTCCCGGACAAATTCCTTGCGAACCTCAGAAAATGCGTAAAGGAATACGACAAGAACAAGCTCATCATCGGAGAGGTATGGGAGGACGCAACAAACAAGGAAAGCTACGGCATCAAGCGCCGCTATCTCCTGGGCGATCAGCTCGACTCAGTAATGAACTACCCCTTCCGTGAAGCTATAATGAACTTCTTAAAGGGCGGCAAGCCAAGCGAATTCATAAAATCCATAATGACCATAGTCGAGCACTATCCCAAGCCAACTGTGGACGTACTAATGAACTTTGTGTCCACTCACGATATCGAACGCGCTATAAACCGCCTCGGCGGCGATGACTGCACCGGAAAGAGCAAGGACTGGATGGCGGAACGCTACCTCTCTCCCGAACAGTACGAGCACGGAAAGGAACTGCTCAAAGCCGCGATGGCGCTCCAGTTCTTCCTGCCCGGAGTACCGAGCATATACTACGGCGACGAAGCAGGACTTCAGGGCTACAAGGACCCCTTCAACCGCCGCTGCTACCCGTGGGGAAACGAGGATACAGACCTTATCGAATATGTTTCCGAGCTCAGCCGCGTAAGAAAGTCCATACCAAATATGCGCGACGGAAGGATATACTTCGTTATCAACGAAAAAGAGGTACAGGACAGCCGTCTTATCGGCTTTACCCGTCAGGGACAGAAGCAGGATCATATCATATTCGTAAACAGGAGCGGCGATACTGTCCAGCTCGGCAATATCAGTGAGATACTGTCGCGCTTCACCGACATACAGCCGTTCTACGGCGAGTTCATAGACGATACCATCACGGTAAAGCCCTACGGATATACTATCATCAAGGCAAAATTCGTGAAATGAACCTGTGCGGACCGGCAGCGGATACAGTGATCAAAAGCTCTGGATACATAGCTTCGGAGCTAAAAATATCAGCGATATGCGGAGCTGAGCTCCGCATATTTCTCACCCCTGACTGTCCGTCACCGGCGTACAAGCGTATTCACCAAAAACACAGTTTTATGCAAGGCTGTTTTTTGGCTTTATGTCAATTGATTTCAGGGACAAAAAAGCATATAATAGATATTGCTTAAAAATTATCAATGCTATAAAGGAATGATATATATGAATGATAAGGTAGTCAAGTTCGGCGGAAGCTCCCTTGCGGACGCTAATCAGTTCAGAAAGGTCGCGGCTATAATAAAGAGCGACGCAAGGCGCAGGTACGTTGTTCCGTCCGCTCCCGGAAAGCGCTTTTCCGATGATATAAAGATCACGGATATGCTGTATAAATGCGGAGAGCTGGCAGGCAGCGGCATGGACTTCTCAAAGGAGTTCGGTATCATAAAGGACAGATACAACGGTATAATCTCCGAACTGGGCATAGATATGTCACTTGAAGAGGAGTTCAGCGCTATCGCGGACGAGCTTAAAAAGCGCCCTTCAAAGGACTTTGCAGCAAGCCGCGGAGAGTATCTCAACGGCAAGGTGCTGGCTAAATACCTCGGCTTCACCTTTGTTGATGCCGCTGATATAATCGTATTCGACACGAAAGGAGTGCTCCTCCTTGACGAGACCGTAAAGGCTGTACGCGAAAAGCTCAGCGGTCTTGACAACGCAGTTATCCCCGGTTTCTACGGAAGGACCACAGAGGGCTTCATAAAGACATTCTCACGCGGCGGCTCGGACGTTACCGGCTCTATAATCGCAAATGCGGTAAAGGCTGATATCTACGAGAACTGGACAGACGTTTCCGGCTTCCTCGTTGCAGACCCCAGAATAGTCGATACTCCCGACGTTATAGAAGTGATCACATACCGTGAGCTCCGCGAGCTCGCTTACATGGGAGCCTCAGTGCTCCACGAGGACGCTATATTCCCCGTGCGCTCGGCAGGTATACCTATAAACATAAGAAATACCAACTCCCCTGAGGACGCAGGCACTATGATAGTGGGCGACGATTTCGATTTCAGCAAGGAAAGCGTAAAGCATACTATCACAGGTATCGCCGGCAAGAAGGGCTTCAGCACTATCAATATCGAAAAAGCCATGATGAACAACGAGACCGGATTCGGTATGAAGGTGCTCAAGGTCCTCTATGACAACGGTCTTTCCTTCGAGCATATGCCCTCAGGTATCGACACCATGAGCATTACTCTCAGCACAGAAAAACTCAACCCTGTACGTGACAAGGTGCTTGCAGATCTCCGCAGGGCTGTTTCTCCCGACCACCTCGAAATAGAGGACGGTATCGCTCTACTTGCGGTAGTCGGACGCAGAATGAAGAACACAAGGGGTACAGTTGCGCGTATCTTCGCTTCTATGGCTCATGCGCGTATCAACGTAAAGATGATAGATCAGGGCTCCAGCGAGCTCAATGTTATCATCGGCGTAAGCGAGAACGATCTCCCTGAGGCTATCCGCAGGATATACGATATGTTCATCAATTCCGAGAAGAAGTGATATAAAAAAGGCGCTCATTGAGCGCCTTTTGATTTTATCAGCCTTGCTTTGCGGATGTCTAACGAGCTAAAGGCTAATGGCTGACGGCTGACATTGACATATCCCGGCTGCTGTGATATACTTAAATAAAATTTATACGACGAAAGGAAAAGCTATGGATTCCCCTGAGATACTTTATATGGTAGTCCCGTGCTATAACGAGCAGGAAGTGCTCAGAGAAACAGCGGAACAGCTTAAAACTAAATATACCGATCTTATCTCGTCAGGGCTCATATCAAATGAAAGCCGCATAGTTTTCGTAAACGACGGCTCATCGGACATGACCTGGGATTTAATCAAGGAGCTCCATGATACTTCTCCGCAGTTCTTCTCAGGCATCGACCTCGCTCACAACAGCGGTCACCAGAACGCGATACTCGCGGGTCTCATGACAGTCAAGGATATCTGCGATATGTGCATAACAATGGACGCAGACCTCCAGGACGATATAAACACCATAGACGAAATGGTAAAGAAATACTATGAGGGGAATCAGGTGGTATACGGCGTGAGAAGCGCAAGGGACGCGGATTCGTTCTTCAAGAAGTCCACCGCGAAAGGCTTTTACAGGTTCATGAGGGTAATGGGCGCGGACGTGGTCTACAATCACGCGGATTTCCGCCTTATGAGCAAAAGAGTCATGCAGGAGCTTTCAGGCTTTCGGGAAGTGAACCTGTTCCTCCGCGGCATGGTGCCGCTTATCGGCTTCAAGAACTGCAAGGTCTACTACGAGCGCCATGAGAGAGCCGCAGGCGAGAGCAAATACTCACTGAAACGTATGCTTGCCTTTGCGGTAAACGGTATAACCTCATTCAGCACCAAGCCGCTGAAACTCATAACCGCTCTCGGTCTTATAATGTCAGCTGCCAGCGTAGTTGCTTTCATATGGGTGTTTATCACAAAGATAGCCGGATTCACGGTACATGGCTGGTCAAGTACCATGTGTTCCATATGGCTGATCGGCGGTCTGCAGCTGTTCTGTCTCGGTATCATAGGCGAGTACATCGGCAAGATATACGCCGAGGTAAAGCAGCGGCCGCGGTACATCGTCGCGGAGTTCCTGAACGATGACGGCAAAACAGAAGAAAAATAACTTTAACGATAAGGAGTTTTTATTATGGACGCTATAATCAACAGTATAACCGGATTTATCTCACAATACTGGGCTATTATCTTATTTGTCATCGTACTGTTAATACTCATAAAGATCAAGCACAAGATAAAGAAAGCCATCTTTCTGGCAATACTTATCGGAGCTGCATTGTTCGCTTCCGGCGTGACATTTTTCAATTTTCAATAGAAATAAAAGGCAGCGCAGTTTATCTGCGCTGTTTTGTTATTTTTTATGAAAGGTATACACGGGCGAGCGGAATTCGTCCCTACATAAGTTTTACGTTGATTGCATTGTCTGGCACGGGCGCACAATGTACGCCCCTACAAATCTATGCACTAATCACTTGCGGACTGCCACAGGCAGCCCTACAGTCTAAGGACTAAAAGGTCTTGACATTTTACAGACAATGCGGTACAATATAATGTGACTATTAATAAATAAAAGCGAGGTTGCTCATTATGCTTAAAAACAATGAAAAAGTAATGGATAAGATCGTTGACCTTTGTAAATCAAAGGGCTTTGTATATCCCGGCTCCGAGATCTACGGCGGTCTTGCAAATACATGGGACTACGGTCCTCTCGGCGTTGAGCTCAAAAACAACATCAAGAGAGCATGGATGAAGAAATTCGTTCAGGAAAACAAGTACAACGTGGGTCTTGATTCAGCTATACTCATGAACCCTCAGACCTGGGTCGCTTCCGGACATATCGGCGGCTTCTCAGACCCCCTCATGGACTGTAAGGAGTGCAAGACCCGTCACCGTGCAGACAATCTCATCGAAGACTTCGACGGCACAAATGTTGCAGGCTGGTCAAACGAGCAGATGATGAACTACATAAAGGAAAAAGGCATCACCTGTCCTAACTGCGGCAAGCAGAACTTCACTGATATCCGCCAGTTCAACCTTATGTTCAAGACATTCCAGGGCGTTACCGAGGACAGCAAGTCCGAGCTCTATCTCCGTCCCGAAACTGCGCAGGGTATCTTCGTAAACTTCGCTAATATACAGAGAACTACACGTAAAAAAGTGCCCTTCGGCGTTGCTCAGGTGGGCAAGTCCTTCCGTAACGAGATAACTCCCGGAAACTTCATCTTCCGTGTACGTGAGTTCGAGCAGATGGAGCTTGAATTCTTCTGCAAGCCCGGCACTGACCTTGAGTGGTTCGACTACTGGAGAAGCTACTGCAAGAACTTCCTGCTCTCCCTCGGTCTTAAGGAGGAGAATATCCGTCTCCGCGACCACGACAAGGAGGAGCTCTGCTTCTACTCAAAGGCAACTACAGACTTCGAGTACCTCTTCCCCTTCGGCTGGGGCGAGCTCTGGGGTGTTGCCGACAGAACAGACTACGACCTCACACAGCATATCAACACAAGCGGAAAGTCTCTTGAATACTTTGACCCTGAGACCAACGAGAAATATATCCCCTACGTTATCGAGCCTTCACTGGGCGTAGAGAGACTCTTCCTCTCTGTAGTTACAGAGGCTTACGACGAGGAGGAGATAGTTTCCACAGACAAGGACGGCAACGAGAAGAAGGAAACAAGAACAGTTATGCACTTCCACCCTGCTCTTGCTCCTTTCAAGGCTGCGGTGCTTCCTCTCGTAAAGAAGCTCTCGCCCAAGGCTGAGGAGGTATACGATATGCTCTCAAAGAAGTTCATGGTGGACTTCGACGAGGCAGGCACTATCGGCAAGAGATACCGCCGTCAGGACGAGATAGGTACTCCCTTCTGCATCACTTACGATTTCGATACTCTCGAAAAGGACAACTGTGTAACAGTCCGTGACCGTGACACTATGCAGCAGGAAAGAGTAAATATCAACGACCTCGTTGATTACCTTGAAGCAAAAATGGTATTCTGAGAATAATAAAAAAGCCATAGTATCCTGTGTACTATGGCTTTTTAGTCAGGAGAGAAGCTATGCAGACATCAGAGAGCTTTACACTGAGCGCTCTTCTGTCCTTTTCGGGAGGACTTCAGGACGCATATACCTATAATATCAGAGGAAGGGTCTTTGCCAACGCCCAGACCGGAAACGTAGTGCTGATGAGCCAGAACTTCATGCTTGGAAAATTCGGCGCTGGTCTGCATTATTTATGTCCTCTTGTCTCGTTTGCCCTCGGCATATTCATAGCCGAGAGGATAGAAAACAGGTTCAAGGACAGCAAGTCTCTCCACTGGCGGCAGATAATCATACTCATAGAAATGATAGTCCTCACGGCTGTGGGATTTCTTCCCTCAGAGCTTGATATGCCGGCTAATATGCTGGTATCCTTCGCCTGTGCCATGCAGGTGCAGACCTTCCGGACGGTCAGGGGCTACGGCTATGCAAGCACCATGTGTATCGGCAACCTCAGAAGCGGTACGGAGAGCTTTTCCCAGTACCTGCGCGATAGGAACAGGGACGCATTGTTCAAGTCCCTGCATTTCTTCGGTATAATCCTGTTCTTTGCCATAGGCGCAGGCTTCGGCGGAGTAGTTTCTTCCATATTCGGCATAAGGACCATATGGATATCGGCTGTTCTTCTGCTGTTGGCAGCCGTTATGATGATACGGAAAAAAGTCGATATATGACAAAAGGACTGCAAGGGGAGCCCCCTCTGGCGGAACGTGGCATAAAATTACCGAGCCCATACTTTCAGGCCCGGTAACCCGCTTTTTCCGTTAAGAGAAGCTGACTAACAGCAGTCCTTTTTATGTTATAACATATCAACCGAGGTATTCCTCGATAACATCAAGCTCGCCGTAGGTGCGCAAAAGGGTATACCCCGTATTTTCAAGAACGGCGTTGACAAAGTCGTCCCGCTCCACACGGTCGGGACGGGCGTGTGAGGTGTCGTCAAGCTCTATAAGCGCAACTATAGCCGTTTCCTCATCTGCAAGGGCAAAGTCGATATGCTTTGCCTTTATTTTATTGAAGCACTCCATCCAGTATGGGTTCTCTTCCTTTGGCTTAGGCTCGATAAGATCGGCAAGCCGCACCTTTGTGTATATGCTCAGCCCGTACTCGTCCGCAAGAGGTTTGAGCCGCTTGTAAAACTCGTACTCCCTGTCGGTAAGGATAGTTTTCGCGGTAAACAGCTTGGTTATATCCGGTCTGCGGAGCCTCCTGTACAGCAATACAGCCAGCAGTATCCCGCACAGCAGAAGCAGCATGAAAAATAACTCGTTCTCTTTCATATCATTTATCCGAATGTATCTTCTCGGTCACTTTTCCGTTTTCATCTATTTCCGCAAGACTGTGTGTGAAAGCGCCTGCTCCGCCGCTTACAAAAAGCCTGCCGCTTACTGTGCAGACGCCCTCTATATAACCGGTGCCGTCAAGGTCTCCGGCGCTGAGTATCTTCTCTGTCCTGCCGTCCCTGTCCATAGCGCATACAGCCTCTGTGTTGGCATAATAGAGCCTGTCTCCGAAAAAGCAGTAGCTTTTGCAGCCCTTGTCGCTCAATATCTCCTCTGCCATGCCTGACAGGTCATTGCGGCAGAGACGCTGATCCTTTATGTAGTACAGTCTGTCACCGACGATATACGGACTTCCGCCTGAGCTGATATCCGTAAACACGCCGTTATCGCCTATGATGCGGATAAAATCGTTTATGCTCCTGTGATATGTGCAGATGAGCGACGTTTTTCCGCTTACCTCCGCTGTTCCGACGATACGGACATTGTTGTATTCCACATTGTATTCCTTGTCCGAGAGCTTTCCCGAATAGTCCATAGACTTTATGACAGTACCGCTGTCAGAGGGACAGGTGAAGTATATACTGTCCTCTGTAAAGTAGAAATCCTCACGTTCACGGGAGCTGTTTTCACTGACAGCCGTCTCCCTGCTGAGATTTTTACTCTTTCCGTCCCTGTACTCACATACTCCTTCACCGGGAACATAGTAATACAGCGTTTTTCCGTCGGTATAAAGCATCATGCTCTTCGCAGGCAGAGAGAGCTCCTCGGTATGACCCTTGCGGTCATCGCGGATATATACGTCCTCTTTGCCGTTCTGACCGTTTTTCCCCGAAACGTATACGTATGAACCGTCGTCCATTATATATACGAACTGAGGGCGGTTCATCGCCGCCTCCTCCGAGGGCTTTCCGAAGTCACCTGGGATCACCTTTTCCGGCTTTGTTGAGGGCTCCGCGGTAGTTATGACAGTCTCAGCCGTGGTAACAGCCTCAGTGGTAGTCACCTCTTCCGGCTCGCTGCGATAATCTGTATTATGATCCGAACAGGCTGTTACAAGGGAAGCGGCAATAAGCGCTCCCGCAGCAGCCGTGATAACTTTTTTTCTCATCAGTCGAATCTCTCGTCGATAACACGGGCAGTCTTCTTCATGCTTCTCGGAAGAACGCCTACCTCTACCACCTTTACTATAGGTGTGAAGCCTATCCTGCTCTTGACCTTTTCAGCTATCTTTTTGCTGAGGGCTTCAAAGTCCACATCACCTGTGGATTCAACGTAGATACGCATTGTATCCTTTCCGTCAAGGTGAGAGATACGTATCTGATATTCGCTGGATATCTCGCTGAAGGAGCCCAGTACCTCTTCTATCTGGCTGGGGAATACATTTACTCCCTTGATCTTCATCATGTCGTCGGTACGTCCCATGATAACGTCAATTCTCGGATAGCAGCGTCCGCACCTGCACTTGCCGGGAACTATCCTTGAAAGGTCGTGGGTCCTGTATCTGATAAGGGGAGCGCCCTCCTTCACGAGAGTAGTTATTACTATCTCGCCCATTTCGCCGTCAGGGACGTTCTCGCCTGTCTTGGGGTCGATTATCTCTATGTAGAGGAAGTCGTCCCAGTAATGCATGGGCTTTTCACCGGGGCAGTTGATACCGATTCCGGGACCGTATATCTCGGTGAGTCCGTAGATATCGAAAAGCTCTATGCCAAGCTCATTATGGATACGCTCACGCATCTTGTCGCTCCAGCGCTCCGAGCCGATAACGCCTTTTTTGAGGTGTATCTTGTCCTTGATACCCCTCTTCTGTATCTCCTCCGCGAGAAGAAGAGCGTAGGAAGAAGTGGAGCAGAGAACGGTGCTCTTCATAGCCTGCATCATCTCAAGCTGCTTGTCGGTGTTTCCGGGACCCATAGGTATTACCATTGCGCCCAGCTTCTCAGCGCCGTTCTGAAAGCCGATACCTGCTGTCCAGAGACCGTAGCCGGGAGTTATCTGTATCCTGTCCATATTCGTTATTCCCGCTGTCTCATAGCAGCGCTTGAACATGATAGCCCAGTCGTCAACGTCCTTGGCTGTGTAGGGGATAATTACAGGAGTACCTGTAGTTCCCGATGACGAGTGTATACGTACTATTTCCTCCTCTGGAGCAGTCATAAGTCCCAGCGGATAAGCGTCACGGAGGTCCTTCTTCTCCGAGAAGGGGAGCTTTGTGAAGTCCTCAGGAGTTTCAACATGAGTTATGCCTGCCTCTGCAAGCTTCTTTCCGTAAAAGCTGCCTGCCTCAACGAGAGCGCGGATACGGTCGTTGACGAGGTCGAGCTGTGCCTGTGTTATCTGCATTTTTATTCTTTCCTTTCAATTTCAGTTATCAGTTGTCAGAAAGCAGAAAGTAGTTTTTGTTACGTTCAGATAATTCTACTTTTTACTTTCTAATTTCTACTTTCTTATTGCTGAGAACTCAGCAATAGCGGAGCGCCTTGCTGTTAAGCTCCACGAACTGGGGCTTTACCGTCTTTTTCATGGTCTCCTCTATGTCGTCCACCGAGAAGGGCAGTACGCCGTTTCTGACCGAGGCGCCCAGCATTATCATATTCAGCACCTTGGGCGAGCCTAATTCCTCGCAGGCTTTTGTGCCGTCAACAAGAAGGAGATCCTTCTCATTGCGCCTGAGATACTCGATCATTTCCTGTCCTGTGTAGGAAGAGCCTTTAAGAGTTGCCGTAACAGGCATTATGGGGTGGGTATTCACAACCACCTGTCCGCCGTCCTTCAGGTAGGGCAGCATACGGACAGCCTCAGCAGGCTCGAAGCCGATTATTATATCAGCAGTCTTTTCCGGGAACATGGGACAGTAGATGTCGTCGCCCAGTCTCAGGAAGCTGAAAACGCTTCCGCCCTTCTGAGCCATACCGATAGTTTCGGCGCTCATTACCGGGATATCATGCTCCATAGCAGTTGCGGCTATGAGCTTAGAGGTAAGGACTATTCCCTGACCTCCTACGCCGCATATAAGGATATTACTCTGCATCTCCGCCGCCTCCTATTGCTCCGAAAGGACATACCTGCGAACAGAGTCCGCAGCCCGTACAGAGCGAATTTTCGATAGTGACCATGCCGTCCCTGAGTACGATGCCCGGACAGCCGAGAGAATTTATGCACTTTTTGCAGGTCACACATTTGTCCGGGTCTATAACTGCCGGTTTATTGCCCTTTATCAGAACAGCGCATGGCGACTTGAACACGATAGCCTTTAAGCCCTTTTCAGCGGCTACACGCTTTACCGTGTCGACTGCCTTATTAAGTTCAAGAGGATTTACAGTCTCCACTGTCTTTACGCCCACACCCTTGAGCACTTCCTGTATGCTCACCTTTTCGACTACCTCGCCCATCATTGTGCGCCCTGTGCCGGGGTGAGGCTGATGACCGGTCATTGCCGTGGTGGAGTTGTCAAGGACTACAAGGGTCATATCCGCCTGATTGTATACAGCGTTCACAGCTCCGGTTATAGCGGAGGCAAAGAACGTGGAGTCTCCCACAAATGCGAAACAGTTGGTATCAGGCTCTATCCTGCCGATACCCTGTGCTATGTTCACGCCTGCGCCCATGCAGAGGCAGGTATCAACCATATCGAGAGGCATTGCGTTTCCGAGGGTATAGCAGCCGATATCTCCGCAGAAAACGGACTTTTTGCCCTTCATCGCTTCCTTTACGGCGAAGAACGAGGCTCTGTGAGGACAGCCTGCACAAAGCACCGGCGGTCTTACGGGAAGCTCAGGTGGCGTTTCGGTCTCAGCTGCGGCAGGCTTCTCCCAGCCCATGAAATCGGCAATATTCGCAGCTACGGAAGCGCAGGTATTTTCGCCCGCGGTCTTTACGTTATGTGTGAGCTTGCCGAGTATCTTCGTATCCAGATGGTACTTTCCGCAGATATATATAAGCTCTCGCTCGATAATAGGGTCAAGCTCCTCGATACAGAGCACCTCGTCAAGTCCTTCGAGGAACTTCACCGCTGCCTGCTCCGGAAACGGGAAAGGCGTTGAAACCTTGAACACTCTCGGCGAGGACTTTCCGCGGAGAGCTTCCATAGTGTAAGTGTAGCTTATGCCGTGGGTTGCGATACCCTTCCGGCAGCCCTTATCGGCAGCCTCTGTGATGATGTTGCGCTTGTAGTCGGAGAATACCTGCGAGAGCTCGACATTTCTCTCCTCGATATGTATATGTGCGTTATAGGAAAGACGGGGGAAGATGACCCACTTTGAGGAGTCCTTCACAAAGCCCTCAGGCTTGTTTACCTTGTACTCGCTCTCGTCCTTTACTTCAATTGATGCGTAGCCGTGACAGACTCTTGTGGTAGGTCTGAAAAGTACGGGAGTATGGTTTTTTTCGGAATACTCGAAAGCCTCCTGTATCATTTCGTAGGCTTCCTGGACCGATGACGGGTCGAAGCAGGGAAGCTTTGAGTATGAAGCGAAATGACGGGTATCCTGCTCCGTCTGTGAGGATATGGGACCCGGATCGTCGGCAACAAGTATCACCATACCGCCCTTTACTCCGATATAGGCAAGGCTCATGAGCGGGTCCGAAGCCACATTGAGACCTACCTGCTTCATAGTCACCATTGAACGGGCTCCGCTGTATGCAGCGCCTGCTCCGAGTTCAAGAGCTGCCTTTTCGTTTACCGACCACTCAACATATACCGAACCATCGTTCATCTTTGCGGCAGTCTCAAGCACCTCTGTAGAAGGAGTACCGGGATAGCCCGAAACAACATTCAGACCTGCCGCGAGCGCTCCTCTTGCTATAGCGGCATTTCCCATCAAGAATTCCTTATGCATGATATCTCTCCTTTTCAATATCCCTCCGGCATGAGGATAATGCCATTAAACGGGACGTTCCTGATAAAATCCACATAAAAACATTATATCATTCTATATCTCCAATGTCAAAGGAAATAATCAAAAATCTCGGAAAAAATAAAAAGGACCGCACATGGCGATCCTTTTTGGTCATGTTGTAGCTTCCTCTTCGGGTTCAAGGAGAATATTCTCATCTGGGATATTTTCCGAAACGGCGTCAAAGTCATATTCCGTGAATGAATCAACCTTTTCCATCTTCAGCAGGAAGGGATATTCCTTGTTTTCGTTGTCAATGACAAGCTTGCCGTCCTTTAAGGTCAACGCGAAGCCCTCCATATCGTTCCACATGAAGAGCTGGGTCTTTTTCTCAGGTTCCCATTCATACAGCTGTTTTTCATTGAGTATATTCATCGAAGCAGTATTGTCCTTGTTCATTTCGAGCTGGAAGGACACATTTACAGGATAATCTCCGAGGCTTTCGGTGTATACCTCTTCACCCATAGTTATCTCGCAGGCTTCCCATTTTCCCATGAAGCGGCTGTAATCCACCTTGTCAAGACCTGCCTCAGTAGTCTTTTCAATGACAGTGAATTCGCTCACCGGCAGCAGGTAATAGATATCGGTCTCATCGCCCATATCCGCGTTCACCATTGTCATCTCACCCTGACTGACCGTACAGTCGAATTTGTCGTCGGGGCTCAGCAGGTGAAGGACATCGCTTCCGTTCTTGTCCGAGGTCACGCCCCATTTGTATTCAAGGCTCCTCTCCTTGCCGCGCGGATTCAGGTTATCAATATATTCCGCGGTATTATCTTCCTTTATGACAAGCTTTGCGATAGAGCTTATAGGATAGCCTGCATAGACTGTCTCGTATGTCTCTCCGTTGACCGAGACCTTGTATGCCTCCCACTTGCCGAGGAAAGGCGCTGCCGAATTATCAGTATTTTCGGAAGAAGCTTCCGTTGATGTTGCCTCCTCTGTGACAGCTTCCGTAGTTGGCTGAGGTGAGCTGCTTTTTTCATTCTTTTGGGTACAGCCGCAGAAAGTCCCCGCAAGCAGGACGGCTGAAATACAAAAACAAAAAATCTTTTTCATAAATACTCCTTTTGTTACTGCGTTATTCCGAAGTTCTGTATCACGCTTGCGGCGCTGTTGAGAGCTTCGGGGTCTATTTCCGTGAATTCTTCGACTTTTATAAGGTTGATAGACGAGCCACCCTCAATGATAGACAGCTTTCCGTCACTGTAATAGAGGTTCATAGTCTCGTCGGGGTCATTTCCGTTCAGGTCCTTGACCGTGAACAGAATGATATTTTCCTCTTTTTCCTTCCATTTTATCTCTTTGCCGGTATTTGCGTTCTGTATGATCTTATTGTCAACTGCCGACTGCCATACGACGCTGCCGTTATCCGCTATCTCAAATCTGAAAAGCGCTCCTATGGGGATACCGACGAACTTGTCGGTAGTCTCGCCGTTAAGGGTCATATTCTCCGCTTCCCACTTGCCGATATATTTCGGATCACGCTTTGCACCGCAGCCGGTCACGCATATGAGCATGATGACAGTCATTACAATTATTGCCGTTTTTTTCATATCCTGTCTCCCTTCCGTATAATGGTATTATACAGCATAAACCGCATAAAGTAAAGGCTTTTTTTGCTGAAAAAGGCTGCCGCATCACGCAGCAGCCTGTCAGGTCACTTGGTTTTTGTCTTGTAGAGCATCCATATAAGCTCAAGAACTCCCACTCCGATAAAGCCCAGCATAGTCTTCATGCTTGGCTTCTTGACCTTGAAGCGGGTTATAAAGGCAATGGCAATAACGAGCAGAGTTCCTCCGTATACCTCCGGGAACCATTCACCGATATCCTTATGGAAGCTGTATATCAGCGGAAGTATCAGTGACACGCTGGTGACCGGCAGTCCCTCGTAGACCTTGCGGTTCTCGGACGTCTTTGACTGTCTTTCCTCCTCAGCTACATTGAAGTAGGCGAGCCTTATCACAGCGCAAAGCGGAAAAAGCGCAAGTATAGGCAGATCTATCCAGTCCCGCATACCAACGGAATAGCCTATCAGCGCGGGAAGAACTCCGAAGCAGATAACATCGCACAGCGAATCTATCTGTATGCCGAATTTCTTTTCGCTTTCGGTGCGGTCTTTTTTTGTACGGGCGACCTTACCGTCAAACATATCACATAATCCCGATACCATAAGACAGATTATGGCATATTCGGGATGAGGTCTCATTCCGCCGAAGCCTGCTGCGAAGAACATACCCATTATCGACGAAATGAGGCTCAAATATGTAAGAATAACCGTATAGTTATAATATCCAATCATTTACTCAAACCTCGAATGATTTTTTGCTGCAATACATACCGTTGCGGTATAGAATACATTATACCATAAAGTATGTTTTTTTTCAAGTATTTTATATCATTTTAAAAATACCAAAATCTGCGCATATCCCGTTTGCGCAGTGAACCGTGCTTCCATGGCGGAGTTCCGGGCAGTGACCGCATCAGGCGGTCATCATAAATACGCAGACTTCCAGCTCACTCTCCCTTTTTCTTTCTTCCGCGCTTTGCGGGAGCCTTGGCAGCAGTTTTTCTGACGGCAGGCTTTTTCACAGCCTTTCCCACCGAGCTCTTTTCGAGGTTTACACGAAGCTGTTTCTGCTTTGTGCTTTTGTCCTCAAGACGCCTGTAAGCCTCTTCGTAGAAGTATTCCTGAGAATTCAGCGGCTTTTCGCGGCTTCGTCTCTCCCGGACGTACTCTCCGTCGCTGAGCATTATCCTTGCCTTGATGTTGTCGCGCATCATGGTGCGGAACATATCCCGGATACGCTTTTTCAGCCTTTCGTCCTCAACGGGAGCTGCCACCTCCACGCGGCGAACAGTATTCCTGCTCATGTAATCGGCTGAGCCGATATATATCTTCTGAGACCTGCCGTCCTTTCCGAATATGAAGATACGGCTGTGTTCGAGGAAGCGTCCCACTATGCTGCGTATGGATATATTATCGGTAAATCCAGGAACTCCGGCTATAAGGCAGCAGAGTCCGCGGACTATGAGCTCCACCTTTACGCCTGCCTGCGAAGCCTCTATCAGCTTCGCAATGACCGCAGGATCGTTGAGGGAATTTATCTTTGCGGCGATATAGCCGCTGCCGCCGTTCTCGGCAAGCTCTATCTGCTCGTCCATGAGCGCGAGGACCTGCGGTCTCAGCGCAAGGGGCGAAACAAGGAGCTTTCTTGTGTTTTCAATGTATGTGCCGTTGAGAAGAGACGCAAATACAGCCTCTGCGTCGGCAGCTATATCCCTGTCGGCGGTAAGGAGCATGAGATCGGTATAAAGGGCAGCTGTTTTTTCGTTATAGTTGCCCGTTCCTATCTGGGTAACGTAGTCATAGCCGCCGCCCTGAGCCTTTCTTGTGATGAGCAGCAGCTTTGAGTGCGCCTTGTACTCCTTGGGACCGTATATGACCTTTACGCCTGCCTCCTGAAGCTGCTTCGACCACTCGATATTGTTCTCCTCGTCAAAACGGGCGCGGAGCTCTATCATAACGAGTACCTCCTTGCCCTGCTCGGCAGCGGTACACAGAGCGTCTATGATCTTGCTGTTTCGTGCGAGACGGTAAAGGGTTATCTTTACGGAGACCACCTTCGGGTCGTTGGCAGACTCCTGCAAAAGCCTGATAAACGACAGATTTATGGACTCAAATGGATAGCTCAGAAGTATATCCTTCGACTTCACCTGCTGAAAAACAGGTCTTGTATCTGAAAGAGCCGCAGGCTTGCGCGGTGAGCGCGGCACATAGTGGAGCCGCGGATCAGTATCGTATTCCTGAAGGGTATAGAGGTACGAAAGGTCAAGGGGTATCCTTGATGTAAACACTCGGACGTTTTTCAGCTTGAGCTTCCTGCATATATAATCAAGGGCGTCGCGGCTGAAAACATCGGATATCTCAAGGCGCACGGGAGCAAGGCGCTGGCGCTTGTCAACAAGCTCCTCCATGCGTCTGCGGAACTCCGGACCTCTTCCGGAAGCCATTATATCGGCGCTCCTTGTAACTCTTATTAGGGCGCGGTCTATGACCTTGTAGTTCTTGAACATCTGATGCGCAAAACGGAGTATGACTTCCTCTTCAAGAATAAAGCGCTTTCCGTCGGGGCTGAGGTGGATTATCCTCTCAGAGCTGCTTGTATTGGCAGGGATAATGCCGATAGATACGCCCTTTTTCGCGCTGAGCTGCACAACCGCGTATATCTCCTTGTTCCTGAGGAACGGAAAGGGCAGGGCGTCATTGACGACTATTCCCGATATGAACGGCTTCAGCTCGCGTTTGAAGTACATTTCAAGGAAAGCCTGCTCTTCCTTTGTGGCTTTGTCGAAGCTTACGTGCTCGAAGCCGTATGCCGCGAGCTCGCTCATGGTCTTTTTCAGTGCTTCCTCTACAGAGGGCTGCATTCTGCGGACAGCCGTAAACACAGCGTCAAGCTGCTGAGAGGGCGTCATTCCGGAGAATTTGTCCTTTTTCCCGTCGTTTTCCTTTGCCTTGTCAGTCACAGAGCCTACACGGACCATGAAGAACTCGTCCAGATTGCTCTGATATATAGCCGAAAAAGACAGTCTTTCAAGAAGCGGAGTATCAGGGTCTGTCGCTTCCTCTAAGACTCTCTTGTTGAATTTAAGCCATGAAAGCTCCCGATTTTCGAGATATTCCATATATAGTCTCCAATCTTTTTTCAATACATGATTTCTGAGTTGTCTGACGGCTCAGTATTTGAACTGTCCGTTGCCTATGAATTCGCATATCAGCGAATCCGGCGTAACATCTGTTTTTTCTATCGGCACAAGCTTTTCAAGCACCTTTATGCACTCGCAAACCTCCGGAACGTCGGTAAGCTCCTGAAGCTGTGACAGAAGGTCGTTGCGGTATACCGACAGCTCATAGGACATGAATGTATCCACATCATAGTCGGAGCGGTACTTATACGGCATTATGTACTTGTTCTCGCCTGCTTCCACGCTGTGGAACATATTCATAGTCTCCCGGAGAGAGCGCTTGCGGAAGTTCTTATCCCGTATCATACGGCGCATAAGACGTATCCTTGACGGATGCAGGAGGATATCCTCATCAGATATCCTGGTGCGGACACTGACATATATCTTGCTTATCATGCTGTCAGGCACGGTTATTACCGCAGGATTCAGCGCATGGATACCCTCGAATATTACCAGCTCGTCTTTGTTGCGCTTGAACATCTTTCCGGAGCCGCAGCGTGTGGAGGTCTTGAAGTTGTACTTAGGGAGCTCTATCTCACGGCAGGCGCATATATCCTCTATCTGCTCGTTAAGGAGCTCACAGTCAACACGCAGCGGCGATTCAAGGTCCATTTTCCCCTCAGCCGCAAGAGCCTTTTCAGCCTCTGTCAGCGGACAGAACCAGTTGTCCATCGAAAGGGTATGCGTCTCATGTCCCATATCGTCAAGGAGCTTTTCTATCATCATCGCGGTAGTGGTCTTGCCGGAGCCCGACGGTCCCGACAGGAGTATTACCGGTTTTTCGTTGCGGTTCTCGGCGATATCGTCCGCTATCTTTTTCAGCTTGTAGAGGTAATCCTCGTTCACGGACTTTATATATCTGACAGGATCGCTGTCTATTCCCTGATTTATTCTTGTTATCTCAATATTCATTTATATCTCCCTTATCTTAAAATAAAATAATAAACGGAAGTAATTTTTTTCCTTCTCGTAAATAAACTGTTTTACAACATTAATATTATATCACATTTTTCGACGCATTTCAACCCGGTTATTTGTAGTTTTTAACGTCATTTTCAACAGAATGTTTAATCTGTTGCGGGAAATAGGGGCATTTCAAAAATTCTGTCTTTGCCTATTGACAAATTGTAAAATTTGTGCTAAGATAATTGTACAATATTACGAAAACGTCGATGAGGAAGGCTTTTCCGGAGCCGTTTCAGAGAGCAGCCGTCTGGTGCGAGGCTGCACGGTCAGGATATTACAGCATACCGCCTCTGAGTACGCCCAATAAGCGTCGGGAGCTCCCGTTACAGAGCACTTGAGATACGGAGCTTCTCTCCGTGTGAATCAGGGTGGAACCACGGTTATTATCGTCCCTTGTGCCTATTCATAGGCGTAAGGGGCTTTTTTGTTCTAAGGAGGTAAATCATGGCTTATAATCTGCATATTTTTAGAGGAACAGACTGGACAGACGGTGCTGATGATCCGATCACAGCAGATGAACTTCTCAGCATTGATGGCGTTGAGAAATTCAGTCAGCCTCCAATAACA
Organism: Ruminococcus sp.; assembly: GCF_016287535.1. Taxonomy (GTDB): domain Bacteria; phylum Bacillota; class Clostridia; order Oscillospirales; family Ruminococcaceae; genus Ruminococcus. Next base: position 30,762 of record NZ_JAEFAJ010000026.1, read on the forward strand.
AATCCAAGAACAGGTCTTTCAATGAGAATGAGTATGGGAATGGATAATATGTATTCATATGGTAATGCTGTATTCATGCTTGAAGATGGTATGATAACCGTTGCCTGCCGAAACGAAGACGTTCCTGATATAATGCGTCCGTTAGCAGAAGCTCTCGGAGCTGTTATTCAGGGAGACGAGGAAGAATATTATTGATAAATTATAATAATTCTGTTGCAAAGAAGGTGAGAATGTGAGCAATATCAGGTACAACGAACAGGAGGAAGCCTTCGAGCTGCCCTATAAGCTCTGGAACAATACCATGACGGTCCGCTTCTATACCGACGCCGAGGATACTATCATGAAAAAGCTCAGTGATATCGCAAAAAAACTCGCAAAGCTGGACGGTAGTAAAAGCACCGTTGCAGGTATGCTTATCGACGAGGGCTACTACGAAGGCTCAAACGCAGAGGAGCTTGCTAAGATACTCAGGCTCGAAAACGTATATGTGGATATCGACGACGAGGATACCGTTGTATGCTTCGATACAGGCACAGACGACGGTTTTATGCAGGGATTCGCCCATGTAGAGCTCTTCGGCGAGCTTTTCGAGATAACTGGCTGGGTCGAATGATATGGATATGCCAGTCCGTAAGGATATACGCCCCGATGACTATGATTATTCCCGCAGCGGCGAATTGTTCAGTAAATAATAAACACACATAAATATCATCAAAAAGGAGAGATCAATATGATCAGATTAACATTACCCGACGGCAGTGTCCGTGAGATTGAGGCTGCACAGTCAGCCGCAGAGATCGTAAAAGGCATAGGTATGGGACTTTACAAGGCTGCCTGCTGCGTAAAGATAAACGGAGAGGTAAAGGATCTCCGCACCGTTATCGACAGTGACTGTCAGTTCGAGGTCTGCACCTTCGACTCAATCGACGGCAAAAAGACCTTCTGGCACACAGCCTCCCATATACTTGCACAGGCTGTAAAGAGACTCTATCCCGCAGCAAAGCTTGCTATCGGTCCTGCTATCGACAACGGCTTCTACTACGATTTCGACCTTGAAAAGCCCTTCACTCCCGAAGAGCTCGAAAAGATCGAGGCTGAAATGAAGAATATCGTCAAGGATGGCATAGAGCTTGAAAAGTTCGAGCTTTCACCTGCCGAGGCTATCGCTAAGCTGAAGGAAATGGACGAGCCCTACAAGGTCGAGCTCTGCGAGGAGCACGCTGACAAGGGCGAGCCTATCTCATTCTACAAGCAGGGCGAGTTCATCGACCTCTGCGCAGGTCCTCACCTTATGACAACAGCTCCCGTAAAGGCTTTCAAGCTCATCTCATGTACAGGCGCTTACTGGCGCGGCAGTGAGAAGAACAAAATGCTCAGCCGTGTATACGCTACCGCATATCCCAAGGCAGCAGACCTTGAGGCTGACCTCAAACAGCGTGAAGAAGCAAAGCTCCGCGACCACAACAAGCTTGGACGTGAGCTGGAATACTTTACAACTGTTGACGTTATCGGTCAGGGACTTCCCGTACTTCTTCCGAAGGGCGCAAGAGTAGTTCAGCTCCTCCAGCGCTGGGTAGAGGACGTTGAACAGAAGCACGGCTATCTCCTCACAAAGACGCCTCTCTTCGCAAAGAGAGAATTCTTCAAGATATCAGGTCACTGGGATCACTACCTCGACGGTATGTTCATCATGGGCGACCCCTACGACGAGGAAAAGGAGTGCTTTGCCCTCCGTCCCATGACCTGTCCTTTCCAGTATCAGGTATTCCTCAACAGACAGCGCTCCTACCGTGATCTTCCTATGCGTCTGGGTGAGACCTCAACACTGTTCCGCAAGGAGGACTCAGGTGAGATGCACGGTCTTATCCGTGTTCGTCAGTTCACTATCTCCGAGGGACATCTTGTGCTCCGTCCCGAACAGCTTGAAGAGGAATTCAGGGGCTGTCTCGAACTTGCAAAGTATATGCTCGGCACAGTAGGTCTCCTTGAGGACTGTACCTTCCGTTTCTCACAGTGGGATCCTGCAAACCCGAAGAACAAGTACGAGGGCACAAAGGAGCAGTGGGATCATGCTCAGGATGTAATGGGCAAGATACTCGACCACCTCGGACTCGAATACACAATTGGTATCGACGAGGCTGCATTCTACGGTCCTAAGCTTGATATCCAGTACAAGAACGTATACGGCAAGGAAGACACTCTCGTTACTATCCAGATAGATATGCTTCTCGCTCAGCGCTTCGGCATGGAATATGTTGACGTTGACGGCACAAAGAAGACTCCTTATATCATTCACAGAACATCACTGGGCTGCTATGAGCGTACCCTCGCTTACATGATAGAGAAATACGCAGGCGCTATGCCTCTGTGGCTGGCTCCCGAACAGGTCCGTATCGTTCCTGTTGCTGACCGTCATCTTGACTTCTGCAACGAGCTCATGTCAAAGCTTGAAGCCGCAGGCATACGTGCTACTATCGACGACAGAGCAGAAAAGGTCGGCAAGAAGGTTCGTGACGCAAGACTTGAAAAGCTCCCTGTATGGGTAACTGTAGGCGATAAGGAAGTTGAGAGCAATACTGTTTCAGTAAGCTCAAGACGTGAGGGCGACCTCGGTTCAATGACTCCGGGCGAATTCATCGCAAAGCTCATTGAGGATATCGCAAACAAGGTAAGATAAACAGCTGAATAATAAAAATATAAAGCCTGTATTGTAATCAATACAGGCTTTTCTTTGTTTCAATGACAGCCTCGCAGCGGCTGCCGGACAAAAACTATTTTATGATATAAAGCTTCTCTTTTCCTTTGGTGGTTTCGAATACGGCAACTCCTCCGTCCGGAATCACAGTCTGACGGTATTCTCCTTTTTCAAGCACGGTATAAACAATACCATAATCAGGCAGAAGGAGCTTCACACTATTGCAGTTCATAATTATCTTTCCGTCAACAACAACAGGGATCTCTCTGATATTGTAATCGTCCAGTGAACTTGTATAATGCATATTTTTCTCCAGATCGAACGTGTCTATACCATATCCCATGTAGCAGATCAGGTATCTGTCATCGCTGTATATCGGTGAACCAATTTCACAGTCTTCCTTAATATTGAAGTCATATCCTTCCATGTGGAGCTTATAATATTCTCCGTTTAATTCATATGACGCAATGGAGCCATCTGTTCCCTTGAAACTGTCACTTTGCCCGTCATATGCATAGATGTCAATTGCAACTTCACCTGAAGTGTATTCAATTATCTCAAGCAGTACCTCATCTTTCAAATCGCTGCCAAAAATGTTTGCATAAACGCTGTTTATGCTTTGCAAAAAAGCCTCTGCATTTCCAATTCCTTTTTCAAATACCGTCCTTTCCTTCATTGTACTCAGGTCAACGATATTTACAGAAAGATCCTCTCCGTTTATTTCACAGTAAAACAATTCATTATCCCTGAAAGCAAAACTGCAGGTGACTTTGTTTATATCATCAGACGACCAGCTGTAAAGTTCTTCAAGCTTGCTGCTGTTCAGGTCATACCTGAAGAACGACCATTCAAAAAAACTTCTGATACGCGGTGAACTGCCATATTCCACAATGAAATATACCTTTCCGTCAATGCCGCTGAATTCAATGATCCTGCCCTCTTCAGGCTGGTCTGTAACAAGATCAGTTCTCTGCACCTGGGTATATATCCCGTTTTCAAATCGCAGATGCTCCTGATTTCTGAAAAAGAAATCCGCATATTCAGCTCTGTTGCATATGGGGATCCTTTCGCCGAAATCAAGGTTTTTCAGGTCATAGCTCTCGATACTGCAAGGCGGTTCATCATATGACATTATCGTTCTGACAGTAATATCCCTGAAATTGTCTGAATAATATTCCTTTCTGCTTTCAGACACATTTTCGCTGACGGAAGAGATCTCGGAAGTATTTTCGGTAACATTTTCCGTCACGGTGTTTTCCGGAATAATGTTGTTTTTATCCTCGCTGCATGAAAACAGTCCTGTCAAAAGTACAGCTGCTGCAAAAAAACTTATGATACGCTTCATTTTTTCTCCTCTCAGCCTGAATACAGACTTTCCTTATTTTATCACATACAGCCTTTCACAGCCTGATGTAAAGTCTGTCACAACCAATCTGCCGTTGTCTTCACTCATCTGATATTCCCCGCTGTCAAGAACGTCAAAAATGAGTCCCTGCTCCGGTATGAGACATTTTAAATCTCTGCCCAGAAGGAATATCTTTCCGTCTTTTACTCCTATCTCATAAAAAAAATCTATATCGGACATCGAATTCATATAGCACTCATTCTTTTCAAGGTCATAGGTCTCAATACAGTCATTGCCATAGAAATACAGACGATCCTTTTCCATGTATATCAGGCCGATGCTGCCTTCCGATACATTAAATTCATATTCATCAGTGGAAATCGTACCGCCGGAGCTAAAAAACGGATTGATACGGATATAATCCTCCGCAAAGCAGTCATTATCACTGTCGTAATAATACATTCTTTGTTTGTGTGAATATGAAAGCTCCTCAATAGTCTCAACAAGAAATACTGTATCTGTACTTGTTGTTGCGAATATCAAAGAAAATCTGCTGCCTGTTGTCAGCGCAAACCTCTCAGAGCCGCTTTCTTTTTCAAATACCGTTCTTTCCTTGCCTGAGCTGAGATCAATAACATTTACATATACTTTTTCACCGCGACTTATACAGCAGAACACCTCGTTGTCTCTTAAAATGACATTGCTGCAGTACTTATCCACAGCGTCAGATGACCAGCTGTATACCTCATCTGTCCTGCCGCTCCCTGTGTCATAGCTGAACAATGCCCAGTCATAACAGCCCTTGTGGCTGTTGCTGTTATCAATTATCAGTCCGTAATCAACAAGCAGATATATTTTTCCGTTATCGGCAAAGCTGTTTATCATAAAGCCCTTTTCAGGCTTATCAGAATAATCGTGCCAGTCCACCCTCGCACGGTATTCCATATCGTCAAGGTCTACAATACGGTCGCCCTTCATGCCCTCATAAAACTTCTCCGCGTTTTCGGCTCTGTTGCACACCGGTATCCTTTCGCCGAAATCCATGCCTCTCAGGTCATAGCTCTTGATCTCACAGTCGGCTTTTTCGCCTGTGAACACAGTGGATACATTTATACTCCTGAATTCGTCCGAACTGATGATCCTTTTCTGAGACGTGCCCTCCTCGGCAGCAGCGCTCCCAGACTCTTCCGAAGCGTTTTCGATATCTGCGTTTTCACTGACGACCGTATCGCCGCCGCTTTCAAAAGCGCTTTCCGTTACTACGTTTTCAGGCTTTTCCGGAGTTATGTCGTCTTTCTTGTCATTGCATGAAAATAAAGCTGCCGCAAAAACAAAAACGGTAAATAAACTTATGATACGTCTCATTTTATACTCCCTTCAGCGTATAATATATATGTGGTCTGTCTATTATCTGTATTGAAACCTTTTTCAGCCGGTCTTTCTTTTAATTTTACTGTTTTTTGCGAAATGTGTCAACCTAAAACGCAAAATATCACAATTGCACAATGGATTCATGTATTTTCCCCAAATCCTTTATGCAGTCAGAGTATGATTTTGTCATTTGTTTGGAATTTCAGAGCCAAATGTACACAAATTTGCAAAAAACAGCAATTTGTGGTATAATATTATGATAATGCAAGATATCTACCCATACACAGACGACGACTTTATCCAATAGGAGCAATTTAATATGAGTACTGAAACTTTAATGAAATACGATTCTCCAGCAGAGAGCTTCAGCGAAGCTCTGCCTATCGGAAACGGACGTATCGGTGCAATGATCTACGGTACAGCTCTGAACGAAGCTATCGTTCTCAATGAGGACTCTGTCTGGTCGGGCGGTCTCCGCCACAGGATAAATCCGGACGCAGCGGACGGCTTCAGGGAGGTGCGCGGTCTTCTTAGAGAGGGCAGAACAGCCGAAGCAGAGGAAGCTGCCCTGAACAAGATGCAGGGCGTTACTCCGAATATGCGCCGTTATATGCCGCTCGGCGAGCTCGATATCGCCCTCGAAGCAGACGGAAAAGCCCGTGAATATTCACGCAGTCTCGATATAGGCAGCGCCGTTGCGGACGCTTCTTTCTCTGTGAACGGCGTGGTATACACAAAGGAATACTTCATCTCCGCACCTGACGAGGTAATGGTAGTGCGTATACACGCCTCCGAACCGGGCTCGGTATCCCTTTCATGCGGTCTCGGCGGACGGGACGACTGCTACGACGACAACCGCCCCTGCGGTAAAAATATGATACTCTTCAACGGCGGCACCGGAAGCCGCGACGGTATTTTCTTCGCAGCCTGCCTCGGCGCTTCCTCCAAAGGCGGAAGCATAAAAACAGTGGGCAGCAGGATATGCGTCAAGGACGCTGACGAGGTAATGCTGGTACTCTCGGTAAGGACCAGCTTCTACAGCCAGATGTATGAGGATTCCGCGAAGCTTGACGCTGAAATGGCTTTGCAGTGCGATTTTGACGAGCTGTACTACCGCCATGTGAACGACTACAAGGAGCTCTTCGACAGAGTGGAGCTCTCTCTCAATGACAACAGCGGCGAGGAGCTTACCCTCCTTTCCACTCCCGAACGCCTTGACCGTATCAAGGGCGACGAGCTGGACAATACCGACTGCCGCAGACTTATCAACGACAACAAGCTCATCGAGCTCTACTTCAACTTCGGAAGGTACCTTATGATATCATGCAGCCGTGCAGGCACTCAGCCCGCAAACCTTCAGGGACTCTGGAACGACCTTATGTCGCCTCCCAACGGCAGCCGCTATTCCCTGAACCTCAATACCGAGATGAGCTACTGGCCCGCGGAGAGCTGCAATCTTTCAGAATGCCACCTGCCCCTTTTTGACCTGCTGGAGCGTGTATGCGGAAACGGCAGGGTCACAGCAAAGGAGATGTACGGCATAAACAAGGGCTTCGTGTGCCACAGCCACACCGATATATGGGGCGATTCGGCTCCGCAGGGTGAAAGCTGCACCTCAAGCATATGGCCTATGGGCGGCGCATGGCTGGCTATACACGTCTTTGAACACTATGAATATACCCTCGACACGGATTTCCTTGCCGAGAAATACCATATACTAAAGGAAGCTGCCGAGTTCTTCACCGAATATCTCACTGACGACGGCAGCGGCAGACTCGTGTCAGGTCCTTCCGTTTCCCCGGAAAATACCTACATCGACGGAAACGGCACCGAAGCAAGTCTGTGCATGGGTCCCGCAATGGACTCGCAGATACTCACCGTGCTTTTCTGCTCCGCCATAAAGGCTGCTCATATACTCGGCAGGGACGAGGCGTTTGCCGCAAAGCTGACGGCTATGCTGAAAAAGCTACCTCAGCCGCAGGTGGGCAAGTACGGACAGATAATGGAATGGGCTGAGGACTACGACGAAAAGGATATAGGACATACCCATATATCCCAGCTTTTCGCGCTTTATCCGGCAGGTCTCATCTCTCCGGTCAGAACGCCCAAGCTCGCGGACGCCGCAAGAGCTACCCTCGTCCGCAGGCTTATCCACGGCGGAGGATACACAGGCTACAGCAGCGCATGGGTAACAAATATGTGGGCAAGGCTCTTCGACGGCAGAATGGTCTACGAGAACCTTATGCGCCTGCTCTCACATTATACAAATCCGAATATGACCGTTTCAAAGCCGGCTTTGCAGCTGGAGGGAAATTTCGGCGGAACTGCCGCCATAGCTGAGGCTCTCATGCAGAGCTGCGGCGGAGAGATAAATCTCCTGCCCGCACTTCCCGATGAATGGAACAACGGTCACGTATGCGGTCTGAAAGCAAAGGGAGGCTTTACTGCCGACATCTTCTGGACTGCCAATAAACTCAACCGTGCCGAGATAACCTCTGAGCTCGGCGGCGAACTCAGACTACGCGCAAACTGCGCAGTAAGCGTTTCCTGCGACGGTGCTCCCGTAGATCTGCGCACAGAGGACGGTCTGGTAATATTCAGCACAGAACGGGGCTGTACCTATACTATCAAGGCATGATCTCCCAGGAGGATTAAATGGACATTCGCAAACCTATCGCTCTTGCAGCAGCAGCGGCGGCTGCTTTATCGTCTTTTGCCGCCTGTAACAAAAAGAATAAGATGACCGCTTCCGTGCCGATAATCGTGGAATCTGTCTCGGATCCCACCACAGCGGTGACGACTACCGTACCAGTGGAGACATATCCGGACTATCCCGTCACCTTTCCCGAAATAGAGAAAAAGGAGTCCGGAAACCTCTATGAAGCTGAAAACGGTGAGCTGAAGGGCGGCGCAAAAGCGGCTACTGATATGCCGGATTTCAGCGGTGACGGCTATGTCACAGGCTTCGGCAGCGAGGGCAAGGCTTCCGTCGTTTTCGAGATAGATGTCCCCACAAATCAGCACTATGACCTTTCCTTCAATATTTCTTCCGGAAAAGCCGCGGACTGCCGCATTACTCTCGGAGACAAACAGCTGACTGTATTCAGGTCCGCGGACAACGGCAAATTTACTTATATAACCCTATACGGAGTTTTTCTCACAAAGGGCAGGCAGAAACTGGAAATAACGCCGCTGAACGGCGATATCTGCCTTGATTACCTGAAAATAGAGAACAATACCTCCCTCAGCGATATAAGCTACGACGCAAAGGGCGACACGGTCAACAAGAACGCAGGGGAATCCGCAAAGGAGATAATGAGCTTCCTGTCAGAGAATTACGGAAAATATATGCTGACAGGTCAGTACGCCTACGGCGGAAATAATTCCGAGCTCGACCTCATTTACCGTACTACAGGCAAATATCCCGTTGTACGGTGCTCCACGCTCGATGTCCCCGATGAGAGCTTCGACGATTCCTTCCGGGAAATAGACGCTTCCGCGGAATGGTATTTCAACGGCGGCATACCCTTTATAAGCTGGTACTGGAAAGCTCCGTCGGATACGAAAAGCGGTATGCGCACTGAGGATACTGATTTCGACATCTCAAAAGCCGTTACAAATGAGGAGCTTGCAGAGCTTACCGAGGAAGAGATACGCGAGCTCTACAGCAAGGGAATTATTTCCAGGGAATGTTACGGCATAATACTTGATATAGACAATATGGCAGGTCAGCTGACCTCCCTTAAAAACCGCGGTGTGCCCGTACTTTGGAGACCACTCCCCGAAGGCAGCGGCAGCTGGTACTGGTGGGGCGCTCAGGGCGACAAGCCCTACAAGTGGCTGTGGAAACTGATATACGAACGCTTCACGAAGTATTTCGATCTGGATAACCTTATCTGGGTATGGAACGGTCAGAGCGAAGGCAGCCTTGTGGACAAGCGTACCTTCGATATCGCCTCGGTAGACCTTTATATAAACGACGAAAAGGACTACGGAAACAGATATTATGATGCCTTCGCGGCAGTACAGAAATTCGTGGGTACCGACAAGATAATAGCTATAAGCGAGTGCGGAAGCGTTCCCGACATGGACGCTGCTTTCCGCGATAATGCGGTATGGTCCTTCTTCGGAGTGTGGTACGGAAAGTACATACAGGACGATAAGGGCGAATACAGCGAGGAATATACCAACACGGAAGCCCTCATAAGAGCCTACAACTCCGACGGAGCCATAACCCTCGACGAGTACAGAAAGCTCAGGGGACTGGACGAGCCCGGAACAGCAGATAAAAAGGAGGACGCGGATGAATGACGATTTTACCCCGGTAAGACCTGATTCCGAGGTGCAGAAGGAACTCACCGAAAAAATGCTCCGCGAAGTCTCAAGGAACGACCACGCTGCGGTAAGCTTCAGAATGTGGGACACCCTTGTTTTGATGCCCTTTTCTCAGCCTGAGGACCTGTTCCTCTTCATGGAGGACGACTTCGCCATGTACAATACCGGCGAAAAGACCTTTACCGAGCTCCGTACAGAGGCGCAGAAGGCCGCAGAGAAAAAGTACGCTCTCAAGGGCAATGTCACCCTTGAAAAGATATACGACATATTCGTGAAGCTCAGCGGCGTTTCGCCGTCCTGCCGTGATAAGCTCATCATGAGGGAATGCGACCTTGTACATCATTTCGCATTTCCGAGAAAAACCGGCAAGCTCCTTTTTGACAAGGCTAAATACTGCCATAATAAGGTCATAGTGGTCTCGGATTCCTACTATCCCCGCGATGTTGTGGTAAAGGTGCTCTGCGACTGCGGCTACGGCGAATACAGCTCCCTTGTGATACCCTCGGAGAATAATATCCCCGATTCCGCGGCAACAGGCTTCATAGACCTTGTTATCAAAAAATCCGGAGTCGGCGCAGAGAATATACTCCATATAGGCGGCGACCTGATAAACGATGTGGAAGCCCCAATACAGCGCGGCATGAAAGCCCTGCTGCTCCAGCCGGTGCTGCCTCTTATGGTAAGGTCGGGCAGGCTCAGAGGCTTCATAGAGGAGAAGCATCTGTATGACATAGACGAAAAGCAGTTCATGGCGCTGAGATGCTCATTTGCACTGTACGCTGCCTACGGCTTCGACGCTCCCCAGAACAAGGTGCCGAAAAGCGACTTCTGCGGCGACGAGTATATGATAGGCTTCATAATACTCGGTCCCCTCTGCTTTATCAAAGACTTTGAGCCACAGTCGGATATGCAGTCAGAGCTTATCGCGGCTATGGAGAAAAATCAGAAAATTATAGACGGCAGGCTCGATTTTGAGAAGATGCTGTATCATCATTTCGGCGATTTCATCGGGAAATACGGCGGCGAAGGCTGTCAGCTGGCACTGGAATTCCTCGAAAAACACAGCTATATCGGCGACAGGGAGAAAATAATCCCCTTTCTTTCCGATAAAGGCAGTAAAAAATGGGGAAGACCCGAAAGCGAGCCGAAGCTTGCGCCCGTCCATACAAAACCGGTCAAAAAGAACGTCCTTCAGAAGCTTGCCGACAAGCTTTTCCCGGAGGGAACAAAGGTGAGAAATATGACAGACGACGTTCTCACCGGTAAAAAACGGAAAAAATAACCTTTTCCATGCGTATTCATATTTATGCGACAGCCTTATTCGACGGCGTTTTATAACAGTCCGGAACTGTTACATTTCCGGCGCAAAAACCGCGTAATATCCTAAAAAAACCCGTTGCTGCCCCTTTTGTGATGTGATATCATTATTAAGCGGTCGAAACCGCGGAACAAAAGGAGGTATAAAATATGAATAACAAAGTAAAGGTGCTTATCGGCGACGATTCCGCTGAAACAGGAGTCAGCGTTGCAAATAAGCTCCGTGAAAAGGGTATGTACGCTTACACAAGACGCAAGGACTGCGGTGTGATACTTGAATCCATAAAAAAGGATCCCCCGGACGCAGCCGTCCTCGATATCTCATCACAGAACGGCGATGTTATATCACTGATGAAGAATGTCAGGGAATCAGGCATAAAACCGCCTGTTTTCATCATAACATCATCTTATGACAACGAGTTCATCGAGCGTCAGGTGACAGAAAACGGAGCCTCACGCTTCATGCTCCGTCCATGCAGCGCCGACGACCTGTGTACAGCTATAAACTCAGCTCTCGGCGACAGAGTGAGCAGTCTCAGCGACGATATGGAGGTTGTAGTCACCGATATGATACATCAGCTTGGCGTTCCCGCTCATATCAAGGGATACCACTACCTCAGAACAGCTATACTCTATTCCATAGAGGATAAGACCCTGCTTGACAGCGTTACAAAGCTGCTCTATCCCACAGTCGCAGGTATCTACGATACCACTTCATCTCGTGTTGAACGCGCTATCCGCCACGCTATAGAAATAGCATGGGACAGAGGCAACGTCGACACCCTCAATTCCTTTTTCGGCTATACAGTAGATACCGGAAAGGGCAAGCCTACAAATTCGGAATTTATCGCACTTATCACGGATAAGCTCCGTCTGCGCTACAAAAGCGCTCTCAGAACTCACTGATATCCTTTAAGCTGTGATGATGACGGATTGTATATATATCGCTAAGCGCAGGTATTTTCTGCTCAGCGACAGAATAAAAGTAAAGGAGAATCATCATGGCATTAAGAAAAATCGATATCAGCGAGCTTTCATTCAATCCCTTCGACAAGATAGGCAAACAGTGGATGCTCCTGACAGGCGGAAACAGGGAAAAATACAATACCATGACCGCTTCATGGGGTCAGCTCGGCGTTCTTTGGAATAAAAATGTACTGACCTGCTATATCAGACCTAACCGCTATACTTATGAGTTCATTGATAAAGATGAATGCTTTACTGCAAGCTTTTTCAGCGAAGAACAAAGAAATGCCCTTTCCTTCTGCGGCTCCCATTCGGGCAGAGACTGCGACAAGGCAAAGGAGACAGGTCTTACTCCCGCTGAAATAGACGGCTGCATGACATTCGCAGAGGCTGAACTCGTTCTTGTATGCCGTAAGCTTTACAGCTACGACCTGCAGGAAAGCGGATTTCTTACCGACGACGGTATCCCCGGAAAATTCTTTTCCTCTGATCCGTACCACAGAGCGTATATATCCGAAATTATCGGAGTATACGTCAAGGAATGATATTACCGGCATAAAGTAAAGATAATATCATAAAATAACTGTGCATAAAAATATATCGCACAGTCAGGAGCTCTTATGCTCAATGGGGTATTACTGTTATTTTTTTAACACTGAGCTATTTCCATATCCGTAGTGAACTGTATCAGTCATTATGGAAAAACTCATTGGAGGGATATTAATGAAGAAAAACATTTTTAAAGAGGTCGCTGAAAAGAACGGAGTGACCGAAGAGGAAGTAAGACGTGAGATAGAAAAGTCCATAGCAGAAGCCTGCAAGGATCCCGACGCGCCTATAAACAAGATCGGCAAGGGCAAGGTACCCACTCCCGAGGAGGTCATGGAGCACGTCCTCAAGGAGCTCGAAAAAGCGAATATGAACTGAAAAGATCCCCCTATAGCTTAGGGGGATCTTTTTTTTACGGAATATTTTTCATCCTCGGACAAATAAATGGAGATAGCATGATTCTCAATTCTCAACTCCGAACTCTCAACTTAATAAAAACGCCCCCTGCCGACCGTGAGTTGTCCGCAGGGGGATTTAATTCTTATATGATCAAAAAAGACCTTATTCAGCAGAGTTGAGCTTCTTAGCGAGCTGTGACTTCTTTCTTGCAGCCTTATTCTTGTGCATAAGACCCTTTGCGCAAGCCTGATCAACTCTCTTGATAGCAACCTTGATAGCCTCTGCCTTGTCAGCAGCACCGCTTGTTACAGCTGCATCAGCCTTCTTGAGAATAGTCTTGAGATTGGACTTTCTTGCCTTATTGGCAGCAGCCTTTGTAGCATTGACCTTTACTCTCTTCTTTGCAGACTTAATGTTTGGCATTTTGTTACACCTCCTTGAATTATGCAGACCGAATAATCGTCCGCATTTAACAGATAATAGGAGCAAACACGGGTTTAGTTCACTCCCTGACAGCTGCAACGCACAGCTGCCCTACTGAGACAAATATAATTATAGCATTTTTCAACACTGTTTGCAATAGTTAAAAGTGAAATAATCCTGAGAAATATTTTCCACAATTAAAGCATAATGCACAATATACGGAGGTATACATGGAGATCCGGACAGATCTTGCCCTTGAAAGTATAACGGAAGATGATATGACAGAGAATGTTCATATACGGACAAGAGGCGATATATTCAGTATTACCGAGATAATCATAGACGATGACAGCTGTCTTGCTTCAATAGGCAAGGGCAAGGGACGGTATATAACCCTTGAGGGCGGCAGTCTCAGCCGTTTTTCCGAGGATTACAGGCTCATGGCAGAGGAGCTGGCACAGGAGCTCTCAGCGCTTCTCCCCGAAGGAGAAGTGCTCGTGGTTGGACTTGGCAATAATGACATAACTCCCGACGCCATAGGTCCGCAGACAGCTTCAAAGGTACTTGCCACCCGGCATTTAAGGGAGGAGCTCGACAGCGATGAGGAACACTTCCTCACGTCCCTGCGGCGTGTAAGCGCCTTTGCAGGGGGAGTTATGGGACAGACCGGTATCGAGACTGCGGAGATAGTCCGGGCTATAGCAGCGGAGCTCCGACCTGCCGCCATTATTGCGATCGACGCTCTCGCCTGCACGGATATAAGCCGTCTCGGCACTACCATACAGATAACCGATACAGGTATATCTCCGGGGAGCGGCGTTTCCAACGAGCGTAAGGAGCTGTCGGAAAAGCTTTTCGGTATACCCGTTATCGCCGTTGGAGTTCCCACAGTTGTGGATATGCATACTATCGTAAAAAGTCTCACGGGGAAAAGAATAAACGGGGAGCTGCCCAATATGATGGTGACTCCCCGTGATATCGACCGCCTGACGGAAAGAGCCTCTCAGCTACTTGCCTTCGGGATAAACCTCGCCTTGCAGCCCACCCTCAGCTTTGAGGACGTGAGAGGTCTTTTTTAATGCGTAATTATTATGTCGGCTTCATTTAATTATTTATAGGAACGCCATTTCAGCGCCCATGCCAAAATCATCGGATTTTGCGGACGCCCAAAGGGCGCCCCTACAAATTGCGCCGTAAGCGATGTGCGGGTATCGGTTTTTGTGATAGTGAGCGAGCTTGCAAGCGACAACGTGGTAAGCCAGCGCGGGCTCAGCACGCTACCACATGAATTCCACATCGGGAGCTTTTACCATTTTTATCTCAGGCTCTGGCTGGGCGAGCTGCTGCTCCTTTTCTTCTTTGAGAAGCGCCTTTGCAAGCTCCTCCATTTCAACTATCTCATGGAAATAATCGTTGAGAGGCTGCACCGCCTGAAAGACCTCGGCGGTATGCTCCGCTATTTTTCGGGAGAAAAGCTCCGCCGGGTCGCCGACCTTAGTATATACGCTCAGTCCCTTTTTCACGAAAAAGCGCTCCAGCTCAGGTACAGGACAGGACTTTTTACGCTTATATTCTTCACCGCCGAGGGTCAGCCCGTACTTTTCAACAAGATCATCGACCATGTTGAGAAATGGCTCTGCGTCCTCAAGAAGTCCGCTGCGGAAACGCTCCATAACAGCGGCTTCGGGCTTTGAGATACGGAAGCCGAACTCAGCTCCCTCTGGTGAAAGCTCGAAATAAAGGGTGGGAGTCTTGTTCCAGTACCATGCGTCATAGCGGATATATATCCACATCGTATCGCGGTAGTGGAGGTACGGCGCAAAATTCTCGTCGCGGTATATCCTTCCCACCTTGTACATCATGCCGTCGATATCGGAAAATGGCGCAAAAAGCTCCTCACCGAGAGCCTTCAGCGGCTCATATATCTTTCCGGTGTAGACCACCTTACGCGGCTCGAACCAGTCTTTATTGTTGTTATGCCTTATACCAAGGAGGAACTCCAGCGCCTCCTGCGAAAATCCTTCAAACATTTATATCTCCTTCTATAAATCCAAATTTAGCAAAGCTAAATTTGGATTTAGTTGAAAATTGAGAGTGGAGAGTTAAGAGTTAATGAGTTCGCTGCGCTCATATTATTTAAATTATATCGCCGCAGGCGATACACCACAACTGTCAACTCTCAATTCTCAACTCTAAAATAAATCATAATTTTGCTCCGCAAAATTATGATTTATTATATCACAGTTTGCAATATTATTCAAGTGAGCAAAATAACACCTGATTTTTACAGCAATATAATCCTACTTTTATTTCACAAGACGGTGAAATAACTTTCAACATAGTGTTGAATAGAGTGTGGATTCATATGTTCGATTGTTGATAACTATGTTGAAAAGGTGGAAAACAACGCAGAATACACTTTTTGGAAGTAGGTAAAAGTTGAAAACCCTGTGGATAAACGGGGAAAATAAGTAAA
>NZ_JAEFAJ010000027.1 GCF_016287535.1 Ruminococcus sp.
TATTGCGCTATAATGATAACATAGCTTGCTGTATCTGTCGGAAAGAGAGGTTTAATATGACAGACAAGATCACAGCATTATATTGTCGCCTGAGCCAGGACGATATGTTACAGGGTGAGAGCAACAGTATCACCAATCAGAAGGCTATCCTCAAGAAGTATGCTGATGATAATGGCTTTACAAATACAGTATACTACGTAGACGATGGTGTCAGCGGCACTACTTTTGAACGTGACGGTTTCAAGGCTATGATGGCAGATGTAGAAGCCGGAAAAGTCGGAACAGTCATTACTAAGGATTTGAGCCGCCTCGGTCGTGACTATCTCAAAACGGGTGAACTGATTGAAATGGTATTCCCCGATTATGACGTTCGCTACATTGCGATAAATGACGGCGTGGATACGTTCAAATCGGAAAATGAGCTGATGGCATTCAAGAACATTTTTAATGACTGGTATGCTCGTGATACAAGCAAGAAGATAAAAGCTGTTTTCAAGGCTAAGGGGCAGTCGGGAAAGCATCTATCCAATCCGATCTACGGCTACAAGCATTCGGAAACGGATAAGAACCTTTGGGTGATCGACGATGAAGCCGCCGAAGTTGTTCGCAAGATTTTTCATCTTTGCATTGACGGCTACGGTCCGGCGCAGATTGCTCGAATCTTAACGGAACAGGGAATTCCTACACCGACAGCTTATGCATTGTCGCAGGGCAGGGATAACGGTCATAAGAATGCTAACCTTAATCGTTGGGGTATGGAGACTATTTCGGGTATTCTCGAAAAGCCCGAATACGCAGGTCACACTGTGAATTTCCGTACTCATGTGAAGTCCTACAAAAACAAGAAACGTGTGGATAATCCGAAAGAGGATTGGCTGATCTTCGAGAATACCCATGAAGCAATTATCTCCCAGCAGGAGTTTGATCTGGTGCAGGAGCTTCGCAAGAACAAACGCCGTCCAACAATGCATGAGGAAGTCAACCCGTTTTCAGGTATCTGTTACTGTGCCGACTGCGGAAAGAAGCTGTATCTGTGCCGAGCGACAACCATGACCGTAGATCAAGAACATCTGAAATGTGGCACTTATGCAAAAGACAAGAACGGCTGTACTATTCACTTCATCAGGACGATCGTTCTGAAAGAGATCATACTCGGTGAGCTGAACAAGATGATTTCCTTTGTTAAGGAGAACGAGGGCGAGTTTGTACAGGCGGCTATGGATAATTCCGTTCAGAAGCAGTCCTCAGAGCTTGCCAAGTCCAGGAAAAAGCTGAAAGAATCCGAGAAGCGTATCGCTGAACTGGACAGACTGTTCACAAGGCTTTATGAAGATAATGTCTCGGGCAAAATCTCAGATGAGCGATTTGCCATGATGTCGGCAGGATATGAGGATGAGCAAAAAAACTCAGGGCGACCGTAGCAGAGCTGACCGCCTACATTGATACTGCCGAACAGAAGTCCGCCGATGTAAGTGCTTTCATTCAGGCAGTCCAAAAGTATGAACATATCACGGAGCTTACTCCTGAGATTATGCATGAGCTTATTGAGAAGATCGTTATTCATGCTCCTGACAAGAGCAGCGGGCATCGTACTCAGCAGATCGAGATTCACTATCGCTTCGATGTTGCCGTAACGACCGCCATTGCTGACAGTATGAACTACGACAAAAAGAGAAAGGCTGCGTAACCGCTTGGTTACGCAACCTTATCTTTAAAGAATCAAAACTTCTTTATTAGTACCCGTCTTTAAACAGGCAGGCTTTTCATTACTTCACAGTAAATTTCAGCATATTCCATGATCGCGGAGCAAGACTGACCTTGCCGCTTATTTCCTTCTGTACAGGCGAGACCGCATAAGGTTCATCTGCTGTGTTGCAGAGTTTCATATCATCGTTTGTAAGAACAGTATGTGATACGAGGCTGTATCTCTCAAATCCGTTGAGTTCGAGTTCACAGCTCTCATCAGACGAGCGATTTACCGCAAAAAGAGTAATACCGCTTCCGTTATCTACTGCAATGCTCTCAATATATGGCACATTGCTGTGATTTTTTGTATCATAGATACCGCATTCGCAAACAGTATGCAAAGTCTTTCCCCTTCCGTTAACCGAACAGTGGAGAAAAGGATAATAAATTGTCTGCACCCACGACCTGCCGCCGGTCTCGGTCATGATCGGTGCAATTACATTTACAAGCTGTGCGAGACAGGCGATCTTTACCCTGTCACAATGCCTGAGAAGCGTGATAAGCAGACAGCCTACAACAAGCGCGTCCTCAACATTGTAGATATCCTCTAAAAGCGGCGGTGCAACCTGCCAGGGATCCATATGCTTATCCTGCTCATTGCTGTGGAACCAGATGTTCCACTCGTCAAAGGAAAGCATAAGCTCCTTATCTGACTTCTTCTCCGCTTTTATATCATCACATATCTGCGCAGTATCTATGATAAACTGCTCCATATCCATTGACGACGCAAGGAAATCTGCGGTGTCGTTGTCCGGATTACCGTAATAGCTGTGCATGGAAACATAGTCAACATGATCGTAACACTCACGAAGTACAGTTCGTTCCCATTCGCCAAAGGTAGCCATATTCGGACCTGAGCTTCCGCAGGCAACAAGCTCGATCGTCGGGTCAGTCAGCTTCATCAGCTTGGCTGTCTCACAGGCGAGACGGGCATATTCCTGTGCGGTTTTATGGCATATCTGCCATTCTCCGTCCATTTCGTTGCCAAGACACCACACCTTTATTCCGAATGGTTTGTCAAAGCCGTTCTTTCGGCGCAGATCAGCATAATATGTATCGGTTTCAAGATTGCAGTATTCAACAAGGCTTCTTGCCTCATCAGCACCGCGTGTACCGAGATTCACCGTCATCATTATTTCAGCGTCCGCACGCTTTACCCATTCCTGAAACTCGTCAACACCAACTTCATTAGTCTCGATGCTGTTCCAGGCGAGATCAAGCTTTCGGGGACGCTTTGACCTGTCACCGGTCCCGTCCTCCCAGTTGTAGCCTGAAACGAAATTTCCGCCCGGATAGCGTATAACAGGCACCTTCAGCGTCTTTACAAGCTCCAGTACATCTTTTCGGAAGCCCATATCGTCAGCGCTTTCATGTGAAGGCTCATAGATACCGCCGTAGACCGCGCGACCGAGATGCTCAATAAAGGAGCCGTATATCCTCGGGTCAATATCGCCGATAATATCCGATTTATTTATAGTTATTTTTGCTTTCATAGGTTAAACTCCAGATAAAATTTATGAAATCAATATATCGCATCAGCTGTCAGATTTCATTGAGCTGTACTTCAAATACAGATCAATACCGAAAATATGACAGCGTATATTCAATCAGTTACCGGTATCAGCCCTTTACAGCGCCTGCAGTCAGACCGTCAACGATCTGGTTGGAGAATGCGCAATAAACTATTATAGTAGGTAAAAGCGCGATTATGATAGCCGCAAACATCTGCGGATAGTTGGTACCATGCGGTCCGACGAATTTTGACAGTGCTACCGGCAGCGTCTTCTTGGCTTCATCAGAGATGAATACCATAGCTACAAGAAGCTCATTCCAGTTGCCGATGAATGTCATAAGTCCGGTTACGCAAAGACCTGTCTTGCCGAGAGGCAGACATATCCTGTAAAAAATCTGGAAGATATTTGCGCCCTCAATACAGGCACATTCGATAAGTTCATTCGGAATACTCTTAAAGAAACCTGTCATAATGAATATCGTTATGGGAAGTGAGAATGTAAGATATGGAATTATAAGTCCTGTAAGGGTATCTGAAAGGTGTAAATGCGCAAATCTTGTGAACAGAGGGATAAGAACGCAGTGTACAGGTATCATCATACCAGTAAGGAAATAAGTCATGGCAAGCTTTGCACCCTTCCAGCGCATACGTACAATGCCGAATGCAGCCATTGAGCCGATTATCATGCTCAATACCAGAGCGACAGCGCAGACGATGAATGAGTTAAGCGTTGCTGTGCCAAGACGTCCTGCTTTCCATGCGAAAGCAAAGTTATCGAATGATATATGTTCAGGGAGAGCAAAAGGAGATGTCATTAATTCCCTTTTGGTCTTGAACGATACATTGAACAGCCAGAGCAGAGGTGCGATATATGTCACGGATATCAGTACAAGGAATGCATATATGACCACACGGATCAGTGAAAACTTCTTCTTGGAGTCAGAATCCAGTTCAGTTACTGCTAATTTTGAAGAACTCATTTTCTGTACCTCCTTACATTTCGTACTGTTCGGTCTTAACGACCTTATTGATAAACAGCGTCACTAACAGGCAGAGCACAAGCAGCACCACGCCTATCGCGCTTGCATATCCGTATTTGGAGAACTTGAAGCCCTGCTGATAGAGGTGGGTCGCAAGGACCTCTGTCCTGTGGTTAGGTCCGCCGCAGTCTGTCATGTTGAAAATAAGGTCGAAGAATTTCAGTGAGCCTATCGCATTCAGAGACATAGCTGTTGCTACCATCGGTTTTATCAGAGGAAGCGTTATGTATCTGAAAGTCTTTGCCTTTGTACAGCCGTCGATATAGCTCGCCTCCATGAGAGACTTGTTTATACCCGATATCTGTGCCATGTATAGCATCATTGACTGACCTACATACTGCCAGAGAGCAACAAAAGCTATTACCCACATAGGAAGGATGATAGTGCCCCTGGTATCCATCAGCCAGAGAGGAGGTTCCTTGACTCCCATTTTTTCAAGGAGCTGGTTGATACCGAGCTTCGGGTTGAATATGAACATCCACATCAGTCCGAGAGCTGCCGAAGAAAGTACGCAGGGAAGATATATTATGTTCTTGAAGGTATTTCGTCCTGCTTTTATGTTTGTCAGAAGAGCTGCGTAGAGAAGACCTACGATAAGCTGTGACACGCAGGAGAAAACAAGGAAGAACATTGAGTTCTTGATAGCAATGCCGAACGTCTTATCGGAAAGAAGAGCCTTGTAGTTGTCAAGTCCGATGTAAACGGGGGCGGTATAGCCTTTATAATCACAGAATGAATAATACACCGACTGAACGATCGGTATAAAAAGCACCAGTGTGAACAAAAGGAATGCAGGAAGCATGAAAACAAGTATTGCTTTCTTGTTCCTAAGCATTTTGTCCATGCTGGACCAACTCCTTTCAGAAGATCGATATGTTAAAAAAGGGTTAAAAACAATATAGGGGCGTATGATACGCCTCTATATTGCTTTTCATAATTAAGCAGAAATTACTTTCTGCAGTTAGCCTTGTAGAATTCCTCCATGTCCTTTGCAGCGTCTGCAGGCTTCATGTCGCCGAGGAATACAGCAACCATTGTATCGTCGAAGTGAGCACCTGTCTCAGTTGTAGGCATTGATTCATTGTAGAAACCGAATGTTCCCTTTGCCTTGCCGAATACATCCATAACGTATGAGAGCTGCTTGGGAGCTACTTCCGGATCATACTTAACCTTTGTTACAGGGATCTTACCGCCTTTTTCTGCTGTGTACTTCTGAGCTGTATCATCAGTGAAGTACTTGATGAGAGCTGCTGAAGCCTCAGGATACTTTGTAGATGAGCTCATGCAGAGTGAATCGGACTTAGCGATGATTCTTTCAACGCCGGGGAACTGGAATACGCCGCACTTTGACTCAAAGTCTGCGTTAGCACCGTTCATCTGAGCGATTACCCATGAACCCTGAATAAGAATAGCTGCCTCTTCGTTGTAGAAGTTAGCTGTAGCAACGTCGTTTGTATCGCCGGCTGCTGATCTCTGGAAGTACTTGGAGAACTGGATAAGCTTGTTGCATACGTTCTCAAGCTTGCCGTCTTCCCATGAAGCGGAACCGTCAGCGAGCTTAGGAAGGTCAACGCCCTCAGCCTCACAGAGATAACCTGCTACCATTGAGAGACACCATGCAGTACCTGCGGAAATAGTTACAGGAGTATAGCCTGCATTCTCAAGCTTTTCACAGGCATCGATCATTTCGTCCCAGTTGGTAGGAACAGAAGCGCCCGCATCCTTAAACATCTCTGTGTTGTAGAAGCAGCAGGCAGCTGCGGTATTCAGCGGAACAGCATATATCTTGCCATCGTATGTCTGCTGTGTAAATACAGCGTCGCTTGTGAATGTTTCCTTCCAGCCGTCCTTGTTGAGATATTCATCAAGAGGAGCTGCGATGCCGGGCGCAACATAGTCTGTGAGCTGCGGTCCGGGGCTTACGATGAATACGTCAGGTGTTTCATTTGCTGCAACAAGAGCATTGAGCTTATTGTAATACTCCTCAAGGGATGTAGTAATAGGTGTTACATGATACTTGCCCTTATAATCGTTATTGAATCTCTCGATAGTCTCCTTGTAGCCAAGCGAGATAAGATCCTCAGTAGCATTGAGGTCATCCCAGAACATCCAGGTGATCTCCTGAACCTTTTCTGAACTGTTGTTTGTGGTCGCAGAACTATTGGATCCGCTGTTACTGCTTGATGAATCATCGGATCCGCTGGTACCGTTGCTGCAGCCTGCAAGTGTTGTAGCGAACATTGCTGCTGACATAAGTGTTGCTAAGAGTCTTATTTTTTTCATTACCATTACCTCCTGGTTAAGTACCGCACGAAACATACCTTTATAACTGACATATCCATATGCCGACCGGCAGGTTTTCACGGTTATCCCAAATTTGATATGGCACCTCTTCGGTGTCTTTGTAAATCTTACCATATTATTAACAAGTTGTCAATAAATATATGTAATAACGGCAAAAAATGATTAAAATCCCCTTGTTTTAATATATACATAGCAAAAAACGGTCAGATTTTTCCCTGTTCTGTATTGCAATTTGTACAGTTTAATGTTAGAATATTTTCAGTATGATAAAACACATTTTATGATAAAGGAGCTGACACAATGCTAAGGATAGCAAATACCAAAAACGGACAGGTGCGTGGTCTGCCAGCAGCGGACCCAAGGATAACCTCATTCAAGGGAATCCCCTTCGCCGCTCCGCCTGTGGGTGAGAACCGCTGGCGTGCTCCGCAGCCCGCCGGAAACTGGCAGGGTGTGCGAAACTGCTTCGAATTCGCACCGATATCCGTTCAGGATACCCCAGGCATAGGTGACGATGTATACTGCCGTGAATGGCACGTAGATCCCGATATTCCCATGAGCGAAGACTGTCTTTACCTTAATGTATGGACGAACGCAAAGTCCGCGGATGAGCGCAAGCCCGTGCTTGTATGGTTCTTCGGCGGCGGTTTTCAGTGGGGCTACACATCTGAAATGGAATTTGACGGCGAACGTCTCGCAAGGAGAGATATCGTTGTAGTAACTGTGAATTACCGCTTGGGTGCGCTGGGCTTTCTCTGCCACCCGCAGCTTACAAAGGAGCAGTCCGATGCTCCCTGTAATTTCGGCTGTCTCGACCAGCAGGCTGGTCTGAGATGGGTCCGCCGGAATATCGCAAACTTCGGCGGTGATCCTGATAATATAACCATAGCGGGTCAGTCCGCAGGCGGCGGCAGTGTAACGGCGCAGATGGCTTGCCATGACAACGAAGGTGATTTCAAAAGGGCTGTGGTAATGAGCGGTATGTTTGGCTCGCCTTATGAGGTAAATGAATTCTTCCTTGCTCAGAGTCCCGAACAGGCAGGCAAAAAGGGAGAAAGGCTTTTCGAGTATCTTGGTGTTAAAACTCTTGAAGAAGCAAGAAAGCTTGATGCCGATTATATCCGCAGCAAGTATTCCGAGCTTCGCAATAACGGAGAGATGTTCTTCACGATAGTGCAGGACGGGCACTTCTGCACAGAGGACCCCATGGAGGCTTTTAAGAATGGCACACGGCTCCGTGTACCGGTTATGGGCGGCAATACAGGTGACGAATTCATTGAATGCATCCATGCGGCAGATGACGATGAACTTGCAATAAAAGCAAAGAAGTATTTCGGAGTCAAGGCTGAAGAGTTCATGTCATTTCCTGAAGCCAGAGTCAGAACTGATTCCGGTTATTCGCCAGTTTCCTCCCCTGAGCTCGGCGTAAAGCAGGCTTTCCTCGGCGAGAGCAGGCAGAATGATCCCCAAAACTGCTACTATTACCGCTTCATTCCGGATATACCCGGCAGGGATTCACCTGGAACATTCCACTCTGTTGATCTATGGTTCTTCTTCGAGACGCTGGCAAAATGCAGCAGACCATTTGAGGGCAGACATTACGATCTTGCAAGACAGATGTGCGATTACTGGGCAAACTTCATCAGGACCGGAGACCCCAACGGCTATGATATCAACGGCAACAGGCTCCCGGAATGGAAGCCATATACCGATGCCGACCGAAATGAGATGCTGTTCACAAGTGAAGGTGCAAAGGCATCTGCTGAGCAGAACAGCTTCGTTAGATTTCTGCTCAGTGCAATAAAATAAGGAGGTTTTTTTATGAACAGGAAACAGGCATTCAATCCCTATCTTCCCAGCTGGGAATATATACCCGATGGCGAGCCGTATGTATTCGGCGACCGTGTATACGTCTACGGTTCTCACGACTTCTGGAACGGCTATGTATTCTGCATGGGTGACTACGTATGTTGGTCAGCACCCGTTGATGATCTGGGGAACTGGCGCTATGAGGGCGTTATTTATCCGAGAAACGCCGACCCAATGAACAAGGACGGCCATATGTGCCTTTACGCCCCCGACGTTACCATAGGTCCCGACGGAAGATACTATCTCTACTATGTTCTTGACAAGGTGGGAGTTATGTCCGTTGCGGTATGCGACGAGCCCGCAGGCAAGTATGAGTTCTACGGCTATGTTCACTATCCTGACGGCACACGTCTCGGAGAGAGAGAGGGAGATGAACCGCAGTTCGACCCCGGTATTATAACCGAGGGTGACAAGACCTATATGTACAGCGGATTCTGTCCCGAAGGCGACAAGTCCAGGACAGGTTCAAAGGTGGTCACACTTGATAAGGATATGCTGACTGTTATCACCGAGCCTCAGGTAATAGTGCCTGGAATCTGTTACAGCACAGGCACTCAGTTTGAGGGACACGCCTTCTTTGAGGCTTCGTCCATACGCAAAGTGAACGGTAAATACTATTTCATATACTCCTCAGAAGTCATGCATGAGCTCTGCTACGCTGTCAGTGATGATCCGCTCAAAGGATTCAGCTACGGCGGTGTGCTGGTCAGCAACACCGATCTGCATATTGATACCTACAAGCCGGCAGATATGCCCGCAAACCGCGGTGCCAACAACCACGGCAGCATAATTGAGATCAATGGTGAATGGTATATCTTCTATCACAGACATACCAACGGCACATGGTTCTCAAGACAGGGCTGCGCTGAAAAGCTCACCCTCAATGGCGACGGAAGCTTCGATCAGGCTGAGATTACTTCCTGCGGTCTCAACGGCGGTCCTCTTGTGGGCAAGGGCGAATACCCGGCTTATATCGCCTGCAATATCTTCGGCAGAAAACCTGAAATATATATCGGTGACCTCAATGCCCCGCGTATAGTTCAGGACGGCAAGGACGGAGACGAGGAGATCGGATATATAGCCAATATCAAAGAGGGTACCAATATCGGCTTCAAATTCTTTGACTGCAAGGGCATTACTAAGGTCAGCATTACGACCAGAGGCTACGGCGGCGGCGCTTTCGCCGTCAAGACCGCCTGGGACGGCGAAGAACTCGGTGAGATTGAGATCGAAAACAGTAACGTATGGAAAAAATCCACTGCCGATATCAGTATCCCCGACGGCGTTAACGCTATCTGGTTCACCTTCAAGGGCACCGGCAACCCAAGCCTCGGCTCATTCACTCTGGAGTGATAATATTTCCGCAGCTGCTGCACTTACACAGAATTATATATCCCTTACTGAGCAGATGTGCTTGAAAAATTTTCTTTCCCAATGCTTTGATTCCGTTTTTTAACGCTCCTTGACAGGGAATAAAAAAGATGTACCGTCTGAGGCGGTACATCTTATACTTTATTTGAGTATGTACTATATCCGCAAGCTTTTTTCATACAGTTAAGACTGTATTCAGCTGTGCGGAAAATATTACCATTACTTCAAGGACAGTAATGATTCACAGGACTTTTCTTATTGTTCATCAGAAATAAAATCGCTCATCTTCCATTCTCCGTTTTCCTTTATAAATACTACCGTTCCGTAACTTTTTGATCTGATAGTATTTACTTCAACATGGGTCGCATTGAACTGATTTTCATCTACAACTGATATTTCAAAGCCGCTTGGCTTAAATTCATATGTGGTTCCGGCGCCGTCCAATTCATAAATAACGCCATCCTTTTCCATGAAACGTATTTCACAACCGCTCATAAGCTGATCTTTATATTTGCCTGTAAACTGAGTATTGATAACATCTTTCAAAACATTCAGAGACGGCACCATCGAAAAATCAGTTACTTTGTAATACTCACTATCATCTTCTGTAAATGCAACTTCCTCGCTGTGAGGAACACCATGACAGAACGTATTGTTGAGATCATTAAATGAACCAAGT
Organism: Ruminococcus sp.; assembly: GCF_016287535.1. Taxonomy (GTDB): domain Bacteria; phylum Bacillota; class Clostridia; order Oscillospirales; family Ruminococcaceae; genus Ruminococcus. Next base: position 10,523 of record NZ_JAEFAJ010000027.1, read on the forward strand.
CTTTCAGCGGCTATCTCGCTATAAGTCATGCCAGCCCTGTCACGGGCAAGACGACTTGAATTTCCGTTTCCGAAACGAAGCTCATAAGGTGCAGATTCAAGATAATATCCGTCATGGCTTCCGAAAGAATCTCCTGAAAATGTCAGTATCTGGATCTTGGTTCCGCCAATCTCATCATAGCGATGCTTTACAGTTCCTGTTGTTACATTACCGTCAGGATCGGTATATTTATATGTTGCGTCTTCATATATAACTACGTCTCCGCACTCCTTGCCGTCTACGTAAACATAGCTGTTTTGCGGCACCTGATATCTCCACAAGCCAACAAATGGCTTTATGCTCTCATAATCAGTATTCTCTTCTGCAGAAGCCTCTTCGGCAGGCTGATTAGCGTCAGTAACCGTCTGTTCAGCTGATACTGAAGTGAGCTGAGTCTCTTTAGCAGTTGTTTCTTCCTTGTCTGAAATAACCGCTGAGTTTTCAAAACCGCTGCCCGACACACCGCTGCTAACAGTGTTTTTCTCTCCGCATCCAGCAATTCCCAACGACATCGCGGTTAAAACAGATAATATAATTGCCTTTTTCATAATAGCATCTCCTTTAGATTTTCATATCATTTTTTATGATCTGTTATAATATACGAAAGCTGCAGTAGCATTCAGACAAAAAACTGAAAATTAAAAAAATTTATTTTGACAGCAGCTTTTAGTTGTTCAATCCTCTCCGTGAAATGAATACGCCTCATTATCATTTTTCAATATTGACAAACATATATGCTTCTGATATTATAAATACAAGAAAATGTGTCTTATTCCTGATACAACACAAGTTCAGTTCGTGGTATTGATGTCAGTGAAACAGACTCTATCGGATGTGCCGGAATGAGCATAGGACTGCGGCGGAAAACTGTTGCTGTTGAACCGCACAGTAAAGAATGGGAAACATCTGCAAGTCAGACAATAAAACTGCTGAAGGAGCTTCTTGCAGACGCTGCTGCGGATATACAGCACATCGGGAGCACGGCTGTACGCGGTATCTGTGCAAAGCCTATTATAGACATAGCGGTTGGAGTTCCGGTGCTTGAAAACATACTGAAAATGAATGATGTGCTCGAAAAAAGCGGTTTCATTTTCCGTGGCCAGGACCTACCTGAACAGTATCTGTATGTATGCGGTGAATATGATTTCAGAACACACCATATCCACGCTGTGAAGTACGCTTCATAGGCATGGAACAATTATATTGATATGCGTGACTATCTGAACTGCCATGAGACTGACGCGAAAGCCTACTCTGAGTTGAAACAGTCACTTGCAGAACGCTTTCACAATGACAGGGAGACCTATATCGCAAAGAAAAGCGACTTTATCAATGATTTGCTCAGTAAGGCGAAGGTCTGGGGAGAGCTTGCTGACAGAACCATGTAAAAGCTCTCACCGCAATAATGTTCCAACAATGATGTAAAATCCCCTCATCACGCATGGGCATCTCTGCTCCGGCTGACGAGGGGATTCTTTTACAACATTATTATAATAACACTTCATCAAATACTCATTTCAGCTAATGAGCTCTTTTACTATTCCCGCTGAAAACAATACTATCATCAGTATATAGCATCCAAGTCGGAACCACGACAGATACTGTGGTATCTCCTTATTCATTCCTTTGGCTATTGCTCCCGATACGAGCATAATAAAAAGAACAGGTGATATCGTACTGGCAACAGCGAACACAGCTCCAAGTACAGCCGCAAAAGCAAAAGGAAGCGTCGCTGCATAACCTGTTATCAATATCATCGGTGCGCACGGTGATATTCCATAACCAAAACCCATACCTATCAGAGCTGCATGATTTGAACTGTCATCACTTATTTCTTCGGTATTATCCGTACCGCAGCCTTTACAGTTCCTGCAGCTGCTTCGTCCTGTTTTTTCTCTTATCCATGAAATAACGAACCATATCCCCATAGCCAGCATTACAGCGTCAACGACCAAGACCGCTTTTATTCCGAATATCCTGCCGCTGTCGTCTATAATACTGCTGCCTATCACTGATGCCGTGCAGCACAAGATAATCACTGCCGATATTTTTCCGAAAAAGAAATCAAGGAACGCCCTTACCGACTGTTTTACATTCTTTGTATGCGTAGTAAGGTATCCGTACAGCACAGCACTTATACCAGAGCCGCAGCACGTACCGCAGCCCATTCCAACAGACGCCGCTGTCGTCATGCTCTCAAGCAGTAATGAAATACCCATTGCATCAGCCTCTTTCGATTGCTATCAGTGCAGCTCCTATCGCACCGTTGAACTGAGGATACAAAGCAACATAAACATCTCTCATAAGCTCTTCCTCAAACGCTTTATGAAGTCCCGTATTCAGCGAACCTCCGCCTGTCATAAGGATATCTCCGTCCTTTTCGGATTTCTTCATCATTTTTACGATACGACGTGCCATTGAAATATGCATACCAGCAAGTATATCCCTGCGGTCATATTTTCTTGCCACAAGCGATATTACCTCAGACTGTGCAAAAACCACGCAGGTACTGTTTATATCACATGGATTTGTTGCCTCCAGCGAAAGAGGTCCTACGTTATCAATGGTAGTTTCCAGTATCTGTGCGATGACTTCCATGAATTTGCCTGTTCCAGCGGCACATTTATCATTCATGCTGAAATTCTTGACCGCGTATTTACTGTCAAGATAAATTATCTTTGAATCCTGACCGCCGATATCTATTATCATACCAGGACGGTAATCCTTGGGAGCGGTTATCCTGACTCCGTATGCATGAATGGTTATCTCGGAAATATCATCATCAGCAACCTCCAGAACCTTCCTGCTGTAGCCTGTAGCCATTAATAGCCTATATCCGAGGGAGGGATACCGTTATTGTTGCAAAGCTCACGGACAAGCTTACGTGCAGTGCCGTCATTGTCTATTCCGGTATTGCGCACCATAGTGTCAATTACCTGATTATTTCCGATAAGAGCGGCTTTCAGGTATGTGGAGCCGCCATCAAGTCCAATGTAATATTTTCCCATTGTTATTACTCCTTAAATGTCTCTGCGAACTTCCGTCCGCTTTTCAGGTGCCTGTCTCAGCTTGATGAGCTCGATAAACGCTTCTATTCGTATACGGAGCTGCTCGACGTCTTCATCATTATAGTCGCTTTCAAGGCGTATAACAGGGATATCAAGCTTTCCGAGCTCGTCCTCTATGCGCTTGTACTCAAAATCGTAAACAAGACATCCCCTCAGAACGTGATAGATAACACCCTGTATCTGATTATCCTTGATGAGCTGCTTCAGACGGTATATGCGCTGAGAGTTGTCTGAAAAAGTCGGACACGGACAAGGACGAAGTGAACGGTTTGCAAGTGCCCTCATCATTCCGTCAAAACTGTTATCAGTAATCACAGGAGGAGCCCAAATACCGCGTTCTCCCATACACGTCTCATCACCTGCCACTATACCGCCCATTTCTTCGATAAGAAGCGGTATCTTCAGATTCGGGAATACTATCGGTGAACCTGTCAGCATGATCCGCGGCAGATTTTTTGTTGTCACCTTCTCCCCCTTCATGGCGCGAAGGCTGAGAGACATATTTACATTTCTGAGCGCATCTGCCCATACCTCAGCAGGCATATAGGCTGCTGCGTTCATTATCGTCATTGCTTGAGTGCCTCTTATAAGATATGGCATATGCTTTTTGAGACGTATGAATTCCGAAAGCTCATACTGTGCCCGTCCGACCTTATAAAATGCAGCCGCAAGCTCTTCTATACGGCGCAGATACTTTGCAGAAGTCTGTGTCTCCTTGTTGATAAAGCGCTTATCCTGACGAGCTTTCCGCTCCTGATCTTTTGACATTGTAATCATGCTTTTATCCTCATCTGTCCTTAGGAACATAGCCGGACATTATACTCTTTCTTGAAGCCGTATAAAGCTTCTTTCCTGCAAATGTCAGTGAAAGTGCATTATCCTCTGGACAGCACTTAACACATTCTCCGCACATTATACAGTTTGCTTCGGTAACATCGGCTTTTCCTCTCTCTGTATAGATCGTTTTTATGCCCATAGGACAGGCTTCATAGCAGGCACCGCATTCGGTGCAGGCTGTGCAGTCCTTTTTTATGCGGAAAGGAGAGAGCCTGTGAAACAGTCCGACAAGATATCCAAGGGGACAGATATTGCAGAACAGCCTGCGCTTGAAGAAGCTGCCTATCAGTATCAGTATCATAAGGAATCCGCTGACATAAAGACTAACACCTATACCTGCCAGTATAGGCGAAACAGTGATCGCAGGACAGAAATTGCAGAAGTTCCCGCCTGCAAAACCGATACCGAAAAACAGAATTATCATAAACCATCTTACCGGTTTGAAAACTGAATACATTTTTCGTTGGTTGCTGCGCCTTTAGTCTTTGTTTTTTTCGTATCCTGTCCATAATATCCTGAACAAGTCCCATCGGACACAGGAAACCGCACATCACACGTCCGAGCAGTACAGTAAATAACAAAGTGCTGCCCCAAAATATAATGATGTTTTTTACAGGGAGTTCCTCAAACAGATCCTTAGGATGTGACAGAAAATAACAGCTTGCTTCTGCCATCTGCACATTATTCGCAGGACATGAAAAAATTGGCAGGTTAATATCAGTCGATCTCAGTCCGAATAAAAGTCCTCCCCATATCATCATAAACGCAAATACTATCATTATTATCCAGCGGACTATCATAAACAACGCCGGCTTATGCTTAACGGCTTTTCCTCTGCCCCTGCCGTATCTGTTTGCATACTTTGAACTATTGTCCCCTTTTTGCATTATCTTTTTTCTTAGGCATACTGTCAGAATTATTCCCAGTGCAGAAGCACCTGCAATGATAAAAAGAGGGACGAGAGTTTTTATATATTCAAGCGAAAAAATTTTTTCAAGACTTGTTCCATAGCTTTCGGGAGGAAATTTGTAAAATGGCAAATATAATGCAAAATAAGCAAGTGCCAGAAATATTATACATACCACACTCGTTGCTATAATGCGTTTTTTCTTTCTCATTTTACTCTTCTCACCTCTTTATAACGGTTCTGCGCAAGCATTTCTGAGAATGCCTCCAGACGTATCCTCAGCTGCTCGACGTCCTGATACTGATAGTCTGTCTCAAGCCGGAATACAGGTATATTATACTTTGAGAAAAGAGTTTCAAATCGTTCAAGCTCAAAATCGTATTCTATCTGTCCTTTAAGCACGTGATATACTACTCCCTCGATATCTCTCTTCTGAACAAGATTGGAGATATATCCGAAAAGAGCATTGTTTCTTACAAATACCGATGATGCATCCCTGTCATACCATGCGGAAGCGATATTCCTTATCATGGTTTCGCAGCTTCCCTTAAAGGAGTTCCTTTCATGCAGAAGGTCATGCTTCAAAACAGAGCAGTCGATGGAGTCGAGTAAAGTCAGACCGACATCATTCACAAGGAACGGGATCTTGTAGTTCGGGAAAACTACAGGTGATCCCATAATGATTATTTGTGGTCTGTTTTGCCGACGCGGACATAGCGGCTTGCCATATCCGTAATATTGGCGGTAAGCAGCTGAACATGATATGTCCATTCGTCAATATTGCTTGTACGATAATAACTGTCCTGTACAAGCAGACGAGCAATATCAGATATAATGTCTGACCGCTCACGAGAAATATTCAGAAATGTGGTCAATGCACAGCGTGCTTTTGATACTCTCAATGCAGCCGATACAACAGAGTCCTTTGTTATACGTTTCTTTGTATAAGCTGAAATAGTATCTGCCATATCAAGCATCTGACGCTGCCACTTTTCTTCTGCCATTCCGTCGCTGCGATCAGGCGGAATATCGACAAGACAAAGTTTTCGTCCCTCATCCTTGAGCTGATACGCGATCTTTCTCATGCTGTCACTCGTTATCGGTACAATGAAAATTGAATCCGAAAAATCAGCGCCGTCAGGCTGATGGATATATCCGAGTACAGACCGGCTCACAGGATCGGTATCACGCGGCACGATATCGTCAGACCACGCTACCGAACCGAGGATTCCTCCTGTCAGCCAGTACGGCCATGAGCCTGCCGCCATAACAAGCTCTTCAGGAATACCTGTACCAAGTATAACGATCTCCGGGCGATGTGAAGACCTGCTTTTGCTGCTTGCTCATGTATATTCGGTATCGAGGAAATACTTCAGTTCAGGCAGATATTTCTCCTGCTGAAGCATGATGTTCCTGAGGGTCTCACTGTATTCTCCGGTATATACATCGGCTTTGTCGGTTTTGGTTATCATTTTTATCACGTTCCTTTTTGCATATGGCTTGATAAAGCGAATTACATGATCTGTAGAAACAGCATTTCATAAGAGGGATTAATGAAAGCATTTTCTGACTTTATTATTCGCTTATTTAATTTCATATCACCTTAATATATCGTCAGACATAGTGACAGTATCACGTTTTAAAGGATATTTTGTAAGAAGTTTGCTTTATAGGAAGAAAAGTGTTTGAAGCAGTATAAGATGATACATCACCGGCAAACGCTTGTCGGTTTATAGTCATAATCAATGTCATTATAATTAAAAGCAAAGCGAAAAATATATCATAAGTATGGCTTTTATATCAAAAATGAGACATAATAAAAATATCGCAATTTATGGAGAATAAAACTATTTTGTACGCATTAAAATCATAATAACATTCTCAAAAATAAGCCAAAGCCTACTTGTCCTATTTTATCGTTATCATACTTTTTTTATAATAAAAAAGGGTCTTAAAATAATCTTAAATACCATGACGATGATGATGTCCCCGCGAACACGGGGACATCATCAATCATTTATGTCTAAAATGCAATATCATACTGAAATACTAAGCAAAATCCTGAAAATACTTCCTTTGCCAACTTCGGATTCGGCTTCGCACTTACCGTTATGAAGAACTATAGTCTGCTTTACGATAGCCAGACCGAGACCTGAAACGCCTTTTCCCTGTCGCTGACGCTTGGTATAGTATTTATCCCATATCCGTTCAAGCTCTTCGGGAGCCATGCCCTCGCCGTGGTCGGCAATCTCTATCACGGCATTATTGGCTTCAGCTTTCAGTGTTATGCCTATCCACTTGTCCTCCCCTGCATGACGCACAGCATTGTCAAGCAGATTATACACCGCTCTTTGCAGACGTGACGCGTTTCCGCTGATATGGATATTTTCAGCAATATGACGCTCAAATACATATCCGTTCTTTGAATGGAGATTCTCAAAGCTGCCGGCAACCGAATTAACGATCTCACTGAGTTCAACATCACTCATTGCCAGCTCAGCATCTGTCATCTGCAACTCAGAATATTCAAGTATCTCATTTACAAGAGCAGTAAGCCGGTCGGTCTCCTCAACTATTACCGCAACATCTTCAGCACACTGCTTTTCATCTTCTCTCGAAATATCCCTTATCATTTCCGCATATCCCTTTATCATAGTAAGCGGAGTCCGCAGGTCGTGAGAGACATTAGCAAGCAGCTCGTTCTGGAACTCCTGTGATCTTTTAAGCTTCTCAGCCGTATTGTCAAGCGTAGCGTTCAGCTCATCAAGCTCTGAGCAGAAGCCCTCGCGGAAAGAAGTATCGCTCTCCTTATACGCAAGCTTGTGTGCCTTTTCGTTAAGCTGTGCCACAGGACGTGAAAAGCTCCTTGACATGAACCATGCGAGCACAAAGCCTATTACAACAGACAGAAGCGTCACCCATAAAAGCTGCACACGGATTATTCTTGCAGCAGAGCCTACTGCGTTGAGTGTTGTTCCGATATACAGCACGGCTCTGTCTTCGAAGCCGTAAAAGCTGATATATCTTCCGTAAACATATAAATCGTCGGCCTGCAATTCCGCTTCACCGCTGTCTGAAACTTTAAGCTCACTGAGAAACTCGTCATAATTTTCCGGAAGCTCTCTGTAATGTCCGCGCTCCCACCTGAACTCGGCTCTCACACCGTTAAGCTCGTCGTTCCGGTTTTTATGTCCTTTCTTGTATTCGTCCGAGCTGTAAAGGATATTACCTTCGGTGTCTGTAACAAAAACAAGAACAGAATTATCACGGGACAGCTCGTCTATATATTCCGTTATATCGCTCGAAGCACTCTGAGAAGCTATTTTATCGGCAGCTTTGAGGGTATTCTTTATTACCATGCCGTTATAGAAACGCTGCAGGAAAACGGTCTGCAAAAGCCATAGTACAGCGAATATAACAGCAGTGAAGAACATAAAGAAGCTCAGCAGTTTACGCTGAAAAGTCCTTGTTTTATATCTCAAATTTATATCCCACCCCTCGTATTGTTCTGATACAGTCACGGTACTGGCCCAATTTGCTTCGCAGAAGCTTTATCTGCCAGTCAACCGTCCTGTCAACTCCGAAGCTGTCGTAGCCCCAGACTTCATTCAGTATCCTGTCACGTGACAGAACGATGCCTTTATTCTGTACAAAAAGGAGCAGGAGCGAATACTCCTTTGCGGTCAGATCAGCCCTTTTGCCGTCTATTTCAACTGTCATGCCAAAGGTGTCTATCACAATGCCGCCAATACTGATATTCCGTGTTTCTTTAGTTTCAGGCTTTTTACTATGACTCAGAATCACCTTGATACGTGCCATTAATTCCATAGGAGAGAAAGGCTTTGTAACGTAATCGTCAACACCCACCTCAAAGCCAAAGAGCTTGTCAAATTCCGTACCTCTTGCGGAGAGCATTATAACAGGGATATCTCTGAATTCCTTTATCTTCTTGCAGGCTGTAAAGCCGTCTGTATCGGGCATCATAACATCCATGACAATAAGATCGAAATCTTCATTATGACAGGCTTCTATAGCCTGTCTTCCGTCAGAAACAGTCCTGACATCATAGCCTTCGCGCTGAGCGTAACGGCTTATAAGAGTAACTATATTAGGTTCATCATCAGCAATAAGTATCTTTGGCATGGCGCACCTCCTCGGTTTTATTGTAAATATTATACACGAAAGACGCCCTTTTGTAAAGAGCGCCTTTGTTATCATTTCAGAATCTGCCGCCTCTGCCTCCGCCGAAGCCGTCATTCATTCCGCCGCACATACCGCCGCCCATCATGCTCTGCGGTATTTCGGAGACCTCTGTACCGTTGATGATTATCGTACCGTCGTTGAATTCTGCCGTTCTGTCATAGTCGAATGAGGACATCTGAGCTGTGACATTGATAGTGCCGCCGTTCACATATATGGAGCCGTTGGAGTCGATAGCGTCCGTATCGCCCTGACCTACTTCAACATTGATATTTCCGCCGTTTATTTCAATTGCAGTTTCATATGAACCAGAGCTTGCAGATGCGTTTATGCCGTCGTCAGTTGCATAGATATTTATATCGCCGCCGTTGATTAGAATGTACGTAGCTTCAAGTCCCTCGGAAGCGTTGATGTCCATTGTTCCGCCGTCGATCTGAAGCAGAGCGCAGGCCTGTATGCCGTCGCTTTGGCCGTTGATAGTGAATGTTCCGCCTGATATTGTGATAGTTCCCTCAGCCTCGTCATTCTCACAGTGGAAGCCGTCCTTGTTCGTCGTGATATTGAATGTGCCGTCACTGACAGAGATTGAATCATTTGCTTCAAAAGCGTCAAGTGCTGACTTGACATTGTATGTACCGCCTGTGATCTTCATATCGTCCTTTGATGTTATACCGTTGCCGTAATACGAAGTTACATTCAGTGTGCCTGTGCCATTGAGTACAAGATCGTCCTTTGAGTAAATGACCGCGTCTGTATTTGTATCACCGTCTGTTTTGAACTGACCGCTTACCGCAAGGGTATTCTCGCTGTCTGTGGTAGTTATGAATACCTTGTCTGCTGATACCACATATATTGCAGGGGAATCCACGTTTGTGACGCTTACACCGTCAAGGACCAGCTGAACTTTTGCGTTCTCGTCAGCCTCAACTCTTATGGTGCAATTCTCAGCTGTTCCGCTTATAGTATATACGCCTTCTTCAGTAATGTCAATGGTCATGTCATCGGATACGGTGATACTTTTTGCTTCGCTTGTATCGGCTGTCTGCTCAAGATCACGCTTAGTAAAAGCGGATTCCTCAGTTACTTCACTGTTTGAAAGCTGTACTAACTTTTTCTGCTCTGAAACAACAGCTGTTCTTGTCATATTATCAGCAGAAACACTGGTGTCTGTATTTGTATTGCTGCTGCAGCCTGTAACCGCTGCTGCGAACATTGCCGCCATAAATGAATACATATATATCTTTTTCATAATAACTCTCCTTTTTAATTCGTCGGTGGTGGTTTTGTTTCTATGATTGTATTATACCGGAGCAATTTGTATGTTAAATGGAGTTAAAGTGGAATCTCAGGTGTGTAATGTGGAATTTCGGTTTTGTTATGTGACAGGTTTGTGAAATACAACAGAGAGTTCACTATTGCCTGGAAAAAACTGCGATCTTATTTTTTTTATAAGTAACAGAACTACATAAATAATCACAAAAAACGACTTGCAATTTTCTGAAATTATGTATATAATACTATCAGATATATATAATCCCGTTTACGGCTCTCATTTTATTATTACCTATTTATAAGAGGAAGTGATCAAAGTGAAATTATTCGGTTTCAAAAAATTTTTAGGCACTGCTGTTTCTGCACTGATGATAACATCATCAATACCGTTTACAGCATATGCAGCTGACCAGCAGAAAAGAGGAAATATCGGCGGATACGCCTATGAAATGTGGAATCAGTACTCTGCCGGCGACATCGAATACGAAGCAAAAGCAGGCTCTTTTACCTGCTCATGGAGTAATATTGAGAATTTCGTAGCAAGCATGGGAAAGGAATATAATAATCCTGTCAAGACCTGCAAAGAAATGGGAAATGTTTCTTTCAGTTATGATCTTGAAATAAACTCATCTGGCAATACGTATTTCGGTGCTTACGGATGGACAAGAAATCCGCTTGTTGAATACTATATCATAGATGGCTGGGGCAGCTGGCGTCCGCCCGGAAACGGAGATGTAAAAAAATACGGAACGGCTGTTGTAAATAACAATGAATACGATGTATATTCGCTGTATCGTTATAACCAGCCAAGTATCGAAGGTGTAAAAACATTTCCGCAGTACTGGAGCGTCCGCACTGAAAGCGCTTCATCAAATGATAAGAATAATATCATTAAAAGTTACATTGACATCGCAAAGCACTTTGATTCATGGGAAAAACTTGGACTCGATACCACAGGTACTCTTTATGATGCATTATTCTACATAGAAGGCTACTATTCTGACGGAAATGCTGAACTAAAAAGCATAATAATGGGAAACGGACATGACGGTACCCCTCTTAAAGTATATAGCACAGGTCAGCATAATGATATTCCGCTGACGCCCGATCCTGACGGATATTATATCAAAAATGATTTCGACGATGATACGGAAAACTGGGAACCGCGCGAATCAGAATGTCTTGAATCAAGCTCTGTTGGCTATAATGATACAAAAGGAATGCTTGTTCACAGCCGTTACGCACCATGGACAGGTGCTAAACTCAGAATAGGCTCAAATACACTGATTCCGGGTGAAACCTACAGCATCGGAACAATGGTAATGCAGGACAGCGTTAGCTCAAATGATTTTTCTATTCAGCTTGAATATACAGATCCTGACGGCGAATGTCAATATATAGATATTGCATCCGCATCATGCAGAAAAGGCGAATGGACAGAACTTTCAAATCAGTTTTTCTGCCTTGATATCCCTGAAGGTTCAACAGATATCTCCATCATTATCTGTTCGGTAGATAATATCTGTGACTTCTACATTGATAACTCTTACTTAGGAGAACAGGGAGTCCCCTCTTTTGTATCCATTCCTCATTCTTCTGATGAGTGTATTATCGGTGAGATCAACGGTTACAAATACGATCTCTGGAACAAATACGGACAAGGCAAGGCAGAAATGCAGCCAGCTGACCATTCATTTACCTGTTCATGGAGCGGTATAAATAACTTCACCGCCCGTATGGGAAAGCAATTCGGCAAGGGGAAAAATTACAAGTCATACAAAGACATCGTTCTTGATTATGATGTGGATTACTCACCCGACGGAAATTCATATTTGTGTGTATACGGCTGGACACAGGAACCTCTTGTGGAGTATTACATCGTTGAAGGCTGGGGCAGCTGGGCTCCACCAGGAAGCGGCGGTGAAAAGAAAAGGTCTGTATCTCTCAACGGCAACAAATATGATATTTATAGGGTAACACGATATAATCAACCATCTATCGAAGGTACTTCAACTTTTCAGCAGTATTGGAGCGTCCGGCAGACAAGCGGTTCACAAAACGGTAAGACGAACCACATGAAAGGCTCTGTCGATGTGTCAAAGCATTTTCAAGCATGGGAAAATGCAGGCCTTGATATGTCAGGCTCACTTTATGATGTAAACCTCAGCATTGAAGGCTACCAATCCGATGGATACGCTGATGTAAAGAACATCGATATCAGCTATTACGAAACAAGGCCTGACCCGATAATACTTCCTGACGATGACGGCAATTATTTTAAAAGTGATTTTGAAACTAACTTTGATGACTGGTACTCAACAGGAACATCAACAATAAATCGTGACCAGTATAATTACTATAACGGTAATTATTCACTCAAAATATCGGAAAGAAGCGATTACTGGCAAGGAGTTGTCAAGAAGCTTGATCCGAGTATTTTTAAACCTGGCAAGACATACAGCTTCAGCACGGGAGTTCTCCAGAACTCAGGCAAATCTGTAAAAATGCAGCTCGCGCTCCAACAGGGCAGAGACGAAAACTGGTCTTATTTGGACATCGCTACAGTCAATACCCAAAGCGGTGAATGGACAAAACTGGAAAATACCGAATTCACTATTCCTGAAGGCTCAGATGACCTTTATCTTTGCGTTGCCACCACCGAGGACGAAGACGAAATATGTGACTTCTTCATTGATTCAGTCCAGGGTTCTGTTAAGGGTACCATATCCACGGTCATTACCGGTCAGGGCAGAACTTCTGAAATCTTACTGAAAGACCCCGTTATGGGAGATATAAACAGTGACGGAGCATTAAATATAGCAGATTTGTTACTATTGAAAAAATGGCTCTTGGGCAGCTGTAATGTTGAATTAAAGAACTGGAAAGCAGCCGACTTCAACAACGACAATAAGCTTGATGTATTCGATCTCTGTCAGATGAGAACTGCTTTAATTCTAAACACAGAAACACCTGTTTCGATAAATATTAAAGAAACAGGTGGATACATGGGAGTAAACCGTATATGGAAAATATATGAAGATAACGGTAAATTCCTTTTAAAATATGAGATTCCGGATGACTATACAGATACAGAACCAATAATAACAGAAATAACCAAAGATGAGTATCACGAAATAATGTCTCAGAACTATGAAAGAAATGAGTCCACTGGACCAGCTGTAAGTGACGGATACTACTATAAAACCGTAATCACCTACAAAAACGGAACAGAAAAGACTACCAATTCATATATGTATGATATTGTTATAAAGCTAAAAAAGCTGTTAGCGCAAAACAATGGCACTGTATTGATATGACCCGATGGAATTATACCTTTCATTTTTTCCTTCTTTTCATTCGTTGATCATCTGCCGGACCAGCTCACGTTTCTCATAGAGGACACAGCCTCCGCTATGGTCTTCCAGCAGATAACCTTCATCTCTCAGCTTTCTGAACAGCGGCGAATTTATCGCCTCTTTCAGAGAGCTGTTTTTTATATTTATATCAGAGTAGGGTGAGAACGGACAAGGCTCTGCTCCTCCGTGGGAATTGATATGGAAAAAGCCTCTGCCTGCGGCAACACAGCCGCCTGAGCTTTTCTCGTCGCCGGGGAACGATATGTAGACCATTTCGGGGCGTGTTTCCCTCAGCCTAATTATCTCGCTCTGCAAATACTCACGCTCGGTATCTGTTGGAGCAAGTTCACGGCTCTCCTCGGTCACAGGGACATACTCCACAAATATGACCACTTTACAGCCTTTTTCCGCAAGGCTGTCCAGAAACGCCTGAGAGGTCACTTCCCTGTAATTCCTTGTAGTGACTGTAACAGATGCTCCGAATATGAGTCCGCGCTTTTTTATCTCGTCCATATTGGCGATAAGCCTGTCGTAAATGCCTTCGCCGCGCCTTTCATCTGTCAGCTCACGGCTGCCCTCAATACTCATAACAGGTATCATATTGCGGCATTTGTCGAACAGCTCCAAGTATTTTTCATCAAGGTATGTGCCGTTTGTGAAGATAGGAAAGAGGATATTCTGCTTCTTTCCTGCCGCTTCAATAACTCCGCGTCTCAGCATAGGTTCTCCACCTGCCAGCAGGATAAAGCTGATACCAAGTTCCTCAGCTTCATTGAATACCGCCTGCCACTCCTCATCGGTGAGCTGTTTGACAAGTTCGGAATCGACCGTTGCGTGATTGCATCTTGAATAGCAGCCTGCACAGTGAAGATTGCACTTGCTTGTGATGCTTGCGATAAAAAAAGGCGGTATATGCTCGCCTTTTTCCTCAGCTTTCCGGCGCTTTTTTGAAGCGGTTCGGCTTGCAGCGGCAAATTTGAGCATAAATGCGCTTTCTTTCGGGTTTTTAAATGTGGCTTTTATCGCTTCGGATACGATACCCTCCACACCCTCGGTGAGATATTCCTGAAGATCAAATTTTTCACCCATAATATCACCCCAACAATTCTTCTACCGCTTTCCTTACCTCTTTCATATCGGCGGTAGGCTCGAATCTTGCAACAACTCTGCCCGTCCTGTCTATGAGGAACTTTGTGAAGTTCCATTTGATATACGCTTTATCTCCGAATTTCTTGTTATTCAGCTGCGTAAACTTACTGAGAGCAGCGTTTTTCAGTCCTTTGCCGAAGCCCTCAAAAGGCTTCTCTGTAGCCAGATATTCAAAGAGTGGTTCTGCGTTTTCCCCGTTCACGTCTATTTTCGCAAACTGTGGGAACTCCGTACCAAATTTCAGTTTGCAGAAGGACTGTATCTCATCGGCACTTCCCGGAGCCTGATTTGCAAACTGATTGCAGGGAAAGTCAAGTATCTCAAAGCCTTTATCATGCAGGTCGCGGTACATAGCTTCAAGAGGTTCATAATGTGGTGTAAATCCGCAGCCTGTGGCGGTATTAACTATAAGCAGAACTTTTCCGCTGTAATCGCTGAGTTTTACGTCATTTCCCGTGCGGTCTTTAACTGTAAAATCGTACACTGTTTTCATAGTTGGAGCTCCTTTCATATTATCGGAAATCATCGCTGTTTCCATCAAGTAATTCATAAAGCAGCGAATAGAGCTGCTTCGCCTTTTCGGGAGAGAGCTTAACACACTGTCCCACCTTGATCGGGATATCCTTTGCCTTTTCCTGCAATGCCTTGCCCTGCTCGGTCAGATAAATGAGAACTGCCCGTTCATCCTCAGTGCTGTGCTGTTTTTCAATATATCCGAGAGTTTTCATTTTTTTCAGCAGCGGGGAAAGAGTTCCGCTGTCCAGCATGAGCTTTTTACATATCTCCCCCACTGTAACCCCGTCTTTTTCCCAGAGGACAAGCAGAACGATATACTGTGTGTATGTGAGATCGAGCTCTTTCAGATAAGGAGTGTATGCTCCCGTAACAGTTCTTGCCGCCGCATACAGCGGAAAACACAGCTGATTTTCCAGTTTCATTGCTTCCTTGTAGTCATATCCCATTGTATCACTCCCTGATTATATATTGCTTGCAATTATATTGTATCAAATATATTTCCGCTTGTCAAGTCCTTTTTACTATTTTTGATATTTAACCATAAAATACTAAAGTTCATTTGAGCTTTGCAGTTGTCTCACGGCTGATATTCACTCTCTTACTTTAATAGTGAGCTTTCGCCCTACAGACTTTTTTTCAAAAGTGTGTGAACTGTGAAGAAAGCACTTACAAAATCATCTCATTTATTCACACAGCTTTTATATATGTGAAAAAAGCAACACTAAAAATCCCAAAAAATTCTAAATTTATTGCAAATTTATTTCACAGAGACGAAATATAATATAATCACAGCAACGGGAAGGCTCCCGAAAAAAAGCGAATATAAAATTTCTGAAAGGAATAGTGCATATTATGAGAAACGAGTACAAATACACAGTGAACGGCAGAAACGAGGACAATGAGACAAACTGTATGAACGA
Organism: Ruminococcus sp.; assembly: GCF_016287535.1. Classification (GTDB taxonomy): domain Bacteria; phylum Bacillota; class Clostridia; order Oscillospirales; family Ruminococcaceae; genus Ruminococcus. The sequence continues at coordinate 26,787 of NZ_JAEFAJ010000027.1, forward strand.
TCAATACAATGAATATACAGTTTTTACAACAGACAGCAATGTATCAAAGAAAATAAAAAGACGCATGGGTGCTAAGATAGCAGCGTCAATTATGGCAATGGCTCTTGTATCAGCAGGTTCTATCGGCATCTACCATTATGCAGTTGAAACTGACAAAAATATGTCAGTAATCGTCATTGACGAAACAGAGGACGAATCAGTTGAAAACACTTCCGAATCTGCTGTTACAGCAAAAAACGTAAGCTATATCAGTCCCGTAGGAACAAACAGCGGTGAACTCACCACAGAGGAAGTAGTCGAAAAGTTACTTCCTTCTGTTGTCGGTATAGAATCCACATTCACAATGACCTCGCAGAACAGCGGCGGTTACTTTAACTTTGGCGGATTCGGTCAGAATCAGCAGCCACAGACATCTACAGCAACTGCTACCGGCACAGGTGTAGTTATCACAACTAACGGCTATATAGTCACAAATGCTCACGTTATCTATGATACAGAGTATAACACAGGTCTTGCAAGCAGTATTGCAGTTATCGTAAACGAAGAAGACCGCTATGATGCGGAGGTCATCGGATATGATACAGACTATGATCTTGCTGTACTGAAAATAAACGCAAATGATCTTGTTGCAGCTGAATTCGGAAACAGCGATGAGCTCAGTCTCGGTCAGGATGTTATCGCAATAGGTAATCCTCTCGGTTTTGACCTTATGAACACAGTAACAGGCGGTATCGTATCCGGTCTTAACCGCCAGATCACAATAAGCGAAAAGTCTATGACGCTTATCCAGACAGACACAGCTATTAACTCAGGAAACTCCGGCGGACCTCTCATCAACAGGAAAGGTCAGGTAATAGGTATCAACTCCTCCAAGATGTCAGTTTCATATTCTGAGGCAAGTATCGAAGGAATCGGTTTTGCTATCCCTTCAAACGAAGCTGCAAGAATAGTTAAAGATATAATGGAATATGGCTATGTAAAAGGCAAGCCGCAGTTAGGTATCAGCTGTCAGGATATTACCGAGAACATCTCAAGAATGTACAACCTTCCTGTGGGAGTATACATCACCGCAGTAGCAGAAGGCAGTGCAGCTGAAAAAGCTGGGTTGCAGACCGGCGACATCATTACTAAGGTCAATGATGAAGACGTTACATCATACAATGAACTTACCGCTAAGAAAAATGAGCATAAGGCAGGCGATTCAATCGAGCTTACCTATGTCAGAAACGGTGCAGAAGAAAAGGTTACAGTAACACTGGATGAGGCTGCAGCCGCTCAGAATTAAGCTAACCCCTCCCTCTTAATATATAAAACCGCAGCCTGTGCTGCGGTGTTTTTTTACAGTTCAGCAAATCAACTTATACAAGTCGCGGAGGGTACCTTGAACGCCCATAGGGGCACAGAATTCAAGCCATAACTGTTAAGGCTTAATCCCTCGATTATTTGCAAGAACAACAGCTCCCTCACGGGAGCTGCATCTTTCATATTGTTATACTGCCTTTCAGTCATGTGCATAACACCTTTTTACTCTGCGCAAGGAACTGCTTGAAATATTATATGTTTCTCTTACTCCTTCCCTTTTCAGGATGCAGTCTGTAGTATTCTTCCTTATCCTTGTACATCTGCTCATCAGCGATCTGCATTGCCCTGCAGATATCATACTCTCCTGAAACATAGGCAGTACCTATCGCAAAACTAACATCAGGCGCTCTTTCCATAAGAGAACGCAACTGTATTACCTGCTTGTCAAGTTTTTCTTCTGTTATATCAGGGCAAAGGATCACAAACTCATCACCGCCGGCACGAAAGATCTCATAATCTCCGAAAACGATCTTCAGAAGCGATGCCGCTTTGGATAATAATTTATCACCCGCATCGTGTCCTTCAACATCATTCACGATTTTAAGTCCATTTAAATCTGCAAAAACAACCCCCATCACATCAGGAAGCTTATCTTTGCCTGATACCAGATTTTCCACACGCTCATTCATCGCATTTCTGCTGTTAACCTGTGTCAATCCGTCCATATTGCTCATTACTTTCAGCCTGTCAACAAGCTGATGATTAGAAATAACTGCAGCAATGAGATAAATTGTCAATTCAAGGATCTCCCGTATCTGCATTTTTTTAGATATATCATAATTTGCAGCCCAGATAAATCCCACAAGATTTTGATTGTATCGAAAAGAATACAGTATTATATTTTTAACATCATGTTTGAGCAAAGATCTGTACCAAACAGGATCACGTTCCTGAACAACACTCAAATTATCAAGAATCAGGCAGTCGCTGCCAACTAAATCATTTTCCCATGCAAGCGCAACTTCATATGGTGTACGCTCCATTTCAGATGCCATTTTTTTCAGGATCTCTTCCTGTATCCCATTTTCATTAATAAGAGCGCAATGCTGACTGTTCAGATCGACAGTATAGATCGCACATTGTTCCGCACCGCAGAACTTCTTGATTTCCGCAACGGTAGCTGCCATTGCCTGATGATAATCCTGCGTTTCATGCAGCTTCAGGCTGATATTCATAACAGTAGCCAAGACATCTGCAGAATGCTGTGACATAGCGTCAGAATCAACATTTTGGAAGAAATTGAAGATATAAAGGCAATACATTGTCCTCTTCGTTCCTGCCTCCCGCTGTTCCGCTACAACCGCCGATTTTGTTCCAGGCTCTGTTATAGGAATATAAAAGCCCTTCAGCCAGAAGCCATGAGCATTGACATATATATACATCGACTGATTAGTTGTACAGCTTGTATATACGTAATCTTCAAAATTGATATCAGTCCAGTATTCCCGATAAGGAATACCAGGATAGAATTCAACATTCGGATTACTGGTAAAAAGCATTTCATTTTGCGTATTTACAGCCATAAGACGTATCTCACTATAGCTGCCGTCCGGCAAAATGTCAAACGAGTAGATACCAGCCATTCCTTCTACATTATCGATCCAAGCCTTGAAATCCATGAATAAGCCTCATTTAACGAGTATTATTTATGCTTTACGGCATTTGAAACAGGTTCTTCCTCTGAATTAAAAAACACCATACGTATCAGAATATAATCCTGAAAATAATCTTATACTTCCATATGCGAATCAGTTTTTCTCCAGTTCTGGAAATCATCATATACCAAAGGCTTTGAATAATAGTAGCCCTGGAAACTGTGAACATCATATTGTCTGAGTATCTCAGCCATGTCAAAAGTCTCTATTCCCTCTACACAAACAGAAGAACCGCAGGTATTTGCCATCATTACAAAAATTTTTATAAGTTCCCGCTCTTTAATGTCATTTTCTATATTGCGGACAAGACTCCTGTCTATCTTTATGGTGTCAAAGGGAAGATTCTTAACTATTCCGACAGATGAAAAGCCTGTGCCAAAGTCGTCAAGGGCGACCTTTACACCTCTGCTTTTAAGGCTGCAAACTGTATTCTTTAAAAGGTCAATATCAAGCAGCCTGCATCTTTCGGTTATTTCAAGGCAAAGATTCTCAGGAGGATAGCCTGTCTTATCAAGTATATCCATTACCATATCCACAAAATCCGCCTTTTCTATCTGTGAATAAGACAGATTGACATTGATAATGAAATCGGGATCGTTTTCAATGATCTCTCCCGCAGCTCTGATCGCAGTTGTCATTATCCACTTGCCCAGTGACGGGAAAAGAGGATCCTTTTCCAATAGCGGGATAAACATATCAGGAGGAACGACACCGTATTCTTCGCTCTTCCACCTGAGTAATGCCTCAGCACCTATCAGCTTCTCCGTCTTTGCATCGACAACAGGCTGATACATAAGGAAGAACCCCGTAAATCCCTGTGTTATTGATGCTCTGATCGTATGGAATTTCTCTACCTTATGCTTGTTGCCGCTGCCGAGATCGTTATCGAACACCACAAGATCTCCGTGCTTTTTGGTTTTTGACTCATTATAGGCAAATGTCAGGCAGGTCATCACAGTCTGCGAGTCAATATTGAAATTATCTATTTCGATAAGGCTTGAATTCAGCTCTAAAATTATATTCTTATCGTCAATGACCATGCTTTCTCTGCAATACGAGCGCATATCATCATATCTCGCCATTGTCTCCCTTACAGTCAGAGACGTACTCAGAACAGCGAACTTTGTTCCGTCAAGTCTGAACACACTGCCGCAGTTCCCGACGTGTTCAAAAAGGAAACGTCCGAATTTCTGAAGCACGAGATTTCCAAAATGGTATCCGTATATCTCATTTATCTCCGAAAACTTAGCAATACCGACGATAGCTATGAGCATTTCCTTGTTTTTGACGATATTGAACTGCACCTCATCGAAGAACCCGTACTGATTGCTGAGTCCCGTAAGGCTGTCTAAATTGCTGTGTACGCCGTGATCTCTTATAGTACCCACAAAGTAATCAAGCTCGCCGTTTTCGTCCTTGAGCACGATACCGCGGCAGGTGCAGACATTATATTCGCCGTTGATCCTTCTTGCCCTGTACTGCATATCGTGACCGCTCTGGTTTCCCGCAAAGATATCCGCGATGCCTCTGCGGTAAGCCTCCTTGTCCTCCTCATGGATATGCTCCTCCCATATTGCACCCGCGCCGTACATATACTCCGACGGAAGTCCGTATGAATCCACAGCAGCCTTTGACCATCTTGAAAAGTCATACTTCATATCGCAGAGGTAGATATACACACCCTCAGCCGATATGCAGTTCATCCTGAACATACCGTCCAGCAGTCTTTTACGCTCTGCGGGGATACGTACAGGTCCCTCGCCCTGTTTCTCGCTGACGCCGTCATAGGTTTCCGACTTTATGTTCTCCTTGTCCTCATACATACTTTCATCAGCACGTTTAAAAACATCCGAGACCTTTTTGTCGTTGATCCTGTCGTATACTCCTATTCCAACAGCTACTGCAGGAGCATTGTTTTTCCTGTTGTTTTCACGGGATCTTCTGCGCAGCATTTCAACAAGTGAAACACGCTTGTCATAGTCGTTTCCCACAAGAACAGCAGCAAACTCATCGCCCCCTATCCTGAAAACGGGACTGTGAGCAAAAATACCGCAGATCATTCTGCAGGACGATCTGATATATTCGTCACCCGCTTCATGCCCCCCGATATCATTGATATGTTTAAGATCGTTGATATCGCAGACAACGACAGCAAACGGAGAATGGCCTGCTCCGCTGTCTATGCTTTTCTGTATAGAAGCTTCAAACTCACGAAAGGCGGTAACATTTCTCGTACCTGTCAGGACGTCGCGTCTTGCGAGCTCATTAGCCCGTCTGAGAGCCTCTATCTGCTCCTGTTCTTTCTTTACCTCTTCATCTATATTTTCAAGGCCGACAATAAAATGCAGATTATCGTTGGCCCGCATGACAGTGAGCCTTGTGTGCTCTATCCTGCCGTCCGCAAGAATTCTGTAATCCTCGCTGTACTGATTTGTGTTCCCCAAAGCAGTAATGATATAGTCTTTATCAAGGATCGAAATTATCCTGTCTTTATCTTCGGCATGGACCTGTGTATTGATGATCCCCACGACTTCAGCATAAAAATTCCTGCCTTCAAAGCTCAGTGAAGGATCAGTGGTAATGCCATCGGAAGAATACCTTGAATACTCACCTGTCTCTCCGTTGACATAATATATGACGTCATAGCGCAGAGCGAGACTGTTTACGATCTGTCCATAGGTAAAGCTTTGCTTCTTTGTTTCCTCCAGCAACTCACTTGCCCTGACCTCGTCATTTATGTTCTCGATTCCTACGAGAATATGCTTTTTATCACTTGCCCAGATCTGTACACAGCGGCAATTCATTAAACTGTCAAACATCATGAGCCTGTAGGTCATGCTGAACATTCTGGCGTTTTTAAGGTTCCTCAGGATAGTAGCCTTTTCAAACATGGGGATGACTTTTTCCTGATCGTCAGGATGAACATATATCTTCATATTCTTCAGGCTCTCGCTGAAAAAATCCGCACCACTTGTCGGGATATTCAGGTTCTTGTATGTATCCGTGGAGGAGTACTCAAAGTATTCATTTGTCTCCATATCCACATAATAAAGAGTATCGAAATGACCTGCAAGGCTTTCAGCGATCTGGTTATAGATCTCAAGTTCCTGCTCATTTTTTTCAGCCTGTTGCCTGTCCCTTACTTCCATGTCAACATTTCTGACACCGAGAATGAAGTAATCATCAGCTTCATCTATGCCCCTTATAAGGCTCAGAGCGTGGTAAACCGGCTTGCCATCGATCATAAGACGGTATTCTATCCTACGCTTGGCGCCCTTGCCGACAAGAGAAAGGAGATGCTCCCTCTGGATATCCTGCATAAAGATATGCTTATCTTCCTCATAAATGACCTTATCAGCATCTCTTTTAAGATTTTTGAAAAAGTCCTTGCCCCCCTGCTCTATATGAAGAGACTGAAATTCAGGATCAGCGGAATACCACTGATATTCGTTGGTTTTTGCGTTGATATAGTAAACACTGGTATATTCTACCAGCAGCGCTTCAGCAATTTTCAAGAAAACAGGATCGTTGTATATCATAAATACCCCCCTGACCAAAAACAAAGTTTTTGTATCATTCATCTATTATTATATAACATTTCAAAGTAAAAATCAATATAATTGCTATTTCTTAATAATGTATTAACATATTCTTATGTTTTCCCCAAAAACATTTACAAGAATCCTTATAATTGCTGTAATTCAATTTGGGTAAAAAGGTATAATCCATATAAGAACAGCAGCTCCCTCACGGGAGCTGCTTATTTCATATCGTTATACTTTCTTTTGTCATGTGCTCAACGCAGTTCTGACTGCATTTACATAAATGGCTTTATGTTAAAACGCGCTAATATAAAATAGCTTGCATATTAAACAGTAAGAAAAAAATTATTTTTACATTTAAGGCATTATTATTTGATAAGCTTCAATATCTCCTCAGGCTTCAGCAACTTTCCCGCAGATACGAGCTTTTCATTGACCACAAGCGCAGGCATTGACATTGCGCCGTACTCATAATACTTTACCGCTTTTGAAACATTATCCATTTTCTCCGATAGTTATATTTAGATATATCTATTTATTGCTGCTGTTAAAAGCCGTATGGTCATACGGCTTATTTATTACAGCATACGTATTGAGATTTGTCAATATGTTTTTGGATTTATATGTTTGATCTGAGCCTGTTTTTGAAACAATACATTGAATCTTCAAAGCAATACTTTACATAAGTCAATAAATACGTTATAATTGACATAAGTCATAAAGGAGATGTTTATATGCCAAGACCGCAGAAATCACGCCGTATCTACTGTTATCCCGATTACTGGAGCTTTGCTCCCGATCAGGACAAGGCAAATGATACGGTCATTATGTCGCTTGACGAGTTTGAGACCATACGTCTGATAGATTATCAGTCCAAGACGCAGGAGCAGTGCGCCTCGGAAATGAACGTGGCAAGCGATACCCTATTGAAAGAAATTTGGAGCTGGTTATTACCAGCTCCATTATCTTATACTAAAGATACAGTGATTATCCCACGTATTTTTTTATCACTTCTGCTACCTTGAGTATTGCTTCTTTTTCATTCGGGTTTAGATAGACATCGTTCAGTTTCTGCTTGGAATACTGCAAATACGCTCCTTCAGTCTCAGAAATCAGAAGCTTGGTATAGAAACGCTCCCAACTGAAATACTCGGAGCTCTCAAGAAAGTCCTCAGTATGCTCTAAGATATCAGCAATCCTGTTTCCGTCTATCAGTCCAGACTTTAATATCAACCACTCAAAAGACTCGGGAAGATAAAGACTTACTTCTGGATGCTTCTGCATATACAGATAGAGTTCTCCCATTTCAGAACCAAAAGCCGCTCCGTCTGCAATAACAAGTATCTTTTTTCCGTCGTTATCAGTAACAGTGCGCTTTACTTTAGTCTTTCCACCTGAACTAATACAGTCGATACTGTCAGCCACAACGGCTTTGAAGAAGTCGCATCCTGAGTTTGAGTCCTCAACAATAACCAGCTCAGTAGCTTCATCGGTTTTTTTCTCTTCAGCTATATAAAGCTGATAGAAGGAATTGTAGGTCCTGCGTAAATCAGCGTATCTGCCTGAGGTATGTATACCATAAACCTCCTCCACAGAATAAGGAAGATTAGGAAGATTCTCCCTTGTTATGATAACATAGTAATTGTCTGTATCCTGTATCTTCCTTGCAAAGTCGTCGGATTTGACGATTGTATTCTCCTCATCGATGAAAATGATACAGTCGCTGACACTATTCAGAACGGATTCCCAGTTAGAATTGTTAATGGTAAGACATCTTTTATCACAGGATATCTCGATACCTGAGTCTGCACCAAGTCTGTCATATGTATCAATCAGAAATACAAGAGTTGTCTTGCCAGTAGCGCTGTCGCCCCTGACAATAGTTATGTTCCTCTTCAAATCGAACTCGAACTTGACTCTGCTGTTCTGAACGATAATATGATGTTTTCCTTTCATACTTATCTTTCCTCGATTCTGAACGCTTCATCAAGGTATTCCTTGTAGCTGCCTACCTGTTTATCAGTATTGATAATATACGCACTGAACTCTTCACAGGAACTAAAATCCATAATATGGTGGAGAGCAATGGTCAGGTCTTTATGCTTGCTTATCTCATAAATCCACTTAGCACAATTATCACCGCAGGCAGAGGCGTTGAATATCTTGCCTGAATCATCGAAAAGCATAAGGAGCAGGGTTTTCACTCCGCCAGACAGCTCCTTGACTGAAATAGAGCCAAGCACAGGGCTGTCTATTACTCTTGAGCCAACAACATCGGATTTATCTATGTCTTTTATCATTTCTACACTGCGAGGATCGGTGATCCACTCGTCCTCATAGGTATTATCAAAATACGTTGGAGGGTGATATATAGAGTTAGTCGTATCCCCGAATACTATTTTAAGCATAACGTCACCTCTTCCGAGAGTTTACTATGGTACTATTATACCCGATAATCAATATTATTTCAAGTATTAGCTGCTATGGAATTACCTGATTTCTATAAAGCGTTTTGTTATGTTTGGAATAAATTCCAGCTTATTCGACTCACAAGAATAAATAATAAAAAAATTTCTGCCTGAGAATTACGAAATATAAGCACTTATTAGTATACACCCATGTTAGTTTTCGTATGAATTCCGTGCGGAATAGGTCTGAAAAATGCCTATTCTACGTGAAAATTATTTCAAATCTCAGAAATATTTTTCAGTTCAAAGTAAAAAAGAAGAATGGCTGAATCCCGCTATTTTACGCGATACAGCCATTCTCCTAACTCATTATTTTGAGCGGACAGAGAGGGATTCGAATATTTGTAACGCGCTGTTTTTGTCTGTTTATAGCCGTTTGTAATTATCGTGTGGAATAATTTGAGTGGAATAGAGTTTTAGTGCAGAAATGCTATTCAAATATAGTGATAATAATTCGATAATTTTTCTCAGAGTGCGGAAGCTAAATAGTCATAAGTCCTGATAATATAGTCCTTTATCAGGTCATAGTTGGGGCTCACATCGGGGAAAGCTGCTTTTGTTTCACCCTCTGATTTCGTTATACTACCAATAATTGTTTCTCTATCAGGTAATTCTGCTTTGAGAATCTTACAGCAGACTTCGTTTGAGAGGAAGCTGTCCGTAAAGACGTTACCTTTAACGCTGTCAATCCTCGGAACTCCTGTTGAGATAAGCCCGAGGTTATAGTCAAAATAAGGAGCAAGTCCGATAATCTCACCTGTCGAGCTGTCTCGACGCACGCCTGCGTTCTGATTATGCCTGTCGTCATTATGGAGCAGAGCATCGTAGAATACCATCATCACATAAGGCTTTATAAGCTTTTCTTCAAGCCTTGGTATAATGTACTCAGGTTCATCATGATCCGTATAGTAATTGCAGAACGGTTCAAAATCAACCGCAGCATTGTTAGTAAAATCTTTAGAGATAATAAAAGTTGTCGTGATACCTGTCTCGGAAGATGTAGAGTGCTGTATTTCATACTCTGCAACATCAGCGCCCATAGCCTTTAAGAACTGATAGGAGTAGTATTCACTGATAAGCTCCTGAGTATTTCCATGCTTGAACATATACCAGCTTCCGTCAATATAACGCCAAGCCTTTTCATAGCTTCCAACAGTACCTAGCTCTCTATATCCTCTGGTATTACCACTGTTTGAGGCTGATGAACCGTAAAGTGCAATATCAGCAATCTCTTCATTATACTGCTTCAACGAAGTATAATCCAGCTCTTCGTCAGCTTTCTGTATCCACCAGTTGTCGGTTATGGAAATTCCGTGACCTATATCAATTACCTGCTCTATATCATCAGGAGTTCTCAGGCGCAGAGCTTTGAACAGTTTTCTTGAATGTGAACGATGAATATCAACACACCTGTTGTCAAGCCATATCTCAAGCGGCATACCGATTGCAAAACAGGCAGGACAGAGCGATTGGTCGATAATCTCCGTTATTCCATTTTTATTAGCAAGGGCAACTATGCTGTCCTTGTGCATTATCTTATAATCCATAGGTCCTCCTTATTTGAGGTCAAGGTTTCTCGTATCCTTCATAATAATACGACTGCTCGATTCCCTTGAAGATAACTTCTCTGTCATTAATTTTGTCTGTTAGATTAGGCTGGATAAGAAAGCGAAGCTCCAAATCGTTTATAGGGCTGCGCTCCATAGCCTGCAAATACTGATCTTTATCAATATTTGCCCAATCAATGACCTTGCCGAGATTCTTTTTTAGAATCATATCGAGCCAAATTCGAGTACTTCTTCCGTTGCCCTCCATAAACGGGTGAGCAACATTCATCTCAACGTACTTAGCGATTATTTCTTCAAATGTGCCCTCAGGCATTTTTTCAACAGCCGCAAGCACTTCTTTCAGGTACAGAGAATTAGCAAATCTGAATCCGCCCTTTGCGATATTTTTAGTGCGTATCTGTCCGGCGAATTCATAAAGCCCATTAAATAAAGCCTTATGGATATCCTGCAAGCCTTTGACTGTTCCAACATCAATTTGGTCGATATCACCTGATATAAATAACTGCTTAGCATTTTCAAGGCTCTTAGCATCTATTTCGTTCTGATTCATATTTTCGCCCCCTGCTCAATAAATCTTATACATATTATATCACGGATAAGACTATTAGTCAAACAAAAAATGGCTATACGGTAATATAGCCATTTCCTATTTTTATTCCTTATCCGAACCTTCAAGTATACTGTTGAAGTAGTCGTCGATCTTCTTATCGACCTGCTTGCGTTCCTCTGAAAACGTGTGCTGATATACCGATTTCAACGTAGAATTAGTAGACCAGCCCCCGCGTTCCATAGCGTACTTGTCAGGTATGTTAAGCATCAACATGACGCTCGCTGACAAGTGTCTGAACCCTCCGTTTGCACACTACTCAGAGATTATCTCACATTTTTCCACAGTTACGCCCCAAATATTGTGCGTATGAGGAATTCTTTCGTTCCGATAGGTCAAGTGAAAACCGAATGGAATACAAGATAGATAAAAGTCTATCGTACTGTTATCATATACCACTATCTTTTTGAGCATGGAATTATAGACCTCAAAGCTGTCTGTATCCATATTCTCTGTTTGATTGATCTGAGCAATATATCCGCGTATTGCTTCAAGCTGTTTCTGATGATAACGACTAATATCACTGTTATTTGCAATCTGCTCGGATAACTCTGCGATTTCAGCATCATACCGATTAACCTGAACTTTCAGATCGTCTTTTGAAATGATGCCCTCAAGCATAAGATCAACAGAATTGCGCTTCTTTTCAGAGATCTTTTCTATTCTCTCCTGCAGCGGCTTTGTATCTGTCACGGTAGCGGTTTCCTGTATGAACTTAATGTCAGCAAGAAGTTGCTCGGAAATACTATCTCGTTTATTCTGAATATGCTCCAGTACATATTTCATGCAGGTGTTGATGACTTTTTCAGTGATAAATCTATTGTCGCATCCGACCATAACGCCGTTAACATTCATTTTCTGTACTGTACCATACTTAGAGCGATTGATACAGCGCAGACAACGATTTTTTATAGTTTTCCTACCCGTAATTCCAAAAGGGCTTCCACACTTACCGCAATAAACCCGGCTGCTGTGCCAATAGTGCTGAGAATACTTACGTCCCTCACGGGATTTTTTACCGCGCTTATTCAGTAACTCCTGTGCTGCCTCAAATACTTCTCTGGAAATAATCGGTTCATGGTGATCTTGTATCGAAACAAGGGGAACATTTGGGTTTGTTCCATCGTTCCATGCTTTTTTCTTTGTGAGATAGTCAGTGCATACTTTTTTCCATTGCACCAGATCACCGCAATACTTCTCATTTTTCAGAATTCTTATCACAGAATCCTGACGAAAAATCGCACCCTTTATACTTGTATAGCCTTCAGCGTTCAGTTCATTTGCAATTATAGAGCTGCACTTGCCTTCATAAACATACTTATGAAAGATGTGTCTGACAATTTCTGCTTCTTCGGGTATTACTTCTATTTTACCTTCTTTAATACGATAGCCAAGCAGATGAGAATATCCGTAAACATATCCATTTTCCATTTTACGACGCATTCCCCATTTAACACGCTCAGATATCTTACGACTTTCTTCCTGTGCAATGGATGACATAATTGTCAGGCGAAGTTCACCATCCTTTTCACGGGTGTCGATACCGTCATTCATAAAGATTACGCCGATATTTAACGCAGACAGCTTTCTGGTATAATTAAGGGTATCTACAGTATTTCTTGCGAATCTACTTACTTCTTTTGTAAGAATGAGATCAATTCTGCCGTCCTCACTATCGGCAATCATACGATTGAAGCCGTCACGTTTTTTTACGGAAGTTCCTGTGATACCTTCATCATAATATACCTCGACAAGTTCCCAGTCTTCATGCTCACAAATATACTCGGTGAAATACTTTATCTGTGCTGACAGAGAATTGAGCTAATCTTCCATGTTGGTGCTTACGCGGCAGGACGCCGCAACTTTAGTTTTGTTATTCATTTTCCTCCTTTTCCCGTAATGGGGAATGAATCCCCCTGCATTTTCATTATATAACTTTTACACTTTAAAGTCAATACAAAATGCAGAGGGAATTTGTTATGCTGCCTGTTCGGACTGTTCCTGCAATGCGATAAGCTTTTCAAGCTGTTCCGCTGTTATGAGCCCCTGTTTGTAAAAAGCATTGTAGTAGCCTATCTTCATTGCCTTTACAAACTCTTTCTCCTGTTCCTCTGTGAGAGCAATAGATGAAGTGTTTTCTTTTTTTACAATGGTTTCATTTTCATTTCTTTTCATAATACTCCTATCCGCTGCACTTTTTTGCAGACTCTTCATATAAAAATTTCGGTATTCTCACTTTCATCCCTCCTTGAAAATTTTTTGTTTCTGAGATGAAACACGTTATGTAATTTGCCTGCGAATCTGCAAATCGTATACCCATTATAGCTCACTGGAACTGCATATTCAATTGACATAATGGCAGAAAAAAGCCCCCGAAAAAAAGCGCTTTTCCGGGGGTATACTGCTATCTCTGATAGGGAGTATTCTATTGTATTAATAGTCATAAAATCACAGAAACTATTCTTGATCATTGTAAAAATCAAACAAACATTCGGCAAACATATTTCTATCCATTCAGATGTTCGTGTAAGGTTTGTACAAATATGCTTCTTCAAAAAATCTGATTTCCGTCAAGGAGCTACTGCAAGTCTGTATTCTGTTGCAACGAAGAATAGGTACTTGTAAGATGTGGCTCTGCTTTTGATGCAGTAGATACTGCTGCAAGGGATGATTATATTTTTTATAGCAAGATAACAAGTTTGAAGTCCTTATACATATTATTAAGGCAAAGGGGCTGGGAATGTCCCAGAACGGCAAGCTGCAAGTGTTTCGATTTTTAAAAAAATCGAAAGTGTACGTACACTTGATATGCTTGCTCCCTTCCAAACTGCACTTCAGTGCCTGATAACTTTTTCGGAAATTTCTGAAAAGCATAGAATGCTTTTTCAATGAAAACTACAATTTCTGTTACGGCACAAGAGCACGGCTTCGGAAGAATTCTTTTCTTTCTGAAATTCTAAATGGATTTCAAAATCGGTGTATTTGATGTATTTGGTGTCTAATTGCCTGTAATCCGACACTTCAAAAATATATCTAATACAGCGTCGATGTATTCCGATGTATTCAGTATGTATCCCAAAATGGCTTGATATCGTATGTGAATACACTGAATACACCAAATACATCATTTTTCAAGTTCAGATGAAAATTACTTTGTTCTAAGGCACATATTTTTATAAAGCTGAGATCATGTACCGTGTACCAGACGTACCAAACGTAACAGTTCTTAAATGTGGTACATTTGGTACGTGGTACGGCGCTGCTATTCTTATACACGATGAGAGAAACCATACTTGCCGACTTGACATAGACCATATATACGTCTATACTATAATAAAAGGAGATGATTTGTATGAGTGAAAGAATTAATGTAACCCTTGTTCCTCTCGATGACAGCGACCGTGAACACTTTATCAAGGATAATCAGGAAGCATTCAATTACTGCGCTTTGGAAGAATTCGGTCAGCGAGATAATCACTTTGAAGAAGATGGTGAGATAATTTCTCATGACACGATATCTCGTGCGATTGACGAAGGAATAGCATATCGTATTTTGCAGGACGACAAAATTGTTGGCGGCGTAGTAATAAAAACAGAATACGACCATGGAGAGCTTGTATTGCTATTCGTATCTCCTTCTGTTCACAGCAAAGGTATTGGATATGCGACATGGTGTGAAATAGAAGCTATGCACCCCGAAATAACAGTCTGGGAAACCGTTACACCATATTTCGAAAAACGCAACATTCACTTCTATGTCAACCGCTGTGGCTTTCATATTGTAGAATTCTATCACGCTCATAACCGCGATCCTCACGATGAAGTCGGCGAAATATCCGAAATGTTCCGCTTCGAAAAGATACTGCCAGTTACTCCTGAAGGAATAAAGGAACAAGTTAAGCGTATCACTTACTATGAAGGAATCCTGCAAAAGGCTAAGAATGGTTCTCCTGAAATACTTGAACAATTGTCAGACTATTACGGAAGCCCTGAATGGAAGCGTGACTATGCTGCCGACGAGGCAGATCTTCTCCCGAGTGATCTCAAACGAGGAGTTCTATCAGAAGATGGAATATATAATTTACTGTAGAAATGATTATACCCCCCAATCATCAAGGAGTATCTCACTTGAGGAGAAAAAATTATATTCGACTTTTCAAATATACGAAATCAGCTCCCTCGCGGGAGCTGATTCTTTCGTATCGTTATACTACCTTTCAGTCATGTGCATTTCATGAGATTTTGAAAGTCTCACAAATCTCGAAGGCACTATTTTTATTGACAAGAGTTTAGACATCTGATATTATAGAAATATAGACATTTTCGCAAATACGACGCACGTTGAATGCATGGTATTGATGTCAAGGGATAAGGCGTAAAAGTGCCTATTTAGCGCACTTTTACGGCATATATCCAAATTGCAAAGTCAACCCAAACCGACTTTTTACTGTATTTGGGAAAATATCTAAGAACTCAAAACGCCTGACAACCAATCTGCACAGTGAGGTTAGTGCGCAGATTGGATAACAGAAACGGCGCTGAAATTCGGATCCTGCTTCGGCGGCGGCATGCGGAAGGGCGAAGTTTGCGGTGCATGCACCGGCGCCCTGATGGCGCTCGGCATGAAATTTGGAATGTCAGAGGTCGGCGATTTTGAAAAGCAGCAGACTGCCGATGAATATGCAAAACGGTTTATGACGGAATTTGCAGCGCAGAACGGCTCTTATCTCTGCCGTGAACTTCTGAAGGTCAATCTTGCGAATGAGGAGGAACGGCAGTATGCACGGGAACACGGACTGTTCGCTACAGTCTGCCCGAAGTTGATCGAAAGTGCGGTACTGCTCGCAGAGGCGTACATAAGATAAAAACAACGCAGTCGGCAAATTGACGGCTGCGTTTACAATTATAGAGGTTTTATATTAATTGCTCACCGCTGTGCAAAGCTATCAACTGATCGCCCATAATGTCCTTCATAAGATCAAACGCAGGGATACCCGTGCAGTGACCGCTGTAAAAGATTGTATCCAGCTGGGAAAGCTCTCTTGCTGTCTGAATGATGACAGCCTTTTCCTCCTCAGTATACTCGCCGTCCTTTTTCATCATGTGAAAGCCTGTAATCACATAGTCGGGAGCGTTTCCGAATCTCTCTCTGTATCGGTCAAGGATGTTGAGAATACCGTTATGCGAACATCCAGAAAGCAGCCAATACTTGCCATCCTGTTTTATCACAAGGCACTGCTCATGAGCGAAATCATCTGGAACTTTCTCTCCGGTTTCCATACGTGAGAGCTTAAAATTACCTTGGGGATAACAACGTCTGCCTGTGATACCGCTGAACAGAAACAGCTCATCGTCTAGCTGTATATCACCGTCTATCAGCTGTACATTCGGCAGGTCAAGAATAGCCTTATCAATACCGATGTATCGTTCGCCGTTAAAATGGGGCTCGGCAGCTTTGCTCTGCATAATGATATGAGCGGTATGGTTGATCTGCGAAAACGGAAGGATACCGCCTGAATGATCATAGTGTCCGTGGCTAAGTACCACTGTATCGACTAATGACAGGTCAACACCGAGAATCTCTGCATTCTTCACAACAGCATCGGATTGTCCTGTGTCAAGCAGGAGCCTATGCTTCCGCGTTTCTATATAAACAGACAGCCCATGCTCTGCGATACAGTCTTCGTGACCGCAGGAATTTTCTACAAGTGTGATGATCTTCATAGGCTCTTACCTCACAGGCGGTTTTTCTTCAAAATAGCGGTCAAGTATTTCAGCCGCTGTTTTGACGAATTTCACGCAGGGTCTAACTTTGTAATATTGCTCGGTACGTTTTTCGGGATCGGGCGTACTTGTTACCGCCAATCCTTTCAAAAGGTCTCGGCAGATGATCGTTTCATGTGCTTTTCGGAATTCCTCTGCGAGATACTGTATACGCTGGTAATGCGCCGCTTTCAAATTGTCATCAAGTTCCGTACCCTGTCCGTAAAGGATACCTGCCACCATGAACATGCCTGAGCAAGCACCGCAGACCTCACGCATACGTCCCATTCCGGCTCCGAATGAGGAAGAAAGCCGTTTTGCAAGCTCCTCGTCCATGCCGGTAACATCGGAGAACGCAACAAAAACAGACTGTGCGCAGTTATAGCCCTGTGTAAAAAGGCTGACTGCCTTTTCAGTATGATCGAACTTCATCAGTGGTTACCGCAGCTGTGCGTGCCGCAGCCATGATCTCCGCAGGAATGTCCTTCACCGTGTTCATGATCGTGATGATCGCAGGTCGGATTGGAGTTCTGTTCAAGAGTCTGTGCAAGAAAAGCAGCAACTGCCTCATCTGCACTTCCCATATTGCCGCCATAGAGAGCGATTCCTGCCTCCTGCATAGCCATCTGTGCGCCTCCGCCGATACCTCCGCAGATCAGAACGTCAGCCTGAGCGTTTTTCAGGAAACCCGCAAGAGCGCCATGTCCTGCACCCATTGTTCCGACTACCTGCTCGTTAATAATCTTACCGTCAGCAACGTCATAGAGCTTGAACTGTTCAGTTCTGCCGAAATGCTGGAAGATCTGTCCGTTTTCATAGGTTACTGCAATTCTCATAATAGTGCTTCCTTTCCGTGTGATCTCCTCTGAGATCTTGTTATCAAGAGTATAATTTCCGCCCGAAATGACGATGCGTCTGCCTTCGACCAGGGCCTGAGCGAGTTTTTTTCTTGCGGCGTCGTATATCGCCGTGACAGTCGTTCTCGCCACGTTCATCTCCTGAGCGCATTGTTCCTGCGTCTTTGACTGATAATCGATCAGACGTATGGTCTCGAACTCGTCAAGCGACATTACTATCGTATCATTTGCCTTGTCCTGATCGGGAGCAAAGCTCCAATAATCGGGGTAACAGCAGATACGGCGTGATTTTTGCGGTCTTGGCATAGGCACATCTCCTTTCTGACTTATGTCGATTATAACATATTTATCGACTTATGTCAAGTATATTCTTGGCGTTTTCGGATATTGACGGATATTACTTGATTTGGTATAATTTTTCTGTAGGAGTGATATTGTGAATAAAAATCTTGAATTGTTCCTGACCTTTATGAAGATCGGGGCATTTACCTTTGGCGGCGGTTATGCGATGATACCGCTGATACAGAAGGAAGTTTGCGAAAACAAAAAATGGCTGAATGAAAAGGATATCACCGATATTGTTGCGATCTCTGAGTCAACGCCCGGACCGATCGCTATCAATGCCGCAACCTTTGTAGGTTATAAGACATCGGGATTTCTTGGGGCGTGTATGGCAACTCTCGGTGTTGTCCTACCCTCGTTTCTTATAATCTCGCTTATATCCCTGATATTGACGCAGTTTCAGAGCATCAAAGCCGTACGCTATGCTTTTATGGGTATCCGTGCAGCCGTACTTGCACTGATACTGAAAGCACTATGGATGATGTTCAAATCGGTGAAGAAGAAAAAGAAGCCATTTTCCTATGCGATCATGGGACTTTCTCTTGTTCTGACTGCTTTCCTGAAAATAGACGCCGTATTTGTCATCATCGGATGCGGATTGTTCGGTCTGCTGTGGTCAATCCTGAACAGAAAGGAGCAGAGCAATGGCACTGATTAAGTTGTTTCTTGTCTTTCTGAAAATAGGGGCGTTCACCTTTGGCGGCGGATACGCTATGATTGCTATGATACAGGCGGAAGCAGAACGACAAGGCTGGCTGACGCAGGAGGAGCTTGTGGATTTCGTCGCGCTGAGTGAAAGCACACCCGGACCTCTTGCAGTCAATATGGCGACCTTTGTAGGTATCAGAACAGGCGGTATTTTAGGGGCGATAATAGCTACCCTCGGTATAGTTTTGCCGTCCTTTATCATCATACTTATCATCGCAAAGTGCTTTGAAAAGTACAAGAAAAGCAAAGCGGTGGGCGGTATCATGTCTGGATTGAAACCTGCTGTTGTCGGAATGATAGGTGCAGCCTTTATATCTGTTGCAAGGACGGTGTTCTTCCCGGCAGGTTTGAGCGTATCTGTTTTTTCTTCTGCGAGCTTCTGGGTATTTCTCGGATTATTCGCTGTTACTACCGTGCTTGCGTTCAAAAAGGTACACCCGATCAAGATCATTCTGCTGTCTGCGGTAATAGGTGTAGGTGCAGGGTACGGAATGGGATTATGATTATGAAAGGAAAACATAATGTTTGAGAGCGAATTTGCAAAACTCGATTATATAGCAAAAGATAATAGTGTTTTTCATATCTGGAAGAAAGAAGCACACTTCGATGATTACAAAAAGACTGTATCTGCTTCACTTGAAATGCTGCGTGAGCGTAAAGGCAGTCTATTCATTGTAGATGCCCGCAACGGTTTCGAAGACGTTCCGGAAGATGTTGAATGGGGCTTTCAGTATTTCCTTCCTGAGCTGAAGAAACAGGTTGCAAGATACGATGTGTTTAAACGTGTATAATACTTAATATAGAACAGCAGCTCCCTCACGGGTAATGTCATTAAGCTAATCAAATACGTAAAAGAACAGGAGTATGTTTGGAATATGACCAGACATACTCCTGCTGTTACATTCGCAAAAAATGCATGACGAAAAGACAGATCCGAGATCTGCCTGAA
>NZ_JAEFAJ010000005.1 GCF_016287535.1 Ruminococcus sp.
CCTCGTGTCTGCTGGTCAGCAGCGTTTACAGCTGAAGCTGCCGGTAAGCTTGCTGCTATCACAAATGCAGAAACCGCACCGCTGACTGCTCTTTTAATGTTTTTCAAACTCAAAATAATCACTCCTCGTTATAAATAATTTGTTTGTTTTTTGCCTGAATTTATTTACTTCCCTCCTTTAGTTGAAGTGGGATAAAAATCCCCCAAATTCCCGTTCTAATTTATATATTTCTCCAATAAATATACACCATTTGTAAAGATTTGTAAATATTATACAGCAAAAAGAGCAATTTATGTCAACAAGAAAGCAAAAAACGGATAGTCTATTATTCAATTTAAGCATATTTCATCATCTTTTCAGCCGTATCTTTTATCTCCAGTCCACCCTGAAAATGTGTTCTGAAAGTCCACTTATCAGCTTCACACTTTTCTTTTATTGTAAGCAGTTCCAACTTTTCGGATAACATTCCATATATAAAATTAGAGCCGAAGAAGAATTCCTCGGCTCATTTTTGTAATTTTGGGGATCAGGTCTGGTTTGCGCTTACGATGAAGAATGTAGCTGTCATGTTATTCTTGATAAGAGCGTCGATTATCATTTAGCCAGGTCATAATTGCTGGTAGCTGATGCATCGTCATCTAATGAGATAGCGCAGAGCTTCTTGTCTGCCTATACCTGATCGTCGTTATTTACAACAACAGTTGTTGCAGTAACCTTGGTAGTAGTTGTTGTAGTTGTAGTTGTGGTTGTGATAGTTGTAGTCGAAGTTATAGCCCCCGGACCTGCCTTTTTAGCAAGAGTTATAATGTCATTGTAGAATGACTTAGGCTGATAGTTGCTGAACGGAAGCGGTGAACCGCCGTTCTCATAGCATCTCCAGCTTCTCTCGTCTGTTGTTCCCGCGAGGGTCACGCAGGAGATGTTCTTAGCGTGTTTCATAGCTACCTCAAAGATCTGAGGATAAAGCTTACCGTTAGTACCGGTGCTGTTAGTGATTTCGAGTTCTGTGATCTGAATGTCAAGTCCGAGCGTTTCAAACTGCTTTACAGCTGTTTCAAACTCACTTGCCGAAGGATAACTTGAATCAAGGTGAGCCTCCATTCCGATACCGTCGATATAGTCGCCCTCCTTCATGATTGCCTTGGCCATATTTATAAGGTCGTCCGTCTTTGCGCTCATGTACTCGTTATAGTCATTGAGGTAAAGCTTACACTCCTCAGGAGCATACTCTCTTGCATACTTGAATGCGTTTACAACGAACTCTGTGTTTCCTTCGCCGTATACCTTTGCCCAGTTTGAACGGTTTGCAGGTCTCATACCACCGCCGTCGTTAACAAACAGCTCGTTGCAGACATCGTATGAATGGAGTTTGAGATCAGGATAGTTGGTCTTGATCTGTGAGAATGTATTCTTTATCATGCTCTCAAGACGCTTGTTCATACGGTCCTTGGAAACAAATCCGTCATTGTCCTTGAAGAGAGACTGAGGTGTCTGACTGTACCATACAAACGTATTACCACGAACACCGATACCGTTCTGCTCTGCGAACTCAAGGATTTTACCTGCCTGGCTTAGGCTTATATCTACTTCATCACCGTTTATGCCTGCAACGATAGAATCAGGCTTCATTTCATATTCACAGGTTACAGAGTTATAATTCTTCTTGATGAACTCCTGAGCCTGGTAGGTGCCAATTTCAAAGGAACTTACAACAGTACCGAGACGGAAGTACGGACCCATGTGGTCCTTGAAGCCGTTGCCGTCCCTTTCGTATGTGTAGTTACGGTTCTGGTGAGCTGCCACGTTCCCAGTGCTGCTTGTACTCTCATAAGTTGTAGTAACCTGAGTAGTAGTCGTGGCTGTATCAGCCTTAGTTGTAGTAACCTGAGTAGTTGTTGTGGTTGTAGCAGCCTTAGTTGTAGCTGCTGTCTGAACTGTATTAATGCCTGATGAATAGTTTTCGGGAAGTGACTTGATAAGTCCTAAGAGGTGCTTCTGGATAGCAGCTGCGTCATTTGTTGTTATACCGCCGCCAGCCTCATAAACGTCTGCATTGTACTTGCCCTGATCTGAGAGCTTATATTTGTTCGGGTTAGCGAGGGACTGCATTATAATTACAGCATCGCCCATATCAATACCGTCGTCGCAGTTAGCGTCGCCCCACTTGGAAACCTTTGATTCAAGAAGTTCCTTAAAGTCAACAGGAGCTGTTGTTGTAGCAGTAACTGTTGTGGTATTGGTAGTAGTTGTTGTGGTAGTGGTAGTCGAAGTTAAAGTTGTTGTAGTTGCAGTTACAGGAGGATCTATTTTATCAGCAAGAGCTATAATGTCATTGTAGAATGGCTTAGGCTTATAGTTACTGAACGGGAGCTGTATATTGTTGTCGTATCTCCACAAACTCTCGTCTGTTGTTCTTGAGAGGGTCACGCAGGAGATGTTCTTAGCGTGCTTCATAGCTGCCTCAAAGATCTGAGGATAAAGCTGATCGACAGGACCTGTGCTGTTTGAGATATCAAGCTCTGTGATCTGAATGTCAAGTCCGAGTGACTCAAACTGCTTTATAGCTGTTTCAAACTCGCTTGCCGAAGGATACCTTGTATCAAGATGAGCCTCCATTCCGATACCGTCAATATAATCTCCCTCTTTCATGATTGTCTTTGCAATATTTATAAGGTCATCCGTCTTTGCACTCATGTACTCGTTATAATCGCTGAGATAAAGCTTACAATCCTCAGGAGCATACTCTCTTGCATACTTGAATGCGTTTACAACGTACTCTGAGTTGCCTTCACCGTATACTCTCGTCCAGTTGGAGTTGCTTGCAGGTCTCATTCCGCCACCGTCGTTAACGAACAGCTCGCTACATACGTCATAAGAATGGAGCTGTAAGTCAGGATAATCGGACTTGATCTGAGCGAATGTGTTCTTTATCATGCTCTCAAGACGCTTGTTCATACGCTCCTTGGAAACATATTCGCGATTGTCCTGAAAGAGATAAGCAGGTGTCTGGCTGTACCATACAAACGTATAACCATGAACACCTATGCCGTTCTCCTCAGCGAACTTGAGTATTGCGCTTGCGCCGTAAAGGCTGATATCTACTTCATCACCGTTTACGCCTGCAACGATTGAATCAGGCTTCATTTCGTTTTCGCAGGTGATAGAGTTGTAGTTCTTCTTGATGAATTCCTGAGCCTGTGATTTGCCAATTTCAAAGCCGCCTACACCAGTTCCGAGACGGAAGTACGGTCCCATGTAATCCTTGAAGCCGTCACCCCCCTTTTCGTAGGTGTAGTTAAGGTTCTGGTGAGCTGCTACGCCCTCCGTGCTGCCTGCGTCCTCATGAGTTGCGTCGCCTTCGCCGCCTGCATTATCGCCGCCCATATCGCCTAAATCAAAACCGCCGATATCTTCGCGTGTCTGCTGGTCAGCAGCTTTAATAACTGTAGCTGCAGGCATACTTGCCGCGATCACCATTGCAGATATAGTACAGCTGAATACTCTTTTGATGTTTTTCAAATTCAAATAAATCACCCCTCATTACACATTTTTGTCTGATGTTTTTCTTTCTGCCTCATTTAATTGATGCGGGATTAAGCATCCCACAAATTCACGCGCTATTCAGTTTATACATAATATACAATATTTATATAGATTTGTAAAGATTATACAGTAAAAACCGCAATTTATGCTAACAAAAAAGCAAAAAACGGTTAGCATTTTATTTTGGCATATTCCATTTTACTGTTCAGTCTGAGAAAAGAATCTAAAAAGGATTTCAAAATTGGTTTGTTTATTATATTTGGTTTCAATTATTCATGATAAAGAAGCTCCGGCATTAATGTCGGAGCTTCTCTTTGTATTAATCTAAGAAACTGATTTTTCCTAAAAGGTAAAGCTGTATGTGCTGTGCATCATTAACAGTGAGACCGTCGCCGTATGCGTCTGCATATTTTAATCCTTTTTCGGTAATATGTCTTGGATCTGTTCCATTTAATCCGTATTTATTCGGATTTGCAAGCGCCTGCATTATCAGAACAGCATGAATACTTTATAAAATGTAAACCTTTCTTGTTTTGATAGTAAGCGTCAAAAGTGAATTGTATCATTATCTTTTCAAGTGAATGTTATTTCAATATAAAAAATGAGTTGGCGCAGATTATGCACCAACTCATTTTACAAGAGTATGTCTTTTCGGAGTCTATCCTAAAATTTGTGTAACCCTCTGCGTATCAGTATGCTAATATGCAGATACCCACTAAATATAAGCTATAAAGGCCGGACTTTTATAAGTCCAGCCTTTTTGTTTGTATTATAGCTTATTTCTTATTTCTGCGCTCATTGTCAGCTTCTACAGAGAACTTCCATGCCTTATTCAGACCCTTTTTGGCTCTTACACTGCTTACAGCGCAGCCGACAGCTTCGTAAAGAACTTCCGTACCGCAGCAGTCAGCGTGATAGTCAACTGCGTTTTCAGCTCTGATACCGATTGAACCAGCGGTCTCGGCTGCGTCGATATTAGCTCCGAGGAATACAAACTCCCAGCCCCTTTCCTCCTGCGCTTTTTCGATGAGCTTCTTCACGTCCTTGTGGCTGTACTTCCTGCTGGCGTTCTCCATACCGTCCGTTGTAATGACAAACAGCGTCTTTTCGGGAACATCTTCCTCACGGGCATACTTATGGATATTGGCGATATGGTGAACTGCGTCTCCCACTGCATCAAGAAGAGCCGTACAGCCTGAGGGAACATAGTCCCTGTCGGTAAGCTTGGGAATATCTTCCAGCTTCACCCTGTCATGTATCACTTTGGAATCATTGCTGAAAAATACAGTTGAGACAAGTGCTTCGCCCTCTTCTTTCTTCTGCTTTGCAATAAGTGAATTGAAGCCGCCGATAGTATCAGGTGTAAGTCCGCTCATTGAGCCGCTCTCGTCAAGGATAAATACCAGTTCAGTAAGATTCTTTTTCATAATAATACCTCCGTTTTGATGTTTTCTGCGGAAGCGCTTTTGCGTTTCCTTTACTGTAATTACAGTATACATCATCACGGAGGTATTTTGGTCGCTTCAAAGGCGACAAATCATGAACCTATTAAACTCTGGTCAAAGGCGAACAGCGCTTCGTTTATCTCATAGATATTATAATTGCTGCGTTCAATAAAATAGCGGATTATCAGGTCGAATTTCAGACTGTCCGACAGTGCAAAGCCTGCTTTTTTCAGAAGCTCTTCCGTTTCGCCGAGATCAAGTTCAAGGGCTACTGCAAAAGCCACAGCCGTCTGCTTTTTCGGCTTGTAGTTCTTGTCGCTGCGTATCTTTGAAAAGAGCTTGCGGTCGATATTGGCTTTTTTATAGGTCTCAACATCTGTCATGCCCTTTTCGTCTATGAGCCGCAGCAGAGCTTCCGAGAAAGACTCGTCATGGGTTTTCAGCAGATCTTCAAGGTCAGCGCTCGCTTCACAGCAGATATCAGCTTCCACGGGCATGATATTTGCGGAGCTTTCCTTTTTCCTGCCGAATAGTCCGAGCGGTTTAGCTGCTTCCGCGGTATGGTACATACCAAGAGCTGTTTCGCTGTCCCTGTTTCTTTTGTCGAGAGCTGCGCTTTTTTTAGCGTAGGCATCGCTGATATACTGCCTTATCTCGCCGACTATTTCTGAACTGACTTCAAATGAGTCCTTATCAAATATGACCAGCGTGATGTCCATATCGTTTTCTTCAAGAAAGCTTCTGAATTCGGAAACGGCAACGTCCAGAGCCCTGTCCTTCGGATAGCCATATATACCAGACGAAATAAGAGGGAAAGCCACGCTCTCGCAGCCGTTTTCCTTTGCAAGCGCAAGGGAGTTCCTGTAGCATAATCGCAGAAGCTCTTCCTCTCCCCTATCACCGCCATGCCATGCGGGACCCACGGTATGTATGATATATTTGCAGTCAAGTGCATATCCCTTTGTAAGCTTTGCATCACCTGTTTTACAGCCGCCGAGAGTCCTGCATTCCTCCAGCAGCTGCGGACCTGCCGCATGATGTATAGCACCGTCAACTCCGCCTCCGCCCAGCAATGATGAATTTGCAGCATTGACGATAGCGTCGGCTTTGACTTTAGTTATATCGTTCCTGATTATCCTGAAAGGCATACAAGTAACCTCCCTTTAACTTTGATTTATCAAATTATACCATACCTGGCGCAGATTATCAATACTTATGTAATATTATATAAAACAGCTCCTGTCTGTATTGGGACAGGAGTCGTTTTCATTTGTTGCAAATAAAACAAAAAATGAACTGTCACAAAATCTGCACCAGTTCATTTTAGTTGAGTATGATAATTCCTAAAACTATTTCTTACTTCCGGTTAATTCCATATTGCAAAAGAATGAGTTATAACGTGTTAGTGAACGGCATTTATTCAAGAAAATCACTTACGTAAAAATAGCGTTTTTTCTCAATTGAATCCTGTTTCTTTCTCTTCCTGAAAAATAAGATCTTGCAAATTAAAGAAGAAACCATTACATTAAACACCAGAGGGACGAATATGCAGGCCAATATGATCATTACAATTATACCTATAATTTCAGAATCGATTTCTGTTTCAAAAAGGTAAGGTTTAAAATACAGGAATACCGCAGCAAATTCTGCCAGCTGTAGGATAAGATATATTATTTTATACAAGCGATGATACAATGGATTGTCAGGAAGGCTGTCAGCACACATTTTTCCGGTCTGACCATTCATTGCAATAGTATAATTTGCTTTTTCATACGTAATATTCAAAAGCCATACGGGAACAAGATAATATGTCAGTTCCCTGTTGTGAATCATCTTTTTTATATCAGCTGTTTCAAGGTCAGAAGTTCCGCTTTCAGATTTGAGCTTATTCACAGGGCAGGCTACCTTTATTCTGTAATCCGCATCTCTCATTGCGTTTTCAGCACCGATAGTATATCTGCTTGCATAAAAGCCCGTAAGATATGATTCATTGAAATCATCTGCCTCGTTGAAATTGAAAGGCCACATGGAATAAAAAACATTCCATCCCATATTTTTGTCATTTGCAAGTATCGGATAATCCCTGACAGTTATAGAAGAATTTAATTTTGAATCAACAACTGATTCGCAGGTACAGCTGTAGCCCCAGACAGGTATATAGCAACCCGTTATGTTAGCCAATGCGTTTTTACTCTTGAAATACTTAGGAACATTTTTTATATCGGAAATATATTCCGTGTATTTATCCGCAAATTCCTTTTTAGATATATTGAACGGTATTACTTTATCAGGGCGTATATCTCCTTTAAAATCGGAAGATATTATAACATCATGGCTGCAGAAAGGACATTTTGCCGTTCCTGTCGAAGATGCGGTTATTATTTTTCCGCCGCATGAAGGACAGTCAAATTCTTCGATCTTATCATTCACATAGGGTTCCCATACCGCTTTTGATCTTTTTATCCAGTCAAAATCAGAACTTTTTTCATCAGTTCCTTCATTGAAATGAGAGCGAATATACTCGATATCGTATGTGTTTTTGCAGAATCTGCATGACATACTTTTTCTGTCGATATCATAATACATGGGAGCTCCGCATGACGGACATTTAAATTCTTTTACATCTGACATTCTATTCACCTGTATTTCCGGTCTGAAAAAAATTGTTATTTCCCTTCTGATATGGTTTGATTTTGTTGTTTTATCCGCTTACTCAGCGTCGTCCCATCCATCGAGATATTCTTCTAATTCATCGTCCTCAACTTCACCGTCCAAGAAGTCTGCAATGATACATTCGAGAAGAGTTGTGATATCATCGTATTCTTCTTCATCGCCGTGATCATTTGCTATTATCTTGTTAGTGTCAAGGTCAAGGAGAACAAGCTCGCCGTCGCCGATCATATCGCCAAGAAACATATAATTCTTTGTATTATCCCATTCGGGATCAGGCATTTTCTCAATCTGGTCAAGTGTGCTGATCTCAAGATTTGAAGGACTAAGGTAAAAACCGTTTGTAAACTTGAATAAGTCCCTTAATTCATCGGTAAGCTTGATATTTGTACGCTTTTCAAATCTATCTATTTCTTCTTCTGAAACAGGAGCGAACAGCCGGAGTTCAACGTCGTCGGGATAATTCTTTGCCAGATGAACAAGAAGCTTCATTTCTTCGTAAAACTCCGCATTCTTCGGAATTACCGCATTGTTTATATCCTGTCTTACGGGTGGAATGTAATTTTCTGACATGATCGTTACCTCACTTTATTTGTTACGGATTTTGTGAGTTTGTATCAATAGCAATCGTAGTTGCAGACAACTCTGGGCTGTATAATTTATTATAATTATATAGTATGCTCCGTGAATTGTCAATTGATGAATGGTATTATGCAGAGAATATGCCTCCTGCAATATCAGCGAATAGCTGATCTCGTTCGAATCAGCCGTGAGTGCCGCTTCTTCTATTTTGTGTTGTACCTCGAACTGCTCTTTCATTATGGTGTTCAACGCCTGAAGCTGCTTTACGGAATCAAGGCTCATGTGTTTTTCGTAGTTGTCAAGGCTTATCCCTTCCCATGGGTTCAACACGAGTTTATTTCATTTGACAGTGTATTTATCTTGCGGTAAAAAACTGAACCTTTCTTATTTGTTCAGCTCTCAGTTCCCAGAATGTAGCTTGTACGTATCTTCCTTTAATTTCAAAGCCGTTAGCGAAAGGCTCTATGTCAAAAATACGCTGCCATGATATGAGCTTTACCTCTTGTTTTTTATTATCAGGCAGGCTCTCAAACCATGAAATATCCTTGTCAAATGCCGCTTCATCTGTTGCACCGCTTAAATACCAGTCGTTAATCACAAAATGCCATGCCTCTTCGTCGGATAAAACAACTTCATTATCGGGAATATCTATCTCAAGGCAGACCATTCGCTTGCCTCTTCTGACCAAGCCAGTCTTTCTAAGGTCAGGCTTTTTTCTGCTTGAGTCATGGATATACCATGCCCATACAGGATACTCGACATCTTTGGACGGTTTGCCTATTCTTTTTTTCATTTCATTTGCAAGCCAGTTATAGTCTTTTTGAGCTTCAAACATAAATACGTCGCCTTTAATCAGCGTCAAAACTATAATAACCGTCTTCAATTATCTGAGCATATAGTTCAGCAGGTTGTATTGTCCATAGAATCATAATATATAAGAGCTATCCGCTGCTCCTTTCTGATAGTTTCCATAATTATACCATATTTGGCAAGCTATTTCAATTAAGTGTCATGATATAATCCAGGTAAAGTCAGAACAGGAACGGTAGGAAACTATATGCAGAATTCGGCAAATAAGAGAAACAGGCTATTATCACTGGCTCAGGAATCAAGGTAAACCCGGTGCAAGCCGATCTGCAAGTAAAAAAATTCTGGTGAACCAGTCATAAAATACTTGACATTGTTGAAAAAACGTGATATTATGAGATTTAGGGATTATATTACATATTGTGCTGCACAGGTTGGGGGGACTGTTTGTTATGTTGTAGCAAATGATATAACAGTGGCATATGTAAAAAATATGCTTAATGATACGCTCTTGAGATTATTATATCCCAGGGGCGTATTTTGATTTTTTTGAAAGGAGGAAAAAATGAAAAAACTGATAATTTTATTTGTTGCAATTATCACGGCTGTGGTATGTCTCGGATCATGCGCCATAACAGCAACGCAAGGCAAGAAACAAGCAGTTCTCAATCACTGGTAATAAGAGCTTGCGGCAGAGTGACTTCCCGCAAACACTGAAGAGCTGATGTATACTTTAAGTGAGGACTTGGTAGAGTTCTGACATAATTTTCGTGAATAAAGGAATACTTCAACTCAGATCAGTTGAAAGAATTTGCTGTTAAATATGCTAAATGACTTTATGAGCATGAATTAGATGGTGTGCATAGAATTAATATAATAAAGGATTATGATGTTACCAAGATAACATATGGCGAAATCGCGGATATATATGATACTGATTCTTATTTGGAATTTTATGATTTTTCGTTTTACTCTTTCAAAAACTTATTACATGGTGAACATTTAGATGGAAATCGTGCACAAATGAATATTCTATTGAAGAATATTTTTCTTAATAAAACCGATTAAATTTAAGGAGAAAATAAAAATGGTTTTAAATGGTAAATATGTAGAAAAGCTCACTGATGAAGAGCTTTGTATGATCGAGCAGCTTACATATCTTGATGAAATGGTAGCTGAAAAGGCAGGAATTAATGATTCTTTTTCAAAAGTAAACAGTCAGCATAATGGAAAAACTATTTCAGAAATCCTTAGTATTTTTGATGACGCAGCTATTGTTCGGTTAATGGCATATCACGAATCAATATGCGATGCGGAAATAAGCGGCGTGGAATGGGCGAAGATAATTAATTATCTTAAAGACCCTAACCACAGGATATCACACCTTGTTCTCCGTGATGTTATGGAGAACCATAACTTATACAGGGCTGCATACTTTGACTCAGAAAAAGGTAAATATGTTGATATCGGACAGTACAGAGAAGGGCACCCTTATGAGGAAATAAAAGAAGAAAATCTGGTAAGGATTCCCCTCGCGCTGACTTTTACTGATGATTCAAATACTGCCGATTCAAATAAAGAAGCGATCATAGTTTACAAAGGCACCACCGGTCCTGATGAATGGGCTGATAATGTTGAAGCTGCGTCCGCTGTGTCGACCGACTCGCAGGAACGAGCTTTGTCCTATGCTAAAAGGATCGACAATCTCTTTGGCAGTAATATCACAGTTGTAGGCCATGCAAACGGCGGAAACAAGGCAATGTATGCAACAATTTTCTGCAATGATATCAAACGCTGTGTAAGCTTTGACGGTCAAGGCTTTTCCAAGGAGTTTATAAATGATCATCGTGAGGAGATCGAGAAACGCTCAAAGCTGATCATTAACTATTCTCTGGAAACTGATGTTTATCACGGGCTTCTTAATCAGCTTCCGGGTGCAAAACAGATCTATACCAAAGGATACGGTATAGGTGAAATGGCAGAAAATATGGCGCCCAATAGCTTCTTTTCACAAGATAATGAGGATTATTATAAGCTGGTAACAGGTGCAAATTCTGATTTGTACCAATTTTTACATTTCTCTATTTCTCAGGATGATGATTTTGATGAAAGAACCGATAAATCGATCAATAGTATTGAAGTTGCAAAGGTTCTGTATGATATGTATCCTAAGGGCAAAGGCTCATTCGATGAGTATTGCAGCGAAAATTGTTATAGTATAGAAAAGTTCGATAATTACAACATAAATGACATCATAATCCCAGGATTAGAGAAGTTATATTATACATACAATGATTACTTTGACGATTTTATTGAGTTCCTTGATGGAATATCAAACCAGAATTTTAAAAGCTGTCAAAAATATCAGGATAAACTTTATAATCTCAAGGATGAAGACGGTAACTATATTAATTTTGAGCCTGATATACTTAAAGTTTATACAGATCTTATATGTGCTGAAGACGTTACCAGAGGTTATGAAGGTGTTGCTTTTCACGCAAAGATCGCTGACTGGCTGTGTAACCACATTACTGAATGGGAACACAGAGGATCATATAAAAATAAAGACTGGGAAGAGAAAAAAAAGGTCTTAAATAAAAATGCAGGGCTTTTAAATTCTCTTAGTAACTGGTGCAGTCAATACATTACAAACGATCTTATAGGTACCGCTTTATGTTGTGGAAGAGATTCAACTGCAGAGCTGTTTTCTTTAATGTATGAGAAATATGGTGACGAATTCTATGACTTTATAAGACCTTATACAAAATTTGAATACAATGATGATAATTATATACCGGCATTTGCCTCTGTCAAAGAAAAAGCTTCAATAACAAAGGTTAAGGGGTTATCGGATTATTTAGTTAACGCTTGTAAAAAAGACAAAAAACTTAATAATTTCCTTGCATACTTTATGGAAAACGGTTTTGTTGACGAAAATAATGATGGAAAGCTTAAGGAATCCATATTTGGAATCCATTTAAACCTTGATTATAATAAAATCGTTGAAAATTTAATCGATATGTACCCGGATATTTCAACGGATGAAGTAAGAAAAGCCCATTTAGCCTTGGAGGTTATGAAATCTACAGAAGATATAAAAAATGAAGAAGTAAGAACACAAGCTATTATGTTTTCAATTCTTCAGAACCGCGATTATTTTAAACCCATAACAGATATTGGTATAGATAATATAACAGAATTAGGAGAAAACATTTTTATATCTTCTTTTGAAAATGAAATATTAACGGATCATTTTAATGAATTAGCAAACCTTATCGGACATATAGCCTTCTATGCAAAAACGCATGACCTTACCCTAACGGACATATATAATTTTACGAGTGATCTGATGCACCATGGCATTAATTTTGATATGATCATGAATGTTGTAACAATTGGCGTATTGGGTGGAATAGTTTTTACTGTTGATAAGCTGGTTTTAGGAGGAGCAATTTCTAAAGCAGTATTTGATAATGCATTAGAACTGATTTGTAACTTAAAAATTGCAAGTGATGACATATATTATACATTGCTGAAAGAAAGCTTTGATGATCCGATAATCAAGGATATTGCTATGTTTGCAAACAGAAATCCGCTTATTCGCGATGATTTGAAAGCATATAAAAACAATAATATACTTGGATCAAGTAATGATGAAATAGTAAGAGAGTATTTGTGGAATAATTCTCATGGTGATATAAAAGATATTTCTGACGATGTAGGAACAAAATTAAGAGAATATAATGAGTATAAGTCTTTTATAACAGATGTTTTAGCCCGTCATGGCTATCATCTTGTTTTAGGAAATAAGTACGGCGAGTTTATCTCATATGATCATAATACAAACAAGGATCTCTATTTTGGTTATGCTTCTGGAGCTGATGAAATAAATTCCAATGATGATAGAAAGGTTATTATCCTTGGCGGAACAGGCGACGATACTATATACTTCACAGGCTCAAAACTGCGCGACGATATCTCTCTTTCACAGGTCTGGGGCGGTATGGGAGATGATACCATAACTCTTATTGATGAAAATGCAGTTGTTCACGGTGACTACAAAAAGGAAGATATAGGAGGTGACGATACCGTTTACGGCAGCAAAGGCGATGACAGGATCTACGGAGACGGCGGTTGGGATTCCCTGTATGGAAACGCCGGAGACGATAAATTGTATGGAAACGGCGATAACGACACCTTATCCGGAGGAACCGGAAGAGATGAGATGTACGGCGAGCTTGGCAACGACACATATAAGTTTTACAAGCTGGACGGTCATGATTACATTAAGGATTCATCAGGTCATAATCTGATCAATTTTGCTGATACAGATATTTCAAACATATCAATAGAAATCTCTAAAGGCTCTGTACATAATCTCGTATTTACTGTTAAATCAACAGGTTCGACTTTGACTATCCGTGATTATGATAAAACTTCTGCAAATTTTGCAATCAATTTCGGTGATCAGAACGAGATATACTCTGCTGAAAAATCCAAAGACGGCAAATACTCGCTGAAAAAGATGAAGGGAACCAAAGATAGCTGGCTTGGTGTTCGCAGTTCTGCTTCAAGTTACATTACTTCCTATAAAGGAGATATCGTAGGTAAGGCTGTTAAAGAGCATGAAGAAGCTACCAAAGCACAGCCGCCTCGTGATCCGCTCATAATCAATTTCAGCAATGATGAGGATAATAACGGACTTGTCGGAATAGAGAACGGTGTATATTTTGATCTTGATAATAATGGTGTAGCAGAGAAAACTGCCTGGATAGATTCAAATAAAGGCTTCCTGGCTCTTGACAGGGACGGTGACGGAAAGATCACGAACGGCGGAGAGCTCTTCGGCGATCAGGTAACGCTGGCAAGCGGAGAAACCTCCACATCTGGATTTGAAGCACTTGCAGAGCTTGATGATAATGTTGATGAAGCAACAGGAGCTGTCGGTGACGGAGTGATCGACAAGAACGACAGTCTGTTTGATCAGCTCAGAGTCTGGATAGATGAAAAGCGCAATGGTGTATCAGAGGAAGGTGAACTGAAGACTCTCTCTGAGCTTGGTATAGCTTCGATAAGCTTGAATACTGAAAACAAAGGCTTTGTTGATACTGATACCAAAACCTCGATAACCGAAACAACTGAAGTCAGACTTAATAACGGTAAAACTCTTGATATAAGCGAGCACTGGTTTGAGGTACATACTTTTGATACTCAGGAGGTCAATGTAAACGGTGAAAGCATTAACAGCGCGTTTACATTCGGCAATCTTCCAAGTATTGAAAGATTCATAGATGACAGCGAAACAAACGAGGCAAAGCAATTATATGATCGCTTTATCAATTCGGGCGACTATGTTGAAAAAAGGATTCTTGCCAAAAAGATACTTTATGTATTATCGGGAGCAGACAAGATAGATGCTGCTTCAAGAGGAAGCAATATAGATGCCCGTGATCTTCATGTTATTGAAACTATAATGGGAATAACTTCATTTGTAGGAGTTGACGGCGCAAATCCCAATTCAAAAGCAGCATCGATCCTTAATGAGCTGAGTAATGAATTTGAAGAATATTACTTCAATTTGCTCAACTCCGGCACATCAGCTTTTTCGTATGTTGATCTCCTTGATGAGATTACGGATGAAGACGGTAATAGCATACTGGATACATCAGGTTTGGATGAAGCATTGTATGATTCATTTGCAAATGATAAGGAAAAAAACGATATCATAAGCAGCATATGCTCTTACTTAAAGCTTTATGATGACAAAAACGGTACGGAATATTTAACTGCATTCAAAGAAAAGTATTCTGAAAATACCGCCGATTTTGAAATAATGTCAGGTGTAAGGATCATCCTGGGTAACGAAAATGATAATGTTTTAAGCGGAACAGCTAAAAATGAGATCCTTGACGGCGGAGCAGGAAACGATACTCTTAACGGAGGAAACGGAGATGATACATATATCTATGGCAAGGGCTATGGAAATGATGTCATAACCGATAATAACGGAAAGAACAGAATAAAGTTGGTAGGATTAAAGCCTGAGGATATGTATGTAAGGTATACCGTAGGAAATAAAGAAGCGATCCTTACAATAGCCGAAACAGGTGAAACGCTGACGATCAGTTCGTTCAATAACGGATATTACAGAAACTTCACGCTTGAATTCGATGACGGAAAGGTACTGGCACTGAACGAAGCAGGAAGTCCGTTCCTTAATGTAATGGGAACAGACGGAGAAGATAAAATATCGCCGTTCTATGAAAATAGTATAACCTACGGACTGGAAGGTGATGATACTCTCAACGGAACAGGCGGAGCAGATATACTTGACGGCGGAGCCGGAAACGATCAGCTGTACGGAGCTAACGGAGATGATACATATATCTATGGCAAGGGCTATGGAAATGATGTCATAACCGACAATAACGGAAAGAACAGAATAAAGTTGGTAGGATTAAAGCCTGAGGATATGTATGTAAGGTATACCGTAGGAAATAAAGAAGCGATCCTTACAATAGCCGAAACAGGTGAAACGCTGACGATCACCTCATTCAACAACGGATATTACAGGAACTTTACGCTTGAATTCGATGACGGAAAAGTTCTGGCACATATCAACTACGATACAGCAGAAATCGTTGTTGACGTTGATGAAACCGAAGCAGCAGTAACAGTTGAGCAGACAAATGCTGAATATCTCAGCGCCCTTTATACAGATGATGTATTCACGGGCGAGCTCACAGCTGACTGCGCTGTTATCGCAGAGGTAACGGACAGCGTAAGCATCGGAGACAAAAGCAATGAAATTGCTGATATGGCAAATATCCAGGCAATGATACTTGCAGAAAATATGTCGGCATTCAGCAACGAAAGCCAGATATCCAGCGGTATAAATATCAGTGATATCATATCAGATTCTTCAGCACTTGACCAGCTCCTTATAAACTCATCTATGCAGTAAGAAGGTTTTATATTAATATGAAATCAACCTAAATTAAGATTATCAGTTTAAAGAAAGACATATTATTATTTAAAATCAACTCATCAAAACCTTCCGTTGAACGGTAATGTCATTAATCTAACCGAATACGTGAAAAATCAGGAGTATGTTTGGGATAAGCTGACATACTCCTGATACATTTTATCTGAAAAAGATATTGACTTACTTTTAAAATTATGATACCTGTAATTGAAGCAATGGCAGAATGGTAAGGAGTTTTTCTATCAGCAACACTACCATATCTGACAGGACACTTATTTTTTGCTGTCAGCTCTTCCAAAATTGAAGGATTTGCGTAAGCAGGGCAATAGTCCTTTGCCGTCATCGGGCTTTTTGAAGTGAAGAACCGAAATAATAGCGTCTCCTGCTCTTGTCTGAGCCTGATTGAACACATGACAGCAGATAGAAGTCATCGTTTATTGCGATATTATTCGTTTACACAGAATTTGTGATCGACTATGCAGACCTTGCAATTTCATTCCTTCAGTGATATAATATAAGAAATATCTTTATTTGATAAGTCTGATTTCTTACACTTTCAAAAAGTCATCAGTTTCAAATCCGACCACATTGTATTCGTAATCTGGGATGTAATTTTAATTCATTAATCACGGTTTACTTTTTTATGCCTACATTCTTATCAGCAGTCACAGCTTGCTTCAGATTCTCACAGAAGATCCCGTAAACAGCAATTCAGAAGTATTGTACATCTACTTTTAAAAATTGATTCTGTATCCCGGTATAATTATATCGACTTATAACTCCCCCATTCACTGTCATCACAATATCCGGATATGTAATCCTGCGGAAATAGATCCATAATGAGCAATGACATTGTCAAAGGCGGTACCGGTGCAAAAGTGAAAGAGACTCAGGAAGCAGACATAATAAATAATGATATGAATATGATAGGAAATGTAGGGCTGAGATATGAAGAATATCTTGATAACAGGTGCCGGATCTTATATTGGTACTTCATTTGAAAAATACTTAAAGCAGTGGCCTGACAAGTATCAGGCAGACACACTGGACATGATCAGTGATAACTGGATGAAGTATGACTTTTCCGGCTATGATTCGGTGTATCATGTTGCTGGTATTGCTCATTCCGATAAGGGAAAAATCAGCAAAAAAAAGCGGGACTCTATTATGAAGTTAACACAAAGCTTGCAATCAAAACTGCTTTGAAAGCAAAAAGATCAGGTGTTAAGCAGTTTATCTTCATGAGCAGTATAGTTGTATACGGTGACAGTGCACCGATCGGCAGGAAGAAAAATATTACCAAGTATACTCCGGTAAGTCCGTCAAATTATTATGGAGACAGTAAAGTAAAGGCGGAGAATGGTCTGAAAAAACTTGAAGATAATAACTTCAAGGTAGTGATACTCAGAACACCTATGATCTACGGAAAAGGCAGCAAAGGCAATTATCATCTTATGTCGGAACTTGCACAGAAGCTGCCTGTTTTTCCGTATGTCAATAATTGTCGTTCTATGCTTTATATTGAACATCTCATGGAATTTGTAAGACTCATGATCGAGAACGATGAAAGAGGAACCTTTTATCCGCAAAATGCTGAATACAGCAACACAAGCGAGCTCGTGAAGATGATAGGTGAGACCCATTCCAAGAGTATAACTTTGATCAGAGGCTGTACCATACCGCTAAAAATAATCTCACTGTTTACCTGCCTTATTGATAAGGCTTTTGGCAGTCTTACTTACGATCAGGAAATGAGTAATTACAAAAATGAGTATAGATTCAACACATTAAAGGAATCGATCTGTAAAACTGAGCGCAGTATTAAAAATCCTGCCGCATCAAAAAGGACATATGAAGAATTAGTTTCGGTTATTATCCCCGCTTATAATTGCGCTGATCTTATAAAAGGAACTATTGACAGCATACTTCAGCAAACATATAGTAATTTTGAAATAATAATTACAGATGACAACTCAACGGATAATACGGCATATGTGGTCAGGGAGCTTTGCAAGAAGGATAACAGAATAAAGCTTATTTGCTTGCATAATAATTCCGGTGTATGTGTTGCAAGAAATACAGCTATAGAAAATGCCAAAGGCAGGTATATAGCATTTGTAGATGCAGATGATCTGTGGATGCCTAAAAAGTTAGAACTTCAGATCGCTTTTATGAAAGCGAATTCATATGAATTTACATTTACAGCATATGAGACATTCAGAAACGGAAGCATGAAAAAATGTGCTGTTTTTGAAGTCCCGGATTCAATAAATTACAACCAGTATCTGCTCAATACAATTATTGGAAACTTAACTGTTATAATAGACAGAGAACTGATCCCGGATTTCCGGATAAAAGAAGGCGAACTCGAAGATGTTGTAACATGGATGTATTACCTGAAACATGGATACATTGCACATGGGCTGAATATTGATCTTGCTAAGTATAGAGTTTATGCTTCTTCAAGATCCGGAAATAAGATAAAAAATGCCGGAAGATATTACAGATGTCTGAGAAATACTCAGGGATTATCCGTGATCAGAAGTTTATTGTTAGAATGTTCGTATTTATTCAATGCGGTAAAGAAAAGAGTAATAGGCAAAATCAAAATGTGTTCCGAATAGATCATTTTTTTCATAAATACCCGATAGTATCATCCGATAAAATGTTTTTGCGAGGTAAAGCTATAATGGAAATTGTAGGCTATAACAATGATTATGCTTTTACAGATCATTTAGTTGAGGCGACAATAACCTGCAACTATAATGAACTGAAAGAGATTGCAGCATTTATAAATAA
Source organism: Ruminococcus sp. (assembly GCF_016287535.1). GTDB lineage: Bacteria > Bacillota > Clostridia > Oscillospirales > Ruminococcaceae > Ruminococcus. The sequence continues at coordinate 18,832 of NZ_JAEFAJ010000005.1, forward strand.
AGTCATAGAAGAACATAGCAGTGATGAATCACAAATCTGTTTACACCTTAGAGATTTTGTAAAAGACTGGGACAAGTCTTCTTCTGATTTAATAGTATTGATACCATAAAATCTGATCAACAGCTTTTTTTGCGATCCTTTAAATCAAATTGCTGCAAGTTTATAAACCAGAGTGCAGCTTCTTGTAGAAGTCGGCAAAGGAACATCGTTTATGTTCACATTGCCTGTAAAATAAATGCTTTTATATTCTACCATAATTTCAGAAAAAATCCAGTATATATTATCAGAGCAAAGTAATTAACTGCAGCGCTGCAATTGCTCCACAAGTCTTTTTATAATAAATATTGACAAAGCGGTATATCTATGATATAATCGATTTAGAATGTTATCATACACTAACAAATATATGTAAAAAGTTATGTAATACAGTTTATTCAAAGGATGTGCCTAAATGCTCGGAAAAGAAAAAACGGAAAATTATCTCAGAACTATTTTAAAAATTCAGGAAGCGTGCGGCAGTGCAAGAGGCATCGACATTGTCGGAGAGCTTGGTGTTTCAAAACCAACAGTAAGTATTGCTGTGCATGAGCTTGAAAAGGAAGGATATATCAAGTGTATCAACAGCTATAATATAATTCTGACAAGAAAAGGGATAGAGCTGGCTAAAAAAATAAAAGGAAGGTATTATTTTTTCCTTTTGATGCTCCGGTATCTTGGGGTCGGAGAAGAAAATGCCAAGACCGATGCGTGTAAAATGGAGCACAGTATGGGCGATGAATCGTATAAAGCGCTTTTGGATTTCTTCCTTCATAATCACCCTGAGATCGTATCACAAGAGAATAGCGGACTAAAGGAATTATTTTTTGACATATAGTTTGTTTACGCTAACCATATGAAAGGATAAATATGAAATGCTGAAAGGCATGGAATAAATTAAAAAGGAGTATTTATTATGGAACTAAAATTAGGCGATGTACAGACAACGGCGCTTATCCCCCTTGCAATCAAGGCGAATGAGACCCTCAGGAAAAACGCCCGTATAAAAGACCATAAGGCAGTTGAGATCATCAGAGCTCTGAATATTGATACAGAGCAGTACGATAAATTCATGTCCCACGAAGGTGTTATTGCAAGGACCATAATGCTTGACCGACAGCTAAGCGGGATAATTCAGAATGCGCCTGATACAGTGATCGTAAATGTGGGTGCGGGATTTGATGACCGTTTTTCCAGAGTTGATAACGGAAAAATACTTTGGTTCGACCTTGACCTGCCCGACGCGGTTTCCGCAAGAAGAAAGGCTTTCCCTGAACGTGAACGTGTTACCATGATCGCGGGAAGCGCCCTGGAGGATAGCTGGTGCGGACAGGTAAAGGAGTCCCTCACAGGCAGAAAATCAAAGCCTGTATTTATCGCTGAGGGCTTGTTCATGTACCTGACGCTTGAACAGATACGCACGTTTCTGGAAGTGCTGAAAAATAATTTCTCTGACGGCGGTACTCTTATCGCAGAGCAGAACTGCAAGATGATGCAGAAGAACGAAAAGCACCATGATACCGTGAAAAATACCAACGCACATTTTATGTCGGGTACGGATTCGGGACAGGAGATCGCCGATCTGGCGGACGGTATTCAGCTTGTGGAAGAACACAGCTTCAACGAAGAAATGAAAAAGTACAGTATCCGTGCAAAGCTGTTCGCGCTGCTGCTGCCCAAGATGAACGACCGCTGGGCGACTTTCAGGTGGTAAAACCGCATTGCCGGTATTGGAAAGCATAAAACAGAAAGGCGGTGCATCATGCAAAAAGAAGCTATAACCGGACTGTTATTGCCGTTTCTCGGAACGGCAGCAGGTTCAGCCTGTGTTTTCTTCATGAAGCACAGCCTGAACAAACAAGTTCAGCGGGCATTGACAGGTTTTGCTGCAGGCGTTATGACCGCTGCTTCAATATGGAGCCTTATCATTCCTTCAATGGATATGGGAGAAGATAAAGGGAAACTCGCCTTTATACCTGCTGTGGCCGGATTCTGGTGCGGAATTCTGTTTCTGCTTTTGCTCGATACCCTGATACCTCATCTGCACATGAATGCTGAAAAAGCGGAGGGCGTTCCGTCAAGGCTGGCAAGAACTACCATGATGGTGCTTGCAGTCACACTGCATAATATCCCCGAAGGTATGGCGGTCGGCATCGTTTATGCAGGCTTCATGTCGGGCTCATCTGATATGACCGCAGGAGGAGCGTTTGCGCTGGCGCTCGGTATAGCGATACAGAATTTCCCTGAAGGCGCGATCATTTCCATGCCGCTTCATGCGGAGGGAAAAAGCAAGGGTAAAGCATTTGCAGACGGTGTTTTTTCAGGAGTAGTCGAACCTATAGGCGCAGCTCTTACGATACTGTTCGCAGGACTGTTTCTGCCTGCAATGCCGTATTTACTGAGCTTTGCAGCAGGAGCTATGATATATGTTGTAGTTGAGGAACTTATACCCGAAATGTCAGAGGGCGAACATTCAAATATCGGAGTTATCATGTTTTCAGTGGGCTTTACGCTGATGATGACACTTGATACTGCTCTCGGATAATATTTGAAATTTTGTGGATATAATCATAAAAAGCTTAATACGAAAAGGAAACGGACTCTGCTGCATAACAGAGTCCGTTTTTATTACTTTTTCTTTGACTTGAATTTTTCAGGATCCTTTGACATTTTTACAGATACCATACCTAATATTACCATCATTAACGAAGCAAACACAATAATCATATTGAGCTTAGAGTTGCTTCCTGTCTGTGGCAGGTCAACAGACTCATCTGCGGAATTGGTTCCTTCACCTGTCTGCGGATCAATATAATAGATATCAAGAACATTTCCGTCTGCGTCTTTAAGTGTGATCTCATAAACACCGCTGTCAGTGGTATTTATATCCGTACCGCGGACGTGCTTTCCGTTTCTGTACTGATAGTCAACAACTGCCCATTCAGCAAGCTGTTTTGGCGTACCTATATCCTCAAACATATCTGATGTAACAGTTGCCGCTGCGGTAGTCGTTGACGAAGTCATCGCTGCTGTTGAGGGAGTAGTCACGGTTGTTGCGGCAGTCGTTGTTGTCGTCGAAGCAGTTGTGGTCACAGTAGTCGTTGTCACGGTTGTTGTAGTCGTTGTTGTTGCCGGAGCAGTTGCAGCAGCAGTCGTAGTTGTTGTCTCAGGAACAGAAGTATCTCCTCCGCCGAGGTCATAACCGCGTCCGCTGAGATCGGTGACCTTGCCCTCTGCAATAAGCCTGCAGCCGTCCTTTATATTGATAACAGCGTTATCAGCTATGAGCACATCCACATATTCGGGAATAGTAACATTATCTGTAACGTCTATATCGCCGAACAGTGTTAGTTCCGTGCTTTCGCCTGCATCCGCAGCCTCCTTGACAGCTACTCTGATATCAGCATATGTATTTGAGTTGCTGAGCATAGCTGTTGCCTTGCAATTGACAGGACAGCAGTCTGTAATTTCACCGCATATGTCGCATACACGTATTGCAAGACCCGGTTCATCGCCGTCAGGAGTCTTAACGACCTCATATCTGCCTGTTGATACGCACTGATGTGCATCGATCATGTTTATCCTCTGAACCTCCTTTGTGCCGTCTTTATACTCGAAAATAAGATCTCCGCTTTCAAAAGTCTTTGGCACCTTGATTCTGATGATGTCATCACCTTCAGGTATTTCAAGCTTTCCGTCTTTTCCGGAGGTATTGCCGTAAATGTCCGTGATCTCAACCGCACTGCCTGTTACAGTGACAGGGATATTTTCATTTTCTTCTTCGCCGCGTGTACGGACTTTCAAACTTACCTCTGCCCAGTTTCCGTATTTTTCAAAGAATAAAATATCATCACCGTTATCACTTCTAATACATATGATTCCCTGTGGTTCGCTTGCAGACTTTTTATTATAATACTCTATAATAGCATTACTTGCCGACTCTTCATCTTTAATGTCTATATTGACAATATAGTCTTTTCTTAGCTGTTCCAGGTCTGTTTCAGTGTCAAACGAACCGTCGAATATCATTTTCAGTCTGTCTCTTACATATTCCGTGCTAACAGCAATTTTTCTTTCTGTCGGTGCGTTTGTCTTTGTATCTATATCTACAGAATAGCTTACAGGAGCCTGCGAGCCTTCAAATCCGACCTCGATACACTTCAGGATATGCTCCGTGGGTAATTCACTGAAATACTTTGCAAATCTATTGCTGATCTCTCTTATTCCCAGAAGATTATTATCAGCATTGATCATGCTTAACAGCTCTTTTTCCTTTTCGTCAAATATTGCTGACGTGATATACTGCTCATAAACCGATTTCCAGAGGTCCTGTACCGTAAACTCCAGTGTAACAGTCTCATTCGGCGGTAATACGACCATGCGCAGTTTTTGGTCATCGGCATATCTTCCCATCAGATAGATAGTATCATACTTTGTTTCGGTTATTGTGTTTTGGCTGTCATCAGTTGTCGTAATAACAGCCTTTGAAAGCTGGTATTTCTTGTCTACCACGCAGTCAAGGTCGTAGATCGTATTTTTGGAGATATTTTTAAGGTTTATCTTTATGACATAATCATGATTGTAATATGAATACTTAGGAAGGACTATGTTCATATCAACAGCGCCAGAGGTGTAAACGTGAAACTTGTCCTTGGCTTTGAATGTCATTTTTATCTTATCATCCGGATCACCGTTTTTTGATCCTTCAAATACGGCTGAAAGCTCATACTCATCTTCCCTGTCTCCGCGGAGGAACCAGTGTGCGACCAGCGTTTTATTCTTGTCAAGGTCACCTATCTTCTGTACCTGTTCGCTGTAAACGAGCGTCAGTCCATCAGGAACATCGAGAGCTGCCTTGCAGTCTGTAACAGTTCCGCCGCCCTTGTTAAAGACAAGAAGCTGTACATCGTAGAATTCCTTGAGCCACCTGCTGCTGCCGTTAATGAAAAGGAACATTTCCTCATCGAGCGTCTCGGCGTGGTAAACATAAGAGCCAAGTTCATCGATATAAACTCCTTCGTGTTTGTCCTGACCTTCGGCTTCCTTATCAAGGTCTATACTGCGGCCGCCGGCAATCTTCATTCTTGTATTTTTGTATACTATATCTCCGTCGGGATCGCTGACCTCGTTCTTCTCGATAAACAGCTTGGTACTGTCAAATTTTGCATCGACGGAGTATTTGATACCGTTGAAGTTCTCATCGCCGCTGATGTCGATACCTGCTTTTTTGATCTCTTCCTTTGTCATAGGAGAAACAGAAAGATCTCCCGCGACCATAGGATCCTTTGTTGAAACTGCGGCAGTTGTCGTTGTTGTTGTAGATGTAGTAGTCGTTGTAGCAGCTGTGGTTGTTGTTGTCGTAGTATTAACTGCACCGGTCGTTGTTGTCGTAGTAGTTGCAGGAACTCTTACTTCAACATTAACAGTGCAGGTGCTTCCGTCAGGAGCCTGTACGCTTATAACAGCCTTGCCCGGCTCAGCCGCGCTTATCACGCCGTCCCTGTCAACTGCTGCGACTGCCGTATCGGAGGAGCTGTAGCCAAGATCTGTATGATCCGACTTGATGGTATACTTATCGCCGTTTATCATCGAGATGTCCTTAGGACCGATAACTATTTCATTATCAAAAGGCACGAACTTATAGTCATTGTCCGCTGCAAAGGTAGCGGCAGTTGATTTTTCGTAGCCGTGTACAGTACCGATGTAATCGTCGCTCATTGCGTTGTATGCTATATCGCAGGACTTGTTGTATATGTATACGTCGGCATTGCTGTTTGCGAATGCGTTTTGCTTTATCTCTGTCACATTCTCCGGAACTTCAACAGAAACCAGCGTCTCGCAGTTATTGAACGCATATTCTTCTATATAAGCTGTCTCAGAACCGCATATCTCCACCTCTCTGAGAGTTTTCATGCCCGAAAATGCATACTTTGGTATTTTTTCGCCGCCTGTAACAGTTATCTTTGAGATAGAATAGCCAGCGAAATCCATATTGTCGTTTTCCATTGAGCCATAATCAAAAAAGAACATATCTGCAACTGAGTCCCACCATCTTTCCTTTCCGTTAATCGCAGCTACACCATTTGAAAGGGCTGCATAAGGAACAGTAAGAGATTCAAGATGACAGCAGCCGTTCAGCATCAGCTCTCCCATTGAGGTTACGGAATCGGGAATTGTAAGAGAATGCATTGTACAATTACCGAATGCCCCTTTGCCAATGCTTTTAAGTCCGTCATTCAGCCTGAACTCCTTCATTCCTGTACATTTATTGAACGCTCTCACGCCTATGCTTTCGACTGTTTCAGGCAATTCCAGATTTTCAAGAGCGATGCAGCCTCTGAATGCATAATCGCCGACAGATGATACTCCTGAGCCGCTAAGGTCTATCTCCCTGACTGTTGTCATGCCGGAGAACGCATAATCAGGGATCACCTCGCCGCCTGTAACAGTTATCTTTTCAATGGCATAATTATAGAATTCCATATTAATGTTATCATATGAGTAATAACTATGCATGAACAGATCGGCAACGGAATTATTCCAGTCTGCTTTGCTGTCAGCTGCCGCAACAGCCTCTGAGGTAGCCGCATAAGGGATAGTCAGCTCTTTAAGATTTGTACAGCCGTTGAACATCTGACTGCCCATTGATGTTACTGTTGCGGGAACAGTCAGCTTCTCTATTCCTTTACAGTTCTGGAACGCATATTCGCCGAAGCTGTTATAGGTCTTTGGTATCGTGAATTCACCGAGGTTTTCACACTCTGCAAATGCATAGCTGCCGGCAGAGGTTATTTTTCCGTTATCGGGAAGAGCGGTTATAGGGTTTCCGTAATAGGAATAGCTTCCGAGCGATTCAACTGTTTCCGGGAGCTTTACGTCTGTAAGGACTGAACAGTTCCAGAAAGCGTAATCGCCTATGGAAGTTATCTTTGTGCCGCTGAGGTCTATCTCCCTGACTGTTGTCATGCCGGAGAACGCATATTTCGGAATTACCTCGCCGCCCCTTATAGTTATCTTTTCAATGGCATAATCAGAGAAATCCGCATTGTCATTATAAAATGAAAAGTAATTACTCAGGAACATATCAGCAACGGAAGTATTCCAGTCTGTTTCTCCGTCAGCTGCCGCTACAGTATTTGAGGTAGCAGCATAAGGTAGTGAAAGCTCTTTAAGAGCAGTACAGCCTTTCAGCATATGCTCTCCCATTGATGTTACAGAATCGGGTATGGTAAGCTCTGTTATCCCTGTACAATTCTGGAATGCCGCTCCGACAATGCTTTTAAGTCCGTCATTCAGCTTTAATTCCTTCAATGCTTTACAGTCACTGAAAGCAAGATCATTTATAGTCTCTAATGATGAAGGGAGACTGATGCTTTCAAGAGAAGTACAGCCGTTGAATGCGTATTTGCCGACAGAAGATACTCCTGAGCCGCTAAGGTCTATCTCCTTTATCGTTTCCATGCCGGAGAACGCATAATCAGGAATTATCCCGCCGCCTGTGACAGTTATCTTTTCAATGGCATAATCTGAGAATTGCATAGGTTTGTTATCATATGAGTAATAACTATGCATGAACAGATCGGCAACGGAATTATCCCAGCCTGCTTTGCTGTCAAGAGCTTCTTCCTTTGAGACAGCCGCGTAAGGGATAGTCAGCTCCCTCAGGGCAGTACAGCCTTTCAGCATCTGACCGCCCATTGTCTCTACAGGATCAGGCACAGTAAGAGCAGCTATATCAGAACAGCCGCTGAACGCGCCTGAACCGATGCTCTTTATCCCGTCGGGAAGAACGATAACTCCGGCAGCAGCCTTATCAGCGCTGCCACATGAAGAACATTTCAGGGAGCTCATGCCGCTGAACACATTGCTTCCTATGCTCGTTATGACAAGACCGTTTTCAGCGTCCTTGTCCTCAAATAGTATCTGTTTTACAGACTGCGCATTTTTGAAGGGCGATTTTTTAAACTCTGTCATTTCACCGTATCCGCAGATACGCAATAATCCGTTGCTGTAGATCTCAGCAGTGATATTCTCTCCGAGCGCTTCCGATTCGATGACAGCCGACTTATCCGGAACAGAGCGTATGATCGTTAAGTCAGAGGTATTGCCTTCTTTTACTGGGATATTTACGTCGTAAATTTCTGCTGCGCTATTCAGGACGCCTGCTGCGCCAGTCCTTGCGGACTGAGCCAGAGCTCCCGAAGTGAGCGCTGATGAGCATATAAGTATACTTAGCACACCAGCTGTGATTCGTTTAAACATCTCTTTCACTCCTTATTAGGTCTTTAATTGTTTATGTGTTTATTACAATATACTTAGATCAGCTTTTCCGGATATTTTCAGTTCAGGTCGCTTACCTGATAATCGCAGAGGCTTTCTGCTATTATCGAAGCATATCCGTTGTCTTCCAGAAACACTCTGACCTCATGTTCGGTCATAGGAGCCCCGGCTTCATCTCCGAACCTGTAGTCCGATGTTCTGAAGTATTCTGTCAGCTCGCCGTTCTCATACTTGTCGTATGCGAGACATACGCCGGTCTCAGCGTCAAAATCGGCTGTATAGCTTAATGACGAGTTTTCGTATTTTATGCTTGCGCTCGTTATTTTTCTTCCGTTTTCGTAGCTTTCCCCTGTTACCTCCCATTGCGAGCCGTTCAGAGCCGCACTTGTGAACTGATTCATACCGATATATTCTTTAAAGTATACCCTGTCTTTTATTTCTTCGGACTCAAGCTCAGTGCTCGTTTTTGTTATTCTTGCCAGCAGTCCGCGAGTGTTAAAGTCACCTGCATATGCGAACTTATCGTTAAGATAGTAATAATTCTCCTCGCCGTACAGGCGGCCGTCGGAAACATAGCGTTTCTTCTGCATCTCTCCTGTCATCGACGAATTGTCCAGCTTAACTGATCCTTCACTGAAACAGTAGAACGAACCGCTGCCCGATCTCTTGTTCAAAGTATAATCTGCCGAGAATCTGTCATAGTTGTATACAGCGCCGATACATTTTTCACGGAGCTGCTCCCCTGCTTCTTTATTATCAGGCTGCTGCGCTTCCTCAGTGGTCGTAACATCCGGCTCATCACCTGCTGTGGTCAATGTCGCTGCGGTGGTTTTGTCTGCTGTTGCATCAGCTGTAACAGCTGCGGTGACACCGGTCACGTTTGCATTGACTGATGTGACGCCGGAAGTTGCAGTTTCTGTGTTGAACGATGTTTTTGCGGTTGCTGCGTTATTGCTGTTATCCGTAATGTCTGATGTCATGCTGCTGTCAATGATATGATTGTCTACGCCGCCTTTGCCGGAATTAAAAGCGCGGACCGCGCCATAGGTGCCTGCAATAAGCAGTAATGACGCAGCAGCAGCCGAAGCAGTATGAGAAATTTTCATTCTTCTGCTGTACTTCTCAACGCCCTCCGCAACGTCCGTATACTCGCTGTCCTTTTCAGTGCGCTCCTTTATCCTTGCAAATATCTCTTCCTTTTTGGCGGCATCTGCCATAAGTTTCTCAACCGAATCCTTGTCCGCGCTTCGCAGGGTATAAATGATCTTTTTCTTCGTATTCATTTTATCCCTCCTTCTAAAGCGTTATACCGTCAGAGTGGAGAAGCTTTTTGAGGCGGGTCATCGCACGTCCGCACCTGACACGCACAGCAGCGGCGCTCATACCCGTCATTTCCGCTATCTCCCCTGAGGTTTTATTGTAATAGTATTTCTGGACGATTATCACCGAATCAGGCGGCCCAAGCTCGCCTATCTTGCTTAGCAGCAGATCCGCAAGCACAGCGTTCTCCGTATTTTCTTCAATATCTTCATCTCCGGCTATTTCAGCTACAGTTTCATCATCGGAAGATATGAAAGAATGATTCTTTACCGCAAGCTTTCTTCTCATGCTTATCGCTGCGTTTCGGGCAACTGCTCCTATATATGACTTCAGTGATATATTTTCATCAGGTCGCATCTTCATCATAATGGAAGCAAATACGTCTATAACGCATTCCTCAGAATCGTTCTGACTTCCGAAACCGCTTATTATCCTGTTTACTATTGAAAAAACGTAGTTGTAATACTTGTCAAAAAGCGCTCTCTGCCCGTTTGACGGAGCTTCGCGCATAAGATCGATTATTTTTTCATCAGTCATATAGTCCTCCTTTACATTTTTTCCGAGCATATTCGTCCTTATCTATAATAACGCAAATCTTCTGCAAAGTGCAACACTTTTTTTGAATTTTTTTTATTTTTTTCAGGATCATATGCTGACTGAACAGTAAAGCTCACGCATAAGGCGCGAAATATTGCGCAAAACTCCGGATACAGAGCTGAGCCTTCCAATTCTTTCAGATAAGAAAAAACCGGCTCATACACGTGGTACGAACCGGTCATATATATCAGAATATTATTTTTCTTTCAGGCTGTCGCCGAAGCCCTTGACGATAGGATCGAGGAAGTAGCGCATTACCGACTGCTTTCCTACCTTTACCTCAACTGCTCCTGTCAGTCCTGACATTATATCTATCTTTTCGTTGGTATTCTCAACGTCAAGCTTTACGAGATATACGCTTCCCATCTGCTCTGTATTGAACGAACTCGGACTTATATACTTTACCTTGCCCTTTACGGTTCCGTACTTGTTGTACGGATAAGCCTCAAGCTTTATCTCCGCGTCCATTCCCACCTTGATATCCGCTATATCCATATTCTTGAAGTAGCATACCATCTCTACTGCCGAACCCGCAGGTACTATCGTTACCATCTGCTGCGCCGCCGTCACGTTCTCTCCTATGTTATTCACGGAAATACTGTTGACATATCCGTTGGTGGGTGCTTTTATCTGCTGGTTCTTTCTTGACAGCTCATATTTTTCAAGCTCTGAATTGATCTGACTGAGCTTTCCGTTTATCTCCGACAGACTTGAGTTTATCTGCTCGCTGTAGGTGTTCTGCGCCTTCAGCACATTCGTCTCTGCCTGTATCGACTCATTTTCCGCCTGCTTTACCACTATTGCCTGAGCGTTATACTCCGCCTGTGACACTTCAGGATTGGTATTGTACTCCTCAAGTATTATCCTTGCGCGTTCCGTAGCGTGCTGCGCGTTTTCCTTCGCGCTTTCGAGTATGCTCAGATTGTTGTGATACGCCTTGTCAGTATCTATTATCGCAAGGATATACGGCTTTACATTTCCGGGATACTGCTCCATATTTATATTAGATATATCCTCGCTGTTCATTATCTTCGTATATATCTGCTTCTGAGCTTCAAGCACATTTTTCTGCTTGTTAAGCGAATCCGTGTCTATATCAAGGCTCTGGGTGTCAAGCTCTATGAGGACATCTCCCATCTTGACATATGCGCCCTCCTCCACATTTATGGACTTTATAGTTCCTCCGGTGTAGGAGTTGAGAGAACAGATATTTCCCACAGGCTGTATCGTTCCGTTTGACGTTACTACTATATCCGTCTTTGACAGGCAAGCCCATATCACCGCTGCCAGAAGAAGGGAAAATATACCGACTATTATTACCGTGCCTGCTATATGCGCCGGCCGCTCTATTATCTCCAGCATTGACGGCATGAAGTCGTATTTCAGCTCTTTATCGTGCTTTTTGCTGTGTTTCAGAGCGTATTCAGTGAGCTTGTTATCCATCTACCTCACCCCTTTGCTGCTGATTGTAGAGATACGCGTAGAGTCCGTTCTGCGCCATTAATCTTTCGTGTGTATCGTACTCTACAAGGTCTCCCTTGTCCACTACCATTATCTTCTGCGCGTCCTTCAGTGTTGAAAGGCGGTGCGCTATTATGATAACAGTTCTGTTGCGGCATATCTCCTTGAGATTGTTCTGGATTATGCTCTCCGACTCATAGTCAAGAGCTGATGTTGCCTCATCGAAAATAAGTATCCTGGGGTCGTTGAGTATTGCTCTTGCGATAGCTACTCTCTGCTTCTGACCTCCCGAAAGTCCCATTCCCTTTTCACCGATTATGGTATCGTATCCGTTGGGAAGCTCAAGTATGAAGTCGTGGGCGCCCGCTATCTTCGCACACTTCATTATCTGCTCCATAGTCGCTGTCGGACAGTGGATCGCTATATTCTCCGCCACTGTTCCGTTGAACATAAAGTTCTCCTGCAGTACCACGCCTATCTGCTTTCTCAGCATAGCCGGATTGACCAGTGATATATCCATTCCGTCCACGGATATCTTTCCTGCCTCCGGTATGTACAGTCTCTGTATCAGCTTGGAGATAGTGCTCTTTCCCGAACCGCTTCGGCCCACTACTCCCACTACTGTTCCGGATTCTATCTCAAAGCTCATTCCCTTGATTACCTCTCCGCCCTGCGGATTGTAGCGGAAATGCACCTTGTCGAACACTATTTTTCCTTCCAGCTTGGGAAGTGATGTAAGATTTGTATTAAGCACCGGCTCCGGAGCTGTATTGAATATATCTCCTATACGCTTTACCGAGAGTGACGCCTGCTGATATTCCTGCCACAGCTGTACAAGCCTGAGCACCGGTCCGCTTACTCTTCCTGAGAGCATACGGAAAGCAACGAGCTGTCCGACTGTGAAGTTTCCGTCCATAACTGCCTTCGCTCCGAAGAAAAGTATCAGAAGATCAAAGACTTTCTGTATGAACTGACCTGTTGTGCCCGCTGTTGCCGACACCATTGACGTCTTGTAGCTTGCCTTGACGTAGTCTGCCTGAAGCTCTCCCCACTTCTTCTCGAATTTGGGCTCCAGCGCGTAGGACTTTACGGTCTGCACTCCTGTTATGGATTCTACAAGGAATGACTGGGTATTTGCGCCTGTTTCAAACTTTTCGTCAAGTCTCTTCTTGAAAAGCGGAGTGACTATCGCCGAAAGTATGGCGTAAACAGGTATCGAGCATATTACTATCACCGTCAGCATACGGCTGTACATGAACAGTACGACGATGTACACGATTATGAACACAAGGTCTATCATGGACGACAGCGGCGTACCTGTAAGGAAGCTTCTGATGCTGTCCAGTTCCCTAACTCTCGCAACTGTTTCACCGACTCTGCGCGACTCGAAATACTTCAGCGGCAGGGCGAACAGATGCTTGAAGAGCTTATAGCTCAGCATTACGTCTATACGGTTGGTAGTATGCGTGAATACATAGTTCTTGGCAAGTCCGAGGATAAGCTCATATATGTACACTATCGCTATGCCTATGGTAAGGACGTTCAGGGTGGATATGCTCCTGTGTACAAGCACCTTGTCAACAACTACCTGAGTCATTACAGGCGTCAGTATGCCCAGTATCTGCACTGTGAATACCGCTATGAGTACCTGTATGAACTCCTTCTTGAATTTAAGTATCGTCGGAATGAACCACTTGAAGCTGAAGATCGCTTCCCTGTCCATTATTCCTTTTTTATTGATTATTATCGCTGTGCCGTCCCACATTCTCTGCAGGTCTATCCTTGTTTTTATCTCCGGCTGCGTCTTGTCCGCTGACAGTATCATGAACTTGTCCTCGTGGGACTTTGCGATTATGAAGAATTCCCCGTCATAGCCTCTTGCTATTATCGGATTGTTTACATCCTTCAGCTTTTCTATCTTCAGCCTGCACAGCTTCGCCTTCATTTTCAGCGCCTTTGCCGACTGGATTATCTCTACTTCCCCTGCTTTCTGCTCCGGGTCAAGTACCGCGAGATTCTCTGCCTGTTCCTTAGTTATGGGTATCCCATGGAACTTCATCACTATCATAAAACATGACAGACCGCTGTCTTGTTTCTTATTCATTGTTTTCCTCCGTTATTATTTAATAGTCAGAACCTTTCGTCCGTTTTTTTCTTCTGTAACAAGCACAGCCGCTCAATATCCGTCACTGTCATTTGATAATCCACAGGGAGCACCGGCTCGGACAGGCATATCCGTCGTTTTTCCGGCACTGCCGTCCCCTTTAATACAAACGGCCGCAAAACAGCAGTATAGTATGTTTTTCATATTATTTTCCTCCTATATCATTATTTGATCGGACTTTTACCCCAAGTCGAATCAAATAATATTATATAATAGCTGTCAAAGAATGTCAATACAAATTTGTCATTTAGCACTCAAAAAAAGCAGGAGCGGCTTATAAAAGCCGCTCCTGCTGAACGTATTTATTTGTCATACTACAGCTTTCTCTCGCAGTAAACGAGATACCGCTGACTGTTTACGCCGTAAGGATGACAGGTATACAGCGTGAGCATATCCTTGCCCTGCTGAATAAGTATCGGCTTGACTTCATCAGGCTCGATTATCTTGACCCTGACCACCTTGTACTCCAGCGTGTACCAGAAATTCTCCACCCTTACGATATCCCCTGTTTCAAGCTTCTCCACATAGCGGAGAAAATCCGAACCGCCGAGTCCGCGGTGAACAGCTATTACACAGTTGGTATTCATACCGCCTATAGGATAAGAGGTATTGGTCAGATGTCCGCAGCCAGCTGTCATATTGGCGTCATTCGCGCCAAGAAAGATAGGCAGCTTCAGTCCGAGCCTGTCGACCTCAAGAGTTCCCACGCTTTCGGTCTTGATGCCGTAGACCCTGAGATCTATCTCCGGCACCTGATAAGAATAGGCGCTGTTCAGCGTTTTCTGACCGTTCTCAAAGAGCTCCCTGTTCCTCGTTCTCATATACTGGAACAGCTTATCGAGGTAAACCTGCTCATCATCAGGCTCAGGGGTGCTGAGTATCTTCTTGTACGGCGCGAGATTGCCTTTTTCATCGACAGGCATATCTTCGCCGGGTTTCAGCTTTCCTTCATTGACAGCTTCTTCAATGAATTTGTCACGCTCTTCCTCGAATTCGGTGATATTATTATCCACCTGTTTCCTTATCATCATCCTGCTGACGATGGGATACATGAAAAATCCGAAGCCTGTCAGGAACAGCAGTATGAGAAGAATTATGATAATACGTCTCTTTTTTTTCTTGTTATTCTTTTTCAATGGCGGGATCACTCCTAAAGGTAAGTGCCGCTGTATAAAGCGGCACTCCCTGTTAAATGAACCTATGGGACCTGAAAAGCATCAGAGAGGAGTATAGAATGCTTATATCAGAACTCGTTAGTTCAGTGGTTTTCCTGTTCTTCTTCGTCGTCATCTCTCTTCTTGAGGAGTATGAAGATAAAGAATCCTGTTGCTGCCATGAGGAGGACACCTGTGATAGTGAAGATTATTGTTGCTGTTGTACCGGTGAACGGGAGGTTGAAATTACTTGTTGCCAGATTATTTACAAATATAACTGTATTTCCGGTGATCTTTGAACCAATACGCGAACCCTCAGCAGCGGTTGGATCGTAGTTATATATATTACCGTCCTTGCCAATATAGATATTCTTTATTTCAGTATCTATCTGATATCCGCTTGCTGTTCCTATCTGCTCGATAGTGTATGGACCGGGAGCTAAGTTTGTAACTACTGTAAGATTGCCTGTATAAGCGTTAGCTGTATCATTATACTCACTTCCGCTCGAAACATCATATCTACCGTCTGTAAGCTCTGTACCTCCAGCAGATTCAGCAGGGTTAGAGATATAGAATGTACAAGGCTTAACCGCATCAGCAGATGTGTCAGGAGTTGGAGTAATATCTGACGGATCAGGATCAGCAGGAGGAGTTGCCGGATAATCCTCTGCCGATGGATATGTAGGATCTACATCAGGATCGGTTATTCCCGGTATATCAGGAGTGGTGGGATCAGAAGGATCCGGATTATAAGCATATTTATAGCTTATAGAAGCCTTATTGACAGCATTTCCGTTAGCTGCTTCATTAGCATTGCCGGAAGAAAGATCGGTCGTATCCAGTGTCGAGGCAACTGTTATGTTAAGCTCTGTTGCGCTATTAAAAGTTGTATTTGCCGGATCCTTTATCTTAGCAAGACCTGCCTCTGTAATTGTAATAATATACTCATCAGTATTTGTTAACGATTGTGCAGCAGTAAAATCTGGTGTAGCAGCTGTTCCGTCTAATCCTTCAATAGTTACACCTGTTATATCAATTCCCTTGAATTTATCAGTTATAACATAGCTTATCAGGTTATCTCTGTTAGCCGGAAGATCAGCCGTGATAGTCCAGTTATATTCATGACCTTTACCGTCAGCTGAGATCACCTTTCCTACTTCAAGCTTGTTCTCATTTACAAAAGTCTTAGTAACAGCCGTTGCTGTCTCACCTGACTGTACACCTGTTATTGTAACCTTCTGCGGTGTCTGATCAAGTAAGTAAGTAGTGGCATTAGTACCGGTCAATTCTTGCTCAACAAAATAGTAATCGCCTACAGGAAGACCTGTTATGGTTATTTTACCGTTTTCATCAGTTGTATAGATCTTATCAGCACCTGTTGTATTCTTTGCTGCTTCCCAATCACCTTGAGCATTCTTAAAGTAAACCTTAAAATCTACGTCTTTTATCGCAGCATTAGCAGAATTCTTTTTTATAAACTCGATAGTATGCAGCTTACCATTATCAGTATTAGGAGTATCCTGATCATTAGCGGTAGTCTTAGGATAAATGTGAAGCGGATTCGCAGTGTTCGGCAATTCAATAAAGAATGCGTCTGCATTTGCAAATTCGGGGTTTGTGTTTGTGTCATCAACAGGGTCTATCCAGTATACACCAGGATTTAAGCCAACTGACGAGCCGACACCTATGTTCTCACCGGTAGAAGCAGTTACAACAGTGGTAATAGGAGCCGAAGTATCAACATCATACTTGTGTGTCGATGCATTATATGTCGCACCGTAGATATTGTAAGTCATTCCACCTCTTGCCTGCTTGCTGTCATAACCATTTACAGTGGTCTGATCTGCTGTAGTACCCGTAGCATTATTAGTTGCTGATGCTGTTGCATAATCAGCTGCACTTAACTGATAGCTATGGATAGTGATTATATTACTGCCGCCTGTTCCTGGAACTGCAACAGCAGTAAACGGAATGTACTGTGCCAGCATAAACGCTGAGATAGCTATAGCTGACGTTTTCTTCATCATTTTTTTCATAATACAACCTCCTGAATTTATTCATTTTCATTTTCTTCTGATTTACTGCTGACATATAAGAACAACAGGAAAGCAGCAAGTAACATTGTTGATATGCCGAATACCGTATATCCGGTAACCGGTGTTCCGCCCGCCGGAGGCAGCCGGAAAGGCGACCTGTCAAGGAAGAAATTCGCAGTATATACGCTGTTACCGTCCTGATCGGTCTGAGGTGATGTTAATTCAACTGTAATTGAATCCGCTCCATAGCCGGGCGGGGGATCTTCACACTTTACCATGTATGTCCCGTTCGCAGCTATTCCGGCGTCAACATTTGTCCATGATACAGTACCGTCCTTGTTTTCCTTCAGGGTTCCGACCTGATTTGTGCCGGTACTGTCATACAATACAAATGTGCCTTCTTTAAGCTTGTTCGCATTCGTTTTAGGTAAAGCAGGATTTTCAGTATTCATGTATGTTTTGCTGTAGATATTCACATTGAGGATCAGCTTCGTACTGCTGCCTGCATCGGAATAATAGACATTGCGTGTTTCGTTTTTCAGTGCAACTCCGGTAACAGGGTCCTCGCTGGCTTCATATCCGGCAATATCATACGACTTGATACTGTAGCTCATACCGTACAGCAAACTATCATAATGTTTACTATCGCCTGCTGTTGTGCCTCTTTTTTCAGTGTCTTCGATATTATTGCCATACCAGTAATCCACATTAATTGTAATATGTGCGTCTTTCCAGTGTGCATACAGCTCAATCGGATCTGATGCATTTTCAGGTACTATCATATCGTCTTCGATAAGCTGACCGCTTGCGGTATACCAGCCGTCGAAAATATATTCCTTGCATACTGCTGTCGGAAGACCCACGAATGTATCCGAATCCGGATCATAACCGTATTCCATGCCTTTAGCTGCATTTCTGCTTGTTTTTTCAAGAATTATATCTGCAGCAGGCGGTTTCACCTGTTCATCATTATAAAACTCATGGAAGTTAACGGTCACTGTCTGAGGTACAGGTTTGTAATAAACATAGTAGACTGCCTTCTCATCAGCTTTGAGAGTTCCTGATACATACCGTACATTTTCCTCAGCATTCTTGTCATTCAGCTTTGTCCTCTGATATATCCTGTAACCTGCCGGAGCAACTATATCATCTTCCTTATCAAAATCACCGCTGACAGTATAATTCAATACCGGACTGTCTGCAAACAGTGTATTTTCAGAAGTCGGGATACCGTATTTGTCACATTCGACCTTGTAGACCGTAAGATTGCCCGCCGCAGGGTCATAGTAAACCGTCCGTTCTTTTCCTCTATATGTTTTACCGTCAATGATCATGTCTGCCAGACCAGCCTTGAACGCTTCATCCACAGTTCCGGAGATATAAGCCTGTCTGGGAGTATACCCGGCTTTTTCAGGCGATCTTACCATATAAGTCGCACCGTCTGTAAGAGCGATATCATATGTATCGGTTTCCGGATCATATTCTGTATAATCAGGTGAAGTATAAGTATCAAAAGGCTCTGAACTGCCGGTCATACAGTATTTTATGACCAGCTTGTAAGTTTCGGGAACATAACGGCCTATAACATATATAGCCGTATCGCCCATAGTATGCGGGGCGCTGTCCTCATTTCCGTCAGGCCATGTCCAGCAATAGCTCGTATAGCCCTCCGGATAATCACCTGAAGCCGGAGTATAGGGTTTAGCCTCATCAATCACTTCGCCTCTGTTATACTTACCACCGTCAGCTGATACATATGAGATTCCATTATTGATTCCGTTATTCGGATCATAAACCTCATAGTAGTAATGTACCTGATGTTTATTATTTTCTGTCTGAGCTTCACCTTCAGCTTCTATAGTGATATTATTGGTAAAAGCGCTGCTTGGTATAGTGATTATGAGTTTACCGTCCTTCTTTGAAACATCTGCAGCTTTGACCTTATCTGTGCTGACGGTTCCATAGTAAACTTTAACCGCGCTCTCGGCAGGCAGATCATAGCCTGTAACCGGCGGAGAAAGTTCAAGGACATAAGCGTCATGTATCTCGTCAAGCGTGAACTGATCATACGGAGGAGTCGCTGATGTATATGAAATACTCGGAGTAAAACTGTCTGTATCATCTCCGTTGATATATTTCAGTTCAGCTGCTCCGATATTGGTAAGGGCTTTCGTAACCTTATACCGTACCTTGACGTCTATCTGAGCGCTTTTCTTTACCGCTGAAACAGGCGGTATAACTATAGCTTTCTGAGCTGTGGCTTTGGGTTCAAGAACTCCGACTACCGAACATATACCGTCACTGGTAAAGGGTTCGGTCGGACTTACCTCTGTATCGCCTAACTGAACGAAGTCATATTTCCATGAATCACTCGGATATTTCTCCGCAAGCGGCTTGACTTTTCCGCTCATATCAGAAGAATTTATCGAATATCCATAATCAACGATAACATCTGTACTGATATTCTGAAACTCAATACCATTATCATCAAGCTCTACATTAGCCCAGTCGGTATTGAAATCACGCTTTACAAATCCCGTATCGTCAGTCGGGTCATCTGCCGTTGTACCCGTGTGATTGATAGAAATTTCCGTTGGCGTAGCGCTCATGTAAGTCTCATTTGCTTGTGAAACATTGCATACATTCAGCAGCGGCACATCATTACCGCCGAGGAAGCCGTCTTTGGGTTTAAGCTTGACCATAACATTGAACTTTCCTCCAGCACCGCAGGAATACACATCAAAGTTCAGTGTTTTGTTACCATACGTTGCCGTTGCAGGGTTGGTTTTAGCTGTTTCATTTGTTGAAACATTAGTTAATGCTATACCACTTACTGTAATAGTTCGAGTTGAACTGTTATAGGTAAACGGATCAACCTTTGTGCCATTTACATAAACCTCATAAGGTTCAAAGTATTCTGAATATGTTTCACCAAGTGAGAATGTATACTGATTTAATGTTGTCTGAGCTGTTGTTTTAGCCGCATTCTTTCTTGAAGTTGCGATAGTATCTGATTCAGCAACAATATTAAGCTTTGTTATCCTTACAGCACCGTTATCTGATGCAGCTAAATTTCCTACACCGGATATTACTTCAGGCGAAAGAGTAACACTTATTCCACCTAAATCTGATATTGTAACAGTTTTATCAACATTATAAAATGACGTATTTCGATAATTCTTTCCTGCATCTTGAGAATCCGCATCAGTTGAGTTGGTTTTTATTCCATTTTTACCATTATAATAATTATCTAAATCCGAAGTTTCCATACTCCAATTGCCATTTTCTGTTCCATTACTTCCATTTGCACCTTGTCCATCTCCACCTGAAAAAATTCCCCACGAAGTCACTGCGGCACCATTTCCGCCAGCTCCGCCGCCCGCAATTATTAAAGGATTGTTATTTAAAAAGATAGCAGAATAAGCTCCACCATATCCGCCGTTTCCGTAAACACGTCTATTTGAACCATAATTTGCAAAAACTTCTTCTGCATCATTTCCCTTTTTCCCTGTAATAATACTTACCACGTCTGTTGTAGTAAGATAAGCATATCCACCTACATATCCGCCATTTCCTCCATAACCTATAATACCTTCTTCTTCTTCGTGTCCCAAAGCCAATCCACTCCAGTTTTTAGCAATTCCACCATTTCCGCCTTTAGCGCCTCTTGCCTCTATATAATAGAAGCCGTCTGACGGAACGGTAAATGTCTGTGTTGAAGTGTTGTAGGAATAATTGTTTTGTGTATTTGCTCCTGTTTCTGCTTTAAGTACATAAGCATCTGTATTAGTACCGAGATCATCAGATGTTGAAACATCTGCATCTAAAGTAAGATCATAGGTTTTACTTGTATTGTTGTACGAAAGCGTTTTCTTAGGAATAACTTCAAATCCGTCTATATTAAGGGTCGATGAATCAATACACCTTACATAAGCCGTCTTGGTTACGGTCTCGGTCGCTTCGTTTGCCGTACCTACCGTCGCCGAAATACTGCCCGGATTTGTTGTTATCGTCGCCGTTATCGGGTAATCTTTAGTTTTTCCGACATCAGCTGCCGCTACTGTATAACTCTGATCCGCAGGATAAGTTATACTTGAAATATATGGGTCACTTGCATCAGGATATAAAGGTGTGTAAAGATTAGAAAGATTGTAACCCTCACCTTCGCTTTTTACAAGGTTATTTGTCGTAAAATTAATATTATACGGCACATTTACGTGAGATACCTTGTAATCATCGGCATATTTGTCAGAAGTTGTATCATCAGTCATAAAAGCACATTGCTTCTGACTTGCACCCTCGCCCGATGTACAGCTGAAAGCATTATCTGATGTGTAATTGAATATCGGGACACCGTTTCCGCCCATGAAGCTTGTTTTCGGCTTCAATTTGAGAGTAAGTGTCAATGTGTCCTGTGCCTGTCCTTTTCTTAGACCTCTTGATACAGGCGCTACTGAACCTCTGAACTCTACAGTATTACCTGTTCTGGTAAATTTACGGTTCTGCGAATCAGGTGTACTTTCAAGAGGAAAGTCCCTGCCGTCAACATTATTTACACATTTTGTGCCTTCGGGAACTATATCGAAGTAGTTCGAGACCGTACCGCTGATAGTCACGTCATTCAGATAATCATAATGAGCGTCTTCAGGCAGATACCTTATAACTATCGCTCCGCCTATTTCTTTATTATCGTTTTCGTCCTGCTGAACGAAATAATCATCGTTATCAGGTCTTCCCAGCGGCTGAAAACCTCTTATACCGGTATTGGTTCCATCGTCATATCCGGACGCTATATAGGACGAACCACCGCCGCCGCCGCCGACGTTGTTAGCGTCTATGATGATGTTCTGGATTCCGCCGCCGCCTCCTGCGAAGCCTGCGCCGCCGCCGCCTCCGTGGAGATTTCCGGCACCGCCTACGCCTCGTTTGAGCTCTGTATGGTATATCCTCTGCCAGTCATTGGCATATGTACTTGCCTGCATACCGCCAAATGTGGTCTTTGCGATACCCTCTGGCCTGTCAGTTCCGCCTTGTCCGACGTAACTTGTCTTGCCGCCTGAGCTTGTACCGTTATAACCTGCGTAGTATGTACCGGTATTAAAGCTGCCTATATCCGGTGTTGCTTTTATAGAGCTTTCCGGTGAACCGCCGTCACCGCCATCCGCGTGCATTTTCAGCACCAGTGCTGTAAGGTGGAAGCCGTTAGCGCCCGCAGCGCCTCCGCCTCCGCCTCCTGCTATCATAAGGACCTTTTCCGGATCATCTCTCAGATTGGACAGATCCGGCGGAGAAGGTGCTGTTTCCGGGTCAGTGATGAGGTTCTCCTCAACAGGTTTTTTGTCAAGCAGATAAACAGCGGAATAACCGCCGCCTGCACCTACAGAAACAAAAGCCAGTTCACCTGCGCCGCCGCCGTCACCGTCAGTACCGCCGCCTTTAATATCGTAAGTCTTGCTTTCGCCCTTACTTCCTATCTCATAAACGAGCTTCTTGCCGAGGTTGCCATTTGCTTCACTGACTTCAAGCGTACCATATACCCAGCCGCCTGAGCCGCCTACACCGCTTCTTCCTGTGAGGAAGCCTCTGCCGCCGTCACCGCCGTCGCCGCCCCACAGTTCTATGAGGTAGGTTCCCTCCTTATCAAGATCATAGTAGCCGTCTTTAATTTTCAGTCGGCTCTCGCTGATATCCGAAAAGGAATAATCAGCTGATATTTTTGAAGTAAATGTAAATGTTCCGTCACCGTTATCCACGAGGGTATCGCCGTGATTCAGCTTTGCAGATTCAAGATTCGTAACATTGCTTGCAATCTCCGGGAACGGAACTGAATCGCTGTTCTGAGCAGAGGGTGCAGCCGTTGATATTAAAGGCATTGCCGTTGCAAATTGTTCAATGCTCAGCATAACTGAGAGCAGAATAGACATTATTCTGTTTTTGCCTTTGGTTTTCAAACGCTTCACCTCGCCTTCTGTCAATTCTATATAGATAATTGATTTATCTTATATGTTTTTGATGCATAAATATTATGTCTTATTTGTATAGTTTATTATAACTTTTCGATTTGTTTTTGTCAATGAATAGAGTTATGCTTTTCAATTGGAGGGAAAGATTTCAGAAGTTGCAACAAATCACGTTAAAAATTATTGTTATATATTACAACTAAATATGAATATTTTATTACTCGTTTTTGAATATTTTTATTTCCACACTGTATATTATTCCTCTTTCATCGAGAAAAATTCGCAGCAAATTTATACTTGTAGTAGATTATAATAAATCAAATACATTTGTAAATATTCAAGTCTGCATAAAAAAACAGAGCCGGGATCGAAATCCCGGCTCCGCTGGTAAAAAGGGTAAATTATATCTTATAAGCTTTTGATTATTCCAAGAAGGAATTCCTGGATCCTGAGGGCATCGTTGGTTGTAAGACCGTCGCCGTCAGTGTCTGCATTTACCTTGCCCTGCTCTGTAAGAGCGTTGGAATCTGTACCGCCTACGCCGTACTTGTTCGGATTAGCAAGTGACTGCATTATGAGAACTGCGTCTGCCATATCAACAGTATCGTCGCAGTTTACATCTCCTGCCTTTGTTACTGTAAGCTGAGGAGCTGTAGTTGTAGTGGTAGTTGTGACAGGCTCTGTGGTTGTAGTAGTTGTTGTGGTAGTTGTAGTTGTAGTTGTTGTTGTTGTTGTAGTTGTGGTGGTAGTGGTAGTGGTAGTTGTAGTAGTTGTTGTGGTTGTTGTTACAGCAGGCTGTGAAGCCTTTACATATCCGTCAATAGTCTCAGCGAAGAAGTTGCCTATCTTCTTGTAGCCGCCGCCGTTGGGGTGGAGCTGGTCGCCGCTGATATCGTTCATACCGTCGAGACAGCCGTGAACATCGGCAAACTTTACGTTCTTGCCCTTGCTTGCGTACTCTTCAGCAACACTCTTTACTGTGTTGTTGTAGTTGCCTATCTTCTGTGTGTTTCCGCCGTAAGCTGTATGCTCCGGAACTGAGCACAGGAAGATAACGCCGTCAGAAGGCATATCTGCAAGCATATAATCGAGCATAGCGCGAAGGTCTGATGCACAAGCGTCCATTGAACGGTTAGCTGTCAGATCGTTTGTACCTATCATAAGAAGTATGATATCAGGCTGAGTCTGCTTAACAACGTTTCCGTTCTTGAGCTCGTTGTACAAGCTTCCCTTGCCGCCCTGCTGCTGTCCCCAGCTTGGGATCTCCTTGATCTGGTAGCCGCTGAAGCCTGCGTGGTTGTCGTCATAAGTGATACCGTTTGCAGAAGCGCTGTCTCTTCCGTTAGGACCTACCATATCTATCTTATAGCCCTTCTTTGTGAGAGCGTCATAGAGGTACTTTCTGTAACCGCCCTGCTCTCCGTCACCGTTAGTGATAGAGTCGCCGGCAGGCAGGATCTTTATGGTCTTGCTCTTGTCGATAGTGCCTGAGCCGGTTCCTGGCTGATCGTTGTTGCCGGGCTGAGTGCTGCCGGACGATGTGCCGACTGTACCCTGTCCTGTTACGACTGATGAAGCCTTGCCCGACTTGGATACCTGAACAGCGTCCAGATAGAAGTCGCAAAGATCGCCTGAGCTTTCGGGAGTCTCCACATAAAGCGTGATATCACCCGAATTTGAAGGTATAGTGAACTCTGTATTTTCAAGCTTTGTCCACTCGCCGCTCTTTGCTGTGCAGTCAGCTATCTTTGTGTAGGAAGCGCCGTTGCCGTCGCCCTGCTGGAGTGACATCTGCATAGTTACATTGCTGCCTGATGTCTGGAGGACCGCAGCACTGAAGCTGTAGGTCTCACCTGCAACAAATGCACTTGAATCGAGGGGGATAGCACAGCCGTTCCACTCGTTTGCTCTGTCTGTGACATAGAGCGATTTTGCACCGTCATAGTAATTGCTGCTGTTTATTGCGACAGAAGCGTTTCCTCTTGCAGTCCAGTCGCCAGCGCCGCTCTCGAAGTCGTTGGTGAAGTAGTCGCCGTTTGCGTCTGGTTCTACTGTTTTCTTTGGCTGCTCTTCTTCGCCGCCTTCGATACCGTTCTGGTAAACTCTTACGCTCTTTACATTAGCGGAGCCGTTGGACCTGTAGCCCTCGATATTCAGGGATACCTCGTAAAGAGTACCGGACATATCCAGTCCCGCCTTTGACCATGCGTCAAAGTGCTTGCTTACGCTGATAGTACCCTTCATATTGTTCTGTGTATTATTTCTCGAACCGCTGGTCTGACGTATGCTCCAGTACTGAGGGAATGTTGCTGTACCGTCGAGGGATGGCTGATTGTAACGCATTGTCTTGGCGATATCATAGGTATTGCCGTTGAGAGTTACATTTCCCTTTCTCTCCGCGCCGTCTCCGGGTGGACGCCAGTCGCCCCAACCTTCAACTATGTAGTACTCCATAAGTGGATTCCTCGTCCAGCCGTAAACGCACATATACGAGTTTCCTCTCGGAGTATACTCTACATCGTAGGTAAGAACGATGTCGTTTCCGATCTGCTTGTAGTTTTTCTTCTGACTGTCGTAGTTCTTGCCCATACGAGCAAGGAAGTTCTCGATATTGCTCCATGAGCAGGTAAAAGAGCCTGCGCTTGGATTCATTGAAGCCTGTCCCTGTCCGTTCTGATTCCACATTTCATAGTCGTAGCCGCCTATGTTTCCTCTTGTCTGCTGATCCGCCGCATGAACGAATGAAGCCGGTGCAGCAGGAGAAGCTGTGGCGATCATCATGGCAGTAGTACCTGCGCATATGATCCTTTTCAAGATACCATTCTTCATTTTGATCATTCCTCACTTTCAAAAAAGAAAATCAGTTGTTTTATCCTTTTCTGAGCCCGGGAAAAGCACAAAAGTATTTCATATCTGCGTCCCATCTCTTCACGAGCTTCTATACTTATTTTATAACAAAATACATATTTTTTCAAGTCATTTCTTGCTAATATTGTTCATTCTTGTTTATTTCAAATATTTTCCAGAATACTTTTACAACTTTCAGAAGCTTTTTTGATCGCTTTCTGATGCTGTGTGATACCCGTCACAGGTTTACGTGTTACAGTCAGGTAAATACTGCACCGCCGGTGCCCGCTATTGATATTATCGCGTATCTGTGGTATAATCTTATTATCACAACAGAGGAGGTATAATATGAAAAAGCTGTTTTTTCGGGCAGTTTCTGCTCTGACATTCGCTGCGGTCACACTTTTTACCACGTCAGTTTGTTTTCAGTCTTTTTTCACGGAGAGAAAAGCGAATGCTGCAGAAAAGATCATTACCGAAGATATGTCCGCGCAGTTGTCTTATGACGGCGACCTTGACGGTCTTGTGCTCCATAAGACAAAGCTTTACGACGACCTTGAAAACATCGGGGGATATGAGCGACCATCGGTAAAGACTATAGTAAGCGACTATGAAAAATCACCTCAGCACGAAAAGCATCCGAGACTCATGATAACCAGCGACTTTGTGAAAACGCTGAAAAAAGAGGTGAACGATCCCGACAATCCCAAAAGCTGGTGGTTCAGCAGATTAAAGACAAGAGGCGATCTGCTGTACGAACAGCTGACCGGTCCTTCACAGAAAGACTACCTTATATCCTATGAAAAATGCTATGAGACCAGAATACCTGGCATAGACGGCAACAAAAGCAAAGCTTCCGACGAATTCAGATACAAGATCATGACTTTCGGAATGCTTTACCAGCTTACCGGCGAGAAGAAATATGCCGACGCTGCATGGGTGATACTCGAAAGAGTTATTTCATTCAAGGATATAAATCCGTGGCACGACCTTGACTTCGGATTTTTCTGTCAGGGCTATGCACTGGCTTACGACTGGATGTTCAGCGCATGGGATCCGGATCAGACGGCAGCTCTGGAAGAGGCTATAATGCGCCACTGCTTCAGACCTGCAAACGATGCCTATACCGATAACACCATAACCCGTTCTCAGGACTGGACAAACGCGGTCGTGAGAGGCGTTTATACCAATCATAACCATAATCCCATTGTAAACTCAGGCATAGCTATGGCAGCTATCGCGTTTATGGACAAATACCCTGCAATAACTCCCTCGCTCTGCCATGACGCATTCATATGTCTTGAAAGAGACCTGAATATGTATGCTCCTGACGGCATGACCACCGAAGGTCTGGAGTATATGCTTATCTCAGTTGACAACCTGTCCATGCTTTTCTCATCTCTCGAAACGTCACTGGGGCACCTGTACGGTCTTGACACCTGTCCCGGCATGGAAAACGGCAAACCTATCAGGGTCATACACAGCCTTGAATCTGATGTCGGCGAACTGAGCTTCGGTGATTCACACGATCTTCTCCTCACATATCCGGGCGAGCTTTACTTTTACAAGCATTACGATCTGCACGGCTTCAAGTCAGAGATCTACGACCGTCTGAAAACCGGTTCTGCAAACGATTTCCTGCGCAATGTGCAGATACTGTGCTGGTATGAGCCGGACTCCGGCGATCAGAAAATAAACTTCGACAAGGATATGAACGTGGGAGGAGACGCGGCATTTGCGACTCTCAGGAGCAGCTTTGAGGCGAAACAGTCATTTGTGGGCATAAAAGCCGGTACGACACTGCGGGATTACTTCGTCCATCTTGACCAGGGAAGCTTTGTTTTCAATTCCCTCGGCGTCAAATGGGCAGCCGATATGGGAAAGGACAATTACGACCTTGCCGGTTATATGGATCCGAGAGCTGAAGACAACAGAAGGTTCAGGATATTCAGGCTGAGACCTGACGGACACAATACGCTTCTCATAAATCCCAGCACCACCGACTTCGGTTATGAGTTCAACAAAACCGCTGTTATCTCAACGGAATCATCTGAAACTCAGGCAAAAGCAGTAGTAAACATGACCGATCTTGTAAGCTCAAAGGCTTCAAGCGCACAAAGAGGTTTCCTTTTGACTGACAACAGGCGTTCTCTCGTTGTCCGTGATGAGGTAGCGCTCAAAAAATCGTCCGATCTTTACTGGATAATGTACACGCCGCAGAACGTAAAAATAAACGGCAGCTCCGCCACCCTTTCCAGTATTGACGACGAGTCGGTACAGCTCAGGCTCGACCTGACCTCATCTGCAAAGGGCACTCTTTACAAAGAGCCTGCGGCACCCTGGGCTCTTGCGCCCAAAGTAGAAGGTCAGGCGGAAAACGAGGAGTATACGAGAATAGTATACAAGATAACAGGAGCCTCTGACAGTGTAAACATTACTGCCAAGCTCACCCCTTTGATATCCGAAACGGCTTCCGCACCTGATGTATCAACATACGGCGCGATCTCATCGTGGGATCTTGATAACGGCAGCGGCTCCGGGGAATCAGCTTATATGCTCGGAGATGTAGATAACAACGGTCTGATCGACGCTGTGGACTCATCTCAGGTCCATGAGCATTACGCCCTTGTCTCGACAAATCAGAATGTCAAATTCAATGATCTGCAAGAGAAGGCGGCAGACGTCAATATTGACGGACTGATAGACGCCGTTGACGCATCACAGATACTTGCGTATTACACTTACGCTTCCACGGCAAGCGGCAAACTGATACCGATGGAGGACTTCAAAACAGAATAATGCAAAAGCATATAGCAAATGGCAGCTCTTTGAGAGCTGCCATTTGTTTTAATAAAGCTGAAAAAATTTATCGGTCAAACTTGTTTATATGAAATAATGTATTACTTTGCTGTGCTGCTTACTACAGATACAGTGTCATCAAGTCCGTATCTGGCGACTACACTGCTTATACCTGATAAAATGCTGCCCAGCTCGCTTGCGGGGATACTTATTAAGATCGAGATATTGCTGCTTACTCTGAGACCGCCGGCACAGGCTGCGGTGAAGTATCCGGGAGCCTTGACGCCGCCGTCGATACGTGCGTATCTGATATCGACCTGTTTTGCGTCATATGTGGTTCCGGAAGCACCCTTCAGCTTGCTGCTGCCTTCAAATGTATTGGGACCCACGGCTGATTTTACTGTCCAGCCGCTGCCGACAATTATCTTTTCAAGTGATGTGCAGTATGCGAATGTTCCGTACATACTATTTACATTTGATGTATCAAAGCTGCTGACGTCAAGTGTTTTTATTTTCATGCAGCGTATAAACATTTCATCCATATCTGTAACATTGCTTGTGTCAAAACCGCTGAGGTCAAGTGTCTGCAGTCTGTTGCAGTATGAGAACATACCGTTCATGCTGTAAACATTTGAAGTATCAAAACGCGGGAAGTCAATTGTTTTGAGGTTGAGACAGTAAGCGAACATCTTTGACATATCGTTTACATTGACTGTTTCAAAGCTGCTGAGATCAAGTGAATCAAGAGATGAACACCATTCAAACATATAGCTCATGGTCTGTACGCTGTTTGTATCAAAGCTGCTGAGGTCAAGGAGCTTTATGCTGTGTAATCTGCTGAACATACCGCTCATATCAGTAACATTTCTTGTGTCAAAGCTGCTGAGGTCAATGTATTCAAGAGCGTCACACGATGCGAACATACCCTTCATATTGACAACATTGAAAGTGTTGAAGTTGCTGAGGTCAAGGTATTTGAGCGAATAGCAGTCATAGAACATGAAGCTCATGTCAGTTACGCTGCCTGTATCGAAGGATATGAGATCAATGTACTCAAGATCAGCGCAGTTTGAGAACATATTTCCCATGTCGGTGACATTGCTTGTGTCAAATCCGTAAAGATCAAGTTCAGAAAGATACCAGCAATCGCAGAACATACTGTTCATATCAGTTACATTGCTCGTATCAAAGCCGCTGACATCAACTGAGCCGAGGACATTACAGTCATGGAACATGAAACCCATATCTGTTACATTTCTTGTGTCAAAGCCGCTGATATTCAGTTCGTGGAGCCATACATCAGTGTCAAACATACTATGCATATTTACCACGTTTGAAGTATCTGCTTTGGAAAGATCCATACTGTATACAAATTCGCCGAGAGACAAGAGGCGGCTGCTGTCTTCGGGAAAAACTGTTCCTTCATCAGCAACGACGTATGTTACGTTCTCTGGGTAAACATCATCAGGAAGAATGATGCCGCAGTCGCTGTTCCTTACATAGCCCTTGAGATGAAGCGTACATGTAGCTTCGTCAAAATATGTAAGGTCCTTTTTCTCTGACTCGGTAAAATATCCGGGAGCTGATTCACCGCCGTCTATGCAAGCGTATTCGTGATCTGCCTGCTTTTCGTCATATACTGTTCCTTCGCCGCCTTTAAGCTTTTCACAGCCAATGAATGTATCAGTTCCTTCGGCTGATTCCGCTGTCCAGCTGCTGCTGACCTTTATAGT
This sequence comes from Ruminococcus sp., assembly GCF_016287535.1. Lineage (GTDB taxonomy): Bacteria > Bacillota > Clostridia > Oscillospirales > Ruminococcaceae > Ruminococcus. Next base: position 49,219 of record NZ_JAEFAJ010000005.1, read on the forward strand.
CTCAAGAGATGTGCAGTATGCGAACATTCCATGTATATCCTGGAGATTTCTGGTATCGAAGTTTGTCAGATCAAGCTCCTTCAACGCCGTGCAGCGCACGAACATATCCCTCATAGACGTAACATTTTTTGTATTGAAGGTATACAAGTCGAGCTCGCTGAGCTTGTTGCAGTATGCGAACATATGAGACATATTCTCAACATTTCTGGTGTTGAAGCTGCTGACATCAACTGATCTCAGCTTGATACAGTTGTCGAACATCTGCGACATTGTTGTTACGTTTTTGGTATCAAAGCTGCTGAGATCAAGGGAGACGAGGGATTCGTCACCAAGGAACATACAGCTCATATCAGTAACATTGCTTGTGTCAAAGCTGCTGAGGTCAAGTGATGACAACTCATAACAGCCGGAGAACATAGAGTACATATTTTCAACATTGCCTGTTTCAAAGCCTGTGACGTCAAGCTCTTTCAAAGCATCACAGGAAGCGAACATATTTGACATATCCGTTACATTGCCTGTGTTGAAACTGCTGACATCAAGCTCTTCCAGAGAAGAGCAGGCAGCAAACATCCATTTCATATTGGTAACATTGCTTGTGTCAAAGCTGCTGAGGTCTGCTGATTTGAGCTGTCCGCAAAGATAGAACATCGTGTTCATATCAATAACATTGCTTGTGTCAAAGCCGCTGAGGTCAGCAGTCTTTAAGCTTGTGCAGTTATAGAACATTGCCTCCATAAGTGTTACTTTTGAAGTATCGGCTTTTTTCAGATCTACGGTTTCAAGGTTATACATCTCGTAGAACAGATAGTTGGAATCTTCAGGGAAAACAGTTCCTTCTTCCGCTACGATGTGCTCGACATCATAAAGCGATACTCCTTCAGGCAGGATTATACCGGGAGTTCCGCCTTCGTAACCGGGATTGTTCCTTATATTGCCTTTAAGATGAAGAGTTGCTGTTTCATAGTCGAAATATGAGAGGTCTTTGCCTTTTTTGTCCGCGCATTTGCCGCGTACGGTTTCAGTCGCTGTAAAAAGGTCATTGCCGGTTGCCTGATCACTGACAGTTTCTGCAAGATCCGTGCTGAATGTTGTCATTGCATTTGAATCAGTATCATTTGTGCTTACTTGCTCAGTTGTTGCCTTTGCTTTTACAACGAGTGCATTTCTGCCGGATGATGAGCTTGCTGCATTTACGGCCGCGATTGCTAATGCGAGAACAGCTGCGGTCGTTTTTTTCCATGCTTTTTTCATTGTGGATCCTCCTTACAAAATTACGAGTAGTTAATTTAGGTTCTGATTCAGCACGCAGTAATATTATAGCATAACGAGCAAGCTATGGAAATATTTTTACAAAAAATTAACAGAAAATTCATAATTACATCAGTGATTTAAATCGCTGATGTAACATACTGAGCATTGCAGCTGAACTAAAAACAAAGCCGGGATACTCCCGGCTTTGTTTATGTGGTATCAGATTTTTGTCTGCTAATCTTTTTTGCAGCATAAATCAGAACGTAATACAGCAGGCTAAGAAATATTATTGATTATACTATTATATGTATAAGTCTGTATGTCAGGTGTTGGGTGCTGCAGCAATGCCAAAATCACAGCTTTTGCAGCACACCTTTATGTATCATATGGCATTTATATGATATATTATTGCGAATCCGCATTTTTTATCTTGACAGCCTATATGATATATGCTAAAATATGCTTGTCTTTTTTTGAGGATAAAACAGTGAGATATGAAGGTGTCCGGCTCAGATACATAAATATTATAACGGCGCTTTTCCGGGGCTCTCATATGTTTGTATGATGTGTTTTTTTAGGATGACCGCATCTTATTGAGGTATGATTTTGGATTGATTATTCTAAAAGGAGATGTTTTGATGAAAAGCAAACTGAAAATGAAGACGGCAGCAGTCGCTATGGCTGTTTATTTTATGGTTATTTCTCTGGTAACGATAAATGCCGTAAGCCCGCTTTCATGCGGGGCGGAAGAAACAGCAAGAAGAATTGCGACGATAAGTATAACTACGCCGGACGGTTCCGAACCAAAGTGTGATTATATATCGTCTCCGGAAGGCTGCTGGGGCGCGTCGATAACCAACAATGAATACATCGACTGTACGGTGAAGTATGAAGATCCTGACGACGCGGAGTCGGGATTTGAAGAAACAGCCCGTATAAAAATACGCGGAAACACGTCCGCTATGTCAGGAAAGAAGCCCTACAAGCTGAAGCTCGACAAAAAACATTCCTTCGGAACAGATGTGAAGTCAAAGAAATGGGTGCTCCTGAACTGCGGAACTGACCTGAAGTTTTTATTCGCAAACTGGGTATCGTCATACTGTGGTTCGGAGTGGCAGCCTCAGTTTGAGTATGTTGACCTGATCGTGAACGGTGATTACAGAGGCTGTTATATCCTTGCGGAGCCCGTGGACAATATGGCAAAGGGTGATGCGCTGGATTTCACTGACGACGGATTCATAGTTGAGAATGACGCGTACTGGTGGAAGGAAGACGACTATTTCAAGGTGGACGATCAGTATTCACAGCTTGCTTTTACGTACAAATACCCTGATCTGGACGATATAGAAGACCCGGAGCAGAAAAATGCCGTAAAGGAAGCTGTTGAGGACAAGATGAGCACGGCTGTTACAAGCATTGTCGCTTCTGATAATGAGGACTATCTGAATAATATCGATACGCAGAGCTTTGCGGCATGGTTCCTTGCAAATGATTATTATTGTCCGAGCGATTCCGGCGGTGCGAATATGTACTGGTATTCTTCCGGAAATGACGGTCTGATAAAGCTGGGACCCACATGGGATTTTGACTCAAATTATGGCTCCAGTATAAATGCATGGTCATATACTCACAGATATGGTACCAATTTCGGTTACTATATTTTTATGAAGAAAAGTTTCAGAAAAGCGTACAGGAACCAGTATGAGAAAGCAAGGAATATCTATTCCGACCTGCAGAACTATATAAACGGATATATTTCCGTTTACGGCTCGTCACTGCAGGAAAGCTGGGAAAAGGACGCCAAGAGATGGAAGAAAACTCCGGGTTCGGTAGAGGAATCAAGCAAAACCATTCTGGATTGGTACGAGCAGAGAAGCAGATGGATCGGGGAACAGTCCGCTGCATGGTCACTTGATTATTCACAGTATTATCTTGCGGTGCAGGAAGTCAATGAGTATCAGGAAGAGGATTATGACAACTATGATGCCCTGAAGGCTGCGCTTGCTGTTGATGTGTATGATATAGCGTTCACGCAGGAGGAGCTTGATAATACGACCGCTGCTATCCTCTCCGCGGCAGAAAACCTCAGACCCAAGGCGGAACAGGACGCCGCGGCAAACGGTGCGGATGTCAGCTGCATCAGCGGAGCGAGCCTGACGCTTAACGGCGATATCGGTGTTAATTTCTATTTCAGGCTTGCTGACGGTATCGGAGAAGGTGCCTATGTTATGGTAAAGGGTCCCAACGATACAGAGGCAGATAAGGTGATGCTTGACGAAACTGTATTCGACTCCGGAAAAAACTCGTACAAGGTGAGCTGTCAGGTATATGCGGCGCAGATGGGTGAGAAGGTAAGCTTTGAACTTTACAATGCAGATGGGGAAAAGCAGCTGATATATAACTCGGACTGCACAAACGGAGTATACACCAAAGAATATGCGGTAAATGACTATATCGGTGCTGTGGAAGAGGCAGCTGCCGGCGGCAGGCTTTTATCTCTTGCACAGGCAATGAAAAATTATGGCTCATGGGCAAGAAAATACCTTATCGCACAGAAAAGCATTTCCGCAGATACAGCTGAGATCGCAGAACCGTCCGAGATAAGCGATGTGACAGCGGAAACTCTCTCAGCTTATGCCTTTGACATGAATGACTGCACAGTCGATGAACTGAATATGTCACTCCGCCTTGAATCCGAAACAGCTGTAAGGATATATTACAGCGGTGACGAGATCAGTGATATAACTGCTTTATGTGACGGAAGACCTGTTGCTGTGACGACAGGAACTAAGGGCGGTCTGAATTATGTTGAGATACCATGTATTCCGGCGCAGAATCTTGACGATGCCTATTCGGTCACTTTTGGTGACAAGGGCAGCGTCAGAGTATCTGCCTTGTCGTATGCATACCTTATTCTTGATGCATATGAGAACAATCCTGATAAGACAGACGTCTGCAACACGGTCAGAGCATTGTATAAGTACAACCGCAGCGCAGAGGAATATTTTAATTCAATCAAGTAAAGGAGAGGGCAATCATGGATAATAAGTATATTACTCCTGAGGTAGAGATAACAGAATTCGATACTGAAGATGTAATCACAGAAAGCAATGAAACTGAAATCATTAAGGTTAAATGAGACAGAAAAAGCGGCAGGTCAGTTGATGACCTGCCGCTTTTTCTTATACTCAGGGCGGTAAGGCGCGGCTCAGCTTTACAATCACTTGGCTTATATGCTATAATAATTCTGAACTGAACTTTGTTCAGGGAACGCAAATACATTATAATATAGAAGGAGCTGAAAAGCCGCTGAGTATGCCAATATTGGCGGAATACATATTTCTCCTGAAAAAAATTCAGAAAAAATAAAATCCATGTGCGTAAATTTCAGAATTCTTACGTCTAATAAGTATAAAGCAAATTTGCCATTTATATTCAAGGAGGGAATCAAATGGGAAACGATGCAGATCGCTACCGCCGTTTCCTTGATGGTGATGATAATGGATTGATAGAAATAATTGATGAATATCATGAGGGGATGTCTCTTTACCTCAACAGCATAGTGAACAATATGTGCCTTGCGGAAGATATAATGCAGAAGACCTTCGTTAAGCTTGCCATAAAAAAGCCTGCTTTCAGAGGAAAATGCTCATTCAAGACGTGGCTGTTCACTATTGCGAGGAACTGCGCCATCGACCATCTGAGGAAAGAATACAGGATTTCAGATTTGTCTCTTGATGAACATCTTCAGATATCCGATATCACTGATACAGAAAAGGAATTTTTCAAGGAAGAGCAGAAAGCAGAGCTTTATAATGCTATGAAGCGCCTGAATCCTGACTATTATCAGGTGCTCTAGCTTATGTATTTTGAAAATCTCGATACTTCGGATATCGCAAATTATACACTGCTATCAAGGACTATGAATATATGACCAACAATGACGTCCTCAGAGCAGTAGACGAGCAGGCAAAGGCTGACTGTGAAAGCGGTCTCACAAGTGATCTTTATGACATAAACAAGGACGGAAAGATCAACGGATTTGATACGTATTCCTTCATACTTTATGTATCAGACCTTCGTAATGGCATAACCGCTGAAAACAGCGTTCTTCCTGTAGACCAGTGGAACTTTATAGATACAAAGGTCGATCTTGACAATGATGATATCGCAGGCACATTTGTTGATTTCACGATCTTTACGTATGTAACAGGCTTCCTTGATGATGTGTCTGACTATGAGCTGGATATATACTATCTTGAACTTGTTGAGAAGAAGGGGCTTACAGATCTCAGCGATATCAGACCGTATATTGAAAAGCTCTGCGAGGACAAGGAGACAGGAGATGTCGATTTTGACGGAATGGTTACTGCTGCTGACGCAAGTCAGGTACTTCACTATTATTCTCAGTTGTCTGTTGATGAAGAGGTAAGTCTTGTGACCGAATCTATGATGCAGTATATGGCTGACTGCAATGTGGACGGTATAGTAGACAGCGTTGACGCATCCGCGATCCTTGCGGCTTATGCTCAGAATTCTGTTCTGAGCTGAGGGGCTATTTTTTTAAAGCAATACAGTTGATATTTGGGATGTTCATATAGATTCTTTTTATGATCAAGACTGAGGGAGGACCTTTTTAAAAAGGGTCCTCCCTCAGTCTGTATGGCTTTTCTTTATGCGTTTAAGCAGTCTGAACTGTAACCGCTTCGCCGTGGAACTGTATTTCCGGATATGACAAAAGGTGTTGAGCTGTTGCCATTTGCCTGATAATATGGTATAATTCTAATGTCAGCAAGGGCTGAACAGAATCCTGGTAAAAGGAAGAAAAACGAATGGACAGATCAGGTCCGTATGTATCCGGGGGAGACAATATGAATAAACGTATTTTTGCAATAATGGCTGCTGCAGCGATATTAAGCACAGTTTCGTGCAGCAGGGTCATGCCGTCAGGTAACAGGTCTGAGCCTGTTACAGCCCCTGCGGCTGAAACGACAGCTGCTGAAACTGTGACCGGTACCACTGCTGTAGCGATACCGCTCATGCCGCCAATGACAGAGCCTTACCAGTATTTTGAAGGCTTTGATGTTTCCGGAAGTGTCCGGAGCGTCTTCAATGGCTCTGATAATACAATTGCTGTTCAGGCGGACGATTATGAAACAGGAATGAGCAGCTGCTATGTGTTTGATCCGGTATCAGACAAGATGATAAGAAGTATACAGCTTCCGGACACTAATTATAGGCTGCGCGGAATGTTCAGTAATGGTACCGTGATAGTTGAAAAAATGGCTGAAAAGCCGACACTGCATATGTATCCGGAAGGCAGCAGCAAGCCTGTGGAGATAATAATCAGTTCGGATTATTATGCGGATTTTACAGTTGACATGATGAACGATCTTGTATACTGGTATGACCGTGATGAAAAAAGCATTATGCAGGTAAATGATTCCGGAAAGATAAGCAAGTATATGTCATGTGACAGATACTGGGACTTCTGTCAGTTCAGCTATGACGGCGAAATGTTTTTTGAAGCGGCGGAGATATCCGAGAATACACTGGACGGTATTGAACGCGGAATATATTCATTGTCGGACGGCAGCAGGATAACCGGCGTCCCGGTCGGTACGGGCAGTATTGTCTTCACTAAGGATAATGTTACTGCGGTGCGCTTTGATCTGGACGCAAACGGTGAGGGAAGCAGCACTTACCTGAGTGTAGCAGATAAGAACAGCGGCAAAGCGGAAAAAGCATACAGACTGCCTTTGGATCAGTTTGCGAACCTTGAGTTCAAAGGAAGTTCAAAGAGCGATCACGGTATTGCGATAAGTTATAATTCAGGTATGTTCAGCGATTTCAGAGACGTGTACCTTATAGACTTTAAAAAGGGCATGGCTGTAAATACAGGCATTGAGCTTTCGTCAGACGTTCAGAATATCAGCTGCTGCTATTCTGAGAATATTGGTCGCTGGTTCATCGGACTGACCCGGACGGGCAACAGTAACGGAAGCCGTTCTCTTCTTATGCTTGACCCGGATATGTTTGAATTTGACACAGAACTGGAAAGCTCGGAGGTCTGGAAAAATGATGATCACGAGTTCACTAAGGCAGGGGAGGGATTCTCTCAGATACGAAAAGAAGCTGATAAGATCGAGAGTGAATTCGGAGTGCGTATACTTGTCGGCGATGAAGTAATGAATTCGGAAAAGTATTCACAGTATTCATTCATCTCTACAGAAGAAAACACTGACAGTTATGTGATCGAGAATGAAATGAATAATGTCATGGAGCTCAGAAAGACTCTTTCGCTTTATCCAAAAGGGTTCTTCCGCCATTTCAGGACAAACGGAAAATGCGGACTGAGGATAGCGCTTGTCGCGGATTTTGATATACAGGATCCGTTCCGCTTTCATCCGCTGGGAGTTTCGTATAATACAGGCGGCTGGTACGACATTGCCGTAAACAGCAGCACTATGTACGAGTATGGGGGAACTCTCCACCACGAGATATGGCATTCCGCAGAACAGCTTGTAGGCAAACGCTTCGGGGAGATAGATGAAAAAGAATGGAGAAAGCTTGATCCGGAGGGATTTGATTATTATTATGACTTTGATTCCTATGCCAGCGGTGACAGATCTGATGGAAAAGCGCCTCTTCTCTTAACTGATGTCTACCAGATTGAAAAGAACTATGATATCCCGTATTTTATATCAGATTACAGCCTTCTGACACCTATGGAGGACCGTGCGACGATCATTGAGCAGATGTTCCAGTGGTATTACGATGAGGAAACAGACGAAATGTATATGATCGGTGAAGATGAGCTGAGAAAATATCCTCACCTTGCGGCAAAACTGGATTTCCTCGCAGACTGGTCCGAACAGGAGTTCGGCTGCGTTTACTGGGAGGAGATGCTGCGGAACATGGAAAAGGCTGCTGCATGATTAGCCGGCTGCTGCGGAATATATATGTATAAAAATATCGCGAAGGGAGCTTTACTTAGGGAGCTCCCTCCGCGTTTTTTGTTTTTATATGAGACGCTGCCGGTAAAGTCCGGGCTCAGAGCGGAAGAGTAACACAGAAGGTATTGTGACTGTTCTTGCTTTCAGCCCATATCTTTCCGTTGTGTTCGCTGACGATACTCTCGGCGATAGATAGTCCCAGACCGTAGCTCTGACCGTCGTTCCTTGCCTGATCCACACGGTAGAAGCGCTTGAAGATATTCTGACAATCTTCCTTTGAAAGCGGTGCTCCTGCTCCCGAAACGGACAGTATACAGCTTGCAGACTGACGTTTCAGACAGACGGTGACCTTATCCGATTTATCGGAGTATTTCAGTGCATTGTCAAGCAGAATGGATATTACCTGCCGCAGCTTGTCCTTGTCGCCCTGAACATTTATCCCGTTCTCGACATCAGCCGAGAGCTCCAGATCATTTTCGTAAAATAACGGCTCAAACGGCAGTATACTGTCGTTTATCAGCTTACTGTAATCAACGGAGCTGAACTTTACCGGTGCTCTGTTGTTATCGAGCCTTGCAAGCTCCAGAAGGCTTTCCACCAGTCCTCTCATGCGCTTTGACGTAGAGAGGATATTTTTTGTGAAGCTGTCCCGGTCACTGTCTGTATAGCTCTTATCGCTCATCATTTCAGCATTCGTCATGATGACAGTGATCGGTGTTTTCAGCTCATGGGAAGCGTCGGCTATGAACTGCTTCTGCTCGTTCCATGTCTTTTCCACCGGCTTTGTCATCCACTTTGCAAGGAACAGGCTTATCAGAAAGAACACGGCGTATCCTATGAGACCTATTATGATAAAATTGCGGATAAGCCCTTTCAGCATGGCTTTTTCGCTTGAAATATCAGCAAATACAACGGATTCCGGGAGACCGGGGTCTGATTTCATGTATCTCAGGTCGTATCCGGGGATCACGCCTATCTGTTCATCGTTTGAACGGGCGATTTCCATGAGCGAGCTGAGCATCTTTTCGTCTGTCAGATCGTAGAAGTCGCTGCCGAATGCTTTCAGTTCGCCGTTTTCAGATACCATTACCGTAAAAAACGGGAGACGTATATTATCAGGCATATTGTCACGCAAATGCAGCTGCGATGCGTGCGGCGGACGGAATGCCATTGAACGCATCATCTGTATGCTTTCTCTTTCGATATTATTCTTCGTAAAGTGCATGACAAGTCCGAAGAGAACAAAGAACAGGAGCGTAACGATGGACATTATTATCAGTACGAATTTTATCCTCAGCCGCTTCAGCATTTTTCATCACACTCCAGATGATATCCGAGTCTTCTTACCGCTTCTATCCTCACATCGGAACCTATACTTGAAAGCTTTTTCCTCAAAAAACCGACATATACCTCCACATGGTTCTCTACTGCGTTTGAATCATATCCCCATACCTTTGTAAGCAGCGTTTCCTTTGATATGTGGTTCGTACCCGATACCATAAGCATACGCATGACCTCAAATTCCCTTGCGGAGAGTCTTATGCTGTTATCTCCGCATATCAGTGAGGCAGATTCCATATCCAGTCTGGTATTCCCGAATCCGAGCTCGTTCACCTGCGACCCCTGTCTGCGGAGAAGCGCGTTCACACAGGCAAGGAGCTCCCTTGCGTCAAAGGGCTTTGTAAGATAGTAATCCGCTCCGGAATCAAGTCCCTGAACCCTGTCTGCCACGTCTGATTTCGCTGTCAGCATAAGGATAGGAGTAGTGTTGTGCTGCTCGCGTATGGACTTTGCCACCTGATAACCGTTCTTTTTAGGGAGCATGATGTCAAGTATTATCAGGTCATAGATATTGAGCATAGCGTACTGCTCGCCGCTCTCACCGTCGTATACCGCTTCCGCCTCAAATCCTTTTGAGCTGAGCATTATCTTCAGTGAATCAGCAAGCACTTTTTCGTCTTCTATTATAAGTATTTTCAAGTCGTTTCCCCCTTTCGCCGACTGTTTGCTCTGTATCTATTATAATACATCATACAGCTGAATTCAAGCTGAAAACAACAGTTTTTTCTGCGATTTCACTCAACTTTCACTTTGGCTTAACAGTGCTCACACGCTTTTTCAGCGTCAATTCAGCATAGGAAGATATAATTTAAGCATAGGATAAGGCGCACACAGACAAAAAAAACATTATCGCCCATATTTGTATGTCTGTGTGCGTACCTATGACAATGAAAAGAGGTGAAAATATGGATTTCAGACACGAGATAAAGCACGAGATCAATTACTCGGATATGATAACGATCAGGCACAGACTCAGTACAGTTGCATATACAGATCCTCATACCATAAACGGAAAATACTTTATCCGCAGCCTTTACTTCGATAATATCGCAGACAAGGCGCTTATGGAAAAGATAAACGGACTCAGCCACCGTGAAAAATTCCGTATCAGGTATTATAACGGTGATACTTCGGTCATTCATCTTGAAATGAAAAGCAAGATCGATCATCTTGGCAGCAAGGCAAGCGCTCCGCTGACCGCGCAGCAGGCACAGAGTATAGTCGACGGCGATACAGCATGGATGCTGGATTCGGAATATCCGCTGGTAAGAGAGCTTTACTCAAAAATGCAGACGCAGGGGATAGCTCCGAAAACCATTGTGGATTATACAAGAGAGCCATTTATTTTCCCTGCCGGAAATGTCCGCGTCACTCTGGACTACAATGTGCGGAGCGGAATGAGATGTACGGATTTCCTGAACACCGGCTGCGTGACGGTACCTGTTTCGGATTCTATCATACTTGAAGTTAAATGGGACGGTTTCCTGCCTGATATAATCAGTGACGCAGTTGCCCTTGCTGACAGGCGTGAGGGCGCATTTTCAAAATATGCAGCCTGTCGTATATACGGATAAAACAAAAAGGAGTTTTTACAGATGAAAGACATTTTAAAATCAAATTTTCTTGATAATATCACAAGCGTGAGCATTCTTGACATGGCGATAGCGCTGATACTTGCATTCGGACTTGGAATTTTCATATTCCTTGTATACAAAAAGACCTATTCGGGAGTTATGTATTCGTCAAGCTTCGGTACTACTCTCGTTGCTCTTACCATGATAACAACAGTGGTCATCCTTGCAGTCACAAGCAATGTGGTCCTTTCCCTCGGTATGGTGGGTGCGCTTTCTATCGTCCGTTTCCGTACCGCGATAAAGGAACCCCTTGATATCGCTTTTCTGTTCTGGTCTATTGCAGTGGGAATCGTCCTTGCAGCCGGCATGATACCTCTTGCGATCATCGGCAGCATTATCATCGGCGTTATCCTGCTCGTATTCGTTAACCGCAAGTCTCACAGCAATCCTTATATCGTCGTTGTACGCTGCGACGGACACGACAGCGAGACCAAGGCAAAATCCTTCCTTGACGGAAAGACCGAGAGATGCGTTGTCAAGAGCAAGACTGCTCAGAAGGGCTCCGTTGAGCTCAATATGGAGATCAGACTCAAGGACGACAACACCGATTTCATCAATACCCTTGCAGATATGGAGGGCGTGAGCAGCGCTGTTCTTGTAAGCTACAACGGCGACTACATGAGATAAGGGTGTGATACAATGTCAGCACATAAAAACATAGACAGGATATGCATATTTATCACGGCAGTCACAGTTGTTGTCGCTCTGATATTCTGCAACGGACAGGTATTCGGAATAAAAACCGCAGTCCACGCTGCCGGCTATGAGAACAGGCTGTTCGACAGATCAAGAGTTCATACGATCGACATAGTCATAAACGACTGGGATAGCTTTATTGAGGGCTGCGAGAGCGAGGAATATTCAGCCTGCAATGCTGTCATCGACTGTGAGGCAGTAAAGAATATCGGCATAAGAGCCAAGGGAAACACATCTCTCAGCTCCGTAAAGAATATGAACAGCAGCCGTTACAGCTTCAAGATAGAGTTTGACCAGTACGAAAACGGCAAGACCTATCACGGACTTGACAAGCTATGCCTTAACAATATCATACAGGATAATACCTATATGAAGGATTATCTCGCTTATACGCTCATGTATGATTTCGGCGTGGACTCACCTCTTTGCAGCTATGCCTATATCACAGTCAACGGTGAAGACTGGGGACTGTATCTTGCTGTGGAAGCCATTGAGAACTCATTCCTTGAAAGAAACTACGGAAGCAGCTACGGCGACCTCTATAAGCCTGACGCATTGGGCTTCGGCGGCGGAAGAGGAAACGGCAAAGACTTTAGTATGGGGAATTTTATGAATAAAGAGAGCGAAGATAAAGACAGCTCCGACAAATCAGACGATAATAAAGACAAATCATCAGGCTTCGGTGGCTTTGGCGGCGGAATGCCTGACTTCGGAGGAGAGATGCCTGATTTTGGCAATATGCCGGATTTCGGCGATATGTCGCAGTTTGATCCTGAGAATATGCCTGAAGGTTTCGGCGATTTCGATCCCTCGAAGATGTTCGGCGGTGACGGAGAAAACTCCGGCAAGAGCGGTTTCGGCGGCTTCGGTATGGGCAGCGACGATGTAAAGCTCAAATATATCGATGACGATACCGACAGCTACTCCAATATCTTCAACAATGCCAAAACACCTGTTGATACTGCCGATAAAAAGCGTCTCATCAGGGCACTCAAAGCACTGTCGGAAGAGACAGACATTGAGACAACAGTTGACGTTGAGGAAGTTATCAGATACTTTGTAGTGCATAATTTCCTTTGCAACGGCGACAGCTACACAGGTCAGATGATACACAATTACTACCTGTACGAAAAAGACGGTCAGCTTTCTATGATACCCTGGGACTATAACCTTGCTTACGGTTCATTTATGGGAGGAAATGCGTCATCTTCTGTTAATTCTCCCATAGATACACCTGTGTCGGGAGGTATGAGCGACCGTCCGATGATCGCGTGGATATTCGATAACGAGGAATACACAGAGCAGTATCACGAGCTTTTCAGCGAATTCCTCAGTGGCGTCGATTTTGAGAAATTGGTTTCTGATACGGCAGAACTTATAGACAAGTATGTTGAAAAGGATCCCACAAAGTTCTGCACATATGATGAGTTCAAAACAGGAGTTGAAGCTATAAAGAAATTCTGCACTCTCCGTGCGGAAAGCGTAAGCGGACAGCTTGACGGTACTATCCCTTCAACTACTGACGGACAGAAAGCCGACAGTTCGGCACTTATTGACACAGACGGACTGAACACATCGGATATGGGTTCGATGGGAGGCGGCTTCGGCGGCGGTCAGAAAGGCGGCTTTGGCAGAAGCAGCAGAACAGAGAAGTCTGATTCCTCAGAAAAAACCAATAATTCCGGATCAAAGCAGTCTTTTGACAATTCTGAGTTTTCTGTTAAGATGACAAGCTCAATAAAGCTGCTGGATAACGAAGAAGACAGCAGTTCGCAGAGTAAAAAGCGACAGGGATTTGGCGGCGGCGAAAAGCCCGGTTTCGGAGGTCAGTCTCCACAGGGCTTCGGCGGAGAAATGCCTGAAGGATTCGACCCCGGCAAAGCTCCGGGAGGCTTCAGCGGTAACGGAAAAACAGAAGCAGACGGCGATAACAGCAGTGACGGAAAGCAGACAACTGTGAACGATACGGAAGTTACTTCCGCTGAGAACAGCCAGGGTGACGCTCCTTCTCAAAGACAGGATGGTTCGAGAAGTGAAGGAAGACCTCAGATGGGAGATTTCTCGCCTATGGGCGGCGGTCAGCAGGCTGACAATAAGACGGCATATATCCTTCTTGGAGTTTCCGCACTGGTACTTTTGCTTGGCCTTGGATTTGCGGCGAAGTTCAGAAGATGATCTGAACAGCATAGTAATATCAGTTCCGCATGATGTTGCCGATCATACGGAAGCATAAAAAAAGCGTCCTTTGGACGCTTTTTTGTTTTATACACTGGTTTTTCCGTTTTCTGTACCGCTTTTGCCGTCAAGTATCTTCCTTGCAATGTGAACGGTGAAAAACTCGATAAGCGGCCCCATGAAGAAGGCGGTTATTATCGTGCCGATACCTGCTATCGTTGGTATCTCCTTCAGATGTCCTCCGCCTGCGATGAACATAACTGCTCCGAGAACGACGCAGCAAACGTCCGTGCATATGCGTATGAACTTGAACTTGCCAATCTTCCATTTGTTTGCCATTATCAGGGCTACCGCGTCATATGTGGAAACTCCCAGATCGGCGGTTATGTACAGCGAAGAACCGATACATATGATGACTATACCGATCACCAGGAACAGGACGCGCAGCGCCATTGACGGCTCCGGGACAGCCCAGCGCAGGAATTTGTAGGAGTATTCCGTCACATAACCTAAAAGGAAGAGGTTGATGAATGTGGCGATACCTATGTAATGCCGGTCAAATATAAGGCTGAATGTCAGCAGTAATGCGTTGACGATGACATACAGGGTACCGAAGCTTATGGGGATGAGCTTGCTGATGCCGCTCATGAAGGACTGGAAGGGGTCAACGCCGAAAGCAGCCATTTTGAATATAGCCACACTGACAGCTCCGGTCATGACTCCAAGGATTGACATAATGATTCTTTTTTTCATGTTTTCTTCTCTTTTCTGAATAAATTTACATGAATGATTATATCACAGATGTATCATCAAAGTCTATCCTAAAATTGCGGTGTTATCAGCTGAAACTGCTGTTTTTAATGAATTGCGGCTGAATCGATGAAAAGAGGATATCGTGCACTGAGGCATCAGGTGAAAACAAGAGCTCCGCTGTCTTCCATCATATTCATCAGGAAGTAACGTGCTTCTTCACGGAGTTCAGGCTTAGCCATATAGTACATATAAGTCTCTATCTTGTTCAGTGTGCTTGCTGTCCTGCCCTCTATTTTGAACTGCTCAAAGCCCATGGGAACATATCTGTTCCATATATCATCAGGTGATATGTGCGTTTTCAGCTCCCTGATCTCGAAAATACTGCGCTTGGAGTAAGGACAGTCGATGAAATGGTTCGGGTCATACTTTTCAACATCAAAAGGCACGTTGGGATATTTTTTTATGTGATTGCAAAACGCTATCTGCTGCTGACTTATATCCTTGTAATGCTGGAGCCTTCCCGGACATTCGGGCTGGCAGCAGGCATTCACAAGGAACTCGATATCCTTCTTACGCGGAAGCCCGCTCAGGATATCGAATTTATTGTTGAGATCATAATCGGCGACGACGACGTGGTAATCCTTCTGAAGCTCCGAAAGAAGAGCCTCCTTGGAATCAAGGCGTTTGCAGGTCGAGCTGGTCAGCTTGTAACCCGGATATTCCTTCCTTATGTAGTCTTCGAGCAGCTGGGAGGCAACTATCACCTCGTTCATTCCGTTGTCGGCGTAATGCAGTATCATATTGCAGCGCTCATCGCTGAGATGCTTTTTCTCAAGCATGATATTGGTGAAAGTAAAACGCAGCGGGATACCGCGGCTGTTGAATTCCCTGATAACTGTTTTTATATAGTTTTTATCGGCGTTTCCGCCCTGTGATCTGCCGCCGTTCCAAATACACGGAGGAAATACTCCGTAGACGGAGGCTATTTCTGTTCCTTCACGGAAGAATTCGGGATGGTTTCTAAGCATTTCCGCAAAAAGCAGATTAAGCTTGAAACTTCCGGAAAAATCCGGAAGATGGAATCTTACTTTCATGGCTTTTCTCCTGTTTTTATTATGTTTGCAGCAAGGCGGTTATTGAATACACATTTATTATATCAGTATGACGGCGATTAGTCAACCTGTTTTGCCTGTCGGTAAATGCGGCTTTATTTTTATATGTTTACTAAAAAAACAGTCGACAAACCGTGAAAATTATGGTAGAATAAAAATGAAGGCATTAACAGACCTGCGCGTATTGCCGGCTGTTGATGCTGTATGATAAAAGGGACAGTGAGGAGGAAATATTATGGCAGGATTTTTTAAAAGGGCATTATCGGCCCTTACATCAGGATTATGTTTAATTGGCGCAGCCGGTCTGCCGTCATCTTTACCCGCAGCGGTATATGCAGCTGATATATTGCAGGAAGGCAGTGTTGACGGCTATTTTTATCAGTACTGGGTAGCGAGCAGTATTGGAGAGTGCGACTACGAAAATACGGAAAATAACGGCTTTTCATACAGCTGCAGAGGCGTTGAGGACTCTATTGTAACTAAAGGCAAGAAATTTGAAGACGAGAAAATATTTGCTTCACAGCTCAGGGAATATAATGTAACATATGATGCGGATATTGACTATATGGGAATGGAATCCTGGTCCGGCGTTTATGGCTGGATGGTTGATCCGAATATAGAGTTCTTCATAATTGACAGCTGGGGAAAAACAGCAATTGAAGGAACTAAATTCCTCGGTTCATTCGAGTCGAACGGCATTACTTATGATATGTATTATCACCGGAAATACCAGATGGATTTCCTTGGGACTAAATATACACCTACCTATTACAGTATCGCTCAGAAAAACCTTGCCGATAATGTCGATGGTACCTGTAATATCAAAAATACCGTCAATATTTCGGATCATCTGAAGGCATGGAACGATGCGGGACTTGATCTCGGATATATGTATGAAGCAGGATTTTCTGTAGACATATACAGAAGTGACTGCGATGTCAAGCTGAATTCTTTGGATATCACCAGTGAGATCACTGATGATGCCAACTTCGGTCCTGAATTTGCTTATAAAAAACATGAGCCTGCTGAGCCGGACGAAGAGGGAAGATCGGTATATATAGACTTTGAAACGGAGAACGAAAGTATCGGGGCAGCTGATGAAAAATGCAGGGCTTCATATGAGACCGAACATTCCTTCAGCGGAGAGCGTTCAATGCTCATATCTGCCGAAGGAAAAAGCACGAGGACTCTTATATATGAGATAGATCCTTTTGATTTCAAAGGCAGAAAAATGCTTGGCGGTGTAAGGCTGTACCATAGTTCTGACAAAGATGTAAGGTTTTCTTTTGAGATACTGCGCAGGGATATACAGGGCAGAGAAGAAAGGCGTGATAAATCCTTCAAGAGCATTGCCCCGGATCACTGGGCTTCTATGGATCTGCTCGCTTTTTCTCTGGACAATGATGTGTATACAAAGTATTACATTGTTATTACCGCTTCAGAGCCTGTGGATTTTTATGCTGACGATCTTTATATTTATGACGCCGAGTATTATGAGGAGTTCATAAGCGCGGAAAAATATAATATACGCGGCGATATCAATAATGACAAGTCTGTCGATATTTTCGATATGATAGCGTTAAGGCGTGAACTGCTTGACACAGGTGAACCGACGATCGACGCGCTCCATGACGTGAACGGTGATTATAAGCTCAATGTATGTGATCTGGTGCTGCTTACACAGTTTGTCCTCGGTAAGACGGATTCTGTTCCTGAGCCTGATATTAAGGCGGAATATCATGTAGGACCATTCAGCGATTCAATAGATGAAGACTTGTATATATTTTCATCAACAACTGATAATTCACAAAATATAAAAACAGTTATCTGTGAAGACGGTACGTATATGTCGCAGTGGGGTGACATTAAATACTATGATATTTTAAAGTCCAGGAGCATTGATGATTTTGATGAGATCAGCGTAAAATGTTCGGGAGAGGTAAAAACTGTTTCAGTGCAGGATAATGATATTAAGCCATGTGTTTATGTTATAACATCGGCAAAATTTGTAAATGCTGGTAAAGCTGTTGAAGTATGTGTTATAGATGGAGCAGATAAAGAGTCCAGATTGAACTGGTTACCGGGTTACAATAAAATGGAAAACGTAAATATTGACGGGACTGACTATTATCTCAGCAAGCCGGCTGAAACTTCGGACGATGTGTATGATGATTACGTGATACGGCTTTTCACAAAAGATAATACAGTTGAATGCGATAAGAAATGCAGCTTTGAAATGGAGACGGATTTTACAGATATACTGAAGTATTTGGGCATGGAGGAGTTCAGACCTTCGGAAGTAACATGCTCGGTTATGATCAAAAATAATTCGGGTTACATTGATATTAATGAAATGTCCTTCATTGATAAAAGTAGAGAAGCATAAAAAATACCGCTCATGCAAGTTGCTGCATGAGCGGTTCCTTTATGCCGGAGCACTGACGTATCCGGTTTTTAAAATGCGGATTTGCTGATAATATATTGACACATATACCGTTATATGATACAATGTAATTTGTATATAATATCCGGAGGTGCTTGATTTGAAACTATCAAAGTCAACTAAAAAAACATTGTCAGTATGCATGAGTATGCTGCTCACTGTCAATACCTGTTCCGCAATGAAGCTTATTGCAGCTGATAACGACAGCGCGGAAAAACAGAATGAGCAGGCAGTGACCGCAACGGTCACAACAACAGCTGCTGCAACAACGACTGCTTCGGTTGCAACAACTACCGTTTCAGCTGACTTAAAAGAGTTAAAGCTGAACAGCAAGGTCGAGGATAACAAGGTAACCCTTTCATGGAACAAGGTAAGCGATGAAGAGGGCTTCGGATATCAGCTTTTCAGACGTGAAAACGGCTCGGACTGGGAGGTCCGCTCGATATGGAATGAAAAGGAAAAGGTAGATGTGCTGAATATATATCCGGCGCAGCCGTTTCTTGAGGAATGGATGACTTCACCCATAGGTGAAACAGAAACTCCTGCCGGAAAAGACCTGATGAATATATCATCTGTCTATTTCAGTGATTTCAATTCGGACCCTGCAACATATTTATACAACGAGGACGGAAGCTGGAAGTATGACGTTCTTTTTGTAGGAGCAGCCGACTATAATTCAGGTTTTGACTTCAGTGATGAAGCTACTAAGGAAGTCACCAAATTTGAAAAGAGCGGAAGAGGAGTCCTTTTCGGACACGATACTCTCGGCGCAGGCCTTGGCTATCCGAATTTCAATACATTTGCCGAAGATCTCGGAATTGTTATAGGTTCACGCTATATTGTCGGATCGGAGAAAGCAACAGTAGTAAAGACAGGCGTTATGACGGATTATCCTTGGACTATACGCGGAACTCTTGATATACCTACCTGCCATGCAACAGGTCAGTATGCTCTTGACGCCACTGTCTGGATGACACTGAGCGATGATGATATAATCGATGCCGAGACAGGTGCGATAGGTAATTTCTATCTTATCACAAATAACAATCTTGGCATGATACAGACAGGTCACAGCAACGGACAGGCTACAGATGATGAAAGAAAGGTGCTTGCGAATACTCTCTTCTTCCTGTACCAGAATTCAGACAGCACCAATGCCGTTGACGGCGCGTTCACTGACAGAAAAGCGCCGCAGAAGCCCGATGCATCAGGTTCCTATGCAGGCGATGGAAAAATGCTGCTTTCTGTTCAGGCAAAGGACGAGCCCACAGTTTATGAGTATTACGTAAGTGCTGTATCAGAGAAGGAAGGCAGGGAAGCTGCTTCTTCAAATATCGTAAAGGAGGAGTCACTCAGCGGTATCAAAGGATTTGTTGTCAGGGTCACAGACAGCGATAAGGAAACTCCGGAGATCATTGAGTACGAAGATGACAAGGAAACAGTAAAGAATATCATTCCTGCTGATGAAAACGGAAAGGCAAAGATCGAGGCAGAGCTCGATGATACTGTTATTTCGCAGTATGTTCATATCTTCGCTGTTGACAATGAAAACAATGTGAGCGAGGAGCTTATTGTTCCTGTTAATGACAATGTAAAGCTTGGAGACGTTAACTTCGACGGAGAGGTAAACGCAGTTGACGCAAGCCTTATACTTGCCGAATATGCGAGAATATCAACAAAACAGCCCGCAGCTTTCACTGAAAAGCAGTTCGTTGCAGGCGAAGTTGACGGAAACGGCATAATAGACGCGGCAGACGCATCGTTTGTACTTGTTTATTACTCGTATTTAGCTACGGGCGGTGAACTGGACGATATGAGAGAGTGGATGAAGATCACCGACTTTTCCGCTATCGAAAAAACTCAGGCAGAATAAGCAGATATTAATTACGGAGCTCCGGCGAAACAACCGGAGCTTTGTCATATAACGTCGGATCTGTGAATATTATTCAGTGACTGGATCACTGCGAATGCGGAAGGAGTAACTGAAATGAGAAAAGTTCACAGAAAAATTATAAGCAGTGCGGTAGTGTGCGGCTGTGCGCTGTTCACTCTGTACGGAGCGTCCCGTATAGCTGAGAGGACTGAAAACGGAGCCCTGCCCGTGTCTGTTACGGATATGGAAAATGAAGTGCCTGTTATAGTCCTGGATGCCGGACATGGCGCATCAGCTTAAACATAGTTCATTTGAGCGGAAGAGTTGTCAGAGTGAATGAGCTATACTATACATCTGATACAGCATTGAAGCATTAAAGCCAAAGAATATTACAGAAAGTCCCCGCAGCTGCGTGGACTTGTATTTGCGTTTCAACATTGATCGTGCGGCGGTAATATAAAGAAATCCGCCCGTATTATTACGAGCGGATAATTTGTTTATATTCGTTTCCCTGATGTGTTTACGACTTGATCTCGCTGCCTCCCCATTCAACGACTGTGAAGCCATTTCTTTCAAAGGCTTCAAGCTGCTGAGGTTCGGTCTCCACTGCCTCTTCAAGAGGAACATACGCCATGAAGATACGAAGCAGGCTGTCAGGTGCCGGAGTGATCTCCAGCTTCGCGGAATCAGTATATACATCACCTTGGAACGATATGAGATTATACTTGTTATGCTCCATTAAAGGCAGCCAGTATACAATGAATTCGTTCATTTCTTCCTCTGTCAGTCCCATGTATGTGAGCTTTTCCTTGAGGAAGCTTTCGGTATCACTGCCCGCAACGCAGAAGCCCTTTGAGAAATCAAATCTTGTGCGGCAGTTTACTGCATCCCAGAAAAGGTATTTGTGATGTGTGCCGTCAGCCTTGTTCAGAAGTGTTCCGTCAGGATATGCTGTTACATCCCAGCCGTTGTTATACTTCGGATATGTTGTTGAGAGATCTGATTCCGTAAGCTCAAGTTCAACGTGAACATCGGTCTCATCTTCGGGATAAAGGTAAATAACGGGTTTAGCAGCTACCAAATTATAATATATCGTACTGTGACCGTTTATGCTTGTTTTTATCCAGCCATACTGACCTTTGTATTTAGTAAACATCCAGTCATTGTTACCCTCCTGAAAACCCATTTCGCTGAGGGGTGTATTATTGGGGATAGTATTGATGACACCATAGCTTTCATCAGGGCCTTGGTACAGTTCCAGCCCCTCCCAGTTAACAGTACACCGCATACCGTATTCAAGCCTTGTATCAGGTTCAATATAAAATCTGGTGTCCTTTTTAATGATCTCGTCTTTCATCAGGCAAAGATCGAATATGTCAAGCTTACCGTCATTGCTGAAGTCAGCAGCCTTCCAGTTCGCAAGCTTTGTATCCGGAACAGCTAACAGCCACTTTCTCAGCAGCACCAGATCTGCCATAGTGAATTCACCGTCAGAATTTACATCGCCTGTGGCACTCGGCTTTACAACTATATCCGACGCCTCGTCCTGCATGAATGAAACAAGCCATGCAAGTGACGCATTGCTGCCGAGAGAGGTCTCATTCGTAGACCACGACTCTATAGAATCCGCGTAGTATCTTTCAGACGGATCACTGGAAGTTCTGTTGTCGTTAAATCCGAGGGCAAGCATATACTGATCCATAGGCATTGCGTTAGGACCGCTTACAAGCACGCCGTCAGGTGCGGAAGGAAGCAAACTGTCAGCTTCGTGTATCCAGTACCTGTGAGACGGATTCTTTACATGATATGAGCCATATCCCGTTACATAGGAGAACGCCAGCGGATTGTTGCCGAAGATATAATCCATGCCCTTTGCCACACCGTTCAGGTATTTGCTATCGCCTGTAAGGTCGTAGGCATAAGCCATAGCCAGCATATTGTTTACAGCCCGTTGATTTGATTCGGGTTCAAAACCACTATAGACAATATCGTAAAGGTCTCCGTTGTATGCCACAAATCCGGGACCGTCATACTTGTAGGGTATACCGTAGCCCTGCTTCTCCTCTTCATTGATGTAGTCCTCTGCTGTGTCGATAACGGTATTGCTCAGTGATTTGTACTGTTCATCAGAGAGCAAGTATTTATTGAGAAGCATTGACAGCGAACCTGCGGAAGCGGTATCGTCTCTTCTGAACAGTGTCAATGAGGGCTCTCCCGGTACGTCGGTAATAAAACCGTTTCTGTTTTTTACCTTGAATGCGTCTGGATATTCAGAAAGATCCTTTAAATAGTTTTCAGCGTCGGGGTCGTCCATTTCCTTTGCGGTGATATAGAGCTCACAGGCTGCCCAGTATTCGTCGTCCTGTATATATGTGGTACCTGACGGATCTGTTAGTTTTACAGGCGATGGCTCGTACAGAGAAGCTGTGTTGCTTTCTTCATCAGGAGCTGCCTCATAATAATTCAATCTGTAAGCCTGATAAGCTTCCTTTGCGTTGTTCAGAAGCTCTGCTGCGTACTCCTTGTCATATTCTGCCCAAAGTCTTGCGCCCTGTGCCGCACAGGCAGCGTAATTAAGAGTTGCCGCAAATGTGGGCGGCTGAACGATATAGCACGCATGATATTCATGTTCATAATCCTTGGGGAGAGCTACAAAGTCAACGCCCTGTATGCCATGATAGTACATACCTGCATATTTGCCCCATGTTTCTTCATCGGGCTGGACCTTCAGCTTTGACATATAGTCCAGTTCATATCTGCATTCGTCGAGGATATCGGGTATCTTGTTTCCGTTTTCGGGGATAACGACGGTGCCAGAGCCGTCTGCGAATTTATCTGAGTTTTTGTACATAAGCGCCGAACGCTCATACAGATTCTGGAGAGTCCAGAGTGCGATACTGCTTTCCGTCATGCTCTTGTCGAAATCAGTTCCTGAGAACCAGCCGCCGCTGGTGTCAATCTTTGATGAGCTGTTTTCCTCTGCGATCCTGACGTTTTGCGGAACACTTGTGCGCCACCTTGTCTGGACAAATCCAACGGCTTCATCGCTGTTGTAATTATGTGCAAGTGCGGATTTGTCACCTGATGTGATGTACTTTGACTCGATCTTTGTGCCGCCACGGTTCTGATAGAAATAGTTGAGAGCATTGGTCAGCAGATTGTTTTCTTTATCGCTGTAGATATCATTTCCTATCCTGAACGGGAACGATCTCCAGTTTTTGCCTTTAATGCGAATATAGTATTCACCCGTCTGATTGAAATCAGTAAAGTCTATCCTGCAAATGTTGTCGCCGGAGTCGGTATCCTTTTCGACCCGCCCTGTTTTTCCCGAATAAGCTACAGTAATATCTGACGTTCTTACTATCTCATAGTCATAGCCCTGATCTTCTTCAAGCTCAATGGTCGGCGCATCGTGTGTGATATCGCCTTTATTGTCGCCGAGTGTTGCGATTTTTTCAAGTCCCTGATAGTATCCGAGCTGATTGACAGAGATGTAATTATTTGGCAGACCGCTGCAGCCACGTGCTGTATAGCCTAAATAATGCTTCGGCGGAGAGGATATGTTTCCTGTCAGGTCTTCAATGAACATATCGTCGAACCAAATTTCATCTCCTGCCTGAGCGTTGCCCTGATACTTAGTACCCTTTGCGTACTGGAACGTCCATTCAACACCTTCAAGATCTTGTGTAGGCTTGAATATTCCTTCATAGGTCTGCCATTCGGTCGACAGCTTTACAGCTGTCATAGACCACTGACCTCCCATATGAGGTCCCATGCGCATATCATTGGTTTCACCGTCAAGCTCAAAGTACACTTCATCACCCTTGATGTTGCCTATCTTTGAGTAAAGCTCAAAGCCGTTTCTGTTGCTCTTTGCTTTGAAGCTTACCTTGTACTCATGTCCTTTCCGAAAATTAAGGTATCTGTGCCTGAACTGAAGATCCCACTTTTCCTTATCATAACCTTCGGGTACTTGAATAAGAATGCGGACAGCTCCTTCAGAAAGCTCGAAATACTGCTTCGCAGGGCTTGCTTCCACAGTATGCCACGGAAGAATCTTATAGTCAAAGGTAGACTCTCCCAAGATCTCATCGTCGTATGCGCTCTGCACAACAGTGATACCGGCAGTGGTCGGTGCGATCATAGCAGCTGCCAGAAATCCTGCAATGATCTTCTTATAATTTTTATGCATGATATTCCCTCCCTTTATCTATCTGCATTTGTAATACTATTATATATTATTACGGCTTATATGTCAAGATTATTCGTTGGAATTTACAAAAGGTGCTGCTCGCTTTATGGTTAAAAAAACTTTTCGTCCTTAGAAAAAATCTGATATTCCCACTACTCTGTTCGACAGCAGCCTTGACTTTAGGTGACAATGCAGTGTATAATATGGATAATAAACAGGTTACTGTGATAAATCGCAGCTTTTATTTTAGATAATTACAGTATTCCTCAGACGAGTATAGTAAGGAGTAATAAATGATTCTTTTAGTTGTAGATACACAAAAGGGCTGTTTTGACGAAAGGCTATATTCGTTTGAAACAGTACGAAAAAATATAAAACAGTTAATTACTATAGCGAGAGAGAATAATGTTGAGGTCGTATATGTCCAGCACGATGATGGTCCGGGTACTGATCTGGATAAATCTACGGACAACTATGAAATATATGAGGAATTTACGCCGGAGAAAGGCGAAAGGCGTTTTGAAAAGAATGTAAACAGCGCTTTTCATCCTATGACGGGATTAACAGAATATCTGCAATCTAAGTGTGAAAAAGAAATTATAGCAATCGGAGTATCAACGGACTATTGTATGGATGCAACAATAAAAAGTGGATTTGAAAAAGGGTTCAAAATATTTGTCCCTTCATACACGAACTCAACCTATGATAATCCGTATTTTGACAAGGAAACCGCCTATAAATATTATAATGAATTTATGTGGGGCTCACGTTACGCAAAGGTAATTACTGTTGAACAAGCGATCCAACTCTTACGTTCTGAAGTAACAACAACGAATATATAAATAATTCACTATTGAAATATACTCCCCGCACTTGCGATTTTTATATTTATTAGAAAAGGACGAACAGGCACTTCTGAAAATCAGAAGTGCCTGTTTTTAGAGGGTGGGAGAGGGTATTCGCCCCACGGCTTTGGGTGTAATCGAGCGGTTACACTATGATATCATCAATTATTATACAGCAATATACTGAGATAAGTCAAGGAAATGAAGCTGTGATTTTAAGCGATTAAAGTATTCTCTGAGTCGTCAGAAGAGTTTCCTGATTGCAAACGAATAATATTAATGACGTTCAGCAATTTAACGCCTGCAAAAATCGTGATGTTTGTGAGGATTTTTGTCACTTTCACAGATCCGCTGCTGATCCGTTCGGAGTTTAGTCCTGCTGATATAGCTTTTGGATATGGGACTGCATTTCTTTTTTGTATTAACACATTTCTGGCAAACATGATATAATTATAACATATTCAAAACATATCGGAGGAATAGTTAATGCAGACATCAATAATCGGATACCCAAGAATAGGTGATTTACGTGAACTCAAATTCGCAAGCGAGAAGTATTTCCGCAGAGAGATAACTGCGGCAGAGCTTGAAAAAACAGCAAAGGTCATTCGCTCGCATAATCTTGATCTGCAGAAAAAAAGCGGACTTGACTTTATACCGTCCAATGACTTTTCATTCTATGACGGAGTTCTCGACACAGCTTTCCTGCTGAATGCCGTACCTGAGAGATATACCTCTCTCGGACTGTCAAAGCTGGATACATATTTTGCGGCTGCGAGAGGATATCAGGGCGAAAAGGGAGACGTCAAGGCACTTGCCATGAAGAAATGGTACAATACCAACTATCATTACATGGTGCCTGAACTTGATGACAGTACCGAAATAAAGCTTGTGGGCACAAAGCCGTTTGAGCTTTTCAGCGAGGCTCTTGCAGGCGGTGTAAAGACCAAGCCTGTTATAACAGGTGCTTATACATTTCTGAAGCTCGCAAGATACAAGGGCAAACGAAAGGCAGCTGACTTTGCCGGACAGACCGCTGCCGCGTATTCAGATATCCTGAAAAAGTTCAATGAGCTTGGTGCGGAGTGGGTGCAGTTTGACGAGCCCTCACTGGTAACGGATATGACAGCTGAGGACATAAAGCTTTTTGTTTCCATTTATGAGAAGATACTCCCCGGTAAGGGAGCTGTAAAGGTGCTTGTGCAGACTTATTTCGGTGATGTCCGCGACTGTTATAATGAGCTCTGCGGACTGGACATTGACGGTATCGGGCTTGACTTTGCTGAGGGCAAAAAGACTCTCGGACTTGTAAATAAAAATGGCTTCCCGAAGGGAAAGACACTGTTTGCCGGAGTTGTCAACGGCAAGAATATATGGCGTAACAATTATGTTTCAACCCTCTGCACACTTTCTGAGCTTGAAAAGCACACTGATGATATAGTAATAAATACATCATGCTCACTGCTTCACGTTCCGTGCACTCTTGCAAACGAGACAAAGCTTGAAGAGCGCTATAAGAAGCATTTTGCATACGCTGAGGAAAAGCTTGCTGAGCTTGCTGAGCTTAAAAAAATAACAGCTTCACAGTGCCCGGCAGAGACAGAAGAATATCGCAGAAATACAGCTCTTTACAGCGAGCCGAGAACTGCCGGCAATGAGATTGTCAGAAAAAAGGTGGCTGCTCTTACGGATAAGGATTTCGTCAGACTTCCGGAGTTCGCAGAGCGTGAGAAGATACAGAAGGCGAGATTCAATCTGCCGCTGTTCCCGACTACCACTATAGGTTCATTCCCGCAGACTGCCGAGATAAAATCCGCGCGTAATGCTCACCGCAAGGGGGAGATGTCCGACAGTGACTATGAGTTCTTTATCGAGAAAAAGACTGCTGAGTGTATCGCTCTGCAGGAGGAGATAGGACTTGACGTACTTGTACACGGTGAATTTGAGCGTAACGACATGGTGGAGTACTTTGGCGAGTGCCTTGACGGTTATCTCTTTACAGAAAAGGCATGGGTGCAGTCCTACGGTACACGCTGCGTAAAGCCGCCTGTTGTATGGGGAGATATTTCCAGAGCGAAGCCAATGACGGTAAGATGGTCGGTATACGCTCAGAGCCTTACAGACAAGCCGATGAAGGGAATGCTCACAGGTCCTGTTACAATACTGAACTGGTCATTTCCGAGAGAGGATATATCCCTCAGAGAATGCGCTTTGCAGATAGCTCTTGCTATACGCGAGGAGGTACTCGACCTTGAAGCAAACGGCATAAGTATAATCCAGGTCGATGAAGCAGCACTCCGTGAGAAGCTGCCTCTTCGCAGGGCTGACTGGAGAGAGGATTATCTCGACTGGGCCATACCTGCTTTCAGGTATGTTCACAGCGGCGTGAAGCCCGAAACGCAGATACACACTCATATGTGCTACAGCGAATTTGCGGATATAATCAGGGATATCGACGATATGGACGCAGATGTCATAACCTTTGAGGCGTCAAGGTCAGACCTTACCATACTTGATGTGCTGAAGGAAAACAATTTCCGCACCGAGGTCGGTCCAGGAGTATATGATATACATTCACCAAGAGTTCCGTCAAAGGAAGAGATAAAGGTAGCCATCGGCAAGATGAGGGAGCGTATCCCCGCTGAGAAGCTCTGGGTAAATCCCGACTGCGGACTTAAAACAAGAGGAAACGAAGAAACAGTTCCGAGTCTGAAAAATCTTGTTGAGGCTGCTAAAGAAGCACGGAATGAAAACTGCTGAATTAAGTTCAGTGTGACGGCTTGAACGTCAAAAAACATGAAATCATAAGGGATCAGCTCTGACCGTAACATTTCTGAGTGATTCTTACGAATAATAAAAGCCTGTATTTCGGGGCAACCGAAATACAGGCTTTTTCTCATGTAAAATTCACGTTTGCAAGAGTAGCTTAACTGGCTTTTGTTTCTTTTATCATTCTGCGAGTATCTTCCTGCGGAAATCTATAATATCAAAAATATCAGTGCTTCCGTCGCCGTTAAGGTCAGCGGATCTGAACTGCTTTTCGTTGAATGTATATGTTCCGTGGATATATTTGTTCATAAGAACGATATCGCCTACGCTGAACTGTCCGTCGCCGTTGATGTCGCCGTCCTTATAAATAAGGGTGTCGTCCAGTTCCTCGAATTCTATGCCGTACATCTGAGCATAAGCCTCAGCCGTAGAGCCCTTGTAGCCGTGGATAACTGTTTTGCCGACAGGTCTGGAATCAAGTTCTTTTATCTCATAGGCTAATGTTCTGTAATCTGTACTGTTTTCCTGTATACCTACCAGTTCGTCAGCCGCCTTATAGTGTACCGGACGTATTGTCTGGTCGCCTGCGCAGATCTCGCATTCGGGATCGTAGATATAGATGTCACGAAGGAACAGCGCGTTCTTGAATGCGTCATAATCGATCACATGGGAGTATACATCGGCTCTTACAGTTTTCTTGTCGGTGGAGTTCACCATTTCCCAGCTCATTCTTGTAACGCTGCCCGGAATAGTGATATTTCCGTGTCCTGTTATACTTGCAACGCCTTCAGTACCGTCTTTTATGACGATATCATTTGCTTTTTCATCGACCTGAACGAGCCAGCCCTCAAAATATCCGAGCCCGTTCTCATATTCGACAACAGGAGCCTCACAGAATGCGTTCAGTCCGATGTGCTTAACGCTTGAGGGGATATGTACGTCTGTCAGTGATGTACAGCCGTTGAATGCGTTGTCGCCGATTATATCCAGCTCATCCGGCAGATTGATGCTTTTGAGCTTGCTTGCGCCGCAGAAAGCGTTTCTGCTGATCACAGTAATTCCGTCGGGAAGTTCCACGCTTTCAACATTTTTGAGGCTGTGGAATGCGCCTGTGCGTATCTTCACAACGCTGTCCGGAACGGTTATTTTTGTTTTATCGTAATCTGACGGAACTTTTATGAGCTCTGTCATGTCCTTGCTGTATATTATTCCGTCGACAGAAACCAGATACGGATTATCTTCACTTACTTCATAATATGCGGTATTGTCATACTGAAGGTCATTATTGTCATCAATGAACTGTATAGTTGCAGGAAGCTTGACTGTACCTGCCTTGAAATTGCAGCCTATAACAAATGATGTTACAGGTACTCCCTTTATTTCATCGGGGATAACAACGTCCTTTGCGGTCTCATTATGCTCGCTGCTTAATCTTGCGGTAGCTACGGAATCACCGTATATCCAGTATGTTACGTCTCCCTCGTCATATATCTCTGGACCTACATTGACTGACGGAGGTACGAACGCATCAAATATCCTTCTTTTTTTACGTGCGTATTCCTCGGCTGTAGAGCCTTTATATCCGCGTATGATCGTATCATACTTTGCGGGATTGCCTATCTTTATAGGTGCTTTGTATACATTTTCAACTGGCTGTGCAACTGCATATCCTGATTCGTACTCAAAAAGATTGTTGTTCTGAGCATTCCTTTCCTTGACTTTCTCCATGTACTTTTCTAATTTTTCTTTCAACACGGAAGAATTTACATGAACCACTTTCGCTATATCATAATCGTCATCATCTTCATCTTCATCAATTTCGATCAATGCGGTCTGTACAGCTTTCTGAACCGAGTTGGCTGCAACACTTGCTGCGGCTACGCGGGTGTGTTTTACAGTATAATCATTCTCTTCGGTATTATCCTTTTCTTTGGGAGCTTCTTTCGGCTCTCTCCAATAAGCGGGGAGGCTCATCGCAGCGTCCTCTATAACGCAGTCGGGGTCTGTTATCCATATTTCCTTTATGGTCGTACAGCCAAGTGTACGTTCAGGAATAACAGGGCAGTGGAATTCTACCAGTTCAACACGCATATACAGTCCGAAAGCAAGGTATCTTCCGAGGTGGATAACAGATTCGGGCACTGTGATGACTTTCAGCTTGTTCTTTGAGACGAAGAGTCCTTCGATCGTACCTACTGTGCCCATACGTATATCAGCACGTTCTATATCTTTATCCGCGTTCACAGCCCACCTGTCAACGTAGTGTATGCCGTCCTCGTTTTCGACAGCTCCGGAATCTCTGAAAGCTTCACCGTACATATATTCAACAGAGCCCGGTATCTTTATGCTTTTCAGAGCCTTTGTGCCCATGAAAGTTCCTGGGTTTATAACTTTTACACCGTCAGGGATATTTATGTCTGTAAGGCTGATACAGCCTGCGAAAGCTCCTTCGCCTATCTCTCTTATATTATAGCTTACCTTTATCTTAGTAAGCTTCTGGCAGGATATAAAAGCATACGGTGCAATCGTTCTTGCTTCGTCGGATATCGTTATCTCTGTGGCGCTTGCCGAAGGCGGGAAAGCTACGACAGTCTTCATATCCTTGCTGTAAAGTATACCGTCAACGACTGTGAATGACTCGTTGTCCTCGGTAACAGCTATTTCTTCAATAGTCTGCTCTGCAACATCATACCATTCCATAACACTGACGTTCTTGCCGAGAGTCAGCTTCTTTATCTTGGAACAGTCCCCGAATGCACCCCATTCTATACCAACAACAGGAATATCATTGATGGTATCGGGAACTGTGAATTCTTCAATGCTTTCGTCACTGACATGATTAACAGCTGCATATCCCTTAAAGATACTGTAGGTGACGCCGTCTTTTTCTACAGTTGATGAACTGCTGCTGAAATCATATTCTGTGGTGGCCTCTGCCTCTGAAACTGCCTCTGCAGCCGCGTTGAACGGCACAGCTGATACAGAACCTGTTATAACAGTCAGTGCAGCAAGAATTGAAATAAATCCCTTGATTTTCATAGCAGTTTACCTCCAGTATTGAAAATTTATATATAATATATTATATCAGTTGAATTTCTGTATGTCAATCATTTTATTGCGGAGTTGTTTACGGGCTTTTTTCGGTGGTGCAGTAAACATAATGAGTAAATATCTTACTTGACACAAAATGTTACGGTGATCGTCCTCCGTATGAAAAGATACGGAGGAAATGAAACATCTGTATGATATGGCTGCTTCGGATAAGAGAATCAGATCAACAAGGACTGTGTCCGTGATAAATGCGTAGCAGCCCCTTAGGGCTGCTTTAATATGTATTCGTTTAAACCTTAGGATCAGTTATGTGAAAGTTGCAATTTTCTTTTCGGGAGGTTCACATTCATATAGATCAGCAATTCTCAGGAGAGGTATATCAATGTTTTCATTCTCATGGTGCTGAACTGTTATTTCAGCTGTTACAGTTACCCATTTCTCTTCCTGAACGCTGTAATATTTGTTGTATAACGCAACAAACCAGCAGAACTCCATATCCGCTTCACAACAGGTCATTATATATCTTCCTACTGCGAAAACATTATTGGGGAGCTCAGGGCGTGAAGATATTATTGCCTTGAACTTAACTGTCTTACCGTGATACTTCTTTGCTTCACTCATTATGTCGCTGTACCAGATCGCATAATCAGTATCCTTTATGACTATGGTCGGAGCTTCGATATCAAAGGGGAGGGGATCTTCGATGTCGTCAACTATCATCATACCGTTGTCGGCTTCGTAATATATCTCAGCTTTTCTGTTGATCGAGCGTATGATCTTATGAAGCTCATTGACATCGGCTCGGTTTGCATAGCGATTGAAAATTACAACATCACTGACATTGACCTTGTCTATAACGAGACTTCCGAGGTTTTGGGTATAACTTTGAAAGGTCGAAGCTTCGGCGATGAATACTGTCTGGAAAATCTTCCAGTTTGCGGGCTTGTTAAGCAGCAAGTCCGTAAGATGCCACATACCGTTATATTCGATAAGTATTTTATCTGCGTCACATTCGTCTGATAGCTTCAGGAGCAGCTGTTCGTCAAGCTCTGACTTATCCTCTATAGTATGAAGTTTAATACTTTTACCGCCAAACTGCGACAGATCATATTCCTCTATCCCTTCTTCACAGGTGACGAGAAGAATGTTCTCATCAAGTCCGAAGCGTTTATTGGATATTGTTTCCTGTATAAACTGTGTTTTTCCTGCTTCGAGAAAACCGAGAAACAGATATACGGGTATTGCCTTGCTGCTCATATAGTCAGGCATCTTTCGAGTTTTGCAAGAATATCCGCTTTTTTGTATCCCTTTCCTATGAATACCAGCTGATTGATACGGTCGCCGTATCTGTCGTCCCAGTCATCTTTCAGGTCAGGATAATTCTCGAACATGACATCAAGCTCCTCCTGCGGACAAGCTGCAAGCCACTCGTTCAGCTCCGTAACGCTTGCGTTTCTGCCAGCCTGCTCAAAGAGCTGTATATGTACATCGTCATCTGCGAACCATACATAACCCTTTGTACGGATAAGCTCCTTTGGGTATTCATCAACCAAGTCCATGAATTTATCGCGGTCAAAAGGGCGGGGCTCCTCAAAGACAAAAGAGGTTATACCGTATTCGTCCATGCAGGCTTCCTTGTCTGTGGGCTCATTGGTATTGAGAGCACGCTGTACAGATGATGAAGCAAGTACCGCATGATAGTCGAATTCTTTTCCGTGCATTATCTTTTCTGTATCGACTTCGCTGTTTACACAGGGGATTATCTCAGCTTCTGACTGTATATCGCGGATAGCTTTTGTTACTTCTTCTGTCTGCTCAGCACTTAGCAAGTCTGTCTTGTTAAGGATTATAAGGTTACAGAACTCTATCTGGTCGATAATAAGGTTGATGATATCGCCTTCTTCGGTATCGTTTTCCATAGAGAGCTCACGCAGGAACTCGCGGTAGATACGGTCAGCGTCAACAACTGAAACAACTGAGCTCAGATATACGTTTGTGCCGGGGTTATCCTCAGTGTAGACCACGAATGAAGCGGCAATATTTGACGGCTCGCTGATTCCCGAAGCCTCTACGAAAACCGCTTCGATATCTGGAAGCTGAGAGATACGCTCTATCTCAGCTATGAACTCGTCCCTGAGAGTACAGCATATACAGCCGTTCTGAAGCTCGACCATTTCAACAGAAGATATCCGGTCACGGTTTTTATTGAGGAGAGCAGCGTCTATGTTGACGCTGCCCATATCATTTACGATAAGTGCTATCTTACGCTTTTCCTGTTTCAGCAGGTTCTGCATGAGAGTGGTCTTTCCGGAACCAAGATAGCCTGTGATAAGTATAACTGGAATTTTGTTTTTTGACATAGTGTACCTCGTTTCATATCATGGAATTGCAAACTTTCTCGTCTATATGATATCTCTTTCCGAATGTTTTACAATATGTTTGCCTCTTCCAAAATTGAAAATGATTATCATTATCATATTAGCTTTACTTATTATATCATACCAAATGTGAATGTCAATACTTTCAAAATTTTTTTCACACGCTTTTCACAATTGAGAATGATTATCAAATTCTGACTTTATAGTGAAATGCCTATATTCCCAAAAAAATGGAGGCAAAGGTCATGAAGTTATACGGCATGGCAGCACTGCATATAATCCAAAGGAAGGAAGTGAACTCAGTGAAAGAAATATTACATACAAAAAGCAGTTTCACATCGCAGAATACGGAACAGATCAAAAAAAGTGTTACTGCGAAGGTTGAAAAGCTGATAAACAGTCATCTCAAAAAGCTGTGCTGAAATATAAGCGATAAATGAAAAGAGGCGTTGCGGTCAATGCCGAAAGTGGCTATATACTGCCGTTTATCCATAGAGGATAAGGACAGGGCTGAGAACGGCGCAAGTGCAAGTATTCAGAATCAGAAAGCCATGCTTCGTGATTACTGCCATGAGCGTGACTGGGAGATATTCGATATTTATATTGACGACGGCTACAGCGGCATTGACCGCAGCCGTCCTGAATTCAACAGACTGCTGCTGGACTGCGAGGCTGGAAAAATCGACATTGTACTATGCAAGGATCAATCCCGTTTTTCGCGTGACACAGTGGTGATCGAGCAGTTCATAAATGACAGGTTCATAGAGTGGGGGATACGCTTCATCGGAGTTGTCGATAACGCCGATACCGAGAGCGAAAGTTACTCCACAATGCGGCTGTTCACCAGTGCCTATAACGAGATGTACGTCAAGGATATATCAGCCAAAATAAGGCGTACTCTCGCGTATAAACGTGAGCAGGGGCAGTTTATAGGATCATTTGCTCCCTATGGTTATCAGATAGACTCAAACGATAAACATCACCTTGTTATTAACGAGGAGACTGCGTCGGTTGTAAGACGGATATTCGATATGTACGTCAGCGGAGATGGCTATCGCAGGATAGTGCAGAAGCTGAACGGAGACGGCATTGTAAGTCCTACAGAGTACAAGCGTCAGAAGGGTTCCCGTTATGTAAACTGCAATGCTGATTCGAGCAATGCGAAGGGACTCTGGACACAATCTACTGTTGTAAGAATTCTGCAAAACGAGATGTATACAGGTACGCTTGTGCAGGGAAAATCCCGCAACATCAGCTACAAGAACAAGAAACGGAAAAAGGTGGAGCAGGCTGACTGGATTCGTATTCCCTGCGCTCATGAGGCTATAATAGATGCTGAGACATGGTCGCGTACTCAGGAGCGTCTTAACAGCAATAGCAGGGCCGGAAAAAATTCACAGGAACTGTCTCCGCTGTCGGGCAAGGTCAGATGTGCCTGCTGTGGACGTCCTATGAAACGTAATGTTTATTATAACAAGGCTAAGACCATTAAGTATTACGGTCTGCAATGCGCCACCTACAAGACAGGGGCAATGAACTGCCCAAATAAAACAAGTATCAGCGGTCTTGTCCTCGAAAAGCGTATTCTTGACGAGCTTAACGCTATCATAGAGCAGTTCTGTCAGCCTGACGAGCTACAGATAACAGATATTTACTGTGAACAGCAAAAGGAGCTTGAACGCAGGCTCAGTATAGCTGTGGAAAGGCATAAACAAGCTAAGGAGCGCCTTTTGAAGATGTACAAGGACAAACTCGACGGCTTGCTGTCAGACGAGGACTATGCCGTGTTCAGACAAAGCCTCAGCAATGAGGAAGAAAAGCTTTCTGAACAGGTAGCAGAAGTAAGTGAAAAGATAACGGAGTTACGAAAGCGTCAGAGAAATGCCGAGGGGCAGAAGGCATTGATCAGGCAGTATACCCACTTTGAAAAGCTGGACCGCAGTATCGCTGACGAGTTCATCGATTATATCGAGATAGGGGAGACCTGCGAGACCGGCGAGCGAGAAGTACATATACACTGGAAGCTGTAGCGGTTTGTCCGGAAAAGACGTACCGCTATTATTATGGTATTTACTTTTGAAAAACACGAAATCGTGATATAATATACCTGCAAAAGACTATTTTAAGCCAATTACCCAACTCAGTTCAAGTTGACGCACCACATGGCGGTATTGATGGCGGATGCACATCTGCGGAGGGAGTTCCGGAAAAGGGGATAAATCTTGATATAATGCTGCGGCTCCGTGACCTGCTTGAAGTAAACGGCTATGAGGTGAAGGTCACAAGGGAAAGCGACAAGTCGATACACGACGCAGGCATAGAGGGGATAGCGGAGCAGAAAAGCTCTGATATGGATAATCGTCTTGCAATATTTAATGAGAGCAGCAATGCGGTGTGCATATCTGTACATCAGAACCAGTTCACCGACCCGAAGTACAGCGGAGCACAGATGTTTTACTCAGGCAGCAACAGCACCAGTGAGGTGCTTGCGGAGATGCTTCAGGAGAGGTTCAGGAGTCTTTTGCAGCCTGACAATAACCGTGAGATAAAGCTTTGCGGCAAGGAGCTGTTCCTGTGCTATTACAGCAACAATCCAACGGTAATGGCTGAATGCGGCTTTTTGTCGAATCCTGAGGAGGCGGCTCTGCTGAATACTGAGGAATACCGTGAAAAGGTAGCCTTTACGCTTTTCAGCGGCATAAACGATTTTGTAAACCGTAAAAGGTAAAAAACGGGAGCATAAACGCTCCCGTTTCCGCATATTATTGTACATCAATGGCTGCTGTCCAGTGCCCTTTGACTTCAAGAGGCTGATCGGCTTTTTTTCCGCCGAGGAACGAGCTTACAGCTATAGCATAGCTGCCGCTCTTAAGTTTGCCGACAGGTATCCTTATCTCTGCCTCGCCATTTTTTATCATGGCAGGAATTATCTCTCCGCAGCTCACCGCTGAGCCGTCCGTTTGGTCGGTGATGCCGAACTCATTGAGGTCAATTGTCTCAAAGTCCCTGTATGGCAAAGAATCAGGATCGCTGAATACGACCTTTACAGTAATTGTTTCGGGCTCATATCCCAGAGAAACATTTATCTCGTTATCGGCATTTTCATAGACCGAACCTGTTACCGTGCCGAACATAGTTGTCTTGTCGCGGAAATATCCGCTTTTTGATACTGCATAAGCTCCCGTTCCGGCAATGGCAAGCATGAGCGGAACTGCAACAGCAGCGGCTGGAAATTTTGGTTTCATAGCTCGTGAAACTCTCCTTTCGCTGAACTCTTTGATAAAGTCGTCGTTTAGCTCCTGAGGAGCTTTTTCTTCATTTTTAAGGGCATATTGTACAAGCAGATCAATATCTTTCATAGCCTTTTTCCTCCAGACCTGTTTTTATGGCTTTTCTCGCTCTGTTAAGACGGCTCTTTACCGTGCCGGGCGGTATATGCAGCTGTTTTGCGATCTCTTCCGCTTTCATGTCTGCGAAATAGAACATATACGTTACCGTCCGCAGCTTTTCCGGCAATTGAGCAATAATAGCCTTTATGCTGTATAATACTTCCTTTTGTTCGGTCTCTGCGATCAGGTCACAGTCAGAGCTCACAGCAGCCGACAGCTCATCGTCAAGGGAATACGCCGCCTTTTTTCTGCGGCACAGGTTTTTGTTCAGCCGCACTGCTATGCCTATGACATAGTTGCGCGCTGTTTTAAGCTCCTTTGCAGATATTCCCTCACACTCCATTTTGGCAAGCATTGACATGGCTTTCATAACGGAATCATGGTAAAGGTCTTCCGCGGAGCTCCTTTCGCCTGTAAGATGACAGCAGAAGCCAAAGATAGAATCTCCATACAGTTCCAGCAGTTTTTCAAACTGAATCTCTGTCATTCGGTGCACCTCCATTTTCTATCTTCTGTTATATATTGTCATCAGCGGCGAAAAGGTTCAAAAAAAGCGCACAAAAAGTGCGCTTTTACGGATATTAAAGATGTATCATGCTTTTTTCTGCTCATCGTAAGCCTTGCGGACGGCGATACAGAGCTGATCGGCGCATGAGGTGCCTCTTACGCCGCAGGTATTGCCCTTGAGCTTCGCCTCGATTTCCTCGACAGTCCAGCCGTCAAGCACCTTTGAGAGAGCTTTCAGGTTGCCGTTGCAGCCGCCGGTGAATGAGATATTTGTGATGACGTTGCCCTCGATATTGAAGCTTATCTCCTGTGAACAGACCTTCTGGGTTTTGTATTTGTAATTCATAATTGACTCCTTTTTACATACAGGTTTATTTTATACCATAATTTTATAACAAAAAGCGGAGCTTGTCAATGAAAGAATACTGAAATCTGAGTGAAAAACGCCTTTTGTGACAAAAGTGTTATTATTTCCATGAAATAAAATGTTTACAAATGGCGGGAAATATGATATTATATACTTGCAGAAAAAATATCATGGAGGAAGAAATGGCAGACAACAAAAGACGTATACGGTTCAGGAGCATAGCTATCCTTGAAGCCGTGATAATATTGATTCTTGTTATCGTCCTTATATTTGTGGGACTGATACGCGGCAGAGGAGATGCTGTGCCCGCAAATGCAAAAAATGAAAAGCAGCAGGTCCGCAGAAGGGCGGTCATAGAAAAAGAGGAAGCCTTCTATCAGCTTGACGGTAAAAAGATACTCATGCAGGACAATACATACGGAGAGATCTTTGTGCCGGTCTATTCGGATGTTCCGGCAAGCACCATTGACACGGACAAAATAACCATG
The DNA here is from genome assembly GCF_016287535.1 of Ruminococcus sp. Classification (GTDB taxonomy): domain Bacteria; phylum Bacillota; class Clostridia; order Oscillospirales; family Ruminococcaceae; genus Ruminococcus. Next base: position 87,442 of record NZ_JAEFAJ010000005.1, read on the forward strand.
CGCAACGGTTATGCTTACTACATGGAAAACGGCGAGGCAGTTTCAACTACCGGTGTTGACGTTTCCGAGTTTCAGGGAGAGATCGACTGGACTCAGGTAAAGCAGGCGGGTATAGACTTTGCCTTCATACGCATAGGCTACCGTACTTATGGCGACGGAATAATTACATATGATTCAGCTTTTCAGCAGAATATCGAGGGAGCTCAGGCAGCCGGCATAAAGGTGGGCGCATACTTCTATTCGCAGGCGACCAATGCCGACGAGGCTGTTGAGGAAGCCGACGCTGTAATAGACGCACTGGCGCCTTATGATATCACATATCCCGTGGTTTACGACTGGGAGATAGTACATGACGCTGCACGTACCGATGAGGTCAGCGTTGAAGCTCTTGCGGACTGCTGTGTGGCTTTCTGCGAAAGGGTAAAGGATTCGGGATATACGCCGATGATATACCAGAATAAGGCTACATCCATGCACAAGCTGGATCTTCCCCGTGTGAAGGATTATGATTTCTGGCTGGCTGAGTATGATGAAAAGCCTTCCTACTACTATGATTTCAAGATATGGCAGTATTCCAGCACCGGAAGGATCCCTGGAATAGTGGGAGATGTTGATCTCAATATCTGCTTCAGACCATACTGAAAAACGCCGATAACTCTATGTCAAAAAGCACTCATAAGCATTAACAAAAAAGACGGCCCGCGGACCGTCTTTTGATTTTATGCATTTAAATATGACCTCACAAGGACCTGTAAAAGCTCGTCACGGTCGATGTGACGGATAAGGCTTCTTGCATTGTTGTATGTCGTGATGTATGTAGGATCCTCGGAGAGAATATATCCTACTATCTGATTAACGGGGTTGTAGCCCTTCTGCGTCAGAGCGTCATAGATAATGGTGAGATTTTTTTTGAGCTCTGCCTCTTTGTCCTCGTTGACGGAGAATGTCATTGTTTTATCGAACATAATATCAGCCTCCCGCTGTTGTGGAATACTTCTGATGGAACGCTATGGATCAAACAAGAAGCTTGTTATTATTATAACCTAAATACGGCGGCAATGCAAGTATAAATCGTAATTTTTCCCGATTTGAACGAATTTTATTTATTAATTTAGGAATTTTGCACAGCAGGGGGAGGTCGTGAAAAGTCATATCGTGCCGAAGTTCCACAAAACATTCTAAAAAGAAGTATCGGTCAGTTCGCAGACTGAGATCACGAATCCGCCGTTTCCGACTATATACTGCCGGAAGCGGCAGTCTGTTATGTTTGATCTTATCATGCCGTTTTCAAAGCTGAACTCTACTGTGTTCATCGGGTAAGAGATACCGACACCGATTGCCTTGACATAGGCTTCCTTCAGTGTCCAAAGCCGGAAAAAAAGCTCATTTTTCTTGCCTTCTCCGGCATTTTCGACCATTGAGCGCTCACTGTCTGAGAAGACCCTTTTCATCACGTTAGGACGGTATTCTCTTATCCTTTCACAGTCTATTCCGCACTCGCAGTCTGAAACGATGCAGGCGGCTATCCCGTCGGCGTGGGAGAGATTATAGTGTATATCAGGACGTTCCGTGAGGGAAGGCTTGCCCATTTTTCCCTTTGATACCGGAGTATCTTCATTATAGTCTATACGGTACGGGCGCAGGCACTCCCTGAGAAGCCTGTGTGCATGGCTGTGCAGTTCACGTTTATCCATATCCTTTATCGAGATCATAAGCATATTCATCACCACCCGCATTATAACATATAATTATCGAAATAGCAACACTTGCGGAGATAAACTCCGCTTTTCTGACGCGAACACAGCGGTGCGGGCTCCGCTCTTATAACATATTATTTTTACTTTTACAGCAAAAAGTGACAAATGTCACTTCAAAAGTGACATTTGTCGTCTTGTTAAATGACCTAAGAAATGTTATTATCATATCATGATATAGTTTTTGATAAAAACGCTCATCTGCGCATGATACAGGGATTATCAGAGACAAGAGGAAAACAGCGGCATCAGCGGTGCCGCAGCAGGCTTTGCCCGAAAGGGGTGTTTATTCTGCCGCTTCCAGACCTGCGGCAGAAAAAGTAAGGCAAAGCCGGTTTCCTCGTTTGTTATCAGGGAGATAGCTTCAGAGCTTTTTATTAAGATAATGCATCAATTCACGGAGTTTTGCCGGGATAATGACTATAGGCAACCAAGTTATTGCCCTTTGGCGCTTTGTTATGTGATTTTTGACGAAATGGCGGACTTGGTCCGCTATTTCTATATTATAGGTATTGACAAACACTGTCGTTTGTTGTAAAATATATTATGTCTATTTATATGATTTATCAGACCTACACTATAATAAAGTAAAGGCGGAAAACTAAAATGGGTTTATTCAAAAACATTTTCGGCGCCAACGCTTACTCAAATCGTGAGCTGAAGCGTATAGAGCCAATAAAGAATAAAGTGCTTGAACTCGACGAGGAGTACCAGGCTCTTTCAGATGCAGAGCTTAAAGCTAAAACTGCTGAATTCAAAGAGAGACTTGAGGACGGCGAAACTCTCGACGATATCCTCCCTGAAGCTCTTGCAACAGTAAGAGAGGCTGCATGGCGAGTTCTCGAAAAGAAGCCCTATCCCGTACAGATAATCGGTGCTATCGTTCTTCATCAGGGACGTATCGCCGAAATGAAGACAGGTGAAGGTAAAACTCTGGTTGCCTGCGTTGCTTCATACCTCAACGCTCTTTCAGGACTTGGCGTTCATGTCGTTACCGTTAACGACTACCTTGCCAAGACTCAGGCTGAGGAAATGGGAAAGGTTCTCCGCTGGCTCGGACTTACAGTCGGATGTATCCTCCACGGACTCAACAACGATCAGCGCCGTGCGGCATATAACTGTGATGTTACTTATGCTACCAACAACGAGCTCGGCTTTGATTACCTCCGTGACAATATGGTTACCCACAAGGAAGAGCGCGTTCAGCGTGCTCCGAACTTTGCTATCGTGGACGAGGTTGACTCTATCCTCATAGATGAGGCGCGTACACCTCTTATCATTTCAGGACGCGGCGACAAGTCCACAGACCTTTATGCTATCGTTGACCGTTTTGCGAAGACACTTACCGCTACTACCGTCGTTGAAATGGACGACAAGGTGGATCAGGAATCCGTCAACGAAAACGCAGATTACATCATTGATGAAAAGGCAAAGACCGCAACTATCACACAGCGCGGTGTCAAGAAGGCTGAGGAGGCGTTCAGGGTAGAGAACCTTATGGACTCTGAGAATATGACCCTCCTTCACCACATAAATCAGGCTATCAAGGCTAACGGCGTAATGAAGAACGATATCGACTACGTTGTCAAGGACGGCGAGATCATTATCGTTGACGAGTTCACAGGACGTCTTATGATGGGACGCCGCTTCAACGACGGTCTCCACCAGGCTATCGAGGCTAAGGAAGGCGTTAAGATCAAGAGCGAGTCAAAGACCCTTGCAACTATCACTTTCCAGAACTTCTTCCGTCTTTACACAAAGCTTTCCGGTATGACAGGTACTGCCATGACCGAAGAGGATGAGTTCAAGGAGATCTACAAGCTCGACGTTATCGCGGTCCCCACGAACAAGCCGGTAATACGTATCGATCACAACGATCAGGTATATACCACAGAGAAGGGCAAATATGCCGCTATCATAAACAAGATCATAGAGTGTCACGATAAAGGACAGCCTATCCTCGTTGGTACAGTATCCATCGAGAAGTCTGAGCTCCTTTCCGCAATGCTGAAGAGAAAGGGCGTCAAGCATGAGGTCCTCAACGCAAAGCAGCACGCAAAGGAAGCTGAGATCGTCGCTCAGGCAGGTAAGTACGGCGCCGTTACCATCGCTACGAATATGGCGGGACGTGGTACAGATATCATGCTCGGCGGTAACGCTGAGTTCCTGGCAAGAGCCGAGCTCAGAAAGCGTGAGATCCCTGAGGAGATCATCACAGAGGCTATCGGCTTCGCAGATACTGACGATGAGGAAGTAATCGCGGCAAGAAAGCTCTACCGTGAGCTTTATGACAAGTATAACGCAGAGGTAAAGGAAAAGGCAGTTGCCGTAAAGGAAGCCGGCGGACTTTATATCCTTGGTACGGAGCGCCACGAATCACGCCGTATCGACAATCAGCTCCGCGGACGTTCAGGACGTCAGGGCGACGAGGGCGAAAGCTGCTTCTTCCTCTCAGTCGAGGATAACCTCATGCGTATATTCGCGGGCGACCGCCTTGAGAACCTTATGAAGACCCTCAATGTCGACGAGAATACTCCTATCGAGAGCAAGATGCTCACAAGGATCATTGAGTCTTCACAGAAGAAGGTCGAGGGACAGAACTTCAGCATAAGAAAGAACGTCCTCAACTACGACGACGTTATGAATACACAGCGTGAGATCATCTACAAGCAGAGATCTCAGGTGCTTGACGGTGAGGACCTCCACGAGAGCATTCTCAAGATGATGGAGGATCTCATAAATACTACAGTTGACACATACCTTGTTGATAACGAGGTCAAGGACGACTGGAATGTAGTCGGACTCAAGGAGCATTTCCTTGGCTGGCTCATAGGTCCTGAGGATCTGAGCTTTACAGATGAAGAGCTTCAGGAGGTATCCAAGGAGGATATCGTCAACGCTCTCAGCAACAAGGCAGGGGAGATCTATCAGGCTAAGGAAGAGGAGTACGGCTCGGAGATCATGCGTGAGCTCGAACGTGTTATACTTCTCAAGGTAGTTGATACAAAGTGGATGGCTCATATCGACGATATGGAAGAACTCAAGAAGGGTATCGGGCTCCGTTCTTACGGTCAGAAGAACCCTGTTATCGAGTATCGTTACGAGGGCTTCGAGATGTTCGACGCTATGGTAGATTCTATCCGTGAGGATACGATACGTATGCTCCTTACTGTAAGACTCCAGAAGAACGAGGCTCCGGAGCGTGAACAGGTTGCACAGCCCGACGCACCGAATGCGGGAGCAGGCGACGGAAGCTTTTCCGACGAGCCTGTCCGTTCAAAGAAAATAGGCGATAACGATCCGTGTCCCTGCGGCAGCGGCAAAAAGTACAAGAAGTGCTGCAAGGCAAAGGACATGGCTGCGAAATAATCAGAATGCGGAGCATCCGCATTCTTTCAGGACCGGTTAGATACCGGTCTCAGGGGATCAGAAATTGACAGGTATGAGAGATGGTTTTTTATACTGTGTTCTGCTGCGGCAGAAACGGACGCTGCTTTCTGAGGACCGCCGATGGGAACGGAGGTCTTGCGGCAGTCTGTCTGCTGAGGCTTTGCATGGTATCTCAGAGAGAGAAAGGTTTTATGAGGTGACAATATGAAAAAGCTCATTTTTCCCGTTATTCTTCTTGCACTTCTTTCGGGATGCGGACTTGTGACGGAAAAGCCTGATACGGATAAAGATGTAAATAATATAGTTTCCGGTTCGGTAAACGGTACAACGACTGATGTACTTACGTATGAGACTGTGGTGACTACAGGCGAGATGTCTACTGTAGATGCCACTACCACAAAGACGGCAGGCAATAAGGTATCGGGAAGCACTACAGCTGCACATACCACAAATAAGGTGACTTCACCGACGATAACAAGAGCTACGGCCGTGAATGACGGAGTCGTACACGGTACAACAAGATCGGTGCCTTCAGTACAGAGGACTACCACAACGGTTTCTTCTACAACTACTGCCGAGCCTACGACGCAGACGTCTACGTTCGATCCTAAGGATTACAGCAAGATCAGTTTATCTCTTGATACGAAATCAAATGATAATAATGAGATAAAGGTCATGCGTCCTGACAAGAACGGAGAAGAAGTAACGGTACAGGTACTCAGGGATGTAGATACTTCAGAGATAGCAGAGGCTATTGAGAAGGATCATACCAAGAAACTTGACGACTTTATTGTCAATGCAGATTTTGATGATGACGGATATCCTGATCTCTTTATCATTGAAAAGCAGGATGAGCTCAACAAATCAGGAAGATATTACCGTTATGACTGTGAAAAGGGTATATATACCACATGGCCGGAAATGAATTCTCTGAAGAATCTCGTCGAGCTTGATGAACTGAAAAAGGGATCTGTGATCGTATATGACAAAAAGGACGACAATATAGAGTACGAATCCAGGACCTATGAATGGAACGGACCTGAAAAGCTCGTTCTGAAGAGCAGTATCCATCAGTATACTGATGAAGAGGGCGAAATACGCATAGAGTATGTCTACTATGACAGCGACGGCGAAGTTATATCAAGTGAGATACGTAACAAGGAAGGCGAGATAGTTTCCGACGGAAAACAGGTACCGACGGAGCCGACATCAGACGATGAGCCTTCCAGTGAAAATAATTATAACTGAAAACGGCTGCTTCTCCCTGCGGAGAAGAACGTGTGACGGGCTGCGCCGATAGGCGTCAGCCCGTTGTTTGAGTACGGAAAAAGTTGCGGAGGAGGGCGGATAAATGAGCGGATACAGTGCCTTTGCGCGGTATTATGACGAGCTTACCGCAAATATAGACTATAAACGCCGCGGAGAGTATTTCCACGGCATAATACAGCGCTTCAAGACCACAAAGGAGAATATTCTCCTCGACCTTGCCTGCGGTACCGGAAGTATCTCCGAGGTCATGGCAGGTCTCGGCTATGATGTCATAGGCGTGGACAATTCCGACGAGATGCTTGGTATAGCTCTTGACAAGAAGTTTGACAGCGGAGCGGATATACAGTATCTCTGTCAGGATATGCGGAAGCTGGATATGTTCGGTACTGTAGATGTGACGATATGCGCCCTTGACAGCATAAATCACCTTGACAGCCTTGACGACGTCAGGAAGGTATTCGAGGGAGTTGCCTTCTTTTCCGAGCAGGATGGACTGTTCATATTCGATGTGAATACTCCCTACAAGCACAGGGAGATACTTGCAAACAATACCTTTACCTATGAGACCGAGCACGTTTACTGCGTGTGGGAGAATACCCTTGATCCCGATACTCTTGAAGTGAAAATGGAGCTGCAGTTCTTCGAACTGGAGGAAAACGGGCTTTACTCACGAAGCTCGGACGGCTTTTCGGAAAAGGCATACAGCGAGGAGGATATCGAAAGACTTCTTGCAGAATGCGGCTTCGAGGTGCTGGGCAAGTACGGCGATGATACCCTTGAACCGCCGAAAGCTGATTCACAGCGCATAGTCTACGCAGCAAGGTGTATCAGAAGCGGTCAGAAATACTGAAAGGACAATGAAAATGGGAAATTTGTACAGAGCGATATCCGCAGACGGCTCAGCCTTTGCGGAGGTACTTGACGCTAAGGATATAGTTTCGGAGATAGAACGCATACACAAGACCTCGGCTGTTATCACGGCAGGTCTCGGAAGGCTTACCGTAGCTGCTTCACTTATGGGATATATGCTGAAGGGCGACGGCGACAGCGTAACTCTCCGTGTGGACGGCGGCGGTCCGTCCGGACAGCTTGTGGCAGTTGCGGACAGCAGAGGCAATGTCAAGAGCTGCGTGAACAATCCCGTTGTGGAGCTTCCACTCAACGCTCAGGGAAAGCTTGACGTGGGCGGAGCTGTGGGACATGACGGCACTCTCTCGGTAGTCAAGGACATGGGACTAAAGGAGCCCTATGTGGGTGTCATTCCCCTTGTTTCGGGAGAGATAGCGGAGGATATAGCAAGCTATTACGCTACGAGCGAGCAGATACCTACGGTATGCAGTCTCGGAGTCCTGGTAAATCCTGACCTTACCGTAAAAGCGGCAGGGGGCTTCCTTGTGCAGCTGCTCCCGTTCGCGGACGAGAAATGCATAGACATGATCGAGAAAAATGTGGCTAAGATTCGCCCTGTGTCGGCAATGCTGGACGAGGGCATAACTCCGGAGGAGATAGCAAATATGCTCCTTGACGGACTTGAACCCAATGTGCTGGATACGGCTTCTCCCGTGTACAAGTGCGATTGCAGCCGTGAGCGCACAGAGAGAGTTCTTATCAGTATAGGAAAGGACGAGCTGAAGTCTATTGCCGATGAGGGCAGGGACACGGCGGTGAGCTGCCATTTCTGCGGCAGGGAGTACGTTTTTACTCCCGAAGAGATAAGAAAGCTCATAGGTGAGTGAGACATGAAGAAGCTTGCTGTATTCGATCTTGACGGCACTCTTGCGGATACTATATATGACCTTGGGGACGCGGTGAACTTTGGCTTGGAGCAGCTCGGCTGTCCGACCCATGACTATGCGGAGTACAAGAAAATGGTGGGAAACGGGGCAAGGAAGCTCTGCTTCAGGGCTCTTCCCGATGATAAAAAGGACAAGGCTGAGGAGCTTTACCTCATGTTCAAGGAGTATTACAGTCATCATTATCTTGACAAGACCAGACTTTATGACGGCATGAGAGAAACTCTTGAAAGGCTCCGCGATAACGGCGTTATCCTTGTGGTCGCCACAAATAAGCCCGAAGATGCCGCAAGGGAGATTGTGGCAAAGCTGCTCCCTGAAATAGATTTTCTCTGCGTGCTCGGCGGAGGCGACAGGAGACCGCTCAAGCCCGATCCTGCTGTGATACTTGAGATATACGATAAGCTTCCGGACGAGGAGTATGAAGCTTATATGATCGGCGACAGCAACGTGGACGTCATGACGTCAGTCAATGCCGATATCGGCTTTATCGGCTGTGCGTGGGGATTCCGCGGACGTGCTGAGCTTGAAGCCTGCATAAGCGAGAACAGAAGGGAGCTGTGCAGCTCCATTGCGGAAAAGCCCTCTGACATCGCTGATTTTATATTAAATTGAAAAAAGCCGCTGCGATCGCAGCGGCTTTGCGTTATCCGTTCTTTTTTACGGTTATTGTTTTCTTTGTGAGGTCGTTGTCCTTAGTGCCGAGGATATAGCTTTGCAGCTTAACAAGGTCAGCAATGCCTGCTTCTCCGTCGGAGTTAAGGTCGAGTTCAGGTGACTTGTTTCCGGTAAGTAAAGCCTTTCTCAGCGCTACAACGTCAAATATGTCTATTGTTCCGTCACTGTTGATATCGCCGAGTATTATCTCCTTTATTTCAGTAGGCTCAGCGGTGGTAGTGGTCGTTGTTGTGGTAGTAGTAGTAGTAGTAGTAGTTGTTGTTGTTGTTGTGGTTGTTGTGGTTGTTGTGGTGGTAGTTGTAGTAGTGGTCGTTACCTGTTTTTTCTCCTGAGGATAGATGTTCAGGAATACGTCAAGCGACTCCAGAGGTTTGCCGTTAAAGTCGAAAAGAGCCTGATTGTCAAAGGAAGAACCGCCTGTTTCGGTAGCTCCGCTGTCGTAGTCCTTGGCGTAGACCGTTGCCCAGCCTGAGCCCTGCTGTTCCCAGTGCTGCTTCTGCTCCTGCCATGATATGCCGGGAACTCCCAGCCATGCAGGCTCCCAGTAGAAAACGCCTATACCGTGACCGTTGCAGTTCGCCACAGTCTGGAACACATCGGCAAGAGCCTTAGCCTGTCCGTCAACGGATATGTCGTATTTCAGTTCTGCTCCGCTGGAGCCTGAGCTTACACTGTTTCCGAAGGTATCGCCGTCCTCGTTGGTGTAGGGGTAGGCTGTCTCGACTACCATGACGTACTTGTTGTACTTGTTGCCGATATCGGTGAGAGTATTCCTGAGGTTGTCAAGTGAGCCGTGCCAGTAGGAATAGTAGGAGCTGGCGAAAACGTCGTAATCCAGCTTGCACTCGTCCATTACCTGTGCGTACCAGCCGAAGTGACCGTTGCCTGCGTTGGCGAAGTGGTGAGCTATGAGGATATTCCTGTCAAAGTCACGCACAGCTTTTTCTCCGCTTGAAAAGAGGTCGCATATCTTGTACATATCCTTCTCGCCGCAGAAAAAGCAGTCTGTCTCGTTGCCGATCTGGACTATACCGATGTCACTGCCGTTTTCGGTGAGGTATTTTACGACCCATGAGGTCCAGTTGTATATTTCACCTTTCAGCTTATTGTGATCGTGAGGCTGCCAGTATTTGGGACGGGTCTGCTTTGCCGGGTCAGCCCAGAAATCGGAATAGTGTATATCTGCAAGGAGCTTCATGCCGTACTGAGCGGCTCGTTTGCCTATTTTAGCGGCAGTTTCAAGATCAGAGTGTCCGCCGCCGTAGGTATTGCCGTTATCGTCGTGAGGTTCGTTCCATATCCTTACGCGGATATAGTTCACGCCGTGGTCGGCGAGAGTCCTGAAGATATCCTGCTCATTGCCGTTATCGTCATAGAATTTTACTCCTGCTTCCTCGACGGAGATGACAGAGGAGATATCCACGCCGCGTATGGGCTCGCCGCCGTTTACACGGCTGTCAAAATTGTTGAATGTGACTGAGGGGATATTTGCAGCTACAGCTGCTCTTTGTGTGCTTTCAGTGCGGAGCGCAGAGGTAAAGGCTATGAGCGCTGCCGCCGCCATCGCGATAAACCTTTTTGCTTTCATGATTAACTCCTTTGGCATTTGCCTGTTTTCAGTCGTTTTTCTTGCGTGTTCTGATCCATGCTTTTTTCAGAGGGTTCCTTACCTGCATATCCCTGAAGTAGTTGTACAGCACGTCCTGATTGCAGCCAGCGTCGGGAAGTGACTTGTACAGCTTTTCAAGTCCCTTGATATCGGTGCCCAGCTCTGAGGGAAACTCGATATCCTTAGCGGCGAATACAACAGCTCCGTTCACGGGAGTATTGTCGAAGCCGCCTTTTTTCAGATGGTGGGTCACGTTGTCGATATGTGTCTTGTTCTGCATCTGTGGGTTGTAGAACTTATGGGACTTGCTGCCTATGGTATGAGTAAGGTTCTTGCCGCTGCCTGTTACCTTGCCGGATATGCCCTTGGTCTCCACGACGAGGACTCCGAAGCGTCCGAATACAAGGTGATCCACCTCGCAGGCTTTATTGTAGAGGGGGAGATAGGCGTTGTTGATGATCCTGATACGGTCGGCTTTGCCGAGCTTTTTCAGTATCTTTGCCACTTTTTTCTCGGCAGCTCTGCCCTTGCGTTTTCCCTTGCTGAAATGTACGCATACATAAAGGAAAAGCAGCAGGACGGCAGCTGCGGCGACTGCAATGAGTATCCATGTTTTTTTGTCGAGGTCAAATAATGCAATATTTTCAAAAAACATTTTTTTCTCCTTCCGTAATGAATAAACCGGGCTTTTAAGGCGATAATAGCTTTGTACCGCCGGAATGCGCAGACAGCGGCAGTCGGCGGTGATTGGCGGAAACGCCAAAATCCCGAATCAAGAGGTGTTCTCAGTATGTGGGACAAGATAGCTCTTATTCTTCTGATAATCGGAGGAATAAACTGGGGATTGGTCGGTATATTCGAGTTTGACATGGTAGCGTGGCTTTTAGGCGGTACAGACAGCGCTCTCAGCCGTGTTATCTACATTCTCGTGGCAATTTCGGCAGTATGGTGCATATCTCTTCTCTTCCGCAAGGACGAGGAGCTTGCCGTGCAGAACATCGACCGATAGACCTGACGCGCTCCTTTACCGATGCCGTAAGGAGCGGCTACATAAAATATGCGTATAAACATAAAAGGGAGGCGAATGCCTCCCTTGGTTTTTATGATTAGTCGCTGATATAAGGAAGCAGAGCGATGTGTCTTGCTCTCTTGATAGCAACTGTGAGCTCACGCTGATGGTAAGCGCAAGTGCCTGTTACACGTCTTGGAAGAATCTTAGCTCTTTCAGTCATGCACTTTCTGAGCTTGGTAAGATCCTTGTAATCGATCTTTTCGATCCTGTCTGCGCAGAACATACAAACCTTCTTGCGGGGCTTCTTTGCAGGACGGGCATTTCTTTCCTTTTCCATGACTTTTCCTCCTATCGTAATAAAGTAAAGTTAATCTGCTCAGAACGGAACGTCGCCGTCGCTGAGTATTTCCTCAAAATCGCTGAGGTTGCCGTAAGACATACTGTCATTAGGTGCGGGCTGCTGAGGAGCTGCCTGCTGTGGAGGAGCGGAATAACTGTTATTGTAATTGTTCTGGGGAGCACCGTAGCCGCCGTTATTCTGATAACCGCCGCCGTTGCCGCCGCTTTCGCCCTTGCCGCCTACAAACTCGACATTGTCCACCTGTACATCTGTGGTATAGTGAGTAACGTCGGGGTGATTCTTATCCTGATAGTTGTTATTTCTCAGGGAGCCTTCTACGCAAATAAGCTTACCCTTGTTGAAATATCTTGATACGAACTCGGCAGTCTGTCTCCATGCTGTACAGCTGATGAAATCAGCCTGTCTTTCACCGGTATTCTTGTCGGCGAATCTTCTGTCACAGGCAACTGTGAATCTGCATGAAGCGATACCGCTCTGAGTCTGTCTCAACTCAGGATCGGCAGTGAGCCTTCCAATTAAAATGACCTTATTCATCTTAGCGCCTCCTAAATAATGAAGTAGAATTATTCAACAACTGTTACGAGTGAACGAAGAACGCCGTCTGTGATGTTGAGACGTCTTGAAAGCTCAGCGGGATAATCGGGCTGTGACTGGAATGTATAGATCACATAGTAGCCCTCTGTCTCGTCCTCGATAGGATATGCAAGCTTGCGCTTACCCCAATCCTCGTTGACTTCAACAGCTTCGGCGTGACGCTCGATTCTCTCCTTGAACTTAGCTACGAGAGCCTTCATGGGCTCCTCGCCGTTCTTGAGGCTGAAAACAACCATTACTTCATACTTAGCGGATACCTTTGCCATTTAGCACACCTCCTTCTGGGATCATGCCCGGCAACTTACTGCGGGCAAGGATAATAATGGTATCTGTTTACACACGATACTCAATTATTATATCATTATATTTCATGCTTGTCAAGCATTTTTTTCTTATATTTCATGTGATAAAGTTGACAAGCGAATAAAATCATAGTATAATAGAAGCAGACAGGGAGCATTTATGCTCCTTTTATTTGCGAAAGAAGATGGATATGAATGGAAACCTATAAGATACTTAAAGATCTTGCGCTGATCTTTATTTTTGCCAAGGCAGCCGGGCTTCTTGCGAGAAGATGTAAAGCGCCGATGGTTGTGGGAGAGATAATCGCGGGTCTGATAATCGGACCATGCCTTCTCGGCTGGACGGAGCCCTCGGAGTTCATAGGGCAGATGGCTGAGATAGGCGTAATACTCATTATGTTCTCCGCAGGACTGGAGACAAATTTACAGGAGCTGAAAAAATCCGGCTTTGCCGCCTTCCTGATAGCCTGCGTGGGAGTGTTAGTGCCCCTTGTGGGAGGCAGTCTGCTGTATATGAGCATTTACGGCTTTTCGGAGTTCGGCACGGACGAGTTTTTCAAGGCGGTATTTATAGGCTGCATAATGACAGCGACTTCTGTCGGCATAACCGTAGAGGTGCTGAAGGAAATGGGCAAGCTGAAAACACGTGTGGGACAGACCATACTCAGCGCCGCTATCATCGACGACGTTATCGGTATCATAGTCCTGACCTTCGTTCTCGGCTTCAAGGACCCCGAAAGCAATACCCTTCTTGTGACGGGAAAGATATTCCTGTTCCTCGTGCTTTCGCTTGTGGTGGGCTTCATTATCTACAAGCTGTTCAGGTTCTACGATGAAAGGCATACTCACACAAGACGAATCCCGATAATTGCAATAACTCTTTGCTTCTTCATGGCTTATATCGCTGAGGAGTACTTCGGAATTGCCGATATCACAGGCGCATACATAGCCGGAATAATCCTCTGCAACGTCCGGGATGCCGAGTACATAGACCGCCGTGTAAGTATAAACGGCTATATGTTCTTTGCTCCGGTATTCTTTGTAAGTATCGGACTGAAAACGGATTTCAGCAATGTTGATTCGAGCATGATAGTCTTTTCGATAGGATTTGTCATTGTGGCAATGCTCAGTAAGATAATCGGCTGCGGACTTGTTTCAAAATGCTTTAAATACAGCTGGCTCGACTGCCTCAAGATAGGCGCGGGAATGATGACGAGGGGAGAGGTAGCACTTATCATTACAAACAAGGGACTTGGCCTCGGTATAATAGACTCATCATATTTTACGGCTGTAATACTTCTTATAATTGTATCAAGCATAGTAACGCCCATAGTGTTGAAGCTTCTCTTCGGCAGATCTGAGCCCGAGGGCGTAAATCAATAAATTATGATCTGCGAAAGGAGAATAATATGTTCAGAATAGGTCACGGTTACGATGTTCACAAGCTTGTTGAAGGCAGGAAGCTAATACTCGGCGGCATAGAGATACCTCATGTCACCGGTCTTCTCGGTCACTCCGACGCAGATGTGCTCGCTCATGCAATAATGGACGCAATGCTCGGTGCTCTTGCTATGGGGGACATAGGTCATCTTTTCCCAGACAACGACGACAGCTTCAAGGACGCCGACAGCATGAAGCTGATGGAGGAGGTCTGCCGCAGGATAAGAGCGGAGGGCTGGGAGATAGGGAATATCGACGCGACCGTTATCGCACAGGCTCCCAAGTTGGCTCCCTATATCACGGCTATGCGCGAGAATATCGCAAGGGTATGCGGCTGTGACGTATCTCAGATAAGCGTTAAGGCGACTACAGAGGAACATCTTGGATTTACCGGTGAAAAGCTTGGTATGTCAGCACACGCGGTCGCACTTATGTATAAAAAAACGGAAGCATAAGCTTCCGTTTTTTTATGTTTATTTCTGCGAAGGAACAAGGGAATCTATCTTGTGAAGCAGGTACTCCTGTATGCGCAGGGCATCGTTTGAGGTCAGTCCCTTGCTTGACGTATCAACGTCTGCGTTTACAAGTCCCTTATCTGTTATGTGCTTGCCGTCAGTACCGCTCACACTGTATTTGTTGGGATTGGCGAGTGCCTGCATAATGAGCACTGCGTCTGACATATCGATCTCACCGTCGCAGTTGGCGTCGCCGTATACAGCTTTGTCGGAAGCCGGTTCATCAAGAGCAAGAGCTGCCCAGATTATCATTCTGTAATCGGGAGCACCGTGGCAGATAACGCCTGAAACTACATTTCCCTCTGTGAGAGCGATCTTCTTCTGGAAAGCTCCGACTTCCATTATGAAATCAAAGGAGTCCGCATTGAAGTGGTAAGTGTCAAAGCCCTCTATCTTCAATGTCGCTTCAGAGCCGCTCGTCACTCTTTCAACACGGGCATTTCTGATAACATCATAGCTCTCGCTGTCACTTGTTGCTGTGATTATCACTCTTTCGGAAAGGTCGTCCGCAACAACGTCAAAGACTGCAACACCGCTGCTCAAAGCCTTTACGGAAACGGAATCCGAGCCTGTATTTGTTATTTCAAACGCACCTTCAACGATAAGGTCTCTGTCATATTCATTCTTTGCCAGCTTTATCGAAACTGATGAAGCGTTCTTAACTGTGATATTCGCTTCCTCACCGATCTTGAGATCGGGTTTGTCGCATATTATCGCGGGAGTCTGTCCTGTCACGATAGTTGTTGAAGTTACAGAAGTGGTAGTTGACGAATCGGTCGAAGTTGTAGTTGTTGTCGGTTTGGTAGTCGTTGTTGTTGAAGTGGTGGTGGTCGATGTTGTAGTTGTAGTGGTGGCAGTCGTCGTTGTGGTAGTTACCTGCTTTTCCCCTATGGGAGCCATGCTGGGCTCACCGTCGCCCCACCAGTCCCAGCGGTTGGCTGTACGGTACTTCTCCATATCCGCACCTGCCGATGTCCATGAGAATACATTATCGTAGAGGTGCCCCTCGTAGTAGTAGAATTGAGCCAGTGAGCATATCTCATCGGCGTAGGTCGAGTAAGCGCCCTCGTCCGCAGCATAGCACCAGCCTGTATTGAAGCCCTTGAGGCTGTTTCTGATTACCTGATAGCCGTGCATTCCCTCTTCGTCTATGCATATCTCCGCAAAGTGGAGTATCTTTCTGATACCCATATGATTTGAAATTATGCAGTCGTAGAAGTTTGATTCGGTAAACGAATACTGGAACATTTCCGGTACATTGTCCTCAGGCATGAATTTTGGATCGCAGTCAGCAAAGGCGGTAACTGCAGTCTGGAGAGTGCCGTATGCGTGGGCGGAGTTGACGCCCCAGCCGTCTTCATAAGCTGTTTCGTGATCCGAACCTATCTTGCCTTCGCCGAGAGTGGATTCTCTCGTACCGAGTCCGAGGAAAAGCGCGTACATCTTTTCGCGGTCAGGCTGTCCGAGACGTGTGGATATGAGATCCCAGTGCTCGTCTATCTCCTTGTAGAGAGCGTACTTTACTTCCTGAACTGTCATTTTGTGGTTTATAGCACGTATCTCTGCCGTTGAAGCGTCGGCAGGAGTATTTCTCTCGCCGAAATTCAAAGGATTGCCCACACCCTCGGTCTGAATATCACGGGAAGTGTCATGCAGGGGATCGCAGGTGCTTCCTGCGAAGTACCACTCGTCTGCCGAAGCATGAAAGCCGTTATCGCCGGTAACTGCGGCAGATACGGAAGAGATACATATAACTGCTGATGCCAGGGAAGCGAATAATTTTGTAATTTTCATTATTATCACCTCAGAAATTCGAGCCGTTCCAGCCCCAGTCACTGGTACTTGTATACTTTACGTATATACGGTCTGACGGGATACCTATATTATCTGTGAGAATGCCTGTGATATGGCTGGTCAGCGTTACCAGCGCGTTGGAGGAAGCACTGCCGTAGATGGAGACCTCCACCATAGCTGCAGGAGCGTCCTCGCCCTTGAACCAGAGGTCGTACTCAGGTTCTATACCCACCATGAGCCAGCCCTCGGACTTGCCGGGGATAGCTGTTATAGCCTGTCCCATAGCGGATTTGATACTTTTCTTCTGTTCATCGGAAACAGAAACATTGGTCTTGACATTGATAAATGGCATGATAATTCCTCCTTATTTCTTAATTAAATAAAAATTTATGTTTGTAGGGGACGGCGTCCTGTGTAGGGGCGCAAATCGTAATTTTGCGGAGCAAAATTATGATTTATATAAGTCCTTCTGAAAGCATTTCCTGAGCCGCGAGCATTACACCAAGCTTTCCGCTGGTATATGTGATACCGCCCTGCATCCAAACCGCGAATGGTTCACGGATGGGAGCGTCGGCTGACAGCTCTATGGAAGCGCCGTTTGTGAAAGCTCCGGCAGCCATGATGACCTGGCTTGAATAGCCAGGCATATCCCATGGTTCGGGAGTAACAAAGGAATCAACAGGAGCGCCTTTCTGTATTCCCCGGCAGAAAGCGCAAAGGTGTTCCTCGTCACCAAGCTTTACAGCAGTGATAATATCTCCTCTCGGCTCGTCCTTTCTCGGAGAGCATTCAAATCCGAGGAGACTGAATAGTTCGCCTGCGAAGGTGCAGGTCTTTATGGCGTTTGCAACAACATCGGGAGCAAAGAAGAGTCCGAGGAGCATCTCACGGTTCATACCGAGAGTGCAGCCTACTTCCTTGCCCATTCCCACGCAGGTGAGACGATAGGAGCAAAGCTCCACAAGGTCGGCTCTGCCGGCGATATATCCGCCTGTACGAGCGATACCGCCCCCTGCGTTCTTTATGAGAGAGCCGATGATGATATCAGCGCCCACAGCGGTGGGTTCTCTGTCCTCAACGAATTCTCCGTAGCAGTTGTCCACCATTACAATTATATCCGGATCGCCCTTCTTAGCGGCTTTTACCATTTTTTCTATATCTGATACAGTGAAAGCCCCTCTCAGGGAATAGCCTCTTGAACGCTGTATGTAAGCCACCTTGGCGCCTTTTACGGCTTCGGTTATCTCGTCAAGCTTGGGAGTACCGTCCGGGTTAAGGTCGACCTGCCCGTACTCAACACCGTAGTCCATGAGAGAGCCGTTACCCTTGCTGCCGCTGATACCTATGACCTCTTCAAGTGTGTCGTAAGGCTTTCCGGTAATTGAGACTATCTTATCGCCTGTCCTGAGAACTCCGAATAGCGCTACAGACAGGGCGTGAGTGCCGGACACGAAGTTGAAGCGCACAAGTGCGTCCTCGGCGCCGAGAGCCTGAGCAAAGACCTTGTCTATCACTTCTCTGCCCACATCGCCGTAGCCGTAGCCTGTAGAGCCATAGAAGCAGGGCTCGCTTACCTTGTTGTCGGAAAAGGCTTTCAGCACCTTTGCGCCGCAGTATTCGGCATTTGAATCTATTCTTTCAAAGGCTTCCGCGCAGTTCTTTTCCGCCTGAGCTGCGAGCTCAGCGAGCCTGCTGTCGAAGCCGTACAATTCGTTTATTTTACTGTTCATTATTTACCCTTTCTTTGTAAATCATAATTTTGCGAAGCAAAATTTTGATTTATCTTACTTAGATTATATCCTTTTTCTGTATTGATGTCAACGAGTTTTCAAAAACGAACTCTCACACCTTGTAGCTTTCCGCCTCCTTGACGAGCTTGATGTCCACAAGAGCGTCAATGAGAGTACCGTTTTCGGCATATTCTTCAGAGAACACCTTGCCGTCCTGACGTATTTTGCCGAGAAATCCGCCCTTGTCATAGGGGATAAGCAGCTTCATGCGCTTTGCGGTCTCTGGGAGATTCCGCATTATACTTTCAAGGAGCCTGTCAAAGCCGGTGTGTTCCTTTGCGCTTATCATGACTGTATTGTCGTCCTCGAAAACTGTATCCGTAAAGGGAGCCGCATCTGCCTTGTTCATGACGTATATCTGTGGTATACCCTCGCAGCCCAGTTCCGCCAGCAGCTTTTCCGTGACCTCAGCCTGTTCCTTTACCTCAGGGGAGGAGAGGTCCTGTACATTGAGTATCAGATCCGCAGCCGCAGCCTCTTCCAAAGTGGACTTGAAGGCTTCAACGAGATTGTGGGGAAGTCTTCTTATAAGCCCTACGGTATCTATGAGCATGACGCTCCTGCCGTCGGGGAGCTCTATGGCACGGGAGGTGATATCGAGGGTTGCGAAAAGCTTGTTTTCGGCAAGGACTCCCGCGTCGGTAAGGGCGTTCAGAAGAGTTGATTTGCCGACGTTGGTATAGCCTACTATAGCCGCGCAGAGCACTCCGTCCTTTTTGCGGCGTGAGCGTGAGAAATTACGGTGCTTTTTCAGTTCCTCAAGCTCAGCCTCAAGGTAGCTTATACGCTTGCGGATATGTCTCTTGTCGGTCTCCAGCTTTGTCTCACCGGGACCTCTTGTACCGATACCGCCGCCAAGCCTTGAAAGGGCAGTACCCATACCCGTAAGACGTGGGAGACGGTATTTCTGCTGAGCGAGCTCCACCTGCAATTTACCTTCCTTTGTGCGGGCACGCTGAGCAAATATATCAAGTATCAGGGTGGTGCGGTCGATAACTCTGACGCCGAGGATATCCTCAATGTTGCGCACCTGAACGCCTGTGAGCTCGTGGTCGAATATTATCAGTTCGGCGTCAAGGGCTTCAAGCTGCTCCTTCAGATCCTCAAGCCTGCCTGCACCCATACAGGTCGCAGGGTCGTAAGCCTGCTTTTTCTGTATCACCGAGCCCACTACTTCCGCATTTGCTGTGGAAGCAAGCTCGGCGAGCTCGTTTATGGAGACCTCCGCGTCAAATTCGCCTGTGTCAACGCAGGCAAGAACAGCTCTGACTGGGAGTTCTTCGGTCTTGTTTTCGTACATGATGTACTCCTTATCTATATGGTCTCGCGCCGGTACAGCTCTGAGCTTTCAATGCCGAAAAGCTCTGCAAAGCAGTCGTTGTCTGCTATGAGCCTTAGCTTCTGGGCTTTGGTCAGCTGCTTTATGCGGTATTCGAGCTTCGAGGCGAGGCTCCGGTCTCCGCAGCTCCAGAGGGCTTCAAGGGACTGCGCCCTGTGTGCCCGTGTGAACTTCGCACATTTTTCGCTCCTGCCGAAGTGCTCGTCCATGCGCCGTTCGACATTGTTGGTGATGCCGGTGTAGAGCATATCGCCCTCACACTTTATTATATAAACGTAATACATGACCGGGGAAGCTGCCGTATTATATCCTTGTGGCAAGAAGCTCCGAATATCTGCGGCGGAACTGCTCAAAGCGGTCCTCGTCGATAGCTTCTCTGATCTTTTCCGTAAGTGTATTGTAGAAATAAAGATTGTGCTGCACAGCAAGTCTGCCGGCAAGCTGCTCGTTCGCTTTGAAAAGATGGCGGATATATGCCCTGCTGAAATTGCGGCAGGTTGGGCAGTCGCACTGCTCGTCCACGGGACGGGGGTCTGTCTCGTAGCACTTGTTGTTCAGGTGCATTATGCCGCTCCATGTGAACACAGTGGCATGACGGGCGTTTCTGCTGGGCATAACGCAGTCAAACATATCCACACCTCTTGCGACTGCTTCGATTATATTCGAGGGAGTTCCGACTCCCATGAGATATCTTGGCTTATGTACCGGCATATAGGGCTCGACGACATCTATTATGCGGTACATCTCCTCAGTTTCCTCGCCCACGGCAAGTCCGCCGATAGCATAGCCGTCGAGGTCAAGCTTTGAGATATCCTCCATGTGCTTTATGCGGAGGTCGTCAAAGGTGGAACCCTGATTTATACCGAAAAGAAGCTGCTGCTTATTTATAGTATCGGGGAGGCTGTTCAGTCTTGCCATTTCCTCCTTGCAGCGTATCAGCCAGCGTGTGGTGCGTTCTATGGAAGCGGCAACATACTTGTAAGGGGAGGGATTCTCAATACATTCGTCGAAAGCCATTGCAATGGTGGAGGCGAGATTTGACTGTATCTGCATACTCTCCTCCGGTCCCATGAATATCCTGTGACCGTCTATATGTGAAGCGAAGTATACTCCCTCTTCCTTTATCTTTCTGAGCTGAGCCAGTGAAAAGACCTGAAATCCGCCGCTGTCTGTGAGTATGGGCTTGTCCCAGTTCATGAACTTGTGCAGTCCGCCCATCTGTTTTACCACATGGTCGCCGGGGCGGAGATGAAGGTGATAGGTATTGCAGAGCTCCACCTGAGTTTTCAGCCCTTTAAGGTCTACAGAGGAAATACCGCCCTTTATGGCTGCGGCAGTTCCCACGTTCATGAAGCAGGGGGTCTGAAAAGTGCCGTGAACGGTCTCAAACGTGCCTCGTCTGGCTTTATTGTCGGTTTTAAGAAGTTTGAACATAGCTTCTCCTTTATTATTTTTATAAACATTCAGCCTGTGCGGTATGGCAATGAAACAGGCTGATTTCAGTCAAGGTCGAATTCCTTGCCCTGATCGGGATTTCTGTCCTCGCGGCGTCCGTAGAAGCCTATAAGCTCTCCCTTTGCGTTCCTGATCGCAAGTATGTACATATCCATATTGTTTTTCTTGTCATGGAGCGCGAATACCTTGTTGTTCTTGGCATCTTCCTTGAACCATTCTACGCTCATTACCACCTTGCTCATCATTTCCTCGTCCATGACCGTTGAGAGGAGTCTGCCGGTGAGGGGAGAGACGCCGGAGTAAAAGTGCAGCGCAGCCGGATTCTCATAGACCGCCCTGTAATCAAGGTTGCATATAACTATAGGTCCTTCCTCATAGTCGATTATACCCTTGAAAAATTCAGAAAGCTCAATATCACTCATTTAAATTCTATATCTCCTTAATAATATGTTTTTACAGTATACACATACTGTCTCCGAAGCTGAAGAAGCGGTAACGCTCCTCAACTGCGGTCTTATATGCGTTCATAGTGTTGTCGTAGCCCATAAATGCTGATACCAGCATTATCAGCGTACTTTCCGGAAGGTGGAAGTTCGTTATGAGTCCGTCGATGCATTTGAACTCATAGGACGGATAGATGAATATATCCGTATAACCGTCACGCTCGGAAATATCTCTGTAAAATGTAGCTACACTTTCAAGTGTGCGGCAGGTTGTGGTGCCCACTGCGATGACTCTGCCGCCGTTTTTCTTTGTCTCGTTTATGAGGTCGGCAGTTTCCTTGGGGAGATGATAGTGCTCGCTGTGCATTTTATGGTCAAGGACGTTATCCTCCTTTACGGGTCGGAAGGTGCCAAGACCTACGTGAAGCGTTACGAATGCCGTCTTTATGCCCCGTGAACGGATATCGTCAAGCATTTCCGGAGTGAAGTGAAGTCCTGCCGTGGGAGCGGCCGCGGAGCCCAGCTCCCTTGAATATACTGTCTGGTAGCGTTCGCGGTTTTCAAGCTTTTCCTTTATGTACGGAGGAAGCGGCATTTGTCCCACGTCCTCAAGGGCAGTGAAGAAGTTCCCCTCGCACTGGAACTGTACGATACGGTTGCCGTCGTCCTTTACCTCAACGACCTCTGCAACGAGCCTGCCGCCGCCGAATGAGAACCGGGTTCCCACTTTGGCTTTCTTGCCGGGACGGCATATTATTTCCCACAGCTTATCCCCCTTCTGCTCAAGAAGCAGGAACTCGATAAAGGTCTGATTGCCTATTTTCTCGCCGTAGAGCCTTGCGGGAATAACTCGTGAGTCGTTCATTACCAGCAGGTCACCTTCCTTGAGGTGGTCGCATAGATTATAGAAGTGGTCGTGAGTTATGGCTCCTGTCCTGCGGTCAACGCACATCATACGAGAGGCGTTCCGCGGTTCTATGGGAGTCTGGGCTATGAGCTCCTCCGGGAGCTCGTAGTAAAAATCGGATTTGAGAAGTTCCATTAATATCTCCTTTTTTAGCCTTTAGTCCTTGGCTTTTAGCCATTAGGAAGCGGCTTGCCGCTTTATTATCGGACTGCCAAAGGCAGCCCCTACAATGGGCTAACGGCTCAAATCAAAATTTAGCAAAGCTAATTTTTGATTTATGTGAATAAATTTTCAAGAATGTATTGACAATAGCTGTTTTAAGTGCTATTATAATTACTAAGGTAGAGGCGCGGCTGCGAAAAGTACCTGCACACGGGACCACCTGTCCGATGGTGTACAGCGAAAGGCAATGCCGCCGAAGAGCTGTCTTTGGTAAATTCAGTTCTGGCTGTATGTTTAAGAGGTATACAGCTGTCATCATGCTTTTGATGGAGAGCTACTGGCATATTAATATCATGATATGTCAACATTTCTATTATAACGCATGATGAGCCGGTTTGCAACCGGTTTTTATTATTTTATGGAAAATTTTTAAGGAGAGGTCAATATGAAACAGTATAATGTTGGTATTATAGGCGCAACGGGCATGGTGGGACAGAGGTTTGCAACTCTGCTCGAAAACCACCCGTGGTTCAATGTAAAGGTTCTGGCTGCTTCACCGAGAAGCGCGGGTCAGACGTATGAGCAGGCAGCAGGAAGCCGCTGGAAGATGACAGTTCCCATGCCCGCTTCCATGAAGGATATGATCCTTATGGACGCTACAGGCGATATCGAGAAGATCGCAGGCATGGTGGATTTCTGCTTCTGCGCCGTAGATATGAAAAAGGACGAGATAAAGGCTCTTGAAGAGGCTTATGCAAAGGCTGAGTGTCCTATCGTTTCAAATAACTCCGCTCACAGATTCACTCCCGACGTTCCTATGGTAGTTCCGGAGATAAATCCGGAGCATATCGAGATAATCAAGGCTCAGCGCCAGCGTCTCGGCACAAAGAGAGGTTTTATCGCGGTCAAGTCCAACTGTTCGATACAGAGCTATGTTCCCGCACTTCACCCGCTCAGAAAGTTCGGTCTGAAGAATGTGCTGGCTTGTACTTATCAGGCTATTTCGGGCGCGGGCAAGAACTTCGAGTCATGGCCTGAAATGATCGATAACCTTATCCCATATATCGGCGGTGAGGAGGAGAAGTCCGAGCAGGAGCCCCTCAAGGTATGGGGCGAGATAAAGGGCAATGAGATCGTAAAGGCAACAGCTCCGAATATCACGACTCAGTGTCTCCGCGTGCCCGTTTCAGACGGCCATACAGCTGCTGTATTCGTAACATTCGAGAATAAGCCTTCCAAGGAAGAGATACTTGACCTCTGGAAAAACTTCAAGGGCGTACCCCAGGAGCTTGAACTTCCCAGCGCTCCGAAGCAGTTCATACACTATTTCGAGGAGAACGACCGTCCTCAGGCTAAGCTGGACAGAAATCTTGAAGGCGGTATGGCAGTATCTACGGGTCGTCTCCGCGAGGATACACAGTACGACTACAAGTTCGTATGCCTCTCACACAATACACTCAGAGGCGCAGCAGGCGGCGGCGTCCTCCTTGCTGAACTCCTTGCTGCTAAAGGATACTTTGATTAATTCGGAATGCGGAATTCGTAATTCGGAATTATTATTATGAAAAATAACATTGTTGCTTTCAAAAGCAAAGTATTTGCATTAAGGTGCATAAGGCTATATAAGTACCTTGTTAGCGAGAAAAAAGAATATGTGATGTCAAAACAGCTTTTACGAAGCGGAACAAGTATAGGTGCTAATATAAAAGAAGCGCTTCGAGGACAAAGCAAATCTGATTTTTATGCAAAATTGAATATTTCTCTTAAAGAAGCAAGTGAAACAGAATACTGGCTTGAATTGTTGAACGAGAGCGGTTATATTGAAAACAATTTTTTTGAAGGGATATATTCGGAATGTCAGGAGATTATAAGTCTTCTTGTTGCTATAACCAAACACCAAAAAGAACAATAGGTAATGAAGGACGGTTTTCGGATATGTCGGCGCAGCCGACACCATTAATTCCGAATTCCGCATTCCGAATTCCTAATTAGATGAAAGGATCGAGTCTATGAAGAATACTGTATTTACCGGCGCTGCTGTTGCTATAATAACACCTATGAACAGCGACGGTTCAATAAACTATGAAGAGCTTGGCCGTGTTATCGACGACCAGATCGAAAACGGTACCGACGCTATCGTTATCTGCGGCACTACAGGCGAGTCTGCAACTATGACAGACGACGAGCACCGTGACTGCATAAAGTTCGCTGTAAAGCACACCGCAGGCAGAGTTCCTGTTATCGCAGGCGCAGGCAGCAACGACACACACTATGCCGTTGAGCTCTCAAAGGAGGCTGAGGCTGCCGGCGCAGACGCTCTGCTCCACGTTACTCCTTACTACAACAAGGCTACACAGAAGGGCCTTATCGCTCATTGCACAGCTATCGCAGACGCAGTAAATATCCCCATAATCCTTTATAATATTCCCAGCAGAACAGGCTGCGGCTTTGACGTGGCTACAGTAAAGGAGCTTGCAAAGCACAGGAATATCGCTGCTATCAAGGAGGCAAGCGGAAATATCAGCTATGTTGCCAAGATAGCTGCTGAGTGCGGAAACGATATCGACATATACAGCGGCAACGACGATATGGTAGTTCCTGTTATGTCTCTCGGCGGAAAGGGCGTTATCTCGGTCGCTTCCCATGTTATCCCGAAGGAGATGCATGAAATGGTTCAGCTCTGCCTTGACAACAACTTCACAGAGGCTATGAAGCTCCAGCTGAAGTACCTTGACCTTATAAACGACCTGTTCATAGAGGTGAACCCGATCCCTGTAAAGGAAGCAATGAATATGATCGGCTGGAACGCCGGTCCATGCCGTCTGCCCCTCTGCGAGATGACTGACGAACACAAAGCTAAGCTCAGGGCTACTCTTGCAAAGCACGGACTCATTAAGTAATTAAGAATTAGGAATGCGTAATTGATATCCGTCCCGTCAGGGACACCTTAATTCCGCATTTCGGATTAACAAAAAGGAAGTGTAAAGTATGACAAATATAGTTATCTGCGGCGCTAACGGAAAAATGGGCAAGACTATCTACAATTGCGTAAAGGAGCGTGACGACTGCGAGGTAGTTGCGGGTATAGATATGTATACCGAGCAGTATGCGGATTTCCCTATAGTTGAAACTCCCGCACAGCTCCCTGTAAAGCCTGATGTTATCATTGATTTTTCAAATCCGTCCGGACTTGACGGACTCATTGACTACTGTATGTCTACAGGAACTCCCATAGTTATCGGTTCTACGGGCTACAACGATGCTCAGACGGCGAAAATAAAGTCGGCTGCACAGCATATCCCGGTATTCTTTACCTTCAATATGTCGCTTGGCGTGAATCTGCTCGTTCAGCTTGCAAAGAAAGCTGCTTCCATACTCGGCGACCAGTTCGATATCGAGATAGTTGAAAAGCACCACAATCAGAAGGTGGACGCTCCCAGCGGTACGGCAATAATGCTTGCTGACGCTATAAACGAGACTCTTGACAATTCAAGGCACTACGTATATGACCGTCATTCGCGCCGCCAGAAGCGTGAAAAGGCAGAGATAGGTATGCATTCTATCCGCGGCGGCACGATCGTAGGCGAGCATGATGTTATATTCGCAGGTCACGATGAAGTGCTCACACTTTCACATTCGGCTGCTTCCAAGAGCGTTTTCGCAGAGGGAGCGATAAATGCGGCACTGTTCCTCAAGGGTCAGCCCGCAGGACTTTATGATATGTCAAAGCTGGTATAAGACACAATTCCCCCTGATATAGCTTCTATGTCAGGGGATAGCTTTTTGGAGGGTAATAATGCTTACACATACCGGAACACAGACAATAGAGACGGAAAGGCTCATACTCAGAAGATTTGAATATACCGACTGTGACGCGGTATTCAGGAACTGGGCAAGCGACGAAAATGTGCAGAAGATGTACTCTGAGCCTACATACCGTACAAAAGAAGAGGTCAACGGCCTCCTTGACAAGTACATATGCAATTATGAACGTGAGGATTACTATCGCTGGGCGGTCATAGACAGGGAAGCAGGGGAGTGTATCGGTCAGATAGCCTATTTCCTTGTCGACAGCAAAAACCACTTTGCGGAGATAGAGTACTGCATCGGTGCGGAATTCCAGTGCAGGGGCTATGCAACGGAAGCCACAAAGGCTGTTATAGCCTTCGGATTTGACAGAATGAATCTGCATAAGGTTCAGATCTGTACCAAAACTATAAACGCGCAGTCAAAAAGGGTCATAGAGAAGTGCGGCTTCACTTATGAGGGCACTCTCAGGGACTACTTCTTTATGGACGGAGAGTATGTGGGAAGGCTTTATTTTTCCATACTCAGGGACGAATACGAAAACAGGAGGTAATATATGACGGATACAGAAACACTTGAAAGGGTGCGGGAAATATTCAGGGGCGACCGCTTTGCCACAGAGACAGGGGCCGTCATCGACGATATAGGCGACCATTACGCAAAGGTAAGCCTTGTGATAAACGAGCACCACAAAAACGCAATGGGCGGTATCATGGGCGGAGTATACTTTACTCTTGCGGACTTTGCGTTTGCTGTTGCCTCGAACTGGCAGCAGCCCGGAGTTGTGGGGCTGAACTGCGACGCTTCCTTTATCGGAGTGCCGAAAACGGAACGCATAATCGCGGAGGCAAGGCTTGTCAAGGACGGCAGGACAATATGCTGCTACAATGTGGAGATAAAGGATGAAAAGGACAATCCCATAGCTGCGGTGCAGTGTGTGGGATTCAGAAAGGCATAAGAAAAAAGCTGCATATCGCAGCTTTTTTCTTTCATTCAGATCTTTTCGGATTTTCGCGCAGCCTTCTTCTGCTTTTTTATATCATACATCTTATCGTCAGCGAGTTTGATTATGTTATAGAGCGTGTCTCCGGGTTTTGCCACAGTTACAACGCTGCCTATACTTGCGGATATGGTATACGGCTTCTGAAGAAGCTTGTTTATGTTTTCAAGAGCTGTATTGAGCTTCCGGGCGAGGGTAACAGCGTCTCCGTGAGTGGCGTTGGGGCTGAAATAAACGAACTCGTCGCCGCCGAAACGGGCACAGATAGCATTGTTCTCGCAGCAGTTGTGAACTATGCTCGCGATACGCTGTATTGCGAAATCGCCTTCATTATGACCGTAGTTATCATTTATGAACTTCAGACCGTCCATATCTATGAAGCTTATCATTATCTGACTGCCTTTTGCAACACATTCCCTGAACATATCGTCGGCAATATTTATGAAACCGTTGCGGTTGTAGATATTGCAGAGCTGGTCTATGACATAGAGGCGGTTCAGCTCTTCCATTGCCTTGTTGAGATGTGAGAGCTTGCGGATATTCTCCAGCGAGTTGCTCAGCACCATTGAAAACGTATGACACACAAGGCTGTATGTAGGGAAATCGCTGTTTGTGAATATATAATATCCGAGACAGCGGTCACTGAAATGCAGGGGCAGGAAATAGTTTACGCAGCTTCTTTCCTCGAATCCCTCAGGGAACATCTCCCGGCTCGGAAAATAGCTGACGCTTCTGCGCACGCCCTTGTCCCATATGAGCGGAGCCATCATAAAGTCGGAATAAGGTTTGAGACTGTAATCGAGCTGATCCTGGTTGGAGTTCTCCTGCCAGTCTTCGCAGAGGCACAGTGTGAATTTCTCACATTCAAACTCGTCCAAAACATTCGTGATAGCCGCAAAGTAGTCAAACGGAGTCAGGGCTTCGGCAAGACCGGCGGTGAGCCTGTTTATCATATGGATATTATTGTTGGTATCCTCAGTCTTGCGGTATGTTATCTTCTTGTACTCCTTCAGGTCGTCAGTGCTGCCGTTCTTGCAGCCGCAGCTTTCATAATAAGCGGGCTCGGCGTCGAGAATGGTGCTGCGAGGCTGTTCAACGCCTTCGAGTACGTTGAATATGATCTGGGCAGCTTTTTCTCCTGCCAGATAGAGCGGCCGCTTTACGGAAGTGATAGACGGTGTTGAATTGCGGGCGCTGAAGGTGTTGTCGAAGCCTGTTACCATTATATCGTCAGGGACCTTGTAGCCGAGCTTGTCAAGAGAGGAAGCAACTGTGAGCGCCATACTGTCATTTGCACAGATAAAGGCGTCGGGAGCTTCAAGTCCTGAAGCGACGAAATCGTCCACTGCGAGCTTGCCGTCATAGCTTTTGAAGTTTCCGTAAAAAATGCGCTTTTCCTCTACGGTGAGGCCGTTTTCCTCCATTGCGCTCAGGAAAGCGTCATAACGCGCTTTTCCCTCTGGGTTTTCGAGAGGTCCTGAGACATAATTTATGGTCTTTGCACCGTGGTGCTGTATGATATGGTTCACGAGCTTTTTCATGACGCCGAAGTTGTCGATGCTTATGTCATAGAATTCAGGGTTTTCACGGCTCTCAAAAACAACAGCCGGTATTTTTGCGGCAAGGACGCTGCTGAATATGCGGTTTCGCAGCATTCCGTCGCCGAAGGTGTTTGTCATGAGCAGAGCGCCGTCGAACTGGGTGTAGTCTACGAGGTTATATATACTTGTTTCGCCAATGTCGAATTTATCGCTGCCGACCATTCCTCCGAAGCCTGCAACATAGGAGATGTTCATATTGTGCGCAAAGGCGAATGCATTGATCCCTTTGAAAATGTTGTACTGATATTCTTCGTCCAGACCGGAAACAATAACAACGATCTTTTTTGTTTTCTCGCTATCCATATTTATTATCCCCTCTTTAACAACAAAATGATATATCAAAAATATATACCACTATTATTATAGTACATTTTACATAAAAAATAAATAGATTCAGAAAATTTTGTAGAAAGTCACATAAAAAGTAATGCGGAGTTGTGCACACCGTAGAAGGGGAGAAAAAAGAATCGTAATGACGTGATCCAGGGCGCTGTTGAAATGGCAGGGCAACATTCACAAACAAATTTCCTGGTAGTAATTTGCTTAAAAACATATCCGTGGCGTATTACAAAAAATACCGGCAAAAATCGCCAAAAGCAAATTAGCGCGTTAAAGCTGCAGCACAATAGTGCTATAAAAATCCAACTATCAGTACCGCCGCTTTTTGCAGGTAAATAAGGAGAAATGGAGAATGCATAAAAAACCGCAAAAAATTGGAGCTAAAATGTACAAATACAGCAAAAAATGAGCAAGAAAAATTATTGTTAGCAAGAATTGACTTGAAAAGTTCATAAAAAAGTAATAAAATTAGTACAAGAGCTGAGGAAGAGGAGGGACGCTTAGGCACTTGGGGCTTATGTGCTTTTCCTCGGTTGAGATCAAAGATCAAAAGGATTTAATAATCACGTTATTAGAGAAAGTGAGGAATGATCAACATGAAAAAAGGAATCTTAAAGAAGATCGTCAGCGCAAGCACGACTGCTGTGATGATCGCTTCAAGTATCCCTGCAGTCCCTGCTATTGTTAATGCTGCAGATCAGCAGCAGAGAGGCAATATAGGCGGCTTCGACTACGAAATGTGGAATCAGAACTATACCGGTCAGGTTTCAATGCAGCCCAGCGCAGGTTCTTTCACCTGTTCATGGAGCGGTATCGAGAACTTCCTGGCTCGTATGGGCAAGAACTACGACAGCAAGAAGCAGAGATATAATCAGATAGGTTCTGATATTACTCTTACTTATGATGTTGAGTACACACCAAGAGGAAATTCTTATATGTGCGTTTACGGCTGGACAAGGAATCCTCTTATGGAATATTATATCGTTGAAGGCTGGGGCGACTGGCGTCCACCCGGAGACGGTGCTGAGAGAAAGGGTACTGTAACTCTTGACGGCAATACATATGATATTGCAAAGACAATGCGTTACAATCAGCCTTCTCTTGACGGTACAGCTACTTTCCCGCAGTACTGGAGCATCCGTCAGACAAGCGGTTCAAGAAACAATACAACAAACTACATGAAGGGCACTATCCATGTCGGCAAGCACTTTGACGCATGGTCAAAGGCTGGTCTTGATATGTCAGGTACTCTTTATGAGGTATCCCTTAATATCGAGGGCTACAGATCAAGCGGTTCTGCTAACGTAAAGAGCCTCGCTGTTTATGAGAATGGTTATAACGGCGGTGGCGGCGGCGGTGGAAGCACCGGCGGCGGAAGCACAGCTACAAAGACAGTAGAGCCAGATGCAAACGGCGACTACTTCACAAACGATTTTGAGAAGGGTGCAGGCGACTGGACAGGCAGAGGAAGCGCTTCTGTTGACACAAGCAGCAAGAACTACTATGATGGTTCAACTTCACTTTATGTTTCAGGAAGAGAGAATGAGTGGAACGGCTGTGCTATCACACTGGATCCCAATGCTTTCGTTCCCGGTGAGACATACAGCTTCAGCGCTGCAGTTCTCCAGAACAGCGGTTCAAATGTAACTCTTCAGATGTCACTCCAGCAGGGCGACGGCAACGGCGCTTCTTATACTCAGATCGCTGATTGTACAGCAAAGAGTGGCGAGTGGACAAAGCTTGAAAATACAAAGTTCACAATTCCTGATAATTCAGGAGATATGATCCTTTATATTGAGACTCCTGAGAGCTCAGGCGACCTCTGCGACTTCTTCGTAGACGCAGTTCAGGTTTCAAAGTCAGGTAAGTCTTCATCTGTAGTAACAGGTCAGGGCAAGGTTAGTGACACAACTACAGGCGGTATATCTACAGGCGGCTCAACCGGCGGCGGTTCAACAACCGGCGGCAGCTATACAGGTGTTCGCGCACATCAGAATCTTGACTATACATATACAAAGGGCGGCGACGGCTTCAAGGATTACATGGGACCGTACTTCCGTCTCGGTACTTCTGTAAGCGGAAACGAGATCGGCAATTCACAGGCTCAGCAGTTCATCAAGAAGAACTACAACTCTGTAACCTGTGAGAACGAAATGAAGCCCGATTCTATCGTTGCAGGCGTAAACGGCGATAACGTAAACATCAGCCTTAACAACGCAAGCGCAATACTCAAGTTCGCAGAGCAGAACGGCATCGGTGTCCGTGGTCATACCTTCGTATGGTACAGCCAGACTCCTGGCTCACTGTTCCAGGATAACGGCGGTACCGTTTCAAAGGATCGTATGAACAAGCGT
The DNA here is from genome assembly GCF_016287535.1 of Ruminococcus sp. Taxonomy (GTDB): domain Bacteria; phylum Bacillota; class Clostridia; order Oscillospirales; family Ruminococcaceae; genus Ruminococcus. The sequence continues at coordinate 119,150 of NZ_JAEFAJ010000005.1, forward strand.
CTTGAGAGCATGATCAAGAACACATTCAGCGCTATCAAGAGCCAGTTCCCGAACCTCAAGCTCCATTCTTACGACGTTTGTAACGAGCTCTTCGTTAACGACGGCGGCGGAATGAGACCTGCTTCAAATTCCAACTGGGTAAGAGTATACGGCGAAGGCAACTCAGAGTTCGTTGTAAACGCATTCAAGTATGCAAGACAGTATGCTCCTTCAGATTGTAAGCTTTACCTCAATGACTATAACGAGTACATGAGCGCTAAGACCAAGGATCTTGTAAACATGGCCAAGACAGTCATGAAGGAAGGTAACTATATCGACGGTATCGGTATGCAGGCTCACCTTGATTCCAAGTATCCTTCAGCAAGCGAATTCGAGACAGCTATCAAGCAGTTCGAGTCACTCGGACTTGATGTTCAGATCACAGAGCTCGATATCACAAACAGCACAGGTTCAAACGACAAGCTTTATCCTCAGATCTTTGAGGTTGCTATGAAGCACGCTGCAAACATCTCAACTGTTACTCTCTGGGGTACAACAGATGAGAGAAGCTGGAGATACCGTGAGAACGGCGGTTCACCGCTTCCGTTCAGCAACTACCAGCCTAAGTCGTTCTACAATAACATCATCGGTCTCTGCACATCTATCCCTGTTCCTACATCAACAACAACTACTACTACAACTACAACTACTACAACAACCACAACAGAGCCCGTTGAGACAACAACTACAACTACAGCTCCTCCTCAGGATCTCAAGGATATCCTCAATGAGCAGGTTACACTGTGGGGCGACGCTAACGGCGACGGCGGCGTAGATATGGCTGACGCTGTAAAGATCATGCAGGCTCTCGCTAACCCCAACAAGTATCAGCTCACAGAGCAGCAGCAGTTCAACGCAGACGTTTATGCAGCTGGCGACGGCATCACAACAAACGATGCAGCTGCTATACAGGAATATCTCCTTGGCATCATCAAGCAGCTCCCCAAGAGCTATTCTGACGATATCAAGACTGTAACTACTGAGTCGACAACAACGACTACTACTACAACAACCACTACAACAACTACAACGACAAAGGCAACAACAACCACTACAACTACTACAACTGCTCCTAAGTCGAACTTCAATTACAACGCTAACTTACAGTACAAGGCAGCTCCCGATTATTACTTCAACGGCTGCCAGCAGCAGGGTAAGGTCACAAAGGAGAGCTATAACGGCATAAACGGTTATAACAGCTGCAATGTTTATACTCCTTATAACTATGATCCGAGCAAGAAGTACAACATCTTCTATCTCATGCACGGCGGCGGAGAGAATGAGAACACTCTGATCTCCCAGAATGATACAATGATCCAGAATATGCTGGACAACATGATCAAGAACGGCGAGCTTGAGCCCCTTATCGTTGTATTCCCGACATTCAACAAGACAGAAGCAGGACGCTTCTACAGCGAGTTCCGTCAGAGCTTAGTTCCTTTTGTTGAGGGTAAGTATTCAACTTATGCTAACAAGGATACATCTGAGAGCTCACTCAAGGCTTCAAGAATGCACAGAGCATATGGCGGCTTCTCAATGGGCGGCGTTTCAACATGGGCTGTATTTGAGAACTGCCTCGACATCGTAGGCTACTTCATGCCTCTCAGCGGCGACAGCTGGAACGGCAACAGCGCTTACGACAAGGCTAAGGGTATTGCTAATGCAGTTGACAAGTCAGGTCTCCAGAAGAACCAGTACTTTATCTTCTGCGCTACAGGTTCAACTGATATAGCTTATCCTAATGTTAGTCCTCAGATCGACGAAATGAAGAAGATGAGCCAGTTCGTTTACACTTCGGACTTCTCAAAGGGTAACCTTTACTTCATGGTAGTTAACGGCAAGGACCACTGGTGGGGCAACGTAAGACATTATGTATATGATGGACTTCCTTACTTCTTCCACGAAGGTCAGTAAGATCTGCTAAATTCAAAATATTTAAACCGGGAACATTATGTTCCCGGTTTTTTTTATGTATTTTAAGGAGCCTGAAGGCTCCTTTTTTATGGGCGCTTTTGTCACGGAAAAGACGAAACGAAGGGCTTTTGCGGCGCCGGTCAGGTGTATGCGAAAAAAACTTTTTATAAATTTCAAAAAAGCTATTGACAAACAGTATGAGATGTGGTATTATCTAAGTGTAATAACCGTACTATCCGATATAGTACACTCGCTACAGAAAGGAGCTGCATATGTTTTCTATCGACCTGACAAGCAGAATACCCATTTATGAGCAGATTTATCAGAAGATCGTCATGCTTATCCTTAACGGGACACTTGCAGAGAACGATCAGCTTCCGAGTGTGAGAAGTCTTGCCAAATCCACAGGAGTGAATCCTAATACCGTTGCAAAAGCCTATCAGGAGCTTGAACGCAATGGGGTGATATACTCCGTACCGGGAAGAGGCAGTTTCATATCTGCTCAGAATTATGATGAATTCCGGAAAAAGGTGCTTGAGGATTTCGATTCGACTGTGAATGAAGCCTTCGATAAGGGAATATCTCCCGGCGATCTGAAGGACAGGATAGATTCTCTGCATCAATCTTACAGAAAGGAAAACAGACCATGATTGAACTAAAAAATACAGTGAAGAAATTCGACAGCTTTACGGCTCTTGACGGCGTTGATCTCAGTATCGAAAAGGGAACCGCTTTTGGTCTGATCGGTTCCAACGGCGCCGGAAAGTCTACTATACTGAGACTGATATCCGGCATCTATTCGCCTGAGTCCGGTGAAGTGCTTATTGACGGTGAAAATGTTTTTGATAATGTGAATGCAAAGCAGAAGGTGTTCTTCATCAATGACGAGACCGTTCAGTTCGGAAGCTTCACTCTGAATAAGCTTAAAAGCTACTACAGGAACTTCTATCCGTCCTTCTCGGAGGAGATCTTCGAGACACTGCGCAAAAAGACAGGGCTGCCGCTGGATAAGAAGATAAGCAGCTTTTCAAAGGGCATGAAGCGTCAGGCTATCGTTATAATAGGTCTTGCCTGCTGTACAGAGTATCTTCTGCTTGACGAGGCGTTTGACGGCCTTGATCCCACTATGAGGATCATAGTAAAGAAGATGCTTGTAGACGCTATGCTCGACAGAAAGCTTACGACCATAATCTCCTCGCATAACCTGAAGGAGATAAACGAGCTCTGTGATACGGCTGCTCTGCTTCACAACGGAAAGATCATCTTCTCACGGGATATTGACGATGTAAAGGGCAGCGTACATAAGATACAGGCTGTATTCAACAAGAATGAGGACGGAACTGTCCCGTACTTTAAAAAGGAAGATTTTGCCCAGGAAGGTATCGAGGTACTGCACTATGAGCAGAGTCAGAGTATATGCTTCATCATAGCAAAGGGTGATATCGAAACTATCAAGGCGTCGCTTATACCTAAGCATCCTATGCTGACAGAGGTCATACCGCTCACGCTTGAAGAAATATTTATCTATGAACTGGAGGTGCTCGGTTATGACAGCAGCGACAACATCAGTGAATAAAAATAAAAGCAGTTTCTGTATACGTTTTAAAAGCAAGTTCTCCGAGGATACCAAGCTCTTTGTGACCAATCTTGTTTTCCATCTGCTTTGCGTTCCTGTGCTTGCAGGGGTACTGCTGAAGGAAATGTATATGGAGCAGATCAATGACTACAGCGGAAGTCAGGATATGCTCCCGTTTATCGCGATCGCGGTCATAGCTTTCATTCTGAGTATTGCAATGGGCTTCGTGATCCCTATGATGAATTTCAGGTATCTGTATAACAAATCACTGGTCGATATGAACTACTCGCTCCCGCTGAACAACCGTCAGCGTTTCTTTGCCGATTACTTTTCAGGTCTGATAGCATATATCGCACCTCCTCTTGTTGGTGCGGTCATAGGCGGCGCAGAGCTGCTTATCGGTTCGTTTTTTATTGACATCAGTGAATTATATGAAATTATACCAATGCTATTACGTATCGGTTTTGTTGTTATCGTCGGAATGATAATGCTGTATACACTTTCTGTATTAGCAATAACCTTTGCGGGCAGTACGTTTGAGGCGCTGTTCAGCATTGCAGCTGTAAATATAATGATACCCGCATTCCTGAGCCTTACATGGATGAATATCGTGAATGCAGCAGGTTTCGGACTCAGCGAAGAGGCTATAACAAATAGCTTTACCCTGTTTACGACAAGCCCTTTGGGTGTAATGTTCTTTATTGCGTTTTCCAGTGAAAAATGGTTCATGTCTGCAAGAAGAGCTTATTCTGAAAGATTTGAATATACTACTTCGTTCATAAACTCGGTATACTTCAGTTTTATGGTAAGAGCGCTGCTGTTTATTGCAGTGATTGTCCTTATCTCGTACCTGCTCTATAAGCACCGCAAGGCGGAGGACGTTTCAAAGCCTTACGTTTACAAAGCTTTTTACTATGTGCTCATGGCAACTGCGGTATACTGTATTTTCTCGGTCATGAAGATGACAGACACTTCAAGCGCATTTATTGCCGCATTTATCATAAGCGGTATCCTGTGGTTCGTTATGGAGGTAATAAGGCGCCGCGGATTCAAGCGCTTCTGGACCGCTGTTGTGAGCTTTGCTGCAGCAAGCGCTGCTGTTATCGGCGTTATACAGCTGACTGACATCACGAACGGTTTTGGCAGAGCTAAGTTTACGCCTTCAGCTTCATCTGTCACCGATGTTGAGATCAATGTGTATGGAAGGTATGATTCACTGTATGAGGACAGGCTCATGCACGATAAAAAGGTAATAAAAGACGCTGTTGAGTTTAACAAGGAGATAGTTGACCGACATTATAATCCTGAAAAGTACGATTATGAGCTTTTGAGATACAGGGACAGTGCAAATGGCATAACAAATGAAGGCTATGTTCTTGATATTACAAATATAGATATAGTATTCTATACAAGGAGCGGGGCTTCCATATCCCGTAATTATCAGGTCCCTTCGGAAATGCTTACAGATCTGTTATGCGATATGTATACAAGTGAGGAATATGCGGAACAGGTAACTGAGGATATGTTCAGAAAAAGCCTTGTAAAAGACAATAATAATTACGGATACGGTATTTCTCCGGAAGAGGCACAGCACTGCCGTTTTGAAATCTGCGACAAATTAGGAGTGTATACTGATATATATTTTTCTGTTGAAGAGGGAAGAGCGCTTGCTGACGCAGTTCGCACGGATATAGCGGCTATGACGGCTGATGACCTGAAAAATTCCGATAATTACTGCTATCTGGAAGGTATTATTATAAATTCCGCCTGCCATAATACGGTGGCTTTCCTTGAAGAACATGATATAGTTTATAATAAGACCGCTGAAAAACTGGTCGCTGAAATGACATCGGACGGAAAAGATATTTCCTTCAGAACGGAGCCTGACTACATATTCCCGCTGCTGCTGTTCACAGATAATAATAACGGCAATAACTATGACCGTTACAGATACGAGAGTTCAGTAAACGACGGAGTTAAGCTTGACTATATTCTCAACTTCAGCGTAAACAGCAATCGTTCATCAGGTAAATACGGCTATAATGCTACAGGTTACTACACTGTCAACGATACAGAGGCTGTGGAGAAGCTTCTGGAAATCGCTACGCCTGTTGTGCTGGGAGAGAAGGTCATTGGCGAGGTACAGTACGGCAATTCTACTCTTTATGTTACGGATCGTCCCGGATACAGCGAGATATTCAACAAAGCAAAAGGAGCTTTGAGCTGGCATAGCGGCAGGGCGTGAGAAAAAAGCCGTTATGTATTGATCAACAGAAGAAAAAGATTTTCATGAACAAAAAAGAAGGATAAATATACGGAGCGCCGCTGATAAAGCGGCGCTCCTGGTCTTTGCCGCAGGAGCTGAAAACTCATGCAGCAGTTTTTATAAAATACCGGAATAAAATGAAAAGACAGCCGATTTTCACCGACTGCCTTTCAGGGGATATTAAAATTTGGAGAAAGCTTTATTAAATGTGCCGGCTGCTGATACTGCTGCCGGCTGCCGTTACAGCCGCATTCATTTTAGCAGCATATCCGGAACGTGATAGTTGATCACTCATATTTTTTTGATATATCAACCTATGATTTTATTATATCATTTTTCCATATCTTATCAAGTACATTCTTGCTATATAATTATACAAACTGAGCATTTATTGCTATTATATACGTGAGGTAATACAAAACAGATGGGTCCTGTTATCTGTAGACTGAAAAAAGAAGTGTATATCGGATGTATTAAAATCTGATACCGACTGTTTTTACTTGAATTAAGTAAGGCTATATGATATAATAAATGTATGCTTTACTATCGCCTTTGGCAGATATGTAAAGCTGAATTTTAGTTGATAGGCAACACTGATCATTTAACAGGAAGAGAGAACTATGACGCTACAACAGTTAAAATATATCATCGCCATTTCCGAGACAGGTTCCATAACAACAGCGGCACAGCGCCTTTTTATTGCTCAGCCGAGCCTTTCCAAAGCTGTTGCGGAGCTTGAAAAGGAAATGGGTATAAATATCTTCAACCGAAGCAACAGGGGAGTATATCTTTCCGAGGACGGTACTAAGTTCCTTGCTTATGCAAGGCAGATAGTCGAGCAGGCTGAGCTGCTTGAAAGTGAATACAAGTCCACAGCTCCGCCGAGAAGAGCCTTCGCAGTTTCGGCACAGCATTATGCATTCGTGGTAAATGCATTTGTTGAGCTTGTAAGGGAATACGGCAGGGATAAGTATGAATTCTCACTCCGTGAGCTTAAAACAGCGGAGATAATAGAGGACGTCCGTACACGCAGGAGCGATATAGGTGTGCTGTTCCTCAGCAGCTTCAACCGCGAGGTCATAAGGCATATTCTTCAGAACGAAGAGATAAGGTTTGAACCTCTGTTTACTGCAAAGCCTCATGTTTTTGTAAGCAGGAGCAATCCTCTTGTCGGAAGAAACTCTGTGACCCTTGATGACCTGAAGGCATTTCCGCGTCTGACTTACGATCAGGGAGTGAAAAACTCGTTCTATTTCGCGGAAGAGCTCCATATTACGGCGGAAAGTCCGAAAAACATTGTAGTATCCGACAGAGCCACTCTTTTCAATCTCCTTATCGGACTTGACGGATATACAATATCTTCCGGTATACTCAGCTCGGACCTTAACGGCAGCAATATCGTATCCATACCTCTTGAGAGCGATGAGGAAATGGAAATAGGCTATATCACTACCACTGACCGTCCCGTTAATGAGCTGACGAACCGCTATCTTGAGCATCTCAACAGCTATATCAGGAATTATTCTTCCTGATATAGCTTTTAACTATGGTGTAATATTCTTTTTTAGTATTAACACATTTCTGACGGTTGTGTTATAATAAGTGTGTACTTAATAAATATACCTGAGGAATATAATATGAAAACAGCTGAATTATTTGATAACAGGACGGTGTTCTCACTTGAGATATTTCCGCCCAAGCCCGACGCTGATGAGAGCGTTATATATGATACTCTTGAGGAACTGTCCGATATATGTCCTGACTTCATAAGTGTGACCTATGGCGCGGGCGGCGGGCACAACGGTTGCAGGACAATACGTATCGCTTCTGATATAAAGAGTAGATACGGTGTTGAAAGCGTTGCGCATCTTCCCTGTGCCGGTCTTACAAAGGCGCAGGCGGCGGAGATACTTGACAGTATCCGGGAGCATGGGATAGAAAATGTGCTCGCTCTGCGCGGAGACAAGCCTGACGATACACCGGCAGCAGGTGATTTCCACCATGCCAGTGAGCTCATATCTTTTATAAAGGAAAACTATGATCTCAATGTTATTGCTGCCTGTTATCCTGAGGTGCATCCTGAGAGCAAAAGCGCTGTTGACGATCTTAAATGGCTCAGATACAAGGTTGACTGCGGTGCGGATCATCTGATAACGCAGCTTTTCCTTGACAACAGGTATTTCTTTGATTTCTATGAGAAAGTATGCATCGCAGGTATTGATGTGCCTGTTGAGGCGGGCATAATGCCGGTAACGAACAAGAGACAGATAGAGCGTATGGTTAAGCTCTGCGGTGTGCAGCTGCCGAAAAAGTTTGTCCGCGTACTGGAAAAGTATGAGCATAATGAAGCTGCTCTGCGCGACGCCGGTATAGCCTATGCAATAGACCAGATAACGGACCTTATAACTGAGGGCGTAGACGGGATACACCTTTATACAATGAATAATCCATATGTTGCACATAGGATTTTTGACGCTGTGCAGAGTATGGTGAAGGTCAGCTCCTGTGCTGCGGATTAAAATACAGCTGTATCTGTAACAGAAATGGGATCAGGGGGAAAAAGGATATTTAAATTGCTGATGTTCTGTTTTAGTTACAAAAAGGGGATCCCGTATTGCAGTAACCTGCAATACGGGATTTTCTTTTTCGTCTTCGGGTAACGGCAAAGCAAAATGGCGGGGCGGTTATTGAGGAGATCAAAAAAACAGCGATTTTTCGGCGTAATGGTTGATATTTCAGATTTTATGTGCTATAATGAAAAAAGCTTTTACCGTTAATAAACTATATAAAGGAGTAAGACATGGACATCATAATCATCGGAACGATAATCGCCTACCTTGTTGCTATGGTTGCAGTAGGTCTTATCTTTTCCAGAAAAAACGAAAACGTCGGAGACTTTTATCTCGGCGGACGTAAGCTTGGTCCTCTGGTGACCGCTATGAGCGCAGAGGCTTCCGACATGAGCAACTGGCTTCTCATGGGACTTCCCGGAGTTGCCTATCTAACAGGCGGCGCCGAGGCAGGCTGGACCGCTATCGGCCTTGCTGCCGGCACTTATCTCAACTGGCTCTTTGTGGCTAAGCGCCTCAGAGTTTACAGTCAGCACTGCGGCGCTATCACTATCCCCGATTTCTTTGCAAAGCGATACAAGGACAAAAGCAAGCTGATAATGGGCGTTTCGGCACTTATTATCCTGATATTCTTCGTGCCCTATACCGCTTCGGGATTCTCAGCCTGCGGAAAACTGTTCAGCTCCCTCTTCGGCTGGGATTATCACCTTGCAATGATAATCAGCGCGGTCATCATCATTTCTTATACCTGCACAGGCGGCTTCCTGGCTGCAAGCACTACAGACCTTATACAGAGTATCGTTATGACTCTGGCTCTTGTGAGCATAGTTATCTTCGGTGTTGGCGCTGCAGGCGGATTAGGGAATGTGGTCGACAATGCCGAGTCTATAGCAGGTTATTTCTCGCTCAGTCACATACATAATACCGAAACTGGCGGAGCTGACAAATACACTGTTCTGACTATCGCTTCTATCCTTGCATGGGGACTTGGTTATTTCGGTATGCCTCATATACTTCTCCGCTTCATGGCTATCAGGGACAAGGAGAAGATAAAAACTTCAAGAAGGATAGCTTCAGTGTGGGTAGTCATCTCCATGGGTATCGCAATATTCATCGGCTTTATCGGAAATGCACTTTCAAAGAGCGGCAAGCTTGATGTGCTTGCGGGCAATGATTCGGAAAAGGTCGTTATAAAAATCGCACAGTATATGAGCGAGCACCATGTTGGACTGGCTGTTATAGCAGGTCTCGTATTTGCAGGTATCCTTGCCTGTACGATGTCTACCTCAGACTCACAGCTTCTTGCGGCATCATCATCAATGTCTGAGAATATACTCAAAGGAGTATTTGATGTCAAGCTGAGCGATAAGGTCTCGATGCTCGTCGCAAGAGCAGTGCTGCTTGTTGTTGCGGTACTGAGTATCATTCTTGCATGGAACAAGGACAGCTCTGTATTCAGGGTAGTTTCATTTGCGTGGGCAGGTTTCGGCGCAACATTCGGTCCGGTAATGCTTACCGCGCTGTTCTGGAAACGCTCAAACAGATGGGGCGCTATAGCGGGTCTCATAGTTGGTGCGGTAATGGTATTCGTATGGAAGTTCCATATTGCTGCTATAGGCGGCATATTTGCGATATATGAGCTGCTGCCGGCATTCCTCTGCGCACTTGCGGCTATAATAATCGTTTCTCTTCTGACCGGTGCTCCGGAAAAGGAAATAACAGATGAATTCGATACAGTAAAAGCAGAAATTAATAACTGAAAAAGCGCTCTTAGGTGTTATTCATACAGAAGTTTTTGAAAAGAGTACGTGGGCAACCTTTCTTATGAAAGGTTGCCCACGTTAATTTCATATAAGGTTTCTGTAAGCACTGCAATAATACAGGTTCTTTCAATTACAGGCTCTTATCTGAACTCAAAGTAAGCTCTTGATTATGCCAAGAAGGAATTCCTGTATTCTGAGTGCGTCGTTGGTTGTAAGACCGTCGCCGTCAGCGTCAGCGTTTACCTTACCCTGCTCAGTGAGAGCATTTGCGGATGTACCGCCGATGCCGTACTTGTTCGGGTTAGCAAGTGACTGCATTATGAGAACTGCGTCTGCCATATCAACAGTATCGTCGCAGTTTGTATCTCCTGCCTTGATTATTGTAAGCTGAGGAGCTGTAGTTGTAGTGGTAGTTGTGACAGGTTCTGTGGTTGTGGTCGTCGTAGTTGAAGTAGTCGTTGTAGTTGTTGATGTGGTAGTTGTCGTGGTCGTAGTTGTAGTAGTGGTAGTTGTCGTTGTTGTGGTAGTAGTTGTTGTAGTCGTGGTGGTTGTTGTTACAGCAGGCTGTGAAGCCTTTACATATCCGTCAATAGTCTCAGCGAAGAAGTTTCCTATCTTCTTATAGCCGCCGCCGTTGGGGTGGAGCTGGTCGCTGCCGATATCGTTCATGCCGTCAAGACAACCGTGAACGTCTGCAAACTTGACATTCTTGCCCTTGCCTGCATACTCCTCAGCAACCTGCTTTACAGTATTGTTATAGTTGCCTATCTTCTGAGTATTTCCGCCGTAGGCTGTATGCTCGGGTACCGAGCAGAGGAAGATCATACCGTCAGACGGCATATCTGCCAGCATATAGTCCAGCATAGCGCGGAGATCGGAAGCACAAGCGTCCATTGAGCGGTTAGCTGTCAGGTCGTTTGTACCGATCATAAGAAGAATGATATCGGGCTGTGCGCTCTTAACGGCATTGTTGTTCTTGAGCTCGTTGTACAAGCTGCCCTTGCCGCCCTGCTGCTGTCCCCAGCCGGGTATCTCCTTGATCTGATAGCCGCTGAAGCCTGCGTGATTGTCATCATAGGTTATACCGTTGGCTGAAGCGCTGTTTCTGCCGTTGGGACCTACCATGTCTATCTTATAGCCCATCTTTGTGAGAGCGTCATAGAGGTACTTTCTGTAGCCGCCCTGCTCTCCGTCACCGTTGGTGATAGAGTCGCCTGCGGGCATGATCTTTATTACCTTATCGGTAACAGCGGTATCGCCGCCGTTGCCGTCCTGCTGCTGACCGCCGCCTTGCTGCTGGCCGCCGAAATCGAAGCCGCCGCCCTGCTGCTGGCCGCCACCGAAGTCAAAGCCGCCACCCTGGCCGCCGCCCTGGAACTGGCTCCAGTCAAAGTTGCCCATATCGAAGCCGCCGCCTTGCTGGCCGCCGCCCCACTGCTGGCCGCCGCCGAAGTCAAAACCGCCGCCTACGTTACCACCGCCAGCGTCTCCGCCGCCCTGTGACTCCTGACCCATCTGGTCATCGGAAGCACCTGTAGTAACTGTTACGCTCTTAACGTTAGCAGAACCGTTTGATCTGTAACCCTCGATATTAAGGGATACCTCATAAAGTGTACCTGACATGTCGAGGCCCTTCTGGCTCCATGCGTCAAAGTGCTTGGATACGTCGATAGTGCCCTTCATGTAGTTTGTCTGATTGTTTGCGGAGCCGCTTGTTGTTCTGATGCTCCAGTACTGCGGGAATGTAGCTGTACCGTCGAGAGAGGGCTGATTATAACGCATTGTCTTGGCAATTTCATATGTATTGCCGTTGAGGGTAATGTTGCCCTTTCTCTCACCGTCATTTCCGGGTGGTCTCCAGTCGCCCCAGCCTTCAACGATGTAGTATCCCATAAGAGGATTCCTTGTCCAGCCGTAAACGCACATGTAGGAATTTCCTCTCGG
>NZ_JAEFAJ010000045.1 GCF_016287535.1 Ruminococcus sp.
ACCTCGATAACTTCAATGCAGGTTCATGGACATCAGGTTCAGGATATAACGGAAGCAAGTCACTGAACTACTCATACACGCTCAACGGCGGAAATCCGATGAAGTTCAAGACAACAGGAAAGGGACTCATCATAGTATTCAAGGCAAACAGCAGCGGCATGGGCAGCATAAATGTAACTGTAAACGGAAAGACCACAAAGGTAAACGGCAACAAGCAGTACACATGGGGCGGTCCTGACGCAGAGCTCGGATACTATCAGGATACAACAGGAGAGCTTGATGTTTCCATCACAGGAAGCGGCAGCTTCACTATCTGGGGCATTGGTCTCATAAAGTAAAAAACATTATAATTTTGGTTCCGTTCTGAAATATCGTCAGCCTGCACATATGTGCAGGCTGACTTGTTATATGATACTCCATGACTTTGCTTAATATTACAGACTCGGATAAGCTTATGGAAGCGTCAGTTATCCTGGAATTTGCAGACAAATACTTATGACATAAAAATTTCAGCAGAAGCTTATAAGGAGGGGACGGAATGTCATCAAAAAATCATAATATATGCGTAATAGGTGCGGAAGTCAATAATATTGAGCAGCGTCAGATACTCAGCGGTATCATTGAAGAGGCACAAAGGAAAAACGCAGATATCACAGTTATCTCAAATCTGTACAATCATCTTGAACAGGACAGGGCAGATTGTGCCGATAACAGGATATATGAGCTGATAACCGATATAAAGTCAGATGCATTTATAATTCTGTCCGAATCCTTTGTCAATCCTGTTATAAGAAGAAAAATACACGATCTGCTCATAAAACGCAGTGACATACCTGTGATAATGGTGGGGACAGCACTTCCGGAATTTGAGCCGGAGCTTTTCCCGTGCATAAGCACAAGTGATAAAAAGGATATGGAAGCTGTCATTGACAGACTGATAGAAGAAAACGGGTTTACCCGTATATCTCTTCTGACCGGACCCTTATCGCTCGGACCTTCGCAAAGCAGGACAGACGGATACAGGAGCTCCCTTGAAAAGCATGGTATCCCATATGACGAGAGCGTTGTATATGAAGGAGACTTCTGGTATAATTCGGGTGAGAAGCTTGCAGAAAGGTTTATTTCAGGAGAGATACCCTATCCGCAGGCACTTGTGTGTGCAAATGATTATATGGCTTTCGGAGTCCTTGATGTATTTGCTGACAAGGGAATTGATATAACCGAACATATGGCGCTTGTAGGATACGAATATATTCCGGAGCGCAGTCTTCACAAGCCTCTTCTTACGACATATCAGAGGAACAGAAAAGCTCTCGGCGCGGCGGCTGTAGATATGCTTCTGAATAAAGCTGCCAATGAAGAAAAGGATTTTTCCTTTGAGCCGCCGTCAGGAACATTTATTGCCGGACAGAGCTGTCCGTGCGGTTCCTTGTCTGATGATAAACTGCAAGAGGAGCTTAGTTCACTGCGAACAGCCAATAAGTATGCTTTCTGGAACCTGAAATCGGATATGGAATCATATCTTACTGAATGCAGGAATTACGATGAATTCGTTGCAGTGATGGGAGATGAACTCTTCATAGTCCGTGATGCGAAGGATGTAGTTCTTTGTTTGTTTGAAAACTGGTTCAGGGAAAACGAAGAGCGCAGCGATTCGGTAGTTTGCCGTAATATAAACAAATACGCACGCCGTGATGATATCGTGCTCAGAGTTTCCGGACTTCATACTCTTGCTGACCATTTCCCTGAAATGTCTGTTATTTATTTCAATCCGGTATTTTTTAAGGAACGCCTCCTCGGATACTGTGCGGTTATGTATGATAAGCCTGAGACTTACGACGATACATATCGTCATTGGCTGAAATCCGTGTCCAACGGGCTTGAATTCCTGCGCCTGAAAACTGATATAAGCTTTCTCATGCAATGCAGTACGCTTTCATCAGCATATGACGGACTGACCGGTTTGTTTAATAAGGACGGTATGCGGACTGCGTTCATGCTAATGACAAATTCTGATAAAAGAATGAATATCACTGCGGTTGCCCTGAAACTTACGTATGATAAGGACGTTTTTATCTCTGAATCCTCTTCAAAAGAAGCAATAAACAGTCTGGTTTACTCTGCCGGGATAATAAGGCGTTTCTGCGGAAAGAACGGTATAGCCGGAAGAATATCGGATTCGGAGCTTCTGCTGATATATACTGCTGATACGCCGGATCCCGGACTGATCGCTGATGCTGTTTATTCTGAAATACTTTTTTCAAAGGACTGCCCGGAAAATATATATTTTGGTTCTACGCTTATGTACGGAAGATCCTTTGAAGCAGGCAGTACAGGATTTGGAGATATTATTGAAGAGATCAGCTTATATTTTAATGATGTTCAGGATAAGCTGAAAGAGAAGAGAGGACAGCCTCATTATAAGGAGCTTGAAAGCCTGCGGAGAGCGACAGAGCGTTTTCCTCTGCGCAGGTATAGTCTTGATGAGATAAGCAGTTTCATGAATTTCAATCCTAATTACTTCAACCGGATCTATAAGCAGTTTTGTGGAACTACTTTCAATCAGGATCAGATAAACTCACACTTGCGGTTTGCAAAACACCTCCTTGTGAGCACCAATGATACAGTTGCGTGTATTGCTGAAAAATGCGGTTATTCCGACAGTAAATATTTTATCAGACAGTTTGCTTCAGGTACAGGGCTTAGCCCTAAGCAATACCGTGTTGCAATGAAATGTATTTTTGAATAAAGTGGATTTTGTACACCTAATAAGGATTTCATGGGTTGAAGTCTTCCTGAGTTGGCTGTAATATAATAATAGTAAACAGCGGTAACAACAAAGGAGGTCACTATGAAAGCTTTAAAGACTATATGTGCAGTGATGTCTGCGGCTGTAATGCTTCAGCCCGTTATCTGCCTAAAGACAGATGCAGTGCCGGGGAAAAACGGCACAATGCGCGAGATCACCACAATGGAACTGGTGCGTGACATGGGGATAGGTATCAACCTCGGCAATACAATGGAAGCGTGCGGTGACTGGATAGCCGAAGTTGATGAACAGTGGGGAGACGGGATACTCACTGTTCAGGATTATGAAACATCATGGGGAAGTCCTGTTATCACAAAAGAGATGATACAGGGAATGGCTGACGAGGGCTTCGGAGTCGTTCGTGTTCCTGTTGCATGGTCGAATCTAATTGGTGATGATTACAGGATCAGCAATGAGCTTGATGCACGTGTCCACGAGATCGTTGACTGGGTCATCGACGCTGATATGTACTGTATCATTAATATCCACTGGGATAATGGCTGGGTAAACATTTTCCCGGATAACAGGGACGAGTGCATGAAGCGCTATGAGATAATGTGGACACAGATAGCCGACAGCTTCAAGGATTATGGTGATTATCTGATGTTTGAATCACAGAATGAGGAGCTTGGCTGGGAATCTGTATGGAACCCGTGGGGAAGTACAGAAGGAAAGGCTGAATCATACGGACTTGTCAACGAGATCAATCAGAAATTTGTTGATGTGATAAGAAGTTCAGGCGGAAACAATCCAAAGCGTCATCTGCTCATATCAGGATACAATACCGGCTTTGACCGTACCTGTGATCCGCTTTTCAGAATGCCTGATGATCCTGCGGAGCGTATGGCTGTATCCGTTCATTATTATTCGCCTCCGGGATTTGCGATCCTTGAGGACGAGGATGCTGATTGGGCGAAGGCACGTTCCACATGGGGCACCGATACGGATTACAAAGAACTCAATGAGCAGATGGATATGATGAAAACAAATTATATCGACAAGGGTATTCCAGTTATAATAGGTGAATATGGCTGTCCCACAAAAGGCAAGGAGGCTGAATCTGTAAGAATGTTTTTAAGCTCGGTATGCCGGGCTGCATATGAGAGAGATCTTTGTCCGGTACTATGGTCAACTCCGGGCGGACATTACGACCGTGACAACTGCAGAATGGCAGATCAGAAACTGAAGTTACTATTCAATGAGATATGCGACAGCTCCAAAAAGCATAATACTTCTCTTGCAGGAGACGTGAACGGAGATGGTGAATTTAATATTTCAGATGTGATACTTCTGCAAAGATGGCTGCTTAACGCGGCTGACAGTGAGCTGAGCGACTGGAAGGCAGCTGATATCTGCGTAGATAACAGACTTGATGTATTTGATCTCTGCGCCATGAGACGTCAGCTTATAAACGCATAAGATATAAAAACGTCGTCCGTTATGGACGACGTTTTTAGTTTATGTATCTTTAGGGTTGCAGTTTCAGCATTTTTTTGCCGGAGCTTAACTGATAAGCTTTTTTCTCATGCAGATAAGATCAAATACGTCGAGCTTATTGTCACTGCAGAGGTCTGCGGCTTTCCGGTTGGCAAGCTTTGTATCGGGAACACCGAGCAGCCATTTCTGGAGCAGCACAAGATCAGCCATATTGAATTCTCCGTCAGAATTTACATCGCCATCAGGAGCCGGTTCTGCCTGAACTGCAGCTGCCTCATCCTGAAGGAATGAAACTATATGTCTGTAACTTCTTGCCATAACAAAACCTCCTATGGTTTCTATTATACCATAGGAGGTCTTTTTTGTCATTGTACGTTTTTTATGGTTCGGTTCACAGTGCTATACCGGACGTTTTAGTTTTATATACATGATTATACAATGCTTTTGTGTGAAAAGTCAATAGAATATAATAAAGTTGTGATTTTTTTAGACGATAAGTTTAGTTTTTGAATCATGTATTTTGGGGGGGAAAGTTTTTTCCATTATCATGGATATATACTGTTCATGTAAAAACCATATAATGAGTAAAAAAACTATAGAGCCAACGATAAAAATGCTGTTGGCTCTATAGCGTTGCTGTATTTATTTCAAGGAGAGGTTTGGGTAAAGACTTTTATATTACTCTGAAATATCATACTCCGAAAAGGAGCTTGTCGTATGCAGGGAAGGGCCAGTATGACTCAGCAGTTACTGTTTCAGCCTTGTCAGCTGCGCTGCGGAGCTTATCCATAGCAGGGATCATTGTATCACGTACAAATTCAGAAGCTTTTATGATAACGTCCTGTTTCTTGAAGTCAGCCACTACTTTTTCAAGCTTGGTTGTTGCTGCATCCATTTCGTCGATCAGCTCTGAAAGCTCTGAAACAAGACTTATCTCATACTTGCAGGCTGCCTTAGATATGCTCTTCTTAACTGCTACCGCACTTGCTGTATCAGCGGCAAATTTTGAAACTGCAGGGATTATCTCCTTGCGTGCCATATCTATCATAGTAGTAGCTTCGATATTAACTGTCTTGATATAATTTTCAAGCATAATATCACAGCGTGAGAATATTTCAGCTTCAGTGAATACTCCGTGGGACGTAAGCATATCCACGTTCTTTTTGTCGCATATCTTAGGCATTGCGTCAGCAGTGGTCTTCAGATTCATAAGACCGCGCTTCTCAGCTTCCTTTATCCATGCATCATCATAGCCGTTGCCGTTGAATATGATACGCTTGTGTTCCTTGATAGTTTTTCTGATAAGGTCGTGGAGAGCCTTGTTGAAGTCCTTAGCGCCTTCAAGCTTATCAGCGAACTGCTTCAGCTCCTCTGCTACAGCAGCATTGAGGTGAATATTAGCGCAGGAGATACTGTTTGATGAACCAAGCATACGGAACTCGAACTTGTTTCCTGTGAATGCAAATGGGGAAGTTCTGTTACGGTCAGTGCTGTCCTTGCTGAACTTAGGCAGAACATCGACGCCAAGCTGCATTTTTTCTTTCTTTGTACCGCCGTAGGGCTTATCCTTTTCAATAGCGTCGAGGACAGCTGTGAGCTCGTCGCCCAGGAATATAGATATAACAGCAGGAGGAGCTTCATTTGCGCCGAGACGGTGATCGTTGCCTGCGGTAGCAACTGAAAGTCTCAGCAGATCCTGATAATCGTCAACTGCCTTGATAACTGCGGCGAGGAAAAGCAGGAACTGCGCATTCTCAGCGGGAGTCTCACCGGGGGAGAGGAGATTCTCGCCCTGATCTGTAGAGATAGACCAGTTATTGTGCTTGCCTGAGCCGTTTACGCCTGCAAATGGCTTTTCGTGGAGCAGGCATACAAGTCCGTGACGGATAGCGACTTTCTGCATTACTTCCATTGTCAGCTGGTTGTGGTCTGCGGCAATATTTGTTGTATCGTAAATAGGAGCAAGCTCATGCTGAGCGGGAGCAACTTCATTGTGCTTTGTCTTTGCAAGAATGCCGAGCTTCCAGAGCTCTTTGTCGAGATCCGCCATATACTCAGCTACACGAGGCTTGATAGAACCGAAGTAATGATCGTCCATTTCCTGACCCTTCGGAGGCATTGCACCGAATAGGGTTCGTCCTGTCATGATAAGGTCTTTTCTCTTCTTCCACATCTCACGGTCAACGAGGAAGTATTCCTGTTCAGGACCAACAGAGGTCTTTACACTCTTTACCTTGTCATTGCCGAAGAGCTTGAGTATACGGATAGCCTGCTTGTTAAGGGCTTCCATTGAACGCAGGAGAGGAACTTTCTTATCGAGTGCCTCGCCTGTGTACGAGCAGAAAGCCGTTGGGATATAGAGGGTTCCGTCCTTGATGAAAGCATAAGAAGTAGGATCCCATGCTGTATAGCCTCTTGCTTCAAATGTTGCACGGAGACCGCCTGAAGGGAACGATGAAGCGTCAGGCTCGCCCTTAACGAGCTCCTTGCCTGAGAATTCCATGATAACTCTTCCGTCAGGAGCGGGAGAGATGAAGCTGTCGTGCTTTTCTGCTGTAACGCCTGTCATTGGCTGGAACCAGTGTGTATAGTGAGTAGCGCCCTTTTCAACTGCCCATTCCTTCATAGCAGCCGCAACTGCATTGGCAACTGAAATATCAAGTGGAGTTCCCTTATCTATTGTCCTTTTCAGTGATCTGTATACCTTATCTGAAAGCGTTGCTTTCATTATTCTGTCATCGAATACCATCGAACCAAAATAGTCTGTGATCTTTTCCATTATAATTACCTCCGAATCATATTATGTAAGGAAGTCTGCATACATCGGGAGATCTGTTATTAAGATGTATGCAGTCCTCCTTATAAGCTTATGCTTTTTCCCACTCCGCGGAATCGTGAAGTGCGTTGTAACCTTCTTCGCCTGTTCTGATCTTGATTACGTTCTCAATGTCGTAAATGAACATCTTACCGTCGCCGTAGTTGCCGGTATAGAGGGCAGCCTTTGCTGCTGCAACTACCTTGTCAACAGGAACCGCACATACTGCGATCTCAGCCTTTACCTTAGGAAGCAGGTTCATTTCAACAGCTGCGCCACGATAATAGTTTGTCTGTCCGTTCTGCATACCGCAGCCAAGAACGTTTGTAACTGTGATGCCCTTGACATCAATGCGTTCCATAGCCTCGATGAACTGCTGCAGCTTCTGCTGTTTGAATATAACAACGATATTTGTGAGCTTTGTTGCGCCGTCAGGTGAAGGTGTGGAGTAGTTCTTGACCTCAACTGCTTCATCAACTGTAGCAGCAGGCTTCTTTTCGGTTTTCTTTGTATCCTTCTTCTTTTCTACCTTTTCTACGCTCTTAGCGTCGTCCTTAGTGTAGCCATACATTCCTGCATCTGTAAGTGCGGGTGCGAAGTCTGCATAAGAGGAAATAAGTCCGTGTTCTGTAACGTCGAGACCGATGATCTCTTCCTGCTCGGAAGCACGAAGACCGATAGTGTGCTTGATAACCTGGAAAACGATTATCATTGAAATTACTGTGAATGTAGCGATGCAAACAAATCCTGTGAGCTGTCTGCCGAGGAGACCGAAGCCGCCACCGTAGAACAGACCTGCAAGCTGATCGCCGTTCTGATCAGCCAGTGAATAGCCGGGAACCTCAGGGTTTGCAAAGAGACCAACTGCGATAGTGCCCCAGATACCGTTCATCATGTGAACAGCTACTGCACCGACAGGATCATCGATGTGGAGCTTGTAGTCAAGGAACCATACGCCGAAGCATACAAGAAGTCCTGAAACGATACCTACTATTGAAGCACCAAGACAGTCTGTTACGTCACATGGAGCTGTGATACCTACGAGACCTGCAAGTGAAGCGTTAAGACACATTGAAACATCAGGCTTGCCATATTTGAGCCATGTGAATATCATACAGGTTACTGTTGCTATAGCGGGAGCAACTGTTGTTGTAAGGAATACTGAACCGAGCTGGTCTATTGATGTACAAGCTGCGCCGTTGAATCCGTACCAGCCGAACCAGAGGATAAAGCAGCCTAAAGCACCAATTGTAAGGTTATGACCGGGGATAGCGTTTACCTTGATCTCGCCGTCCTTTGTCTTGTGGAATTTACCGATTCTGGGTCCGAGGATAGCAGCACCAACGAGAGCTGCGATACCGCCGACCATGTGGATATGAGCTGAACCTGCGAAATCGTGGAAGCCCCACTGGCTGAGCCAGCCGCCGCCCCAGCCCCAGTGAGCCTCGATAGGATAAACGACTGCGCTGATTACAGCTGAGTAAACACAGTAGGATAAGAATTTTGTTCTTTCAGCCATTGCACCTGAAACGATAGTAGCTGTTGTAGCGCAGAATACAAGGTTGAATACGAAGTTTGACCAGTCGAAGCTGCCATAGGAAGTGAAAATATCAAATCCGGGCTGACCGATTATACCGATTAAGTCTTCACCGAAGAGAAGACCGAAGCCTATGAGAATGAAAACTACTGTACCGATACAGAAGTCCATAAGGTTTTTCATAATGATATTGCCTGCATTCTTTGCACGTGTGAAGCCTGTCTCAACCATTGCGAAGCCTGCCTGCATAAAGAATACAAGAGCAGCGCCTATAAGGAACCATACGCCGAAGACCAGACCGTTGGTCTCATCAAGGGCTTGTTGTAAAATTGTCTGAGAATCCATAAAAATTCCTCCTTGATTAATTACAGCATAAATTTTAAAGGGGTGTACAATGCACCGCATAATACGGTACATCATACACCCCTTTGTGTATGGAATTAGCGCTATAAACCAAAACAGCGCCGCAGACTTATAGCCTGCAGCGCCCTTGCTGTTTACAATGCTATTATAGTCTTTTATTCTGCCTTTGTCAACTACTTTTTTGTAACTTCGGAAGTTTTTATAAATTTTTGCCACTTTAAACGCAAAAAGCAATGCGTGTTTAACAAAATCGTATATTTTGCGGATATATTCAGTTACATAATACCTTGATTTTATTCGCCTTTATGTTCTAAAGCACATCACAGCTGCCGTTTATGAGGTTATCGTTTATAAAAAAGCGCCTATCCGTTGCGGATAAGCGCTTTTACTCAGATGGTTATAAGAAGGTGTTCATTCTTGATGTCGTTGAAAAGCTCACATTTGCAGCGGCTCACATCGTAAATATGTATAACATCGTCAAGACCGCTGTTTTCGTCGATATCTTCAAGCATATTCCGCAGCTCCTTCAGCTTTTCGGGAGAAAAATGCAGAGTTTTGCTGTTGTTGAACACGGCAGTATAGAGTATCTTTGCCTCAACCAGATCCTGAAAGATGTGGCTGCCGTATGAAAGCTCCGGATTGTAGCCGGCCCTTGCTTCCTCCATTTCGCACACAACGTCAAATTCGCTTATATCAGCAAATGTTGTTGGTACGCCAAGTTCGGGTGAAGATGTTCCAACTCTGCCGGGGACCATAAGCATCATATGCTTGCCGCTGTTCCGGTAATGCCAGTTTATCCTGCCTATCATTTTAGCAACGGTGTTCTTATCGCTGTATAGCATATTGTAGTATACAACAGGATCAACATATACGATAATATCGAGCTTCGAGGCTTTTGAAAGTCCCATAGAAGCACCCTTGCTTTCAAGCAGGATATGCTCCTGCGGTATATCGTCCGGAACAGTAACTCCCGACTTGTCCTTGATGACCTGCAGCGGTCTGCACTGTAGAAGATCAACGGAGTATTCACCGCTGTCGGATACGTTTATGGTGAACTCAGTATCCACAGGATATTCATACTCGTCCTGTATGCAGCGGAGCATTCTCTGCATCTGCGACATGAGAGTTTTATTGCTGACAAGTCCCTTGCATGAAATGAAGGTCGAAGATATTCTCCGTCCCATTTCACGCAGTCTGCTCTCCGCGTCAAAGTCATGCTCAATGAGAACCTTTTGCAGATATTCAGGTATTTCCGGCTCTATTGTCCGCAGCGGAAGGCGTTCAAGATCATGAATTGAAGTATTGATGACTTCGACCTTGCCCTGCGAGAATCTGTGCCTGTCCGCATAAGTGGAATATACTGTCTTTTCAGGCATATCAAGGCTTACAAGCCGGGGATAAGAGCCCTCTGTCCTGTCAACGGCTGACGTGCCAAGACCCATTACAAGACGGAGCATACCTGCGGACTGATCGGAGCTTTTAAGGAAGCTGTAAGGACTGTAGGAATAGCCCACTCCTGCGGCACAGGGCATATAGTATGCGCCGTAATAAGAGCCTGATACTCGCTGTATCAGCAGGGACATCTGCTCGTCACGCTTGTCAAGTCCGCGGCGTTTGCGGTAGTCCAGAGCGGAAAGGCTCATAGTGCTTGCGTAGACAGTCTTGATAGCCTTTTCAAATTCTTCCAGTCTCTCCTCGGGAGTTCCCCTGTTGGCGCAGAATACTGACTCATACTTGCCTGCAAATGCGTTTCCGAAGCCGTCCTCAAGTATACTGCTTGAACGGACTATATACGGATCCTGTCCGTAGT
>NZ_JAEFAJ010000001.1 GCF_016287535.1 Ruminococcus sp.
ATAAGGGCGTTGAGGTCCTTAAGATCGACGCTGAATAATCGGCTTGATCCGATAAAAGAGAAGGAGAGGAGGAGTGAACCTTCTCTCCTTTTTAAGTTTTTGGAGAAGATATATGGTTAAGATCAACAG
Organism: Ruminococcus sp.; assembly: GCF_016287535.1. Classification (GTDB taxonomy): domain Bacteria; phylum Bacillota; class Clostridia; order Oscillospirales; family Ruminococcaceae; genus Ruminococcus. The sequence goes on from NZ_JAEFAJ010000001.1 coordinate 130, forward strand.
CGTAATGCATGGCTCTCCGGCAGATTTGTCCGGAGTAAAAAGTGGCGATATACTCGTTGAAATAAATGGTCATGGTATAAAAGATGTACTTGACTATATGTACTATGCTGCCGATACGGAAATCACTATTAAGCTTGAAAGAAACAGCAAGCCGCTTACAATAAATATTTCCAAGGATGAATATGACGACCTTGGACTTGAATTTGAAACTTTTCTCATGGATCAGAAGCAGTCATGCAGTAATAAGTGCGTTTTCTGCTTTATAGATCAGATGCCTCCTGGCATGAGAGAGACCCTGTATTTTAAGGACGATGACGCAAGATTGTCATTTTTGCAGGGAAATTATGTTACACTTACCAATATGAAACAGGAGGATATCGACAGGATCATTGAAATGAAGCTGAATATCAATGTTTCTGTTCATACGACCAACCCCGAACTCAGAGTAAAAATGATGAATAACCGTTTTGCGGGAGAGAAGTTGAAGTTTATACGTCAGCTCGCAGAGAACGGTATCAAGCTGAATTGCCAGATCGTGTGCTGCCCCGGACTGAATGACGGCGATGAGTTAAGAAGATCACTAACAGATCTTGGTGAGTTAATGCCTAATGTCACGAGTATGGCAGTCGTTCCGGTCGGACTTACAAAATTCAGGGAAGGTTTGTTTCCGCTTGTAAGCTTTACAAAAGAAACTGCAGGCGAGACGATCGACATTATTGAAGAGTTCCAGCAGATATTTCTGAAGAAATTCGGAACAAGAACAGTATTTCCTTCCGACGAATTCTATCTCATTGCCGAGAGAGAATTGCCGCCGATGGAAGCATATGAGGATTTTTCACAGTATGAAAACGGCGTAGGAATGCTCAGGTCTCTTATTGATGAATTTGAAAAAGCTCTTGATATGGCTGAATGGGAAGGCGGAGAAAGGTGCGTTTCAATCGCAACAGGTTATTCGCCGTTTAATACGATAAGTATGCTTGCGCAAATGGCGGAAAAGCGTTTCCCGTTGCTTAAATGCAACGTATATCGTATCCGCAATGATTTTTTCGGCGAAACGATCACAGTTACCGGTCTTATAACAGCTCAGGATCTCATTGCTCAGCTAAAGGGCAAGGAACTTGGAGAAGAGCTGCTGATTTCATCTTCTATGTTAAGACGTGATTCAGATGTTTTTCTTGACGATCTTACTGTAGAGGACGTGGAACGCGAAATAAAAGTAAGGATAAAATCCACCAACAGTGACGGTTATGAGCTGCTTGACGCAATAATGGGAGTAACATACTGACCGTCTCTGTCACTGTTTATTGAAATGAAAGCATGAAGCATATTGCTTCTTTAAATATATTTTATTGAAAAGAAAGGAGAGGGCATCAATGTCATTACCAATAGTTGCTGTTGTCGGACGTCCTAATGTGGGCAAGTCTACACTTTTCAACAAGCTGATCGGACAGCGCCTTTCAATCGTAGAAGACACTCCGGGTGTGACAAGAGACCGTATCTATTCAAAATGTGAATGGCGCGGCAAGGAGTTTATGGTCGTTGATACAGGCGGTATTGAACCAGACAGCAATGATGTAATTCTTTCTCAGATGAGAAGACAGTCAGAACTGGCGATAGAAAAAGCCGATGTTATTGTTTTTGTGACTGACATACGCTGCGGAGTAACTGCTGACGACTATGCAGTTGCCCAAATGCTGCTGAAGAGCGGCAAACCTGTAGTTCTCGCCGTAAATAAGGTGGACACACTCGGTGATCCTCCTTTGGAATTATATGAATTTTATAATCTCGGACTCGGAGAACCTTATCCCATCTCGTCTGTACATGGTCATGGTACGGGAGATATGCTTGATAAGGTGTATGAAAGTCTGCCAGACTGCGAAGAAACTGAATATGATGAAGATCATATAAAGGTTGCTGTAATAGGCAAGCCGAATGCAGGAAAGTCTTCTCTTATCAATAAAATCGCAGGTGAAGAGCGTGTGATAGTTTCGGATATCGCCGGAACCACCCGCGATTCAACGGATACTGTTATCGAAAATGAATTCGGTAAGTTTGTTTTCATCGATACAGCAGGTATCAGAAAGAAATCAAAAGTTACTGAAAAGGTTGAGCATTACAGTGTTCTCAGAGCTTATATGGCTGTTGACCGTGCTGACGTATGCGTTATTATGCTTGACGCAACGGAAGGTTTTACCGAGCAGGACTCAAAGGTCGCAGGATATGCGCATGAACAGGGAAAAGCCTGCGTCGTTGCAGTAAACAAATGGGATCTTGTCGAAAAAGATGATAAAACAATGCAGGAATTCAGGACAAAGCTTGAAAATGATTTCAGTTTTATGTCATATGTTCCGTTTGTTTTTATTTCTGCCAAAACCGGTCAGCGCATAAACAAGCTTTATGAGTTGATAAAATATACCTTTGAGCAGAATAGTATGAGGATATCCACCGGTATGCTGAACGATGTGCTTGCATATGCGACTACAAGAGTTCAGCCTCCGTCTGATAAGGGCAGAAGGCTCAAAATATATTATATGACTCAGCCTTCTACAAAACCGCCTACTTTCGTTACGTTTGTTAACAGAGCTGATCTGTTTCATTTTTCATACAGAAGATATATCGAAAACCAAATACGTTCAACATTCGGTCTTGAGGGAACACCAGTTCGCTTTATAGTCCGTGAAAGAGGAGGGAATGATAAATAATGAAAATGTTTATAACTTTGCTTGTGAGTGCAGGTCTTGGCTATTTTCTCGGCAGTCTGAATTTTTCAATTATCGTTGTAAGAATGATGACAGGAAGAGATATCCGTGATATGGGCAGTAAAAATGCAGGCCTTACCAATACTCTCAGATGTGCAGGCAAAAGCTGTGCTTTTATTACGCTTATAGGGGATCTTCTTAAAGGTGTAATTGCTGTTGCACTTGCAAGAGGCTTCTGTCATCTTATGAATACAGGACTCATGCCGGGAAATGATACGCATTATATAGGTTATATTGCCGGATTTTTTGCGATCATAGGTCATGTATTTCCTATCTATTACGGATTCAAGGGCGGAAAGGGCGTGCTTGTCGGAGCTGCATCGTTCCTTGCAGTAGATTATAAGGTATTTATTGCACTTTTGGCGATATTTGTCGTTATGCTTGCGCTTTCAAAGTATGTTTCCCTTTCATCGATTATTTCCACAGCATATTGTCCTATCGCAACATTCATGATGTCACTTATCGTTGATAATTATTCGTTCGGCAGGAGTTTGCTGTATATGGTTTTATCTGTACCGATGGCAGCAATGGTAATATGGATGCACCGTTCCAATATTCAAAGGCTCGTTGCAGGAAACGAGAATAAGTTCTCGTTCAACAGCATATAAATAAGCAGAGACTGATATATTGATAGGAGTGGATCACGATGGCGAATATAGTTATACTCGGTTCGGGAGGATTCGGTCTCAGTCTTGCTATAATGGCTGAGCACTGCGGAAAACATAAGGTCACTGTATGGTCAAAATTCCAGTCTGAGATCGATGAGATACGTTCACATGGCGAGCATATTCAGAAGCTGCCGGGTGTGCCTGTATCTGAAAGTATCGCAATGACAAGTGATATATCATGTATAAAGGGATGTGATATGCTGTTTTTCGGTATCCCTTCATCATTTGTCAGAGATGTCGCAAAAGCAGCTGCCCCATTTGTGGACGATAATATGGTCGTAGTAAATACCGGAAAGGGCCTTGAAGAAGGAAGTCTCAAAACTCTCAGTGAGGTCATACGTGAAGAGATAAAGACTGATAAAATGGTCGTTTTGTCCGGACCGTCTCACGCGGAAGAGGTCGCAAGGTGTGTTCCTACTACTATCGTAGCTGCTTCTGATAACCGTGAGGCGGCAGAGTATGTGCAGCGTGAATTCGGAAATCAGTATCTCAGGATATACGTTAATGATGACGTCAAGGGCTGTGAGATCGGCGGGGCATTAAAAAATATCATTGCTCTTTGTGTCGGAATCTGTGACGGTCTCGGCTACGGCGACAATACAAAGGCAGCACTTATGACAAGAGGTATACACGAGATAGCTCGTCTCGGAAAAGCCTGCGGAGCCAATCCTAATACTTTCAGCGGCCTTACCGGAATTGGCGACCTTATAGTTACCTGTACAAGTATGCACAGCCGAAACAGACGTGCCGGTATACTCATAGGTCAGGGCGTATCGCCTGAAGAAGCAGTAGAACGTGTAGGCACAGTCGAAGGATATTTCTGCTGCAAGGCCGCATATTCACTTGCCAGACAGAAGGGCGTTTCAATGCCTATAACAGAACAGCTTAACGAAGTTCTTTTCAACGGCGGAGATATAAGGCTTGCTCTCGGAGCTCTTATGAATCGTCCGCTCAATTCTGAAGAAATATAATCATACCAATCAAGAGGTGAACTTAATTGATCAGCATCTGCGATTACAGAGGCCATATACGCAATTGGCGCGGACTATGCAGCGAACTTGGAATAAAAACAGATCTTTCACGTGAAGACCGTGAAAAAGAGATCATTATAAAGTCTTATGAAAAATGGGGCAGGGAAATGGCAGACCATTTTTATGGTATGTTCGCTTTTGCTCTTTATGATACAGAAGAAAAAAAGTATTTCTGTCTCAGAGACCAGTTCGGAACAAAGCCGTTCTACTATTACATAACCAAAGACAACAGACTGCTTTGCGGAACCAACATCAGCAGGATAATCGGACAGGAAGGCTTTGTCAAAGAACTGAACATAGATATGCTCCAGATTTATATGACGCTTACCTATGTAGCAGGGGAGGATACCTTCTTCAAGGGAGTAAAGAAGCTAATGCCTGGACACTGGCTTGAATTCAAGGACGGAGTTCTTACTGTAGAGCGCTACTGGACTCCTGTATTCAAACCTGATGATTCTAGGACTCTTGATGAGTGGGCAGACGAGATACATGAAACACTCGGCAATATTTTCCATGAGGTAAAGGACGAGGACGAGACAGCTGAATCTTTCCTTTCAGGTGGTGTTGATTCATCTTATGTTCTTGCCATGTCTGATGCTAAAAGAGCTGATTCATGCGGCTATGACGAGGAAAGATTTGACGAGTCCCGTGTCGCAGCGAAGACTGCTGAGCTCCTCAATGTTGAACACAGTATTGCAAATATCCAGCCTAAGGATTTCTTTGATATCGTACCATTTGTTATGTATAACATGGAGCAGCCTCTCGGAGATGCTTCTGCAATTGTTTTTACCCTTGGCTGCAAAGCTACTGCCGAGCATACAAAGCTCTGCTATTCCGGCGAAGGCGCAGACGAGTTTTTCGGCGGCTATAATATGTATCGCAATGCTGAGCGCTACGGTGATAATCTCAAAACTTTCTATGTTGGAAATACCAATATCATGAAGGAAGAAGAAAAGCAGAAGATACTCAGGCATTATAACCCTGACGTACTTCCGATAAATCTTGTGAAGTATATCTATGATGAAACGGAAGGCCTTGATCCGCTTACAAAGATGTCAGATGTTGATATACAGATATGGCTTGAAGGAGATATCTACCTTAATGTGGATAAAATGAGTACCGCTTTCGGACTTGAGATACGTATGCCTCTTACTGATCGCAGGATATTTGATATTGCTTCACGTATGCCTTCAAAATACAAGGTAAACGACGAAACGAACAAGGTTGCATTCAGGACAGCTGCGGCAAAGGTACTTCCGGAGGAGATCGCTTTCAGAAAGAAGCTCGGCTTTATAGTTCCTATCAGGATATGGCTTGCCGATGAGCGCTACAATGCTGATGTGCGTGCTAAATTCAGAAGCGATATGGCTGCGCAGTTTTTTGATCTTGACGAGATAAACGCTATTTTCAACGATTATGTCGGTGGAAATTCCGATAACTGGCGGAAGGTATGGACGATTTATACCTTCCTTGTCTGGTACGAGGAATATTTTGTAAAAAGATAATAATATATAACAGCACCTTTGAACTTTCACTCAAAGGTGCTGTTATGGTTATTTGGGAAACTATAAAAAGGAGCAGATATATGAATGTAAAAGAATACCTTGAAATACTGCATACAGCTGAAAGGCTAAAGGATACTCTGAGACATTGTACGACTTCAGAAGGAAGGAATGAAAGTGTTGCGGAGCACAGCTGGCGTTTGGCTCTGATGGCATTGTTGTTAAAGAATGAATTCCCTGATGCAGATATAAGCAGGGTGATAGAAATGTGCCTTATACACGACCTCGGAGAGTGTTTTACAGGTGATATACCGTCATTTTTGAAAAATGATAAGGACAGAGTGACAGAAGATAAGCTTCTGAATAAGTGGATAGGGTCATTACCTGATGAAGTGTCCGGAGAGTGGCTGGCTTTATTTGCTGAGTTGACTGCACAGGAAACAAAGGAAGCAAAGATCTGCAAGGCTCTTGATAAACTTGAAGCGCTGATCCAGCATAATGAATCACCGATCAATACGTGGTCGGATAATGAATTTGAGCTGAACAAGACCTATGCTTTTGATACCGTTGAGTTTTCAGACTGGCTTACAGAGCTCAGAGATGAGATATTAAAAGATACACTCAAAAAGATCAAAACTGAAAAAATATAATAAAACAGCCCGAAATAGTCTTTTTTTCGGGCTGTAGTTTATTTATTCAAATACAGGAAGAAATGCAAGTGCACCGAGTTCCTTTGCCTTTGCCTGAGCGTCAGCAAATGAGAGCGTATCTGTTGTTATGTAAGAAAGACCATTTTCGCTGTTATATACTTCAACTCCACCGATCTCCGAACCGCCGGGCAAACGGAAATACCAGCGTGAGGAGAAATTGTCTATCTTTTCAACGAATGAATCATCAGAAGCAGATTCCCATGTCTGGGAGAAGACAGTTACCTTATGCTTTACAGCTTCGATAACATCGCCCATTACAGCGCTTGCAGTCGGAAGTTTTCCTGCTCCGCGTCCATAAAACATTGTCTGATCTATACCGTCACCATAAACGAGGACGGCGTTGAAAACGTCATTAACTCCAGACATTATACTGTCATAAGAAACAAGCATAGGCATAACAGACGGAAGAATCTTGCCGTTATCAAGCTTTGAAACTGAAGCAACAAGCTTTATAGCATAGCCGAGAACGTCAGAAGCTTCCACATCACAGAGCTGTATATCTGTGATACCCTTGGTGTAAACGCTTTTGGGATAAACGTGTTTACCGAATACGAGGGAAGAGATTATGCATATCTTGCGGCAGGCGTCATGGCCTTCGATATCAGCTGTAGGATCCTTTTCAGCATAGCCAAGTTTCTGAGCAAGCTTCAGAGCCTCAGCAAACGGCATATTATCATTATACATTTTTGTGAGTATAAAATTAGTGGTACCGTTAAGTATACCTGCCACCTTGGAAATATCATTGGCAGCAAGGCATCTGTGAAGAGGACGGATTATTGGGATTGCACCGCCTACGCTCGCTTCAAAGAAGAAGTTGCAGTTGTGCTCCTTTGCGGTTTTCAGGAGAATATCACCTTTTTCAGCTACAAGTTCCTTATTGGAAGTTGAAACGCTCTTTCCTTTTTCGAGACAAGCTTTTACGAAAGTGAATGCAGGTTCAACGCCGCCCATACATTCAGCTACCGATACGACTTCGTCATCATTAACTATATCGTCAAAGTTCTTGGTGAATTTGTCAGCGTAAGGAGAATCAGGAAAATCTCTGAGATCGAGTATATATTTTATATCCATTTCAGTACCGGCGTGTTTTTCAATACTCTTTCTGTTTTTGTAAAAGAGTTCAACGACGCCTGAACCAACAACACCATGACCTAAAACTGCAAATTTAACTGACATAAAAAGAAACCTCCGTAAACTATTCGGCAGAGAGTATCTTACACTCTAAAATGCCGTCAAGTTCTGTAATTGAATTAAGCTGAGCGAGTTCTTCGGTGGATTCGCCCGTGAGCCTGAGTGAAATATTTACAGCTGCAGCACCATCAACTGGTATGCTCTGATTAACTGTAAGAATATTGGCATTCAGGTTGTGAAGAAAGACAAGAGCGCTTGACAGGATACCGGGTTTATCGCTAAGTAACAGGTAGATATTCACTATCTTTCTGTTAAAAAGCTCCTCGTAAGAAAAAACACTGTCTTTATACTTATAATAAGCGCTTCTTGATATGCCGATGCGTTTACAGGCGGAAGCAAAGCTTTTTTCGCCTTTTTGTGCCATTAGCTTCTTGACTTCCAGAACTTTTGTAAAGACTTCGGGAAGTATCTTTGAATCGGCAACTATAAGCTGTGATTTGGTATCCATAAGAAATCACCTTTTGATAGATAGTGTATAAATCGTCCGCCTACGGTGAACAGTTGTTTACCATATAATTACTATAACATTTTTTTGATGTTTTGTCAAGACTAAATAATTACAGCGGAAGACGTATATTTTATGTAAGATGACAATAGTCCGCGTTGTTCACGCGGACTATTTTGCTTACTTTTCAGTTTTTTCGAGTATTTTCAGTCTGTACTGATATGCGGACTGTTCCTGCTTGTTATCTCCGAATTTATAGTACACATGGTCTGCGATAGCATCGGGAAGATATTGCTGCTTTACGTAGTGTCCTGGAAAATCATGAGGATAAAGATAATGCTGTCCGATCACTTTTGCTCCTTTGCCGTCGTAGTGAATATTCTGTAAATGACGCGGGAAATCAAGTGCGTCACAGCTCTTTATATCTTCAAGCGCAGCATCAATAGCCATACAGGCACTGTTGGATTTCGGGGCTGTAGCCATTAAGATAACAGCTTCTGCTATGGGAAGCTTTGCCTCGGGAAGTCCAAGCTGCAAAGCGGAGTCCACACAGGCTTTTACTATCGGAACAGCCATAGGGTAGGCAAGTCCGACATCTTCGGAAGCGATACAGAGCATACGTCTGCAAAGAGAGATTATATCTCCGGCTTCGATAAGTCTTGCTGCATAATGCAGGGCGGCGTTTTCATCAGAACCGCGCACTGATTTGTGAAATGCAGACAGTATATCATAATGCTGGTCACCGTCACGGTCGTAGCGCATATTGCTGCGTTGAGCGAGAACATCAAGAGAAGCTTCGGTTATTGTAATTTTCCCGTTGGAAGGTTCTCCGCATATGACAGCAAGCTCGGCTGTATTCATTGCTTTACGCACATCACCGCCGCAGCTGTAAGCAATACGTTTGATAATATCCTCTGAAGCAATGATCTCATAGTTATTTTCACCGGACATAATTTTCAAAGCGCGTTTTATGGCGGGAACAAGCTGCTCGGCAGTAACCGGTTTGAACTCAAATACCGTGCTTCTGCTTATAACTGCATTATATACGGCAAAATAAGGATTTTCGGTAGTTGAAGCAATAAGGGTGATGTCACCGTTCTCAATATATTCAAGAAGACTCTGCTGCTGCTTTTTGTTCAGGTATTGTATCTCATCGAGATAAAGCAGTATACCGTTTTCACTGCCAAAAGTGCCGATATCTGCGACAACGTCCTTGATATCGGAAAGTGAAGCGTTAGTGCCGTTGAGTTTATACAGAGACATTCCACAGTTCTCGGCAATGATACGGGCTACAGTTGTCTTGCCGACTCCTGACGGACCGTAGAAAATCATATTCGGAACAGTACCGCTTTCAATTATACGGCGAAGGGGCTTGCCCTCTGCGAGGATATGCTCCTGACCGACCACATCGGCAAGAGTTTTCGGACGTATCTTATCAGCTAATGGCGCGGGCATAGCAGTTCTCCTTTCTGTTTATTTTACAGGTGCGGTTATTTCAATATGATTTCCTTCTGAATCGACAAATTCCGCTACCCAGTTATCATTTATCCGGGTAAGTGGAAAACATATTTCTTTCCCGGTTAGTTTCCTTTTTAAATCGTTAAGATTTTCAGTGCTTAGGCTTGGCAGGCAATTGCTGCCGAAAGTATGCGGTTCATTAGCTTTTTCATAAGCAAATAAACCCAAACGGAAGCCATTTACATCGAAAACGCTGTAAACATCGTCTTTTTCGGTTACTTTCTGCTCAAAAAGCTCCTCGTAGAACTTTATAAATCTTTACATTTCTTTAACGCACAGATAGAGCGACTTTATGTTAATTCTCATATTATGAATCAGCGATTGCCTGTTTGAATAAAACGTATCAGGGCTTCGATGTCGTCGAAATCGTCATAATCGCCGATAATACCCTCTCTGTGGTAAACAATACCTGCTTTTTCGTTTTTTTCAAGACAGTTCAGAAGCTCATCTACGCCAAATCTTCTTGCATATTCCGCAAAAGCGCGAGCTTTTATTTTATCCGCATATAACCCTTTGCGGCAGTCTTTCGGTTCACACTCATAGCAGCCGTTTATGTTCTTTTCAATTACGCATTTTCTGTTAACGCACCATTCTGCGTCATTGCACCATGAAAGATCAAGAAAACCGTCACGTTTGCAGCCTTTACATTCAACATTTTCAGAGCACAGGCAGCAAGCCAGTCCGCATCTGGCTATTCCGAGTTCGCGTTTCATAGTATACTCCTATAATTATAAAAATCAAGGGACGGACAGCTCGTCCGTCCCTTATTGGCTATTGATTACTTGTAAAGTGGGAACTTCTCGCAGATAGCGTTTACACCTGCACGGATCTCGTCGGCCTTGTTCTCAAAATCTGTAGCGCAGAGGTAGATGTACTCAGCGATCTTTTCCATTTCCTCAACACCGAGACCTCTTGTTGTAACAGCAGGAGTACCGATTCTGATACCGCTTGTTACGAAAGGCTTCTCAGGATCGTTGTGGATAGCGTTCTTGTTTACTGTGATGTAAACCTCATCAAGTCTGTGCTCAAGCTCCTTACCTGTGATGCTGAAAGGACGGAGATCAACCAGCATTAGGTGGTTGTCTGTACCGCCTGATACGAGGTTGAAGCCTCTCTTTACGAGACCGTCAGCAAGAGCCTTGGCGTTCTTTACAATCCTCTGCTGATAGTCCTTGAACTCCGGCTTGAGAGCTTCACCGAAGCATACAGCCTTAGCAGCGATTGTGTGCATCAGAGGTCCGCCCTGTGTTCCGGGGAAGATAGCAGAATTGATCTTCTTTGCAAGAGCCTCGTCATTTGTGAGGATAAGTCCGCCTCTTGGTCCGCGGAGAGTCTTATGTGTAGTAGTTGTTGTGATATCGGCATAAGGAACAGGGGACTCGTGGCAGCCTGCTGCAACAAGACCTGCAATATGAGCCATATCTACCATGAGAAGAGCTCCTACTGAATCAGCTATCTGACGAAGTCTCTTGAAGTCTATTGCTCTCGGATAAGCGCTTGCGCCTGCAACGATGAGCTTTGGCTTGTGCTCATTTGCGAGAGCCTGTACTGTATCATAATTTATCATTTCAGTCTCATCATCAAGACCGTATGAAACGAAGTTGAAGTATTTACCTGAAAGATTTACAGGCGAACCGTGTGTGAGATGTCCTCCGTCTGCAAGGCTCATACCGAGAACGGTATCACCTGGCTGAAGAACTGCGAAATATGCAGCTGTGTTAGCCTGAGCACCTGAGTGGGGCTGAACATTTGCAAACTTTGCACCAAAAAGCTTGCAAGCTCTTTCAATAGCTATAGCTTCTACCTCGTCAACGCACTGGCAGCCGCCGTAGTAACGCTTTCCGGGATAGCCTTCAGCATACTTATTTGTAAGAACGCTTCCCATAGCAGCCATTACTGCGGGAGAAACGATATTTTCGCTTGCGATGAGTTCGAGGTTTCTCTGCTGACGAGCAAGCTCCTTGCCCATTGCTTCGCCTACTGCTGGATCGTAGCTCTTAACGAAGCCGATTGAATCCATAAGATCGTTGTACATAAAAGCACTCCTTTAAAATAGTGAATTTGCGCAAATGCATTACTTTATAATTATACATTAACTTTAGAAAAATTTCAATAGGTAAACTGAAAAAAGTTGCCTGTAATGTAAATTCTCATGTAAATAGCGGAATTTCCGTTGAAATTCGGCATATAACACAGATTGCCCCTCTGTGTATTTTCAGAGGGGCATTGAATTATATTTTAAACAGATTTTTCAAGACTGCTGAAAGCGTTGTCAACTATCTTTTTGTCAGGAGCCTTTGTAAATGCGCTTATAACTGGTACGATAATCAATGAAACTATCATAGAGAAAGCACCTGCATTGATCGGTGAAAGAAGAGACAGAGGACAGTTAAGTCCGATAATAGCTTCCTTGATACCGCTGAAAGCCTCAATATTGAGACTGAAAAGTATCATATGCATAACGCTTATTCCGACACCGGTGATAAAGCTTGCACAGCAGGCAGCCTTTGAAACCTTTTTCATGAAAAGACCATAGAGGAACGGTCCGAGGAAGGCACCTGAAAGTGCGCCCCATGAATAAGACATAAGCGTTGAAATGGAAGCATTTTTATTGCAGGCGATAATAACAGAGATCAAAAGGAATACTGCAATAAAAATACGCATGAACATTACCTGGTGCTTATCGTCAAAATTCTTGATACGTGGTTTGATAAGGTCGTTTGTCAGCGTTGAGCTTGAGGTGAGAACAAGTGATGAAAGAGTTGAAAGCGAAGCGGAGAGTACAAGTACGACTACAAGTCCGATAAGAATGCTCGGAAGTGCCTGCTGAAGAAGTGCAGGAACCATTGTATCATAGACGGGCTTTCCGTTCACGGTTTCAATATAGGTTTTATCTTTATCGCCGCCGAGTGTGCAGTAAAGTCTGACAAATCCGCCCATGAAATATGAACCGCCTGCTACAACAAAAGCAAATAATGTTGAAATGAAAGCGCCCTTCTTTATTGCCTGCTCGTCCTTTATAGCGTAGAACTTCTGTACCATCTGAGGAAGTCCCCATGTACCGAGAGATGTAAGTATTACAACGCCAAGCAGATTTATGGGATCAGGTCCGAAGAAAGAGCCCAGTGTGCCGGTTTCCGTCTTGCTGTCTGAGATCCTGTTTAATGCATCGAATGCAGCAGAAATACCGTCTTTTTTCTGTACTGTAAGAGCAACTACTGTTATAATTCCTATGAGCATAATGATTCCCTGGAAGAAATCATTGAGTGCTGTTGCTTTGTATCCGCCAAGTGTTACATAAACAGCTGAAAGAACAGCCATTGCGATGATTATGTAAGTTGCTCCGTTATCTCCAAGGTCAAATACCATACCGAAAAGTCTTGAAAGACCATTGTAAACGGAAGCAGTATATGGTATGAGGAATATGAAAACTATAAGTGCAGCAATTGTCTTTAAGCCTTTGGAATCAAATCTGCGCTCAAAGAACTCAGGCATAGTTTTTGCGCCGATATGATTTGTCATAAGACGTGTTCGCTTACCGATAAGAAAGAACGGGATAAGGCTTCCGATTATAGCGTTACCGACGCCTATCCATGATGCTGACGCGCCGTATAACCAGCCGAACTGTCCGGCGTAACCGATGAATACGACAGCAGAGAAGTAAGTTGTTCCATATGAAAAAGCAGTGAGCCATGAACCAACATTTCTGCCACCGAGCATAAAGTCTTCAGATGACTTGGTCCGTCTTGACATATAGATTCCGATGCCTACCATAATGATTACATAAATGGCAAGTATTACGAATGTTGCGGTTGTAGCGGTTTGGGATTGCATTGATATCTCGACCTTTCTGTATGCTTCACGTTTTTTTGTTATAAACCTGTAAAGCTTTAAATGAATAAAGTGATTGCCGAGTAATATTATACTATATAATAAATGTAAAGTCAATAGTAATTTTAAAAAAATCCTCGAAAAACAGACTTTTATTTTGTTATATGGCGCAAACCCAAAGATACAGAACAAAAAATCGCAGGCTTCAAAAACCTGCGATCGTAAGTGCCGCTGACCGGACTTGAACCGGTACGATATTGCTACCGAGGGATTTTAAGTCCCTTGTGTCTGCCAATTCCACCACAGCGGCTTAAAAAGCGGTATATCGCACATTGACGATATACCGCCGTTTCTGGTCGAGGTGACAGGATTTGAACCTGCGGCCCCTACGTCCCGAACGTAGTACTCTACCAAACTGAGCCACACCTCGACAGCAATAATATTATACTACAAACGGGAAGTAATGTCAAGTGTAAATATTTTTTGTTTAATTATTTTTATTTTTTTACAATATTGTTTTTGCCAGTGAAGCTATATCTATCAGGCTTTTTTAAGTATCAGGTCTATGTAAAGTACGAGTTTGGTTATTAGTATGATTGACATATAATATTGATTATGTTATAATGTATAATAAATAAATGAGATAATAATTTTGAAGGAGGAGTTTATGATAAGTCGTGAAGAAGCAATGAATATCATTTCAAAATATGGGCAGGAGCATTTACTTGATCATTTTGATGAACTGAGCAGTGATGAAAAGAAGGAGCTTCTTGGACAGATAGAGCTCATCGACTTTTCGGTGCTTGAAAATCTTGATGCTGATAAAAATGTTAATGCAGTGCGTGGCAGATTTGAACCTCTCGGAGCTGTTACCATTGATGATATCGCATCAAACAGTAAGGAATATATTCAAACCGGTATTGAAGCAATAAAAGCAGGTAAGGCGGCTGCTGTGCTTCTTGCCGGAGGACAGGGCACAAGACTTGGCTTTGACAAGCCCAAGGGAATGTTCAATATAGGCGTTGACAAGGAACTTTATATATTTGAGTGCCTTATAAACAATCTTATGGATGTGGTAAAACTTGCAGGCAGTTTTATCCCTTTATACATTATGACCAGCGTTAAGAACAACAGGGATACAGTTGATTTTTTTGCAGAGAAGAACTATTTTGGCTATGATCCTGAATATGTTCACTTCTTTATGCAGGACATGGCGCCTTCAGTTGATTTTGACGGTAAGATACTGATGGAAAGCAGATCAAGGATATCGGTTTCGCCCAATGGCAACGGCGGTTGGTTTTCTTCACTTGTACGTGCAGGAATGCTTGATGAAATCAAGAAAGAAGGCGTGGAGTGGCTCAATGTTTTCGCAGTCGATAACGTACTTCAGCGTATTGCAGATCCGGGATTTATAGGAGCTGTGATCAAATCGGGGCTCCAGTCCGGCGGAAAAGTGGTCAGCAAGGCTGCGCCTGAAGAAAAGGTCGGTGTTCTTTGCCTTGAGGACGGTATGCCTTCGATCGTTGAGTATTATGAGATGACTGACGAAATGAGAACCCTGCTTGATGAAAAAGGTGAACTTGCTTATAAATACGGCGTTATACTTAACTATCTTTTCAATGTAAAAAAGCTTGAGGAGATATGTGACAAGAAGCTGCCTGTACATATAGTTGACAAGAAAATACCCTTTATGAATGAAAAAGGAGAATATATTACACCTGAATCTCCCAATGGACATAAATTTGAAACGCTTGTCCTTGATATGGTACATATGCAGGACAGCTGTCTGGCATATGAGGTAGTACGTGAAAAGGAATTTGCTCCGGTAAAAAACGCTGTAGGTGTTGATTCTGTCGAAACTGCAAGAGAACTTCTTAAAGCAAACGGAGTAGAAATATGATAATCAGCGACACTTCCGGATATTCGGAAGTGTCGCTGTATATATGAAAACATTCAGGTGATGGGACACAAATATGAAAAATTTACTCGTATTTTTGAAAAACTATAAGAAGGAACTTGTTTTAGGTCCTTTTTTTAAGCTGCTTGAAGCTGTTTTTGAACTGATTGTTCCGGTAGTCATGGCAAAAATCATTGACAGAGGAATAGGCTGTCGTGATTCCGGATATGTGATAAAAATGAGCGGACTTATCGTATTGCTTGGCGTATGCGGGTTATGCTTCGCTCTGACTTGTCAGTATCTTGCGGCAAGATGCGCATACGGTTTCGGTACTGAACTGAGGGCGGCGCTGTATAAGCATATCAATTCTCTGTCGTACAGCAGTATAGACAGAATAGGAACATCTTCCCTTGTAAATCGTCTGACAAATGATACCAATACAGTTCAGAACGGCGTGAATATGTTTATAAGACTTGCTGTCAGAGCCCCTTTTCTTGTCATCGGAGCTGCTGTTATGGCTGTAACTATAGACAGAAAGCTTTCATTTGTCTTTTTTGTGGTCGCTCCTCTTATTTCTGTAATAATTTTCTTAATAATGAAGAAAACCGTCCCAATGTACAGAAAAAATCAGCAATGTCTTGACCGTGCATCTATGCTCACTCGTGAATCTCTTGAAGGCGCAAGAGTAATAAGAGCTTTTTCACGACAGCAGGAAGAGGTGGATGAATTCAGGGATGCTGTGGATGAGATATCATCCTGTTCGGTTGCTGTTGGTAAAATATCTGCAATTCTGAATCCTGTCGCGTTCATGGTAATGAACCTCGGTATAGTAGCCGTTATATGGTTCGGCGGAAAAAGAATAAATACAGGCGGACTTACGCAGGGGGAGCTCACCGCATTTACAAATTATATGACTCAGATACTGCTTGCACTTGTTGTGCTTGCAAATCTTATAGTTATATTTACAAAGGCTTTCGCCTCTGCCAACCGTATAAGCGAAATATTCTCTCTTGAACCTGAAATGAACGGAAATGTAACTGTTCTTGAAAAAGATGCTGAAAATATCATTGAATTCAAAGATGTTTCCTTTGCATATGAAGGTGCAGGTGATTATTCTTTAAAAAATATAAGTTTTTCTGTCAGGCGCGGCGATATGCTTGGAATTATAGGCGGTACCGGCTGCGGAAAAACAACGCTTGCCAATTTGATACCATGCTTTTATAAAGCTTCTGAAGGCACGGTGGCAGTTTCGGGAGTTGAAGTCGACAGAATAGAGCCTGATGTACTTAGAAAAAGAATAGGTACGGTTCCGCAGAAGGCGGTGCTTTTTACCGGTACTATACGTCAGAATATGCAGTGGCAGAAGGCAGACGCGACCGATGATGAGATCGTTTCGGCGTTAAAAACCGCTCAGGCCTGGGAATTTGTCAGCAAGATGCCCGACGGACTTGATACGGTTGTATCACAGGGAGGAAGGAATCTTTCGGGAGGTCAGAAACAGCGTATTTCCATTGCCCGTGCTCTTGTTGGACAGCCTGATATATTGATACTTGACGATTCGACAAGCGCACTCGACTACAAAACGGATTTCGCATTCAGAAAAGCTCTTCGCAGTGATCTTCCGTTTACTACAGTTGTTATGATATCACAGAGAACCACTTCTCTGAAAGATGCCGATCAGATAATCGTTATGGAGGACGGAGAAGCTGTCGGAATCGGAAAACATGACGATCTTATACAGAAATGTGATGTTTATAACGAAATATATATTTCGCAGATGAATCAGAAGGAGGGTGAAGCTGATGGCAAAAATACTTAAAAGAGTTATCCTTTATGCACGCCCTTACCTGAAATATTTTGTTCTCACAATTATATTTGCGGCTGCCGGAGTCTCTCTTTCTTTAGCTGTGCCTGTATTTATCGGTGAAGGTGTTGATTGCTGTACGGGTAAAGGAGAAGTTGTTTTTTCCGACCTTCTGAGAATAATTACAGCCCTTGCTTCGGCAGTTGGCGCAAGTACACTTTTCCAATGGTTAATGAGCCTTTATACAAATAAACTCGCATTCCTGACAATTCGCGATCTGAGGGCTGATATTTTCAATAAACTCCAACGGGTACCGCTCAGATATATTGACGGTCATACAAAAGGAGAGCTTACAAGCCGTGTTATAAATGATATAGAGATAATATCCGACGGGCTTCTTCAGGGATTTGCGCAGCTTTTCAGCGGAGTCATAACTATTATAGGAACTTTGATATTTATGATGACAATAAATTACAGGATCGCGATAGTTGTTGTAATACTTACACCTCTGTCTTTTGTTGCGGCTTCAAGGATAACAAAGGCTTCTCATGATTCTTACATGAAGCAGTCAAAGCTTCGCGGAGATATGGTCGGACTTGCTGAAGAGCTTGCAGGCAACCAGAAGATCGTCAAGGCATTTGTTTATGATAAAAGAGCCGAAGAACGATTTGACGAGGTCAACAATGCTTATGGTCAGATCGGAGCTAAAGCAACATTTTTCAGTTCCATGACAAATCCGACTACAAGATTTGTTAACGGACTTATTTATGCAGCTGTCGGAATGCTTGGAGCTCTTGGTGTTATAGGCGGATCTTCGTTTACCGGTGCAATGACCGTAGGTAAGCTGTCAAGTTTTCTTGCTTATTCAAATCAGTATACTAAGCCTTTTAACGAAATATCAGGTGTAATAGCTGAGCTTCAGAATGCTGTTGCTTCTGCTCAAAGAGTTTTTACTCTCCTTGATGAAGAAGAGATACCTGATGATTCTGACAAGGAGATACTCGAATCATGTGACGGAAGTATAAAGCTTTCCAATGTTTTTTTCTCATATGATCCCAAGGTCAAGCTGATACAGAATTTCAGTCTTGATGTCAGTCCGGGACAGCGTATAGCTATAGTTGGTCCTACCGGCTGCGGAAAATCAACTGTCATCAATCTTCTGCTGCGGTTTTATGATATAGACAGTGGAAAGATAGAAGTATCCGGAAAGGATATCTCGGAGATAACACGTAACAGCCTGCGCAGCAATTTTGGAATGGTGCTTCAGGAAACATGGATATTTACAGGAACTGTTGCTGAAAATATAGCTTATGGTGTGCCGGACGCAACAAGAGAGCAGATAATACAGGCTGCCAAAGCAGTTTATGCTCACGGTTTTATCAAAAGACTTCCAAAGGGCTATGATACGGTAATAAATGAAAACAGCGGACTTTCCCAGGGACAGAAGCAGCTTATCTGTATTGCAAGGATAATGCTTATGGATCCTCCTATGCTTATACTTGACGAGGCTACAAGTTCTATCGACCTCAGAACTGAACAGCGCATACAAAAAGCATTCGTAAAGCTGATGAAAGGCAGAACCAGCTTTATTATCGCTCACAGGCTTTCTACTATAAAGAATTCTGATGTGATTCTTGTCATGAAGCATGGTGATATAATAGAACAGGGAAGTCACGAACAGCTGATGCAAAAGGGTGGTTTTTATTCAGAGCTTTATAACAGCCAGTTTGCATCATAATAATAAAATTTTTTGTATTTATGGTGGATCACAATGAATAAAGAATGGTCAGAGCTCAATAAAACATTCCAGCTTCAACTTAAAAAGGAAGAAACATACAAGGACGGGATAGCAACTCTTTTAAAACTGAGAGAAAAGCTTATGCAGGTCATGGAAGATCTGAAAAGCCGGTATACAAGAGAAGAATTCAATGCTATACCGTTTATTAACGCAGATGGCTATCACTCTAAAACAATGGCATATTCAATATGGCATATTTTCCGTATTGAGGATATTACAGCTAATATGCTTATTGCTGATGATGATCAGGTTTTCTTTGCAGGAGACTACAAGGAGCGTATAAATTCGCCGATAATCACAACAGGAAATGAGCTTGTAAAAGAGCAGATTTCTGATTTTTCAAAGCAGCTGAATCTTGACGAACTATATCTGTATGCTGAAGAGGTGAAAAGTCACACCGAAAGTATGTTAAATTATTTATCATATGATTCGCTGAAAAAGAAAGTTTCTTATGAAATGAAAGAAAAGCTCAAAGGATCAAAGGTCGTGAGTGAATACGAAAACGCTGTTTGGCTTATAGATTACTGGTGCGGGAAAGACATTCGCGGGCTTATACAAATGCCGTTTTCTAGGCACTGGATAATGCATACCGAAGCCTGTCTCAGAATAGCTGATAAGCTGGACAAACAGCATAAATGAGTTTTTATAACTGAAAGCACATAATGTTCGGCTTTCAGTTATTTTTCTGCCCGTAATACGTGCAAAGCTTTTTAAGAAAAAAATTTTGCTGGGAAATCTTTCGATAAAAGAATCCTTGACATTTATTAAACAAAGGGATATAATAATTTTGTATATATACGAAGAGGAGGTAGTTTATATGCAGAGAAGAAAAATTTTCAGCGGTATCACTGCAGCTGCAGCTGTCAGCGCTGCCCTTTATTCCTTAACTTCCAATGCAGCTACAGTTGATGATGTAGCCGCGGTTGCCCGTTCATACGGCTATTCGGAAGAAGATATCCAGGCAGGCTATAATGCATACTATGAAAATCCTGACAAATATACGCCTGATATACTTGATCAGGTTATAGCATATCTTCACGCAGCAGGAAATCAGATAATCGCAACAGCTCCTCAGGAGGAAGCAGCTCCTGTTATTACAACTACTACTGAAACTGCGCCTTCAGGCGAACCAGCTGAAGAAGTTCAGCCGCCTCCTGATAACGGTATTACTCTTACAGCTTCCGACGGCTCATCTTTTATAAGGATAAGCCGTGAAGAATTCATAAGTATGGCTTATGATGAAAAAATGACGTATGTACACAGCTTTACACCAGCGCAGCAGCAGGCGATAATCGATGATCTCAGTCCTGAGGAATATAAAAGCCTTATAAAACAGAGTCCTGCCGATCAGAAGATACAGATAGTCGGAAAACTTTCCGAAGCAGCAGAAGAAATGGGGCTTAATGTTACTGTTGATGAGATAACGGATAACTCCCTTACTGTTGCTATGCGAAATGAAAAAGGAGAGCTTCTGAATGTATCAACAGCAGGTGCAGCTGTTGAAGACACAGGATATGACAGAAGAGGTATCCTTGCTGCATCAGCTGCTTTTATCAGCATAGGAACAGCTGCAGCATATCTTCTTATACGCAGAATGAAAAGAAACGGATCGGAGAACTGAATGAATAAACAACAAAGTAAAGACGAACGCTTAATCCACGTTGCAACACCGTTTATACTGCTTTTTATATGTGTTGGTATATTTATAGCAGCTATGATAAAACCGGCTGATAAGTTAAAGGTATACTTTAACCTTGCTTTTATGGATAACCTGAAAAGTAATCCTGAGGCAGCAGGTTCCGGACTTGTAATCAGAGAAAATGATATCATAGATGACTATAGTGGAGAAACGTATGAAGAGGGCGAATTTATACGTCCGAAATTCGGTGAGATGTATGCAGTAATGACAGCCTCTGCTTTTGATATTCAGATACCTGTATACTGGGGAAGCAATTCCGAGCTGTTTGAACGGGGCGCCTGTCAGTCGTCCGGTTCTAAGATAATTGGAGAACAGGGCAATTCTGTCATCAGCGCTCATGAGGATACCTATTTTGCTGACCTTTATAAGCTGAAAAAAGGCGATAAGATCACCTTAAAAACAAATTACGGAGAATTTGTTTATACAGTTACCGAAACAATAAGCTTTAATAAAAGTGATGGAAAATATGTTTCACCATCTGAAAAATCCAAGCTCACACTTTATACCTGCAAAAAGAATGTCCTCGGAAACTCTGACGAACGTATAGGTGTTATATGTGAGCCTACTGAGACAAAATTTTACAGAAAAGCAGGGGAGGGAGATTCAAAATGAAAAAGGTAAGTACTTATCTTCCTTCACTTATAATTTCTGTTTTTCTTGTATTTCTCACTATAGCATGTTCTGCAATTTTACTTGTCGATATAAATGTATCAGCTCCGAAAATCAAAAGCCTTGCAGAGAAAAACGAACTTGAATCAAAAATATACACAGAAATAGAAAGGTATTATACTGACAAGTACAATACAACAGGAATCCCTGCTGAAGTATATATGGATGCTATAGATACTCGATATATCAGGTCTTTTGAAGAAGCTTATATTGATTCGGCGTTTGAAGCACTTAACAGCAATGGTATAATGGCGGATATTCATCCGGCAAATGAAAAACTCGAAAATAATATTGACATCTTCTTTAATGACTTTGCAGATAAGAATAACTATAAAAAGGACGAAAACTTTACCAGCAAGCTCAGCAATACCAAGGACAGCGCATATTCAACAATCGGTTCATACTGTGATGTCTACAAGTTTTCCGCAATGAGCAGCAGGGGAGTCTTTCCAAAAATTGCAAGAGTGTACTCCCGTAAAAACGCAATAACCGCACTTCTTATCGGAGCAGTTGTTTGTATTATACTGCTTCTTTTCCTGATAAATCGCAAAAGGAAGATCACTGTGATGTACTGGACAGGAATTTCTGCAATAATTGCAGGGATCCTCGGAATGATACCAAGCATATACCTTATCACAAGCAGATACTATGATTCATTTTCAATTAAGCAGCCGGCTGTCTTTACAGCGTTCACAAGCGCTATGTATAAGTATACAGAAGCATTTATGGCGATACAAATCGCCTTACTCGTATTCGGAATCGCTATGGTCGTTATATATGGTATAATAGGTGAAAAGAAAAAGTATCCGGATACCAAGCCTACACAAATTGATTAATAATCATTGTGTACTTAACAATTAAAAATAAAATATAAAGCCAAATTTATAATGTTTGCAACATCTAACAATATAAATTTGGCGATTTTATTAGAAAATATTGACATTAAACTATAAATGATGATATAATTAATTTATCGGTTCGACCGGATATTTTATTATTAAGGAGGCAATTTTATGGAATCAATCAAAAAATACGTTGCAGAAGTAATCGGTACATTTGTACTTGTACTTCTCGGCTGCGGTACAGCGATGCTTGTAGGCTGTGATTCTGCAAACGGCTGCGGATACATCCTTACAGCGCTTGCGTTCGGCCTTGTAATTGTAGGTATGGCTTATTGCATAGGCAACATATCAGGCTGTCACATCAATCCGGCTGTATCACTTGGTGTTCTTATCAGCGGTGGAATGACATTTACAGATTTTGTAGGCTATGTAGTTTCGCAGTGTGTAGGCGCAATTGCGGGAACAGGCGTTTTAAAGCTCATCTTCGATCTCGGCAATGTTGTGGATAAAACAGGCGGTTACGGCGCAAACGGGCTTGCCGGTGTAAACGGAAGTTCAGGTGCAGGTATTATAGTAGAGATAGTTCTCACATTCATTTTTGTAATGACTATACTTGGTGTAACATCAAAGAAATCCAATCATGGCTCATTTGGCGGACTTATTATAGGTCTTACTCTTACATTGGTTCATATATTCGGAATAGGACTTACAGGAACCTCTGTAAATCCGGCAAGAAGCCTCGGACCTGCAATACTTGCCGGAGGCGATGCTCTTAATGATCTTTGGGTATTTATTATAGGACCGTTTATTGGAGCAATACTTGCAGCAGTTATTTATAAAGCACTTGAGTCATCAAATAAGACTGTAAAGCATACAGCTGAAAAAGCAGCTCCTGAAAGGATAACTGAAACCGTAAAGAAAGCTTCTTCAGGCACAAACAATAAAAAGAAGAAAAAATGATAAAAAGCTCCCTGATGGGAGCTTTTTTATATCCTGTCATATAATTTGTTCTTGAATATATTAAAGGAAAGTGCTATAATGATGATAATGAAATTTAAGACAAAGTTTCACCAAATCAAAGTTTGGTGAAACTTTGTATAATATAGATAGAATGAATTGAATTGGAGTTTGACGTTTTAGTTCAAACGGAAAAAGGAAGTGATTATATGGAAAACTATAACAGCAATTCCAATCCGGAGTTTCTCAACAATTATCTTGTGCATATGAAAATAGTTAAGTTGCTTGCAGAACGTACAATTGAAGAATATTATACAGATATCAGACTGTTTTTACGATTTGTTTATGAGAATAATCATAATACAGGCATGACTCTTGAAGAAATAGACATACATGATATGTCCGAATCAGAACTTAGGAAAATTTCAGTATCTGATATTTACAATTTTATATTCTATACATCTGATGAACGACATAACAAAGATAGAGCAAGATACAGAAAAATCTCCTCGTTAAGAAGTTTCTTTAAATATCTTGAAAAAGTCGCTCATATCATTGAGGATAATCCTACAAAAGATCTTGATGTGCCTGTACCTAAAACTTCATTGCCAAAGTTCCTGTCTCTTAATGAGAGCTTACGTCTACTTGAAACGGCGGATTCAGCAGATTCAAAGCGTGATTATTGCATTATAACACTTTTTTTGAACTGCGGTATGCGTCTGAGCGAGCTTGTAGGTATAAATATCAAAGATATTGATTTTTATGAAAATCGTTTGAAAGTTCTTGGAAAGCGCAGTAAGGAACGTATGGTTTATCTTAATTCTGCCTGTGTTGACGCATTGAACAAATATCTTTCTGTAAGGAAAAATAATCCTAAAGCTGCAGATGAACCGGCTCTTTTCATAAGTAATCAGAATCGTCGCATATCTAAGCGCAGAGTTCAGCAGATCGTTGAGGATACTCTTATCAAAGCCGGACTTGACGGAAAAGGCATAACCACTCACAAACTCCGCCACACTGCTGCAACATTAATGTATCAATACGGTGATGCTGATGTCCTGACGCTTAAAGAACTGCTTGGACACGCAAGTATCTCCACAACAGAAATATATACACATCTTAATGATGAAAATGTCAGAAATGCAATTGAGAGCAATCCCCTTTCAAAAATCAAATCAAACGATAAAAAATAGTATACTGTTTTACCGGTTTACTGTTGCAAATTATGTTTTTTTGTAGTATAATATTTTGGGAGATTTAATAGCTTATCTAATCGGAGGTCACAGTATATGTGCGGAATCGTAGGTTTTACGAATAATATCAGCAATTCTGACGAAGTTCTCGGCAAAATGATGGACAGGATCAAACACAGAGGTCCGGATGCATACGGAAAATATATCGATGATGATATTGCTCTTGGTCATCGCAGACTGAGCATTATTGATGTAAGTTCAAGCGGAGATCAGCCTATTTTCAATGAAGACAACTCACTTGTTATTATTTTTAACGGTGAAATATATAATTATATGTCAATAAAAGAAAAGCTGATCGAAGCAGGTCATAGGTTCAGAACGAATACGGATACTGAAGTTCTTATTCACGGCTATGAGGAATACGGTGAAAAGCTTCTTGATATGCTGAGAGGAATGTTTTCCTTTGTTATATGGGATAAAAATAGAAAAGAACTGTTCGGCGCACGTGATTTTTTCGGTATCAAGCCCATGTACTATGCGAATATGAACGGAACTCTTATGTTTGGATCGGAAATAAAGAGTTTTCTTGAACACCCCAAATTTGTGAAAGAGCTTAATACTGCAGCACTTGAGAATTATTTAACTTTCCAGTACTCCCCTGCTTCCGAGACATTTTTTAAAAATGTTTACAAGCTTCCTCCTGCACATTACTTCAGATTCAGAGACGGACATTTTGAATCCAAGCGTTACTGGGACGTCCGCTTTAACGCAGATGAAACTCCGGATCTTGACGAATGGGTAAACAGAATCTCAGATACGTTTCATAACTCGGTCGAAGCTCATAAAATTGCAGATGTGGAAGTCGGATCCTTCCTTTCCAGCGGCGTAGATTCAAGTTATGTTGCAGCTGTCGCCGATGTTGACAAGACCTTTACAGTCGGTTTTGGGAACGATGAAAAATATAATGAGATTGGCTGGGCTAAAAACTTTTCAAAATATATTGGTAAAGAGAATACAAGCAAAGTGATTACTCCAGAGGAATACTGGAACAGTCTTTCAATGATACAGTATCACATGGACGAACCTCTTGCAGATCCGTCAGCTGTAGCTCTGTACTTTGTATGCAATATAGCCTCCGAAAAGCTTAAAGTAGTCCTTTCCGGAGAAGGTGCAGATGAAATATTCGGCGGATACAATGTTTACAGCGATCCTGACGGCACTCTGTACGACAAGCTCCCAAGAACAATCAGAAGAAGCATCGGAAAGCTCGCATCAAAACTACCTGCCAAAAGAGGCGTTAATTTCTTTGTCCGGAAAGGCAAGGATGTTGAAGAACGCTTTATCGGCAACGCATATATGTTTACACCTGAGGAACGTAAATCGATTCTGAAGATCAGCACAGCTGCACCTGACCCACCAGTCCTGACAAAGCCTTTCTATGATAATGTCAGAGGAAAAGACGACGTTACAAAAATGCAGTACCTTGATCTTCATATGTGGATGGCAGGAGATATTCTTCTCAAAGCAGACAAAATGAGTATGGCAAATTCACTTGAACTCAGAGTTCCGTTTCTCGATAAAGAGATCATGGCGCTTGCTGAAAGGATACCGACTAAATACAGAGTTACACATGACAAAAGTACAGATGAAACAAAATATATCACAAAATATGCTATGAGACTTGCTGCAAAGAAAGATACTCCTGAACAGACCGCCAAAACAGCAGCCAAAAAGAAACTCGGCTTTCCTGTTCCCATAAGAGTATGGTTAAAGGAAGCAAAATACTATGATATAGTAAAGAGCTGCTTTGAGAGTGAAAGTTCAAAGAAATTCTTCAATACCGCTCCCCTGCTAAAGCTGCTTTACGATCATCGTGACGGTAAAGCTGATAACAGCAGAAAGATCTGGACAGTTTTCATATTCCTTGTATGGTATAAGGTGTATTTTGAAAATGACGGGAAATATTGATTAACAGGAGAGATTATGGCAAGTATAGTTACCTATAAATATATTAAACAGAATCCTGATATTATGGAATATATCAGGCGTGCAGATCAGGCACTTGAAGCTCTCGGATATACAGAGCATTCATTTCCTCACGTTGAACGTGTAGCCCACACATCTGCAATGATACTTGAAGGGCTCGGATTCGACGAACGTACTGTTGAACTTGCTCGTATTGCTTCAATAATGCATGATATCGGAAATGTTATAAACCGTGTCGATCACGCTCAGAGCGGTGCTGTAATGGCTTTCAGACTTCTTGACTGCCTCAGTATGCCAGCAGATGAGATATGTTCTATTATTTCGGCTATCGGTAATCATGATGAAGGCACAGGTCAGCCTCTTGACGCTATTTCCGCAGCAATGATAATCGGTGACAAGACGGATGTACGAAGAAGCCGCGTCCGGAATACCGATCTTCTTACCTTTGATATACACGACCGTGTAAATTATGCTGTTGAAAAGTCTGCGGTCAGATTCAACGAAGATAAATCATCAATTATACTCGAACTTCAGATTGATACAGAAATATCCTCTGTACTTGAATATTTTGAGATATTTATGAAACGTATGCTGCTTTGCAGAAGAGCTTCCGAATATCTCGGAGTACAGTTTGAAATGATAATAAACGGCAGCAAAATACTTTAAACCGTACCGGAGGTCAAAAATATGTTTTCAGAATATCAGCACCTTATTGACTTGAATGATTATCCAGTTTCCTGGTGGAAAAAGGTGGTTGAACTTGGTGAGGAGATCTATAAAGCGCCTGAAAAATTCGCACACGTATGTGACGGAAAGATCATGGCAACTCTTTTCTATGAACCTTCCACAAGAACACAGATGTCATTTCAGACAGCTATGATACGACTCGGAGGACAGATCATCGGATTCGATAATCCTGCCAATTCTTCAGTCGCAAAGGGAGAAACAATAAAGGATACTACTAAGATCGTAAGTAACTATTCAGATGTTCTTGTTATACGTCATCCTGTTGCCGGTGCTGCAAAAGCTGCCTCTCTTACAGCTGACTGTTCAGTAATAAATGCAGGCGACGGCGGTCATCTTCACCCTACTCAGACTCTTACAGATCTTCTTACACTGAAAATAGAGAAGAAAAAGCTTTCCGGACTTACTGTCGGAATGTGCGGTGATCTTCTGAACGGAAGGACAGTACATTCACTTTGTAAGGCTCTCAGTATGTTCCCTGACAACAAATTCGTTTTCATATCTACAAATGAACTTGGTATGCCGGCATATATCAAGGATATAATCAAGGCAAACGGAAGCAGTTATAAGGAAGTACATACTCTTGAAGAAGCAATAGGCAGTCTCGATGTGCTGTATATGACAAGAATACAGCAGGAACGCTTCGCAAGCGAAGAAGAGTATCTCGCTCAGAAAAACACGTATGTACTTGATAAGAAAAAAATGCTGAGCGCAGGAAAAGATATGATCGTTATGCATCCCCTGCCCCGTGTTGATGAAATAACTGTTGAGGTTGATGATGACGAAAGGGCTATGTATTTCAAGCAGGCAAAATATGGTATGTTTGTGCGCATGGCACTTATTATGACTATTCTCAAAGAAAAGAAAGCCTCCGAAACGCTCAGGGGAAAGGTTTTCAGCGGCGTAAAGTGTTCAAATCCGAATTGTATTACAAATCATGAGGAATACCTGCCGAAGAGTTTCCGTTCAAGCGGAGATGAAACTCTTCTTGAATGTGAATACTGCGACGAAAGAAAGCTTATATAATAAAGAAAAGCGATAGACTTTGGTCTATCGCTTTTAATATTTATACTGTCGCATACAGATTTGTTTCCCATGCCGGTATGTAAAGCTGATGACGTATATAGAGCTTATACGAAGGGTTCAGCTTCTTTATCAGTATCGGCAGTTCAAAAATATCTTCATTTCTGTGATAAAGTGATACCATAAGCTTTGGAGCATAATGAGCTATCGTTATGGATGAACCCCATATAGCCTCACGCTCAAAGCCCTCAACGTCCATTTTTATTATGGTTGCAGGACGTTTTGCGAGTATACTGTCTACAGAAAGCGCTCCGACAACATTTTCAGACTCAGCACTTATTGATGACTGGCGACCAGCCTTTGAAGCAAATGGCAGTTCGCAGTCGATACACCATGCAGCGGAATTGTATGCATAAACATGAGGCATTCCGTCAATGAATTTTGCAAGCTTCTTGAAATTCTTCTTATCAGGCTCAAGTGCATATATTGATACGTACTTTCCGTGGGTAAACTCTAAAAGTTCTTTTATAGTATCTCCGTTATATGCTCCAAGATCGACATATACCTCGTTTAATGTAGGTTTTATAATCTTCTTGTATATATCTGCTTTTGTAGTCGTAACCTCTGAAAGATACTCTATTTTGCCGCTTATTTTGAAATTAATTATATTTGCATAGACTTTTCTCGAATAGTCATCTGCAAGACTGTCATAGACCTGCTGTATCTTTTCTGCATTCTCTTGGCAGTATTCATAAGTAAAAAGTCCCCTGCCCACTACAGGCACATCCGGAACATACAGTGTATGTTTCGCTGCGATCTCCTGAACCTTATCAACGATCTCCTGATATCCGGCGGCAAACGCAAGAACTACAACAAAATCGTCTACAGCCTCTTCTATCTCTGACAGTTTATGTACTCTGTATCCTTCAAATGAATGTCCTCTTACAAAATCGTCGCTTGCAAAGATACCTGCTACAGTTATATGCTTTTCACGGAAAACAGACATTATTTTTAATGCTCCGTCGCCCATTCCGTATATGAATATAGGACGTTCTTCCTCTTTCAGTCTGTCCCAGCTGGATTGTTTTTCAGTAATAAACGAGAGCATCTGCCAAATCACCTCTGAAATCAAAAATCTCCGTCTTCATCGTGGGCGTCGTCAAAATCATCATAATGATCGTGATCTGAATGGAAGCCCATCATATCTCTTCCTCTTATGCCGTATCTGTCACGCATAATGTTAAGATATTTGTCTATAAGTTCTGAAACTTTTCTGACATTTTTTACACAGTGTACTTCCTTTGAGGGAGTATCAGCGTCACGGCTGTATATAATTATCGTTCCGCAGTTAACGAGGCGCTGAAAGAACGGATATTTAACCTTTTTATCTGTGACCTTGTAAAGATCAATTTCATCTTCATCAACATTCAGAAAACCTGTACGGGTGATAAATTTGGTTTCTGTAAGATAATAACGAGTAAAAGTAAGAGGCAGACCGAAAATGGATCTTTTTTTGTCTGTCCATACATATTCAAAAGCATTTTTTTTCATTATTGATCCTCCAATCCGTTTATCATGCATTCTCTGTATATCTATTTTAACACATTACGTCTGAATAGTCAACTATATTCTTTAATAAAACATCATGCGCCGGCACAGTATATGTTTTTTTCATCTTAACTGACAGATTTTTACAAGAAAAATACGATAAAAATCAAAAAAAGGCTTTACAAAAATACAATAATATGGTATAATATTATCACCGTGTACTTGGTCCGGGGCTTGTCCTCGACTTTCACCCCCTACTGAGTTTACGGAATATTTTATCAAGAGGTGCTTCAAATGTTATTGAAGGATGAAAAGACAGCCGTTATTGAGGCTAACAGAACACACGAAAACGACACAGGTTCACCTGAGGTTCAGATCGCTATTCTTACAAGAAGAATCAACGACCTTACAGACCACCTCAAGAGCCACAAGAATGATCACCACTCAAGAAGAGGTCTTCTGAAGATGGTTGGTCACAGACGTAACCTTCTTGCATATCTCAAGAAGAAGGATATCAACAGATACCGCGCTATCGTAGAAAAGCTCGGTCTCCGTAAGTAATCATGTGTATGAAGGCAGTGGGGTTCTGTACCCTTCTGCCTTTACGTCTATCAGAGTGCAGGGATTAGAAGTCAGAGGCAAGCGTCAGAAATCTTATATTTCTGACTTTTACCTCTAACTTCTAAAAGCTCTCCTCTGATGAAAATTTTCTGAAAATGGAGGCAAATCAGATGTTTGAAAATTACAGAACTTTTGAAACAACTTATGCCGGCAGACCGCTTATAGTTGAGACTGGAAAGACCTGCGGACTTTCCAACGGTTCCTGTTGGGTAAGATACGGCGAAACTGTCGTAATGGCAAATGTTACAGCAAGCGCAAAGCCGAGAGAAGGCGTTGACTTCTTCCCTCTTTCAGTTGACTATGAGGAAAGACTGTATTCTGTAGGCAGAATCCCCGGTTCGTTCACAAAGCGCGAGGGCAAGCCTTCCGAAAAGGCTATCCTCACTTCACGCTGTGTTGACCGTCCTATACGTCCTCTTTTCCCGAAGGATATGAGAAACGACGTTTCAGTTGTAATGACCGTCCTCGCAGTTGAGCCTGACAATTCACCTGAGATCGCAGGTATGATAGCTACTTCAGTTGCTATATCAATATCGGACATTCCGTGGAACGGTCCTATCGCCGGAATCAACGTAGGTCTTGTTGACGGTGAGATCGTTCTCAATCCTACTCTTGAGCAGAGAACCAAGACAGATCTTAACCTTACTGTTGCAGGTACTGCCGAGAAGATCGTTATGATCGAGGCCGGCGCTAACGAGGTTCCTGAGGACACAATGCTTGAGGCTATCCTTAAAGGTCATGAAGAGATCAAGAAAATGGTAGCTTTCATCAGCGATATCCGCTCACAGATCGGTAAGCCCAAGTTCACTTTTGAATCAATGGAAGTTGACCATGATATGTTCGACGCTATCGAAGCATTCGCTTCAGAGCGTGTTAAGTTTGCACTCGATACCAACGACAAGAACATTCGTGATGAGCGGCTTGCTCCTATCGTTGACGATATCCACGCAAACTTTGATGAAAAGTATCCTGAGCAGATCCCTATGATCGACGAGTGTATCTACAAGCTCCAGAAGAAGATCGTTCGTGCATGGCTTTATGAAGGCAAACGTGTTGACGGACGTGGTATAGACGAAATTCGTCCTCTTGCCGCAGAAGTCGGTATACTCCCCCGTGTTCACGGTTCTGGTCTTTTCACAAGAGGTCAGACACAGGTTCTTACAGTTTGTACACTTGGTCCTGTAAGCGACTGCCAGAAGATCGACGGTCTCGATGAAGAGGACTCAAAGAGATATATGCACCAGTACAATTTCCCGAGCTATTCTGTCGGTGAAACTAAGCCGAGCAGAGGTCCCGGTCGTCGTGAGATAGGTCACGGTGCTCTTGCTGAAAGAGCTCTTGCTCCTGTTATTCCTTCGGTTGAGGACTTCCCGTATGCTCTGAGACTTGTTTCTGAGGTACTCTCTTCAAACGGTTCAACTTCACAGGGCTCTATCTGCGGCTCAACACTTGCTCTTATGGACGCAGGTGTTCCGATAAAGGCGCCTGTAGCCGGTATATCCTGCGGACTTATCACTCTTCCCGACAGTGATGATTTCATGACCATGGTCGATATACAGGGCCTTGAGGACTTCTTCGGCGATATGGACTTCAAGGTTGGCGGTACTCATAAGGGTATCACTGCTATACAGGTAGATATCAAGGTAGACGGTCTTACTCCCGCTATTATCAAGCAGGCATTTGAAAAGACAAGAAAGGCTCGTATCTATATTCTCGACGAGATCATGCTCAAGGCTATTCCGGAAAGCAGACCTACAGTCAATAAGTACGCTCCCAAGATGCTTCAGACAAAGATCCCTGTTGACAAGATTAGAGAGGTCATCGGTCAGGGCGGTAAGGTCATCCAGAAGATCTCTGCTGACTGTGACGTCAAGATCGACATAAACGATGACGGAAATGTATTTATCAGCGGTGTTGATGCTGACAATGCAAACAAGGCACTCCAGATAATCCACACTATTGCCAACGATCCCGAAGTAGGTGCGATTTACAAGGGCAAGGTTGTTAGGATCATGGATTTCGGTGCATTTGTCGAGATTGCACCAGGCAAGGACGGACTTGTTCACATATCAAAGCTTGACAAGCAGAGAGTTGAAAAAGTCGAAGATGTTGTTTCTATCGGTGACGAGATCGTTGTAAAGGTTACTGAGATCGACCGTCAGGGCAGGATCAACCTCTCACGCAAGGACGCACTTGCTGAGATTGAAGCCAAGAGACAGGGCTGATATACCAATAATTCGGGCGGTCATTTGACCGCCATTATCTTGTATTATACAGAAAAAGCAGACCTTTGCGGTCTGCTTTTTAATATTTATGGTTCAGTTTCGACTGCTTTTCCTGTTTCAAGGCTTTTTTTACAGTCGATATATCTCTGATTTGAACTTCCGCGAAACTTTATTTCCCAATCCTTCTGTTCAAGGATAAAAGGTCCATCAATAAGAATATCAGTAACACCCAAAAGCTCATCCCAGTTATTAAGACTTCGCTCTTCATAGAGCTTCTCAAAAGTATAGCCCGTATACGTAACGATATTGAGTCCAAGCTCTTTGATCTGTTTACCGAGCGAAGCAAGCGCTTCCGCCTGACAGAAAGGCTCTCCCCCGCTGAATGTCACGCCGTCCAGCAATGGATTACCTTTTATTTTTTCAAGCAGC
This sequence comes from Ruminococcus sp., assembly GCF_016287535.1. Taxonomy (GTDB): domain Bacteria; phylum Bacillota; class Clostridia; order Oscillospirales; family Ruminococcaceae; genus Ruminococcus. The sequence continues at coordinate 33,220 of NZ_JAEFAJ010000001.1, forward strand.
TCCTCAGTATCCGCAACAGTACCGCCTTCAAAATCATGGGTCTGCGGATTGTGGCAGCCCTTGCAGTTATGAGGGCAGCCCTGAACAAATACAGTAAATCTTATTCCCGGACCGTCAACGATAGAATCGTTAACGGTTCCGGCAATTCTAAGTTTCATTATATCACCTTATACATCATGCTTTACGCGGTCATGTTCCTCCGCGCGTTTACCGTTATTGAAACGGTCAAGTGTTCCCACAAGGTATCCTGTTATACGGCGTATCCTGTCGAAAGCTACATTGTCGGAATGCTCCTTCCTGCCGCAGCATGGACAAGTTTCACCGATTATACCGGTATATCCGCAGCATGGATCACGGTCAACAGGGTGATTGATAGCGCCGTAGCCTATGCCTGATTCCTTCATGCAGCGTACTATCTTCTCGAAGGCACTGAGATTTTCAAGAGGATCGCCGTCAAGCTCAATATAGCTTATATGTCCGGCATTTGTAAGCTCATGGTAAGGAGCTTCGATCTTTATCTTATCAAAAGCGCTGATAGGATAATAAACCGGTACATGGAAGGAGTTTGTATAGTAATCACGGTCTGTAACACCTTCGATAACGCCGTATTTTTTAGCGTCCATGCGTACAAAACGTCCTGAAAGTCCTTCTGCCGGAGTAGCAAGAAGCGAGAAGTTGAGTCCTGTGCGCTTTGATTCTTCATCAAGGCGTTTTCTCATTGATGTAACTATCTCAATACCGAGCTCTCTTGCCTCTTCACTTTCACCATGATGAGCACCGATAAGAGCTTTAAGTGTTTCAGCAAGTCCGATAAATCCAACGGAAAGCGTACCGTGTTTGAGCACCTCGCCTACTGTATCATCAGGACCGAGTTTGTCAGAGTCTATCCAGATACCCTGTCCCATAAGGAAAGGATAATTCCTTACTCTCTTCTGTGACTGGATATTGAATCGATGCATTAGCTGAGCAATGACAAGCTCCATTTTCTCTTCAAGCATATCGAAGAAAAGCCCAACATTGTGATCTGCCTTTATTGCAAGTCTCGGGAGATTTATAGATGTGAAGCTGAGATTTCCCCTGCCTGTAACTATTTCTCTTGAAGGATCATAATTATTTCCGATAACTCTTGTACGGCAGCCCATATATGCTATCTCTGTATCAGGATTGCCTTCCTTGTAATACTGAAGGTTATATGGTGCGTCAATAAACGAGAAATTCGGGAAGAGTCTCTTTGCGGATACTCTGCAGGCAAGCTTGAAAAGATCATAGTTCGGATCGGTAGGATTATAGTTGATTCCTTCCTTGATCTTGAAAATATGGATCGGGAATATAGGAGTTTCACCATTTCCGAGACCAGCTTCCTGAGCAAGAAGAACATTCTTTATTACCATTCTTCCTTCAGGAGATGTATCTGTACCATAATTTATTGAGCTGAACGGAGTCTGTGCGCCGGCACGGCTGTTCATGGTGTTAAGGTTGTGGATAAGTGCCTCCATAGCCTGATAAGTAGCCCTGTCTGTTTCCTTTTCAGCATTTCTTGTAGCGAAAGCCTGAATTTTCTCAGCAGTTTCCTTATCTGTATACTTCAGCAGCAGTTCCATTTCCTTTTCCTTGTAGCCGTTATCGTTTGCAAGGATCGGTTTCAGTTCACATTTTTCGGATAATTCTTTCTTTATTTCGTCAACTATCTCGAATTCATTTTCAACGCCGCCCAAAAGTGACAATGCCCTTGCAACATTCTGTCTGTATCTTGATGCATAGGTCTTCTTGACACCGTCAGCCATAGCATAATCAAATGTAGGGATACTCTGACCGCCGTGCTGATCGTTCTGATTGGACTGGATAGCGATACAGGCAAGTGCCGAATAGCTTGCTATATCGTTAGGCTCTCTTAAAAAGCCGTGTCCGGTGGAGAAGCCGTTAGTAAAAAGCTTCTTCAGGTCGATCTGTGTACAGGTAGTAGTCAGTGTGTAAAAATCGAGATCATGTATATGAATATCGCCCTCACGGTGAGCCTTTGCATGAGCAGACTCCAGGACGTACATCTCATAATATTCCTTGGCTGATACCGAACCGTACTTGAGCATCGTACCCATTGCGGTATCACCGTCTATATTTGCGTTCTCACGCTTTATATCACTGTCTTTTGCGGGACTGAAGGTAAGCTCGTTGAGTACGCACATCAGATTGGTTTTCATCTCACGTGAGCGTGTACGCTCATAACGGTAGAGAATATAAGCCTTTGCTGTCTTGGCGTGGCCCTTTTCAATAAGGACTTTCTCGACGAGGTCCTGTATCTCTTCAACAGTTGGAGTTTTTCCGGGATTCTGTTCCTCATAAAGTCTGCAAACTTCTACTGCAACATCCATAGCAACATTAAAATCTGTACCGCCACGTGCTTGTGCTGCTTTGAAAATAGCGTTTGCTATCTTTTCTATATTAAAAGGAACTTTTCGTCCGTCTCTTTTAATAATGTGTATTATCATTTCTATACCATACCTCCAAACACAATATATAGTGTCTGCTTTCTTGTTGCTCATATACAAGTATATAGCATTATCAAAGATATGTCAATGTAGCACTTGCACGATTCACAGCACGATAATATTTGAATTTTTGTGCAAATATGCGTATAAATTATTTAAAAAATAGACTTTCAGCTATTTTGCGGCGTTTAAAAGCGTCTACTCAATGTAAAAAAGTCGAACACTATATATAGTGTTCGACTAAAAAATTATACAGTATGACAAAGTATGTATTCAACTATTTTTTTATAGGCTTTTTCGTTGAGATTACCGTTTTGGAGATCCACATATTCCTCTGAAATGTTACCGTCAACTCCTTTTAATGCAGTATTGGTATCAAGACAGTAAACTCCTGTTGTATTGGCAATAGTAAGAAGTTTTGTATTGAATTCGTTGACAGTGTTGTTGCTGATCCCCTCAGCGTCAGCCCTAAGCGGCGGAAGCTGCATAATGTAAATATCAGCAGAATTTAGATATCCTCTTACGTTTTTGACAAAATCAGTATAATTTATGATCATGTCATCCACAGAAGCTGTGGAAATATCACTCCCGATCATAATGTAGACTTTTTCCGGCTTTTTTGCCTGAAGAATCTCATAAGCAGTTTTGTTTCCGTATGGGGATTCGATGGTAACAGAGTTGCAGCCGGCTGCGCTGAGCGACTCGCTTCCGATTACATCATTTAAATCTGTAAATTTGTCTATTCCTAACAGAGTAGAATCCGTAACAAGGCAGCAGGAACTGAGATATGAGGCATCTTTCGCCTCAGACTGAGAAATCGGATTTATAACTGAAGTTCTTACTTCCTCGTTTTCACTTTTTTCCTCACTTTTATCTTCGGTATCCGAAATGTCATCAATATTCGGAACTTTAGCATTCTTTTTTTCTACGACAACTTTATCAAACTCTTCATTCCAGAAGTTTTCATTCATATTTGCTGCTATCATATATATTGCAAAACATCCTGAAAATGAAAGAACAAAGATTAGTATAAGCCCCCAGAAGCTGAATCTTATCTTTGGTCTTCCTCTTTTTTTGTCAGATATTCTAGTAATACTTTTCTTTTTTGCCATATTCGGCTCCTTTTCAATAAAGAAATGCCGTTTCTTTTTCAAACGGGATACGTAAACCTGCTAATTATACACAAATATATTATACCTCTTTTTTAACATCTTTGCAATAGATTTTAGTTTTTTTCCAAACATTTATAATTTATTTCATAAGAGTCTTGAATTCCGGTAAAAAAAGGTCTATAATATTACTATGGTCGTTAAAAGGGGGATCAGATATGTTACACTGCGGCAAGCCCATGGTAAAGGGAACTTTCAAAATTGAAAACCGCGGAAGGAATTCACCTTTCGGATATCCGGTATCAACATTCTACGAAAATGATACTATGATATGCGAAGTGCCTGTTGATACTACCATCGGATATTATTGTACTGAATGCGGTATGCTCATAGGTGTATTTCCTTTGACTCACCCGACAGGATTTGCCGGTGAGTTCAACAAGGATATAGATGAGAGTATAGACGTACTCCCTAAAAAGATATGCATTGAATGCGGTGCAGAAATAGATCTTGATTATCCAAGATGTCCTTTCTGCGGTCATATATACGAAGAAATATAAAGCTGATGACCTGCTTGCAGGAAATATACATAACGGAGGTTATAAAAATGAATTACAAGGAAAGTTTCATAAAATTCATGGTTGACTGCGGAGTGCTTACTTTTGGAGAATTTACTCTTAAAAGCGGCAGAAAAGCTCCTTATTTTATAAATTGCGGCAACTACAAAACAGGAGCTCAGCTCGCAAAACTTGGTGAATACTACGCTGAATGCATTAAAGAAAATGATATCCCTGCAGATACACTTTTCGGACCTGCATACAAGGGAATTCCGCTTGCTGTTTCAGCTGTCGTAGCCCTCAGCAATAAATACGGTATAGATGTATCATACTGCTTTGACAGAAAGGAAGCAAAAGATCACGGTGAAGGCGGTATGTTTGTCGGAAAAACTCTCAGAGACGGTGAAAGAGTGGTTATCATAGACGACGTTATGACATCAGGCAAGGCTCTCCGAGAGTCCATGCCTAAGCTTATGACAGCTGCAGATGTTAATGTTACCGGTATGGTCATTACTGTAGACCGTATGGAAAAAGGCACAGGCGAGCTTTCCGCTGTACAGGAAGTAAAGCGTGATTTTGGCGTTATAGTTTATCCTATTGTTACGATGGAGGATATAATAGATGCAATAAAGAAGGAGATAGTTCCAGGAAAGGAATATCTTGATAAAATGCTTGAATACCGTGAAAAATACGGTGTGAAATAAAAATTAAGCGCTTCCTTTTTTCGGAAGCGCTTTTCTGTTACCTGAATAATATTATAAGGAACTGTGATACAAGAACTACTGATATCAGAGCTACAGGATATGTTGCGGCATAAGCTGATGCTACATTTTCTGTACCGGCAGTGCTTATAAGAGTACCAAGGGCAGGAGTTGATGTCATTCCTCCTGTTATTGAACCGAGATTATTGAGCAGGCTCAGCTTGAGCACATATTTTGCAAAAAGGAAACCGATTATCATGGGAACGATAGTCATTATCATTCCATATATAAAGTATACTGCGTCGAAATACTGAACAAATTTTGCACCGCCTGAAACACCGGCGCCGATAAGGAAGAACATCAGTCCGAGCTCGCGGAACACCTTTAAAGTCGATTCTTTTGGAGTTAGGGAGAATCTGCCGAAATGGCCAAAATGACCGAATATCAGTGAGACAAGAAGACATCCTCCTGTAGTTGAAAGCGAAAAATTGCCGAATTTGAAAGAACCAACAATTATTCCAAAGAACGCCGCCAACGCAAAAGGCATGATACCAAAGCTGTCCATTTCTATGAGCTTATCAGCTTTCTTAGCCTTTGCAGAATCCTTTGAAGCGGGTGCAAGCAGTTCCCTTTCCTTTTCCATATTTGCTTTCATTATCTTAGGTATTACCTGTACAAAGAGAACAACTCCTATAACACCGAATATATATGCGATAGCATAACCAACCGAAACTATGCTCTGAAGATGATCTGTTCCGACCGCATCCTTTGCCGCAGAAAAACCAGGTGTACTTGTAAGCGCACCTGAAAGAATTCCTGTAAGCATTGCCGTAAACTCTTCATTTGAGAGATCTGTGAAATTTCTGCCGACCAATATACAGCCTGCACAGGCAAGTCCTCCGCTGAAAATTATTATAATTGCAAGAAGAACATAGGACTTGAAGTTCTTCTTGAAGTTTCCGAAGAAATTAGGGCCTGCAATAAAGCCTACAGCTGTAACAAAGAGTATAAGTCCGAGGTTATCAACTATTTTCAAAGCGCTTCCGACAAAATCAGTATTTATCTCTGATGAAAGCTGTTTGTAAAAAACGCAGCCGTAAATCAGCGCTATGATGAATACACCTGCTGTACCGAGGGAAATGCCTTTTATAGTTATTCTGCCCAGAACATAACCTAATGCAGCTATAGCTATAACAGATATCATAAGAAAGGAAACGCCATGAATTGACAGAATTCCATTAAACAGTTCCATTATTTATCACTTTACTTTCTTTTATTAATATCTTTTCAGGGCGCTTATTCAGCGCCCCTTTTTTTATTTCTTTCTTGAATAATGAGGAAGAAGCATAGGTGAAACAGCACCGCTTGCAGCTCCTGAAGCTTCAAGTTCTTTGTTGAAGCTTTCTATATGAGCGAGAGTAAGCTTTTCCGGACTTGCTGTCGCCTTGGCTTTGGCAGCAGCGTTGATACCAGCGTTTCTGCCGAATACGATAACATCAAGAAGAGAATTGCCCATGAGTCTGTTTCTGCCGTGGATACCGCCAGCCACCTCGCCGGCTGCATAGAGATTCTCAACTCCTGTAGAACAGTCGTCAGAGATATCAAGGCCGCCGTTCTGATAGTGAAGCGTAGGATATACAAGTATAGGCTCCTTGCGTATATCTATGCCATATTTGCCGAACATTCGCATCATGGCAGGAATACGCTTTTCAATAGTTCCCTCTCCGTTTTTGTACTCGATCATAGGAGTATCAAGCCATACAGCCTTTCCGAGAGAGGTCTCGATGCCCTTGTTCCTATAAGTACACTCACGTATAATAGAAGCAGCTGTAACATCTCTTGTCTCAAGCGGATGCATAAATACATCGCCGTCGATATTTACAAGCTTTGCACCGAGAGAACGAACCTTCTCCGTAACAAGTGCGCCGAAGATCTGTTCAGGATAACCTGTACCTGTCGGGTGATACTGCAATGTATCAGCGTACAGAAGCTTTGCTCCTACTCTGTAGCCGAGAATAAGTCCGTCAGCAGTTGCACCGTAATGGTTCGAGGTCGGAAAGCCCTGATAGTGAAGGCGTCCTGCACCGCCGGTAGCTATAATAACAGTCTTTGCCTTCGCAACAAGAAGTTCCTTTGTTTCCATGTTCATGAGAACTGCACCTGCTGCCTTACCGTTTCCGTCGAGAATTATCTCTACAGCAGCAGTAAAGTCGATAACAGGAATACCGCGGTTTATGACCTCATCACGGAGTGTACGCATTATCTCTGCGCCGGAATAATCCTTTGCAGCGTGCATTCTCTTGCGTGAAGTTCCGCCGCCGTGAGTAGTTACCATTGTGCCGTCGGGCTCTTTATCGAATTCAACGCCAAGCTTATTCAGCCATTGGATAGCTTCCGGGGCCTTGGTAACAAGCTTTTTTACAAGTTCAGGCTTTGCGGCGAAGTGACCGCCTCCGAAAGCGTCAAGGAAATGTATTGCGGGAGAATCGTTGGGCTTATCCGCAGCCTGTATACCGCCTTCCGCCATCATCGTGTTTGCGTCGCCTATACGGAGCTTTGTGACGATCATTGCCTTTACACCTGCTTCATCGGCTTCGATCGCAGCAGAAGCTCCTGCGCCGCCTCCTCCGATAATAAGTACATCTGTTTCATAATCCGGAGATGTAAGGTCAACATCTTCAGCGCTGATACGGCTTTTGCCCTGTAACAGAGCAGCAAGCTGTGTAGGAACTTTATCGCCTTTGTTTACACCTGCAGAAAGAACAGTGAACTCATCCTGTTTATAATCGGGGTGAAAATTGGCAAGAAGTTCATCTTTTTCTTCAGCAGTCATTCTTCTTGGTTCAAGATCTGCATTTTCAGCTCTTTTTTCAGCAACAACTTTTGCAAGTTCATTAAGCTTTTCTATCTTGTACATATTCTCCCCTCCTTACTTCTCTATCTCGCGGTGGTTGTACATATCCTTGATCTCTTCGATATTATCTACCGCTTTTGTCATGAGCTCTTCGATATCCTTATCAAAAATGCCTTCGTTTACTTCCTTGACCCTGTCGGAAAGGTGTCCGCATTCAGGAGCGATGTACTTACCATTGAGACGCCTTGCAAGCATTGCTACCTGAGGGTGTGAGATACCGGCAGGACATCGTGACGAACATACTCCGCACATTACACAGTCAAAGCTCTCCTCTGCGCATTTCTCATACTCACCTCTCTGGGCATATGCGATATACTGCATAACATTGAGCTCCTGCGTACAGGCTTTGGTACAGGCATTGCAGCCTATACAGCTGTATATTTCGGGATAAAGCTGCATCATTATCTGCTGGTCAGGCTTTATCTCCTCAATATTGTAGGTTCTTTTTTCAAGCGGAAAGAATGGAAGTGTTGCAACATACATTCCTTCCTGTACCTCCGTCTGACAGGCAAGACAGCCGTGGAGCTCTATCTCCCCTTTTATTCTGTAGATGGTCGCACAGGCACCGCAGAAACCGTTCCTGCAGCCGCAGCCTCTTACAAGATCATAGCCTGCATATTCCATAGCTGTCATTATCGTAAGACCTGCGGGCACTTCATATTTTTTGCCGAACAGGTAAACATTCAACATATTATCCATGCGAATTTCTCCTTATTAATATTCGTCGGGCAGTTCTCCAAGCTGGTCAAAACGGAAAACAGGACCGTCCTTGCAAACATACTTGTTACCGATATTACAGCGTCCGCATTTGCCTACACCGCACTTCATGCGAAGCTCCATAGTGGTGTAAACCTGTGTTTCTGTAAAGCCGAGCTCTTTAAGTCCCGCAAGAGTGAACTTTATCATGATAGGCGGTCCGCAGACAAGAACTGTCTTGCTTGTGGAAGGACTGAGTTCCTTGACATAATTAGGAACAAAGCCCACATGACCGTCCCAGCCTTCCTGCGGATTGTCGATAGTCAGGTTTACTTCGATATTGGGATCAGCCATCCACTCGTCAATTATTTCTTTGTAATCTACCAGATCGTCCTTTGAACGCGAACCGTAAATAACCTGTACATCACCGTAGTTAGAGCGGTTATCACGTACATAGTTGATGACCGAGCGGAGAGGTGCAAGACCTATACCGCCGGCGATAAAGAGAAGGTCCTTTCCTTTGAGTTCAGTCTCAACAGGGAAAGCGTTACCGTAAGGTCCGCGTATAGTTATCTGCTGACCAACGTCCATGGCATGGAGCCATGTTGTGAGACAACCGCATTTTTTAATGCTGAACTCCATAAATTCCTTATTGGTGGGAGACGATGTTATTGAAAACATAGCCTCGCCAACTCCAGGAATAGAGAGCATTGCGCACTGTCCGGGCATATGCTCGAATACCTTGCCGCCTTCTGGAGAAATGACTCTGAATGTTTTTACATCAGGGGTATCCTGCCTTATATCCGTTACAACGCCGATATAAGGTATCAATGTATCATTGTTCATCACTTTACCTCCAATGCTTTCATGACTTTAACGATATTCATGGAAATCGGACATTTTGAAAGACATCTTCCACATCCGACACAGCCGAATTCTCCGTTATTGTTTGCAGGAAAATATACAAGTTTATGCATGAACCTCTGACGGAAGCGCTCAAGCTGAGTAAGTCTCGGATTTCCATGTGCCATTTTCGTGAAATCGGAATACATACATGAGTCCCAGCAGCGGAAACGCTTTATGCCATGACCTGTGTCGAAATCTTTTATATCATAACACTGACAGGTAGGGCAAACAAAAGTACATGTGCCGCAGCCGAGACAGCTTTCCGAAAGCTCTCCCCATTTGTCAGAATTAAAGTATTCATTCAGCTTGTCACCACCGAAGTTATCTGTAGTGAGGTTTGCAAGAGGGAGCTTTTTTAAAATCTCTCTTGTTTTTGAACGTACACTCTCAAGCTTTGAGGTATCTCCTTCTTCAAGTAGCGAGGAAACGGAGTCGATGAACTTCTGTCCCTTTCCGTTATGAGCTTCAATGAATAAGTTCTCACCGTCGCTGTAGCAGGCAGCGTCGCCCTCCTCAGGAGCAGCTGCATCAATACCGAAAGTTCCGCAGAAGCAGGTCTCGGCAGGGCGTGTACAGGCCATAGTTACAACAGTTCCGTGTTCACGGCGGTTCTTGTAGAAACTGTCCACAGGATCAGCAAGAAATACCTTATCAAGAATAGTGAAACTTCTCGCGTCACAGGCGCGGACACCGAATATCACAAAATCCTCGGACTCTTCACGAACGTCAACAACCTCTATGTTCTTGCCTTCCATTTTGAAGTCCACAAGATTTTCTATCTGAGGAAAGAAAAAGTCCTTGGCGCTTCTGACAGTATTGAGAGAGCTGCTGAGCTTCATGCCGCTCTCGTACTTCTTATACTCAGCTGCACCGTCCTTGCGGTCAACTGGAATATACAGAGCCTGAGAAGCAGATATTGCATCAAAAAGCTTATCAAGTTTATCGAGAGATATCTTCAGCATTATTCCACTCCCCTTTCGTGAACTATGCTTGTCTCGCAGTCGTCCTGTTTGTAATCATTGAGCGGAGCGCGAGATATACTGTCTTCGCCAGCCTGATATTCACCGTAAAATACATTAATATCCTTTATAAACTTCCTGTTGAGAAGGTGGAGAGGTATATTCTGAGGGCATACTCTTGAACATTCACCGCAGTCCGTACATCTGCCGGCAACATGGAATGCGCGGATTATGTGGAACATATTCTCCTCGAAGCTGTCAGCCGGAGCTTTGTTTTCAACGCCTGAATCTGGATTGTCGAATACGCACTTCTCACAGGTGCAGGCAGGACAGACGTTACGGCAGGCGTTGCAGCGTATACATTTGGAAAGCTGCTCTCTCCAGAAGTCAAAACGCTCCTGAGCAGTCATATTTTCAAGCTTCTCCACCATATCGAAGCGGTTGGAATCGAGAACATCTCCGTCCTCTCCTATCAGTTCGTCATAGATCACGTGCTTCTTGCTCTTGCAGGAAGCACACTTGTCAAGGACAGCCTCATAGAAGGGCATTGTCTCTTCACCGTAAACAGTCTCTATTTTAAGAGTATAATTCTCATTCTTTACGCCGAGGATTCCTGTTATACCTTTTTTCTTTATCTTCTCAGCGTCAAGTTTAGGACCGCCCGGTATGCCTACTATGTACACATTATCACGTACAACTCTGTGCTCCTTTATCAGCTGATTGAAGCTGTATGTATCACATGGCTTCAGAAAAGCAAGTATCTTTCCTTCTTTTCTGCTCTCTTTGACGAGATACTTGGATACATTTGCAGATGTGAAATCATCGTATATGAACTCTTTTTCGAGTTCCTCAGCAGTATCAAATACAGCAGGAGTGATATCGTATGCGAACTCTCCCCTTTTCCAGCCGATGACACGATTTACGGTACCCTCAGCCAGAAGCTGTTTTGCTTTATTTATCATTGCTTCCTGCATCGTAAATCCTCCAGTCTACGGTTGGGTCCGAGTTTTTTTACAGTTTCAGTAAAATCATTCATAGTCGCGGCAAATTTTGCACCCTCAGCTGCCGATACCCATTCAACTCTTGTCCTGTCGCGCTCGATGCCGAGGAAATCCAGCATACTGAACAGAAGAGTCATTCTTCTTCTTGTGAAGTAATTTCCTGATGTATAATGACAGTCTCCCGGATGGCAGCCGCAGAGGATAACTCCGTCAGCTCCGCGCTGGAACGCCCTGAGAATGAACATGGGGTTTACTCTGCATGAGCAGGGCACTCTGATTATCTTAACATTTGCCGGATAATTGAGTCTGTTCGTTCCCGAAAGATCAGCTCCTGCATATGAACACCAGTTACAGCAGAAAGCAACGATCAGCGGCTGAAACTCTTTATTCTCATTTACCTGCATATTGCATCTACCTCCGCCATTATCTGACTGTTAGAAAATCCGTTGAGATCCATAGCTCCCGAAGGACAAGCAACTGTACAAGCGCCGCAGCCCTGACATACAGCAGGGTTAACACTTGCTACTCTGCGTACAGCGATCGTCCTGTCCGGCATTTTGAATTCCTTGTCGATATATGTTATAGCTCCGTAAGGACATACCTTTTCGCATGATGAACAGCCGTTGCACATAAGCTCGTCAGAATGAGCAACGCAGGGATTGCAGGTGATGCTGTTCTTTACGAGAAGTCCTATAGCCTTTGCAGCCGCAGCACTTGCCTGTGCAACAGTTTCGGGGATATCCTTCGGTCCCTGACAGGCACCTGAAAGAAAGATTCCGGCCGTAGCGCTTTCTACAGGTCTAAGCTTAGGGTGAGCTTCTGTAAAGAAATCATTTGTATCCATCTGAGTTGTAAGCATTGTAGCAAGAGGACGAGCAGTCTTGTCAGGCTCGATTGCAGCAGCAAGGACCACCATATCAGCATCGATATGAAGCTGTTCGTTGGCAAGAAGATCAGACGCCTGAACGTCGATCTTTCCGTCAGAACGAGGTGTTACCTTGCCCACCATGCCCTTTATGTAATGAACATTGTACTGCTCAACAGCTCTGCGGTAGAACTCATCAAAGTTCTTGCCCGGTGTACGGACATCTATATAGAATACATACACCTCTGTATCCGGATATTTCTCACGGATGAGCATAGCGTGCTTGGCTGTATACATACAGCATATCTTTGAGCAGTAAGGCTTGCCCTTGCTGTCGTCGCACCTTGAACCGACGCACTGTACGAAAACTATCTTGTGCGGGTGAGTCTTATCCGAGGGACGAAGGAGTGTACCGCCGTTTGGACCTGCGGCGTTCATAAGTCTTTCAAGCTCAAGTGATGTAACAACATCAGGACACTGATTGTATGCAAATTCATCGTACTTATCAAGCTTAATAGGATTGAAGCCGGTAGCAACTATAATAGCACCGTATTTCTGCTCTATGAATCTGTCCTCCTGCTTATAGTCGATAGCACCGACCGAGCATACAGATGAGCAGATACCGCACTTGTCCTTCTGCAGCATCATGCAGTGATTCGGATCAATAGTTGCAACCTTAGGAACAGCCTGAGCAAAAGGAATATATATAGCTGTACGGTTATCAAGTCCCATATTGAACTCGTTGGGGACTTTTTTCATGGGACATTTTTCTGTACAAAGACCGCAGCCGGTACATTTTGTCTCGTCAACAAAACGTGCTTTCTTCTTTATGGTAACTGTGAAGTTGCCTACAAATCCTTTGACATCAGTTACTTCACTGAATGAGTGTATCGTTATATGTTCATTCTGAGAAGCCTCAACCATTTTAGGGGTGAGTATACAGGCAGCACAGTCAAGAGTCGGGAAAGTCTTGTCTATCTGAGCCATTTTACCGCCTATAGTCGGCTGTTTCTCGACGATATCAACATCAAATCCTGCCTCAGCGATATCGAGAGCGGTCTGAATGCCCGCTATACCGCCGCCGATAACAAGTGCTCTTTTAGCTACTGGGCTCTCACCTGCTGTGAGAGGAGCGTTGAGATGGACTTTTGCTACCGCAGCCTTGCCGAGTATAATTGCTTTTTCGGTCGCTGACGCGATATCCTTATGTATCCATGAACACTGTTCACGGATATTGGCTATCTCGACAAGGTATGGATTTAGTCCTGCCGAAGCGGCAGCTTTTCTGAATGTATTCTCATGCATTCTTGGTGAGCACGAACATACTACAACTCCTGTAAGTTTATGCTCCCTGATAGCATTTTTTACAAGGTTCTGTCCCGACTCGGAGCACATATACTGATAATCCTGGGAGATAACGACTCCGGGCTCATGTCCGAGGGTCTCTGCAACAGTCTTTACATCAACAGTTGCAGCAATATTTGTTCCGCAATGACAGACAAATACACCTATTCTCTGCATAGTCCTTATCTCCTCCTTACTTTATGTATTTTCTGAATGCTGTGACTATAGCCTGCTGCGGCATATCCTCGTCAAGCAGTTCAGGTAACTGATTAGGATTCATATGATTGTTGCCCTGCTGACGAACAGCAGCAAGACGTACAGCTTCGACCACCTTGGCTGGTTCTACATTTCTTGGACATCTGTCCACACAGGCAAAGCAGGTCAGACATTTGTATATGGACTTTGAATTCATAAGAGTCTCGATATCTCCCCGCTCTACCATATATACGAACTGATGAGGATGATACTCCATTTCGTCATAAGACGGACAGGTTCCCGAACATTTTCCGCAACGCATACATTTCAGCACATTAACTCCGCTTGAACGCATCACCTGTTCTTTAAGATTCTTATTCATTGCTCTCCCCCTTTACTCCAAGAGCTTCAGCAAGGAGTTCGGTAAAATAGTATACCGGCAAATCCGAGCCGGAATTTCTTCTTAAATTATACATACATAGTGGACAGGCAGTAATTATCATCTCTGCCCCCTGATCTTCAGCAGACTTAATTACCGCTGAGCTTCTTTTATGAGCCTGCGACTTGTCTTCAAGAGCTATGTATCCGCCGCAGCATTCATTTCTCTGTGAATATATAACCGGAGTACCGCCGACAGCTTTGATAAAATCCTCAATAATTGTAGGATTCTCAGGATCATCCATAGCAAGAGCTTTTGAAGGCCTGAGAAGCAGGCAGCCGTAGTACGCAGCTATCTTCCTGCCTGTAAGCGGATTTACAACCTTTTTTGCAAGTTCATCGAAGCCCACAACATCACGAAGCATTTCCAGATAGTGATATACCGTTGTCTCTCCGCAGTAAGGCTCTTCAAGTCCGAGATAGTTCTTTACCTTTGATGCCATATCCTCATCATTGGAAATATCATAGTTTGTCTGCTTTATAACATTATGACAGGCTGAACAGACGGTGATAAGAGGTCTGTCAGCTTCTTTTGCAGCAATAAGCGTTCTGACAGCTGAAAGTTTTGTGGCGATCTCATCTTTAGCTGTAGTATACGCACCGCCGCAGCACTGCCAGTCAGACGGTTCCTCAAGGGCGATGCCAAGGACCTCTGCCGACAATCTTGCATATTTGTCAAGGTCTTTGGCTTTGGTTCTCAGCGTACAGCCAGGGTAATATGTAAACGTTTCCATACGTCAGCATCCTTTCATGTATTATCAGACCATTTCTTCAGGATGGAATACTTCATCAAACTTTTCCGCAGTAAGGAAACCGAGTTCAACACAGGCTTCTTTAAGGGAGATATTGTCTTTAAAAGCTTTTTTTGCGGTCTTAGCAGCGTTTTCATAGCCAATATACGGATTTAGAGCTGTAACAAGCATAAGAGAATTGTGAAGATTATGATGCATTTTTTCCTTATTTGCTCTTATACCCACCGCACAGTTTTTATTGAACGAGGTTATCGACTCGGAAAGCAGCCTTGCAGACTGTAAGAAGTTATACGCGCATACCGGCATAAATACATTAAGCTCAAAGTTGCCCTGTGATGCAGCCATTCCAACCGTAACATCATTGCCCATTACCTGTACAGCCACCATAGTTACCTGTTCACACTGCGTGGGATTAACCTTGCCTGGCATTATCGACGATCCCGGCTCGTTTTCAGGAATAAATATCTCTCCGAGACCGTCACGCGGACCTGACGCGAGCCATCTTACATCATTTGCTATTTTCATCATATCAGCGGCAAGCGCCTTCAGTGCGCCATGTGCAAACACTATTTCATCTTTGGAAGTGAGCGAGTGGAATTTATTCGGGGACGTTCTGAAATTCTTTCCTGTAAGACTTGCAATAGCTTCTGCTGACTTTTCAGCAAAGCCTTTCGGCGCATTAAGTCCTGTACCAACGGCGGTTCCTCCAAGTGCAAGTTCTTTCAGTTCTTCGCAGGCAGTAAGTATCATTTTTTTATCCTTTTCGAGTGATGATCTCCAGCCGCTGATCTCCTGCGAAAATTTAATCGGTGTAGCATCCTGCAAATGAGTACGTCCGCTTTTTACAACACCTTCATTTTCCTTCTCAAGCTGCCTGAATGTACTGATAAGCTCATCAACAGCAGGAACGACCCTGTCTTCCAGTGCAAGAACGGCGGAAATATGCATTGCAGTCGGGAATGTATCATTTGAAGACTGGCTCATATTGATATCATCATTCGGATGGAGAAGCTTACTTCCCGCGATCTCGTTTCCTCTGTTGGCAATAACTTCGTTAGCATTCATATTCGACTGAGTGCCGCTTCCTGTCTGCCATACGACAAGAGGAAAATGTTCATTAAGTGAACCGCTTATTACTTCATCACAAACTTCTGAAATGATCCGGAATTTTTCATCAGTCATTTTTTCATGTCTTAGTTCATGATTTGCTATTGCAGCAGCCTTCTTCAGAATTCCGAGAGCATGGGTAATTTCACAGGGCATTGTTTCAAGCCCCACTCCAATAAGAAAATTCTCATGACTGCGTTCAGTCTGAGCACCCCAGTATTTGTCGGCAGGCACTTTTACTTCGCCCATTGAATCATGTTCTATGCGGTAATCCATTAAACATTCACTCCCAAACAGATTTGTCGGAGATAATACTCTTTGAGGGCACTATCTCCATTATTATAAACGTATACATTAATAGTATACCAATATATTTCACTAATTTCAAATTCACTTTAAGAATATCGCTATTCTGATATTGATATCTAATTAACAATTATTATTTCATTAAAAGCATAATATTATTTTAATATGATATATTATTTTTTATATTGTAACTTCAATACTTTTTCATAAACTTTAAGAAGCATTTTATTTTTACGGCAGTTAACTTGTTTTTGGCTGTATTTCATAAATGTATATTGAGTGAAATAGTCGGCGAAGTTTCAGCAGATATTTTTCTAATTATAATTTGTGCAATAAAACACATATACATTTTTATGCAATGCATATAATTGCTCATAACGAGCTCGAATACATCTATTCCATTATATATATAGTTCAGTGAAACTTTGATATTTTTTTCACATTCAATCAATAAAAAGCGGAGTTCAATACTGAACTCCGCCGGTAATCAGCGTACTGATTTTGCCCTGAACAGCAAACAAGCAGATATTAATTATCTTTTTCACAGTTTTCGAGGTTGTTAAGTCCATAAGAAAGGGTAGTAAGACTGTCTCCAAGATGAACATTTTCTACAGCCACGCCCTTATGTGTAACCTTCAGATCATAGTGCGTAAAGTTCCAGAATGCCTTGATTCCGCAGTCTATCAGTGTATTCACAAGTTTTTCAGCTGCTACCATAGGAACACACAGAATTGCTGCGACAGGCTTGTGAACAGCACAGAATGAGCTTATCTCTTCAGCGCTCTGAACCGTTAATTCGCCAAGCTTTTTACCGATAATTTCTGGATTTACATCGAACGCTCCTATCAGATCAAAGCCTTTATTTCGGAAATCAATATGGGTTGCAATAGCCTTTCCGAGATTTCCGGCACCAAGAAGTATCATCGGTGTCTGCTTGTCAAGGCCAAGTATCTTGCCTATTTCAAGGCGGAGATCACTGACATTATAACCGTATCCCTGCTGTCCGAATTCACCGAAGCAATTGAAGTCCTGTCTTATCTGAGAAGCGGTAAGCCCCATTTTTTCAGAAAGCTCTCTTGATGATATGCGAACATATCCATTGTGCTCAAGTTCCCCAAGAAAGCGATAATAACGCGGAAGCCTTCTTATGACTGAATTTGATATTGAGTCCTTTGACATTGCGGTATGCCTTCTCTCTTATTACATTAATTTATCAAGCCTGATCTTTATCTCGTCAAGGAAAGTCTTTGAATCGACCTTTTTCTTGTTTTCAAGCTTAGAAATAAGGTAAAGATCTCCTGTCATAACTCCGTCTTCAATGGTCTGGATAGTTGCTTTTTCAAGCTTGTCAGCAAACAAGCAAAGTTCAGGAGTGCCGTCCAGTTCTCCCCTTTTGCGGAGAGCTCCGCTCCACGCAAATATTGTTGCAACGGAGTTTGTGGATGTTTCTTCGCCCTTGAGATACTTATAATAATGACGCTGAACTGTTCCGTGTGCGGCTTCATACTCGTATATTCCGTCGGGTGAAACCAAAACAGAAGTCATCATAGCAAGACTGCCGTATGCAGTTGAGACCATATCAGACATGACATCACCGTCATAGTTCTTGCAAGCCCATATATATCCGCCGTTTGAGCGAATAACTCTCGCAACAGCGTCATCAATCAGAGTATAGAAGTATTCAATGCCGACAGCTTCATACTTATCCTTGTATTCATTCTCATATATTTCCTGGAAGATATCCTTGAAGCGATGATCGTACTTCTTTGAAATAGTATCCTTTGAAGCAAACCATACATCCTGTTTAAGATCAAGACCGTAGTTGAGACAAGCTCTCGCAAATCCGGCAATAGAAGCGTCAAGATTATGGAGTCCCTGTATGATTCCGTCACTCTTTGTAAAGTCATGGATAAGCTCACGTGTCTCATTTCCGTTCTCATCAGTTACAACAAGTTCAGCCTTGCTTCCCTTGCTGACGCGCATTTCCGTATTCTTGTAGACATCTCCGTAAGCATGACGGGCAATGGTTATGGGCTTTGTCCATGTGGGGATATACGGTTCAATACCTTTTACAATAATAGGTGTACGGAAAACAGTTCCGTCAAGCGCTGCACGGATAGTACCGTTAGGCGACTTCCACATCTGTGTGAGATTATACTCCGGCATTCTTGCAGCATTCGGAGTAATAGTTGCGCACTTTACTGCTACACCATACTTTTTAGTAGCCTCGGCAGAATCAAGAGTTACCTGATCCTTGGTCTCTTCTCTGTGCTTCAGTCCAAGATCAAAATATTCTGTATTGAGCTCTACATAAGGTTCAAGGAGAGTCTCCTTTATCCACTGCCAGAGGATCCTGGTCATTTCGTCGCCGTCCATTTCGACAAGCGGCGTTTTCATGGTGATTTTTGCCATTGGTTTATACCTCCTAATCTATTCTGATGTCAAAAGCGAGCATACAGATTATAAACAATACAAGTGTAATGAAGAATGCAGCTGAATTTCTCGCTTTCTGCGACAACGGAGTTTTCAGCTTCCCAAGCAGCCAGTAAACCGCTGCATATATCAGTCCGATAATCAAAACGGAAAGCCAGCCTCTTGGAGTAGTCGGGATCCTTACTCTTCTGGCAGCTGTAACAAAGTTACCGTTTAATAATTCAAAAAACATAATTGTTCAAGCCTCATCAGAAGTAATATCAGATTATTTCATTGACTCTCTTGTAAAGTCAAGAAGTCCACCTGCAAGCATTATATCCTTTGTACGTCCGGAAAGCTCGCAGAGAACCGGTATCGACTTGCCGTTTGTTTTATTGAGTACGGTAAGTTCAGACTTGCCTGACTCTACAGCCTTTCTTACATCGGCAAGCACAAGTTCGTCGCCCTGTGATATACTGTCATAATCAGCTTCATTTACAAATGTAAGAGGAAGTATACCGGCATTGATAAGGTTAGCACGATGAATACGTGCAAACGACTTTACAAGTACAGCCTTTACGCCAAGATAAAGAGGCGCAAGAGCAGCGTGTTCACGTGATGAGCCTTGTCCATAGTTTGAACCGCCGACAATTATGCTCTTTCCAAGAGATTTTGCCCTCTCTGGGAAGCTTTCATCACAGACTGCAAAGCAGTGCTGTGATATCTTCGGAATATTTGAACGAAGCGGAAGTATCTTTGCACCTGCCGGCATGATATGATCTGTAGTGATATTGTCACCGACCTTCAGTGAAACAGGAGCATCTATGCTCTCAAGAAGAGGAGCCGTTTCAGGATAAGGCTTGATGTTTGGTCCGCGGAGTATCTCAACGCTGTCCATTTCCTCAATAGGTACTGGAGGAACGATCATGTTGTCGTTTATAACAAATTCCTCCGGAAGCTTGAATTCAGGCATATCGCCGAGCTCACGAGGATCTGTGAGATAGCCTGTGAGAGCTGAAACAGCAGCCATTTCAGGTGATACAAGATATATCTGTCCGTCCTTTGTTCCGGAACGTCCTTCAAAGTTTCTGTTAAATGTTCTGAGAGAGATTCCCTTGGAATTAGGTGACTGTCCCATACCGATGCACGGGCCGCAGGCACTTTCGAGAATTCTTGCGCCGGCGTCGATAAGTATTGAAAGCGCCCCGTTCTGTGCAAGCATATTGAGGACCTGCTTTGATCCCGGAGCTATAGCAAGGGAAACGTCCGGATTAACAGTCTTGCCTTTAAGTATATGAGCCACCTTGAGCATATCCAGAAGAGAAGAGTTAGTACATGAACCGATACAAACCTGATCTATCTTGAGTCTGCCTATCTCCTCAACGCTCTTCACATTATCAGGAGAGTGAGGACAGGCAGCAAGAGGAACAAGTTCGCTGAGATTGATCTTCAGCTCTTCATCATAAACTGCATCCGGATCAGCAGACAGCGGAGTCCATACTTCCTCACGTTTCTGTGCTCTGAGGAACTGCTTTGTTACTTCGTCAGACGGGAATATAGATGTGGTTGCGCCAAGCTCTGCACCCATATTTGTAATTGTAGCTCTTTCAGGAACAGAAAGAGTCTTTACGCCTTCACCGCAGTACTCAATGACCTTTCCGACACCGCCTTTAACGGATAATCTTCTGAGCACTTCAAGGATAACGTCCTTTGCAGCTACCCAGGGTCTGAGCTTGCCGGTCAGTTCAACTTTAACTACCTTCGGACATGTGATATAGTAAGCTCCGCCGCCCATAGCTACAGCAACATCAAGTCCGCCTGCGCCGATGGCTATCATACCGATACCGCCGCCTGTGGGGGTATGGCTGTCGGAACCAATAAGAGTCTTTCCGGGAATACCGAATCTTTCGAGGTGAACCTGATGGCAGATTCCATTGCCGGGACGTGAGAAATAAATACCGTGCTTCTTTGCAACGCTGCCGATGAATCTGTGGTCATCAGCATTTTCAAAGCCGCTCTGAAGTGTATTATGATCTATATAAGCAACTGAGCGCTCGGTTTTAACACGAGGAACTCCTATTGCCTCAAATTCAAGATATGCCATAGTACCTGTGGCGTCCTGTGTAAGAGTCTGATCGATACGTATACCTATCTCCTGCCCTTTTACATACTCGCCGTCAACAAGGTGTGCTTTAAGGATCTTTTCAGTTAAAGTTAAACCCATTGAAGATCATTCCTTTCAAAATATAAAAATACATTATAATTTTACATCATTTATATCAGTTTGTCAAGAATTAAACAAAGTATTTTTACATAAAACTTTTATTGAAAAATTTGCAAATAGATATAAAAAAGCCTTACGTTTTACGTAAGGCTTTTGAGCGTGCCTGGAGGGATTCGAACCCCCGACCTACTGGTTCGTAGCCAGTCACTCTATCCAGCTGAGCTACAAGCACATCTTTTGACGACTTAAATATTATATCATGTAACGAAGTAAAAGTCAATAACAAATATAAAAAACGTCAATTTGCACTAATTAGAATAATTAATGTTGGTGTAATAACCGAATATATAAAAAGATAAAAAACAACTTGACAAGACAATGCAAATTTGATATAATTAATTTTGTTGCGAGACATTAGCTCAGTCGGTAGAGCATACGCCTTTTAAGCGTAGGGTCGAGGGTTCAAATCCCTCATGTCTCACCACTTTTATTTATGCCGGTATTTCGAGTAATTCTTGGAATATCGGCATTTTTCGTTTGCTTTGTCTTCAAGTTAAATTACGAATATGAAGCTAAAAATACATGAAATCAGTTAAAAATACAGCGTTTGTCACACGAATGTCACACGGATATTAACCAAATACTATTAAAATTAAAGGACGGCATACGCCGTCCTTAACTTTTATTCTTCTAGGAATCGCTCTATAACGACCATAATCTCCTCAAGTCTCTTACCACCGATACCTTTGATTTTACTCAGCTCTGCTTCAAGAGTCAGAAGATCTATTGTTTTGCCTTGTTCTCCTAGTAACTGATCACCATACTGCAGAATGAACTTTGTAAGTTCCTCGCGGTTCATTTTCTTGATCTTTCGGTAAGTGTCCCTGTCGATGATCTCTTTCTGTCCCATATATAGCTCCTTTTCGTTTCTTATCACTTATTATAGCACATCACCAATACAATGTAAATACATAAAACAAATCTGTCACTATGAGCGGTTATCTTGTAAAACTTCGATAATTCCTTACAATTAACAAACTAACTTAAATCTATATACTACAACTCAGATTTGAAGCATATTTATCAATTGAATTAAGTATAACGGAAACAGGCGGCACAAAGCCGCCTGCTTTTCTATTAATTCTTGCTTTTTTCTTAGAATTAACCAAAATCGTTACCACTGCCACTATCACCGCCAACGCTGCTGCCGGCAGGACTTGTAGTGATAACGTCCTCTGTTTCAAATTCGATAATTTCCATTTCAGGAGAAGTGTACTTCATTTTTTCCATTGATATAGCCTCCATTAGCTTATTGAATTATATGTAACAGCAGTGAAGTTAGTATAAAGTGTAACTTCCTCGTTGTTATCATTCTTGCATTTGATATAGCCGACTGCATAAACGTAGCAATCTGTATTATTTCCGATCGCATAGCTGAATGAGATAGTACCGTTATGATTTGTGTAGGCAGCTACAAACTTCTTGACCTTTCCGCTTATATTGTTCTTGACAGAAGTCTCAACATCAAAGTCAGTTGTTCTCAGATCTACAGTATTAGCGTATTTAGGATCAGATGTATTAGCACCAGCCAGCTTGTTTGTAGCATACAGCAGACCAACTTCCTCGATAGTATAGCTGTCGGGAGTTGTATGTGTAAACTCAAAGCTGATTGCATTTTTGCCGTTATATACTGTCTGAATTTCACCGAGTGTAAGAACAGGCTTTGCTTCTACTACAGCTGTATCCGCAACATAAACAGGTGTCAGGTCAACGCTTTCATTTACGATAAAGCTGTACTCCTCGGAGTAGCATACGGGTTCATTATTTACAGCCCAGTGCGAGAACTTCTGTCCAGCGGGAGCAGCATCAGCCGTTACAGTAAAGGACTTTCCAAACTCAAAACCGTCAACGGGTGCACCGTTTACGGAGATATTAACAGCAGCAGGGATGATATACCAAGGTATAGTTTTTTCGCCCACGAAATCTTCACCTATACCTCTTATCTTGACCATGTATGTACCAGGCTTAGTTGCTGATTTATCACCCTCGAACATTTCATAATCCTGTCCCTCAACAAGAACCTTACCGTTGTAGATAAGAGCATAGTCAACATCTATTAAATCGCCTGTTTGAGTGAATGTATCACCGTTTGTAAAAGCAACTTCCGCCTTTGCGATATCTGGATGTACAAGCTTGGCAAGTACGACTGTCTGTGTATCGGTGTATTCCTTTTCGAGGAAAGTAGCTTTTGCTGTGTAAACAATGCTGCCCTCGGAATCGTAAGTTGCATTTGTTATAACAGGCTCGGAAAGCTGAACATCTGTTGTTTCCTCACTGCCACATTTATCGCATACGAATTTAACACTTGCCTTGCTGAAGTCATTGCTCCATGTCCATACAGGCTCGCCGTACTTGTGACCAGAAGACTCGATAATAGTATCAGCCTGGGTTATCTCGTTATTACCCGCGTTATCTGTGAAGTACTTTTTATTAGCTTCATCATACCAGTATTCGATTGAACCATCTACGGTGCAGGAAGGTGCAACTGCTTCATGATGAGTTAGAGGCAGCTTAGCAATAGAGATTTCCTTTGTGTCGGTGTATTCTACACCCTCAAAAGTTGCCTTAGCAGTGTAGATAGTCTTTCCGTCGGCAGTATAGGTTGGAGCTATGGTTTCAGAAGTTACTTTTGCTTCGATAGTCTGAACATCATCGTCCTTTTCGCAGGTGAAATTAGCACTTGCGATGTAGCTGTCATCGAACTCGCTCTCTTCCCATGTCCATTTCGGAGCTTTGTAGGTATGACCTGTTGCAGGAATTGTCACAGCCTCCTTTGGAGTCAAATTGAATTCTTTCCCCTCAATTAAATAGGCTTCACCGTTGCTTCCGCTGTAATATTCTGTATTTCCCTCAGCCATACAAGTAGGATCTTTAGCATTCACAGAAATTGCAAGTATTCCGTCCGAGTATTCACCAAATAAGCTGCCCCTGTTAGCAAATGTGATAACTTCCTTTCTTTCGTCTACAAAGCGATAGTTCTGCCCTTCTACCAAGTCATTCGGATTACACCCGTATAGTTCCTCAAAGGAGTCAGGATCCTCCCTCAGCCACCAGAAGAAGTTATCAGGATCGTCATTGTATCGTTCCTGAATAAATTCATCGTCAAAATGCCAGTGACCGCTTTCGTATATATATGAACCTGATGGAATTGCTACAATAGAATCATCACGAAAATAAGCATCTGAAAATACACCCTCTGAAAAAGCAACAGGTTTTTTTACGTTAAAAATTAATTTTAATTTGGTATCCACATAAATCGGATTATAAAGTGGGTTTGATATCTCAGGGGCAGTAATTATTATATCAACAATTGGATCGTTATCATAATAACAAAAAATGAATTCCTCTGAAAGACTAATTGGAACTGTTGAATTAATTTCAAAATATGTCATCTGCGAACTTTCAACATAAGAAACAAAAGCCCAGTTTCCAATCGAAGAAATAGCACAATCCTCAGCAAAGACTACTCTCTTTACTTTACTTGCATTTCCCCAATCATTGCCACAAAATGCCCTGTCAGGAATTGAACCTGAACCAGTAATATAAAGCAGACCTTCGTTGTCAAGAGTCCATTTTACACCTCCGAAATTGCCGCTGTCAATTATTTCTGTCTCCGCATTAGCAACAATGCCCGTACTTCCTGTCAAAAAGCCTCCCACGTTTGCGGGCAAGCTACCCGCTACAAGAGCCAGTGAAAGAACAAATGCCGCTGTCTTTTTCCATGTGTTTCTCATAAAATTTCATACCTCCTTATTTTTAGATAACACAAAAAGCGCACCCCACAGGATAAACCTATCCCATGTGATACGCTTGTATTACCCATGTTAAATTGCAAAAGGGCGCAGTTATAGCCTGTGCTGTGCTGTGCTGTGCTGTGCTGTCGCATTGTAACACGGTATGGCATAACTGTCAACTCTTTCCCCCTAATTTTTATAAAGAATTTATATAATATGAAGATAAACAAATTCTTTATAGTGATATTATACCACAATCTTTTCGTGTTTGAATGAATATTTTGTAAACAAAATCTATTATATGTTAACAAAAGTCCGATTTATACTCTGCGTTTTCATCTTTCTCAAGTATATGAAATGAGGCGGCGCGAAGCCGCCATCAAATATATTTGATCTTACATTGTAATGAACTCATTTGGGGATCTATAGTACTCCACTGCTCTTTCAAATATCATGTTTGACAGTGCTTTTTCAACTATAGCACTGGGATCTCCGTTTGGACGTATCCAGTCCTGCAAGTTCTCCTTATCCAGTATCAGCGGCATACAATCATGGATATCTCTTACAGTACCTGCTGCTTCTCGTGTAAGGATAGAAAACATAGGTATCTGCATATCATCATGATTCTCATATCGATAAAGTCCTGCGATATATGTGATGTCTGAGCCTTCTGTTTGTATAGCGAATTTGACCTTCTTGGAATTGAGATGCTCAATCATGCTGCGGCTATCGTTCTCATATACAGGATATCCCCACTCATAATACCACGAAGCAGGGATAACACATCTACGTCTGTACCATGAATCCCGCCACAATGGCTTACTATCTGCAGTCTCTAAGCGGCAGTTGGCAAGAGGCTTAGGCGTAGCCTTATGCGTAAATCCCCACGCCATTGGGAATACTGCCATATTTCCATACTTATTCGGTGCAAGAACTGGCGCAATATCGGAGGGATACAAGTCGCCGGACATAATCAAGCTCTTTCCAAGCTTATTAGATATTTCCTGAGCTAATGCCATTTTCCTTATCTTTACGAGTACCTCAGCCATTTCTCTTGGCTCTATACGCAGAGACATACACATGAAGACCACCTCTCAGCGTCAAAGTAGAATATATGTTCTTATAAGATTATATCATATAAAGATAACTTTGTCAATATAAATAAGGAACGCCTCTAAGGCGTTCCTATTAGATATATCATTTTATTGAAGCAGTACATACATCCAAACTGTGATTTTTTGTCGATATATTGTTTGTTTTAGTATTTCTCAAGATATTTAAATTTATCAGTATAACCATATCCCAAAACAGTTCCAAATGGGTAGTTCATTTTCATATCTAAATCAAAGCTTTTTAACAGGAACAATGTATCATGTCCCCCTTTAAATACTCTCGGATTTTCTGGACACCGGTTTATACTCATTAATGACTTTACTTTAGTAAAGTCAAGAATTGCTTTATCCAATCCATTTATCTTTTTTTGCAAATCATAATACAGTCTCCATGCAACTGCATCTCTTAAGCCACCTAAATAATCATAATGGTTGTCAAACATGTGTATCATTTCGTGGAGAATACAGTATTCTTCTGTTCTGGCTTTTGGAGAAACTGTGACAGTATGATATTGTGACTCATAATAAGCCTTCAAATCAGGATCTCCAATTTCACGAACACGAACTATCAGATTATTATAAAAAGTTTGTGATGGATTATCCACATTTGTTTCGAACATTGTATATGTAATAGAATCTCTTTGAATTGTCAAATCATTAAAATAGTTGCTATATCGAAAAATAAGATCGTAGATTTCTTGTTCCTCCGGCGTTGCTTTACAATAATACCAATCTTCCCAAGTTTCTAAACCTCGCCTTATACCACCATACATGATACATCTTTCCTTTCTTGTATAAAAATAGTCATCGCATCCCTTCGGCTTCGATATCCTGCTAGGCAAATTATAAAACAATAATATCTATAATTCTATCTTGAGAGACAGTTCTACCGTACCCTGAATAACATGTATTACCATTTATACTTTTTTCTTCATTGTGCAAATAATCATACATATACGTTAGAGCCGCTCTAAGTATTTCGTCCATTACGGATGGTTCATTGCAATCTATAACTTCTATGAATTCAACTACAACTGGTTTACTCATCCTTTTAAATTCTGATACGATTTCATTCCCTGCTTTTCCGTATTTCGCAAGAGCGTAATCAGATACAATTTCGGGTTCATTAATATAACTATGGCAATCAAATACATTGGCGTTTATAGCAGCTTCATACATCAACATTGCACAGGGACCGTGATCGGCAGCATTTTCTAATTTGAATTCAATTCTTTGCTTTGTCCATGATGATTCTGTATCTTCACACATGGGAATTCCAAGATGCAGGGCGATTGAATCAATAAGCTCTTTTATTTTTGGGAGCATGTATGTTAAAGGTAATATTCCTCCAATTTTAAAAGAGTTTGTATCGATTACACGACTACCATGAAACCAATGAATATTGACCGTCTTGTGAGTAATGGGATAATCAGTAAAGCCTTTATATAATATATAGATTCCAAAATCTTCGTATATCTTATCGTCGTCCTCGTCAAAATCATAATCATAATAGTGCTTCTCTCGTTGCTTTATTGCACTTTCATATTCAGATTCCCAATCTTTTGAAAGTATCGCTATTATATCAGATACAGAGCAATTAAACCAATCAGACAATGATTTTAGAACAGATTCAGGCGATTTACAAATAAAATCCATATTACTTCTCCGTCAACCTCTGATACATTTTCATCAGCTCAGCCACGCACTCGCTCTCGGTGTTGAGCTTGCCCCAGAAGCCGTAAGCCTCCATGACAGCCTTATCGTTAGCCTGATGAGCCTTGCGGAGTTCGGGAGGCATCGTCAGCTCGTCGTAGAGGTCTGCGAGGGAGCTGTCTGGGTAGAGTGCTCTTGCGTCGAGGATAGCCTGTGCGGTCTTTTCTATTTTTGCCTTTTGCTCGGCTGTGGGATTACACCACGGGATCTATCGCAATATTATAAGAAACAAAAAGACCATAAATACACAAAAAATGATTTCCTCAAAGAGGTATTCATTACAGAATCAGATTATGATAAACTTCGTTCCCTTGTAATTAGGAAGAAAAATGTCATTTTACAAGGTGCTCCTGGAGTAGGAAAGACATTCTCCGCTAATCCCAAAGAACATAACTCTTCCGATATAGTCGAAATAAAAACAGAATTTGTCGGAATATCACTTGAACACTGAAGCACGTTTAGAAAGATTGTATCTGCAAGTTCCGCGTTATGCCTGTACCACCCTGATTTTATCGCGTGTCTTACAGCACGCTCTACTGAACATTCAGAGGTATGATAATTTTCAGCCATTTTTGCATAAAGCATCTTTGTCATTGCATTGATGGGTTCTTTTGTAGTCACACAGATATAGATACAGTCACGCAGGTAATGGTATCCTTTTGTATTCGGCGATATTCCAAAGTTAAGAAGAATTTTTACAATAATTGCTGAGAGTTTGTCTGTCATTTTTTTCACCTCTTAAAAAGTGCTTACAGACAAATTATACCATAATGTGCGTTTTACGCATATAGCGAATATAGTCGTAAAGTGACGAGTTTTGTCGAATAATGCAAAAAAGAACAGCTTACGCTGTTCTTTTTTGATTCAGTTCTTTATTTGTTTAGCCACAAGGCTTTCTCCACAGTATATCGAACGAAGCTTAGGCTTTTCTATTTTGCCGGTCGGATTTCTCGGAACATCAGCAAATATGATTTTATGAGGTCTTTTATATCTTGGAAGTTTCTGACAGAACGACGTGATATCATCTTCTGTGCATTTATGGTCTTCTTTGACGGAAATTATAGCAGCTGCTATTTCACCCAGTCTGTTATCCGGAAGTCCTATAACTGCAACATCCTTTATTGCCGGATGACTTCTGAGGAAGTCTTCAATCTGAACAGGGTACAGATTCTCACCGCCGCTTATAATGACGTCTTTTTTACGGTCAACAAGGTAAATGAATCCGTCCTCATCTTCCTGCGCCATATCACCTGTATAGAGCCAGCCGTCCTTCAGAGTCTCGGAAGTTGCTTTTTCATCTCTATAATAGCATTTCATAACACCCGGACCTTTTACAAGAAGCTCTCCGACCTGTCCGCGCTCAACTGCGTTTCCGTTTTCGTCAACTATCTTGATCTCCCAGCCGTAGCCTGCCTTACCGATAGCGCCGACTTTATGAATATTCTCAACTCCGAGATGAACACAGCCTGGACCAATAGACTCACTGAGACCATAGTTTGTATCATACTGATGATTCGGAAAAACCTTTTTCCAGCGAGCGATAAGTGACGGCGGAACAGGCTGGGCGCCGATGTGCATAAGCCGCCACTGACTGAGCTCATATTTTGATAGGTCTATTTCACCTCTGTCGATTGCGTCAAGTATATCCTGAGCCCACGGAACAAGCAGCCATACGATGGTGCAGCCTTCAGCGGAAACGGTTTCTATTATCGACTTTGGCTTAACTCCTTTTAGGAGAACAGCCTTGCTGCCTGAATAAAGACTTCCGAACCAGTGCATTTTTGCTCCTGTATGGTAAAGAGGAGGTATGCAGAGAAAAATATCATCTCTTGTCTGTCCGTGATGATTCTGTTCAACCTTTGCCGAATGCATCAGACTTGTGTGATCGTGAAGGATAGCCTTAGGGAAACCTGTTGTACCTGATGAAAAATATATTGCCGCATTGTCGGTGTCGCTGACTTTTACGTCAGGAGCGGCACTTGCGCAGTTAGCTACGAGGCTGTCATAATGCTCGGCAAAAGAGGGACATCCTTCACCAACATAGAATAAGAGTCTGTTTTTGCTGATCTCATCAGCGATCTCTTCGATCCTTCCTATAAATTCAGGACCGAAAACAAGTATATCAACTTCAGCAAGATCAAGACAATACTTGATCTCATCTGATGCATACCTATAATTGAGCGGCACCGCAAGAGCTCCGGTCTTGAGTATGCCAAAATATATAGGCAGCCATTCAAGGCAGTTCATAAGGAGTATACCGACTTTATCCCCTTTATGTACTCCTCTTTCAAGGAGCATATTAGCAAAGCGGTTTGCCTTTTCATCAAATACCTTCCATGTTATCTCACGTCTGTAGGTACATTCCGGATTAGGCTCGATAAGCTCATATTCTTTCCAAGTGATACGGCGGACTTCAGTTATTTCGGGATTGATCTCCACAAGTGCTACATCATTGCCGTAAAGTTTTGCATTTCTTTCAAGTAATTCTGTAATAGGCATTATGTAAATCCTTTCTGCAAAAGCAGCATTGCTTTTATGTATAAAAGTCAAAAAGCTGCAAAGCGATAAACTATTTTTATTTTATCACAAAAAAGCTGAAAAGTAAATACCCAGTTAATGTTTTATTGTCCAAATTACAGCCACGTTTTTTTAACAGTTTGCATAAATAAAGGCGCACCAAAAAAGATGCGCCTTAAATTTATTCGTTTTCGGAATCTTCTGAACTTGCTGTAACTTCTTCTCCGGAAGTCTCAACAACATCTGTGACCTCGGCTGTTACTTCCGATGCGATTTTCTGACCGCATTTGTCGCAGAATACCTGATCCTTGCTGACCTGTGCGCCGCAGTTTGGACATGAAGACTTGTCCTCAAGTGACATAAGCGTGTTTTTCAACTCTTCAAGTTTCTGATTCTTTTCTTTGATACCGGAAATAGTCTCTGCGAATTCGCTGTCGGTGTCATTGCATATCTTTTCAAACATCGCCTTTCCGAGAACAATGTAATCATTGTTGATACTTGATTCGATTGAAGAGAGCTCGCGCTTGATCTTGTTTTTTTCAGCGAATTTCTTTGAGTTGTCGGATACAGTTTTTGCACCTCGTTCAACAGACTCTCCGAATTTACCTGCTATGTCTTTAACTGAATCAAAAAATCCCATATTGAGTTACCTCCTTAAAGTATATGTTAATATTATTTTATCACACAAGAACTGATTAGTCAAGTGTAACTTGGCTTTTCAGTGATCTCGAATTTAACAGCATTCAGAGCTCTAACGGCTGCGTCCGAGAAATCACTGCATACAGTTGAATAAAGTGTCATAATAATATCGTCAGCATTAAGATGATCTCCGATTTCGCAGTTCATAATTATTCCTGCGCTCATGTCAAGCTTATCATTTTTATTGAGCCTGCCTGCACCAAGAAGGAGCGACGTCATTCCGAGCTCTTCGCAATTGAATCCGAGTATCTTCATTTCCTTTGTCGCACGTATCTCGTATTTCAGCTGCGGCTGCGGCAGAATTGAGGTATCGTCACATATCCTCTCGTTTCCTCCGTGAAGCCTGATAGTGGAACGAAGTACATCGAGAGCCTTTCCTGAGGATACAGCTTCCTTTGCAAGCTGAATACATTCCTGCAAGCTGCCTTTTCCGGCAAGTCTGAGCATTTCTGCAGAAAGTTCTATGCATATATCATAGAGTTTTCCTTTTGTCTTTCCCTGAAGCAGCTCAATGGCTTCCCTGACTTCAAGTGCGTTGCCGATATTCTTACCTAAGGGCGAATTCATATCAGTAACCACAGCTTTGCATTTCTTCCCTGCCGCTGCACCTATCTTCTCCATCAGGTCTGCCAGCCTTTCAGCTTCTTTCCTGTTTTTCATAAACGCTCCGGAACCGTATTTAACATCAAGAACAAGGATATCTGCATTCATTGCGAGCTTTTTGCTCATTATACTTGCGCATATAAGCGGAATGCTGTCAACAGTACCTGTAGCGTTTCTTAATGAGTATATTTTCTTGTCGGCAGGACAAAGCTCACCAGTCTGTGAAATAATGGAAAAACCGGTTTGGCTGAGTATCTTTTCAAATTCAGGGATGGACAGATCTGTTCTGTAACCTTCGATACTTTCAAGCTTATCAATAGTTCCGCCTGTATGTCCAAGACCGCGTCCTGACATTTTAGCAACACAGACTCCACAGGCAGCTACAACAGGCCCGACAATAAGAGATGTCTTATCACCTACTCCGCCTGTACTGTGCTTGTCCGCAGTCAGAGGAATATTAAGTTTAAGTATGTCCCCGCTGTCACGCATTGCAGCGGTAAGCGCAAATGTTTCTGCTTCTGTCAGGCCGTTAAGACATACAGCCATAAGCCATGCGGACATCTGATAATCTGGGATATCCCCATTAGTATAGCCGTTTACGAGCCATAATATCTCGTCCTCAGACAGTTCCTGTGACTTCTTTGTTTTGTTTATTATATCAATAATGTTCATGATCCACCTCCCGTGTGTATATTTTAACATAAATCATGCTGTATATCAATAGTTTTTGTGAAAACGAGCACAGTGTTTACAAAAAGTTCATTATTACAAGAAATAGTACGAAAGGTACTCCAAGAATTAAGCTCCCTGAAATATTAAAAAGATTAAGAGGTATCACTATTCCAAGTATCTCACCATATTTATTTAAAAGAAAAAGTGCTGCACTGCCCGTAACTGCGCCAGTGAAAAATGACAGGAGCTTTTTTTCACGTCTGAAATAATATATCCCCATTATTAAAATCACCGATACGCAAAGCACTCTGAAAATCCATTCTGAATCCATATTTCGACCTCTCACAGCAATATGTATCCAAGCGCCAATATCAGTTTGATATCGGCGCCTTCTTTTATAAGTAAATATATTATTAGAGCAACAAAAAGCTTGTCACTGTCAATGTTGCCTCCGAAGAATTCTTCAGCAATATCATCAAATAATCGCTTTTTGGTTTCGTGAGCAGCTTCATCTGTCTCATACGAAACCGGATCAGGAGGAATATCTGCGGCAGCTTTCTTGTGAAAGCCCTGACATATATCCACGCTATCATTAAAGCGGCGTGGATGTCCATAGCTGTATACTGCCATCAGACTTTTTCTCCTTTCTAAATTATATCATTGAGAAGACCGCTGTCCTTTGCGATGTTCCAGACAGCAAGTATTTTCAGGAGCTTTAATGCCTTATCAACGCGCTTTTGTTTTTCTTCACCCAGATGAGGCTTCAAAGCAAGCAGAAGCTCCGCGTTCTTGTCCTGTTTTGAGGCTTCACCTATCAGACCGGTAAGTTTAACTACAGTTTCGATGTCAGGACCTGATATTTCAGCTGTTTCATTACTTTTTCCGCTGCTTTCATTTTCTGTTACAAGCATCTGAGCAAGCTCGGAAAGCTGCTTAACGCTCTCATCATCTGACAGCAGATCGCCTATCTTATAGATTATATCATCCATTTTTAAACATTATTGCATCTTTTTTCCGCCTGAAAGCTTTTCGTACAGCGCTTTTGCCTGCGGACTGCTCATCATTTTTTCAACGATTTTAGGATTGTTGACAGCTTGTTGAAATCTTGCAGCATCATTTTTATTCATAGCATTCAATGCGCTGTCAAATTTGCCTTCTTCAAGTTCGGTTTTCAGCTTTTCCGGCGGAACACCGATTTTTTTGCTTATAACACTCAGCAAACCGTTTATTTTTGATTTATCAATTTCTTGTTTCATAATTATCTCCTTAAAAATGATGTATGCAATAATATTATATTGCATTTTTCAGAAAAATATGATATAATAAATTATCATTTAATTTGGAGGGATCGAACTTGCGCATTGTTGCATTATCTGATACACATGGTAATTCTTATGCTCTCGAAAGTGTCATTTTAAGAAACACAGACGCTGATTGGATCTTTCATCTTGGTGACGGCGAGCGCGAGCTTGATAATTTTATACTCTCTCATCAGAAACTTGCCCCTAAAATAATTCATGTAGCCGGAAACTGTGACTTCGACAGCCTGAGTCATGAATATTTTGTTCTCCCGGTATTGGATCATAAAATACTTGCTACTCACGGTCATTTGTACGGTGTCAGCAGTTCTCTTGACAAACTCAGAGAACTTGCACTTGCAAATGAATGTGATATTGTACTTTTTGGTCATACCCATATGAAATACGAAAGCTATGAAAACGGGATATACTTTCTTAACCCGGGCAGCGCCTCGATCCCGCGCGATGGCAGCAAACCTTCATTCGGGCATATCGACATTTCTCCGGCTGGAGTGGTTCTTAATATTGCAGATGTATAATCTCTCCATTGATATATTCTATGCATAAGCATTATATATGTTACATAAACGACAGGTCCTCATGAGCTTTTGAAGTTCATGAGGACCTGATTTATATATCTATAATTGCACCGAAATGAAATTATCAGCGGCATTATCACGCAAAAAACGGCGCATAATGCGCCGCCTTTTAAGATATTCTTTTACCCCTGCTTTTTTCACGTTTTTCAATGGGCTTTTCTTTTCCGCCCATATCCTCGAAAATACGTTCAGTTTCATCGTCGGTGTCGTCTACAAGTTCAGGATTGATTTGACCTATACTTGTATAATAAGGATTAATGACATATTTCTGTATTACAGGATAGCTGTTGAAGCATGAAACCAGACAAAGGAATGCTGCCGGAAAGAACGGGAGAAGAAGCAGATATACTGACATCAGGAAAATTCTTAATACAACCATAACTGCTATGGTTATCAATATGATAATAAAAGTAATAAAATTCTGTTTCAGCGCAACAAATGCCAAAGCAAAAGAGTTTTTGAAAAGATTCTTCGGTTTTAAAGTCGTTGCCACCATCATCGGGAATATATAAAAATTCATTATCATTAATACAAGAAACAGACTGAAAGTTATTACCATAGGAATATAAACAGCCTTCGACTGCATCTGTTCGGCAAGCTGCGGGTAAAACCATAGTGCCGATAAAGCCGATAATATAATAAGACAATCAACAAAACCAACAATTGCTGCGGTCTTAAAGTTTGATTTGAAGCCCTTCCAGAAATCGCTCCAGATAAAGGTGTGCTTTCCGAGAACATAGCAGCGTATTACCTTTGTCATTCCGGCAGTAGCCGGTCCGATAAAGATCATAAATACGACCATCAGCAGAATGTTAACTGCCAAAGAAAGCTTATAGAAGTCGCCAAGCAGATAGATAGCCGGGATCATCAGTATCAGCGGCAGAAAAAATACCATGTAAAGCAGATTGATTTCCATCAGGTTCCATATTTTTCTGCCGAATATATCAAAGAAAAGAGATAAGCCTTTCTTTTTCGGGGCGTCTTTGGCTATGCCGACACCTGCGGTTTCATAGTTTTTGGAAAATAAGCCCAATTTTTGATTCCTCCGTTTACTTTCTGTTCGCCATGAGCCGTAAATAATAGAGTACGCCTGACACAACAGACAAAATTAATGATAATATAATAATCACAAGAAACCTTACTAAGTAAAGTTTCAGGGAAATTCTTTTGTTTTCACGTATATCTCCGTGAAGGTAAAAGCTGAAAAGGTAAGAAGAACTTCTGAGAGCTTCTTTTGCAGCAAGGATAACAACAGATGTCAAGGCGAATGCTCTTGGTAAAACAGTTGTCAATACCGGCAATATCGCCTCTTTACCATATAACTGATATGCTGAAGCAGTGATAAGTCCGATATAAATACCTGAATACAAAAGCAGACCGTAAGCTAAAGGTTGTCCTATGACGGATGAACCTATAACAAAAGCTGCTGCTGCAAAAATGAAAAGACATACAAAAGTATCCTTTATCTCGGAGATCCATGTACAATTCTGAGAAAAACCGCTTAATACGGCTGATGTGATCTTATTAAAGCAAGATTCATTCCGAAATACCGAGCCAATAACTATTCCTGAAATTATTACAGCAACATACAGCAACAGGCTTGTACTTTTCTCATTTTGCTCGTTATATATACTTATGTTTTTCATGTACATCATTCCTTTCTTAATCAAGAATATGCGCATGAAAAATTATTTAGAATTATTTTGAAAGCTCGTAAGCTCTCTTTGTACAGCTTTCGCAGCAGTTTTTTACAACATCAGTCAGATTGCCTTCGTAGAGCCTGTCAAGACCTGCCAGAGTAGTTCCGCCCGGTGAGGATACCATCTTGATAAGTTCATCGATAGTATTGCCTGAATCTGTTATCATTTTCGCAGAACCAATCAGACTTTGCGTAAACAGCTCTTCCGCTGCCTTTCTGTCTATACCTGCAGATACAGCATAATCAATAAAGCCTTTTGCAAAAAGGTAAATAAACGCCGGACTGCTTCCGTTAATTGCGATTATTTCCTTCATTTTATCCTTCGGGATAACTGCGGCTTTTCCGCAGATCCTGAATATGTTGAGGACTATATCGAACTCTTCGTCCGTAACATTTTCATTTCTTGAGAGAGCTGAAGCTCCTTCTCCGAGAAGCAGAGGCGTATTTGGCATTACGAGAATAACTTTTGCGTCAGGAATGGTTTTTCTTGCAATAAAATCATCTCCGATACCTGCTGCAATAGATATAATAACTGTATCCTTTGTTGTATGAGCGGAAACAGCATCGAGTACATCTTCAATTATCTGGGGCTTAACAGCAAGAAATACGTATTTACATTTATCCATTATCTCTTGTTCAGATGAACAAGCTGAAATATTGTACTCATTAAGAGCCTGAACCTTTTCAATGCAGGGGTCAAATGCATAAAGACTTACTTCTGAGCTGAGACTGCTCGAAGCGATTCCCTTCATTATAGCAGTACCCATATTGCCTGCACCAATAAAACCTATATTGACCATAGTTTTATCTCCTTTATTTATAATGCAATATCCATTATACATCATAATGCACAAAAAATCAAGAACATTTTTTGCATAATTAAACCTCGGATATTTTTTAATTGTTTTAGAAAATAATTTGTCATATTATATAGAACCATGCTTCGTCAGGATCAAGATCCGAACTGTGTACAAGATTTGATGAATCAAAATTGAAGCGCAGTTCCTGATTCTTTATGCTGACTTTGGCTCCGGCAGGCACTGAACGTGTTATAAAAGCGTTACCGCCAATAACAGCGTTTTTACCTACAACTGTTTCACCGCCAAGTATAGAGGCTCCTGAATAGATAGTAACATTGTCTTCGATAGTAGGATGACGCTTTTTATTGCGCAGTGACTGTCCGCCTCTTGTTGAAAGTGCACCGAGGGTCACGCCCTGGTAAACCTTGACATAGTCCCCTATCTCGGTAGTTTCGCCAATAACTATACCTGTACCGTGGTCTATAAAGAAATATTTTCCGATTGTCGCTCCGGGATGGATATCTATACCTGTCTTACTGTGGGCGTGTTCGGTCATAACACGTGGGATAAGTGGTACACCGAGCAAAAACAGCTCGTGTGCAAGTCTGTTTACAAGTATGGCATAAAGTCCCGGATATGAATAAATGATCTCGTCCTTGTTATATGCCGCGGGATCTCCGTCATATGCTGCCTGAACATCTGTTTCAATAAGGGCTCTTATCTTTGGGATTCGTCCGAGGAACTCGAATGTGATCTGTTCTGCAGTTCTGTTTACCTCATCTTCAGCGAGATGCTCATTTTTTTCGTCATAACGCAGAACGATCGAGATCTGCCGGATAAGCTTGAATATAACGTCTTCGAGTATCATGGATATATTATTTCTTACAGTGTAGACCCTATAGTTCCTGTTGCGGAAGTAACCGGGAAAAACGACCCTTCTGAGGGCTTCTATTATATCAACGATATCATCATTATCGGGATGATCGAACGCTTTAACTTCATCAATAGTCCTGCTGTTCTCATAATCAGCAAGTATGTTCTTTGTGAGAGAATTGATATTGTCTTCAAGTTTATGCATTTATATTCACCTCATATTAAACTAAGTTTACTCCAATTTAACATTTTTATTATACTGCATTTTTCATACATAGTCAATATGCTTTGTAAGTCTCCGTGACATATTCTGATATTTCTTGACAATCTTATGTTTTAGCGGTATATTTATTATATAATACATATTGGTGAGGAATAATATGAACAATAATATCGACAGATCAATAACTGAAGAGTTCAGCAGGTCTATCTGGTCTAAATTCCGCAAGGGCATCGAAGATTATAAGCTGATCGAAAGCGGAGATAAGATTGCGGTCTGTATTTCAGGCGGAAAAGATTCAATGCTCATGGCAAAATGCATACAGCGGCTGCAAAAATATTCGGATTTGTGCTTTGAAGCAAGGTATATTATCATGGATCCGGGATACATTGCCAAAAACAGGTCTAAAATAATCAAAAACGCTGAACTGCTCGGACTTCCAGCGAATATATACGATACGCATATTCTTGAATCAGCTGCAAAGGAAAAAAAGAATAAGTGCTTCCTTTGCGCAAGGTTAAGGCGCGGATGGCTTTACAAGACAGCTCAGGAGCTTGGCTGTAATAAAATAGCTTTGGGTCATCATTTTGACGATGTTATAGAGACAATACTCATGGGAATGCTTTACGGTTCGCAGGTACAGACAATGATGCCAAAACTCCACAGCGAAAACTATCCGGTACAGGTCATTCGTCCTATGTACCTTGTACGTGAGGCGGATATAATAAAATGGGCAGAGTATAATGAGCTTTCTTTTATTCAATGCGCCTGTCAGACTACCCAAAATCACGGAAGTTCAAAACGTGCTGAAATAAAGCAGCTGCTGTGTCAGCTGAGAAAGATAAATCCGGCTGTTGATATGAATATTTTCAGAAGTGTAGAAAACGTCAATCTTCAGACGCTAATCTCCTATCACCGCGGTGACAGTTTCCATCATTTCCTTGATGATTTTGAAAAGGGACTGAGTATAAAGGGAACGAACAAATTTGATGATACTGATAAAAAGGCGGATATATTCTGATGTTCAAAAGATTTCGCGGAAGTATAATGCTGCTTTTAGCTGCTGTAATATGGGGAACCGCTTTTGTTGCCCAAAGTAAGGGAATGGATTATGTTGAACCTTTTACATATAATTCCGTCAGAACGCTCATTGGTGGTATAGCTCTTATTCCGGTTAATGCGGTATTGAGCAAAAGTTCTTCACAAAACTCCGGTCCTAATGGTAAAGTGTCAGTTATCGGCGGGATATGCTGCGGTATCATACTATTTGCGGCAAGTTCATTTCAGCAGCTCGGTATCAGTCTTACAACTGCCGGAAAAGCAGGATTCATTACAGCGTTGTATGTCATTATAGTACCGATAACAGGATTGTTTTTGGGAAAAAGACCGCATATTAAGATATGGGTATGCGCTGCTGTTGCTGTAGCCGGATTCTATCTCCTTTGCGTAAAAAGCAGCTTCATTGTTTCAAACGGAGATGTTTATGTTCTGATAAGCGCATTCTTCTATGCATTTCATATTATTGCCATAGACTATTTCAACGCAAGGAAAGCTGATTGTATACTGATGTCATGTATACAGTTTTCACTGCGGGAATCATAATGGCGGTATGTATGTTCATATTTGAAGCTCCTGCGCTGAAAAATGTGTTTGAAGCACGGTATACGATACTCTATACCGGAATAATGTCATGTGCTGTTGCGTATACGCTGCAGATAGCCGGACAGAAATATACAGAGCCATCTGTCGCAACGCTTATCATGAGCCTTGAATCTGTATTTGCGGCTCTGTCCGGCTGGCTCATACTGCACGAAAAAATGAACATAAGGGAAATTATAGGGTGTATCCTTGTTTTTACAGTGGTTATAACCGCTCAGGCTGAATGTACCCCCAGAAAACAAAGAAAAGGATCTTTTTCAGATTTAATGTGAAAAAGATCCTTTTGATTTTATCAAACGTTGTATATGATCTCTGAATATGCAGGGATAGGCCATTTTGCTGCCGGCATATTAAGTTCTATCTCGTCAGCTATGTTTCTCATTATATCCATTTCAGCAAGAACAACATCATGGAAGAATTCTGCCTGTTTCTGGATGCCGTTGACTTTGTTTGCTTCAGCAACGCGATCTTCAAGCCTCTCAATTGATTCGTAGAAACTGTCCGCGAGTTCATTGAGCTTCTTTGCGATCTTTTCATCTGTTTTACAGGTAAAACCGATCTGATTCTTGGTAGCAATAGCCTCGCAGAGCGACTGAACATAATCCATTGTTGCCGGAAGAAGCTGCTTCCTTGCCATTTCTATCATAGTACGTGCTTCAATGCGAACTGTCTTGGAATACTTTTCAAGGTGTATCTCGGTTCTTGCCGCAACTTCGTTCTGGTTGTATATTTCAAATTTACGGAAAATACGAAGATTCTTTTCATCAGTATAATGCGGCATACAGTCAACAGTGGAAGCATAGTTCGGGAGACCTCTTCTGGCTGCTTCTTTTACCCATTCAGCCGAATATCCGTCACCGTTGAAGATGATCCTTCTGTGCTCCTTTATGACACTTTTGAGGAGCTTTCTGACTTCAGCGTCAAAAGTATCCTTTCCCTTGAACGGTTCGAGGATCTCTGTAAACTGGCTGAGTTCTTCGCACATGATAGTATTGAGAAGTACGTTAGGACAAGCGATATTATCAGAAGAGCCTACCATTCTGAATTCAAAACGGTTTCCGGTAAAAGCAAAGGGAGATGTTCTGTTTCTGTCAGTTGAATCCTTTGGGAAAGAAGGAAGAGCGTCAACACCGATCTTGAAAGCGCGGGTCTTGGTCTTGTACTCTGTATCGTCCTCGATTGCCTGAAGTACGGCTTCAAGCTCTTCTCCAAGGAACATTGATACGATAGCAGGCGGAGCTTCATCCGCACCAAGTCTGTGGTCGTTTCCGGCTGAAGCAGCTGACAGTCTCATAAGGTCAGCGTACTCGTCCACGCCCTTGATAAGAGCGCAGAGTATAGTTAGAAACTGAAGATTGTCCATCGGAGTATCGCCGGGATCAAGAAGATTCTGACCGTCATTTGTTGACATGGACCAGTTATTATGCTTTCCTGAGCCGTTAACACCTTCAAAGGGCTTTTCATGGAGAAGG
Source organism: Ruminococcus sp. (assembly GCF_016287535.1). Classification (GTDB taxonomy): domain Bacteria; phylum Bacillota; class Clostridia; order Oscillospirales; family Ruminococcaceae; genus Ruminococcus. The sequence goes on from NZ_JAEFAJ010000001.1 coordinate 73,922, forward strand.
CAAACAAGACCGTGCCTGAGAGCGACCTTTTCCATGACCTCCATCGCAAGCTCGTTCTGATCTGTGCCAAGATTTGAAGTAGTGAATATAGGAGCCATTTCGTGCTGCGCAGGTGCAACCTCGTTATGCTTTGTTTTTGAATATATGCCAAGTTTCCACAGCTCTTCATCAAGATCAGCCATATATGCTGCAACACGCGGACGAAGGTTTGCAAAATACTGGTCGTCAAGATCCTGTCCCTTGGGAGGTTTTGCGCCAAAAAGCGTCCTTCCTGTAAGAATAAGGTCTTCACGCTGGTCGTACATTTTTTTGTCAATAAGGAAATATTCCTGTTCTGCTCCTACAGTGGAAGTAACTCTCGTTACTCTGTCATTTCCGAAAAGTTTAAGGAAACGTACTGCTGTCTTGCTGAGTGCCTGCATAGAACGAAGAAGAGGAGTTTTCTTGTCAAGCACCTCACCTGTGTATGAAACGAAAACAGTGGGGATATAAAGGCTGCCCTCTTTAACAAAGCAGTAGGATGTAGGATCCCAGGCAGTATATCCTCTTGCTGAGCTTGTTCTTCTGAGTCCGCCTGACGGGAAGGAGGAAGCATCAGGCTCACCTTTTACAAGTGCTTTGCCCGAAAATTCCATTATTGCAAGACCATTTGGAGCGGGATTGATAAAGCAGTCGTGCTTTTCAGCTGTTGAACCGGTCATAGGCTGGAACCAGTGTGTGTAATGTGTAGCGCCTCTCTCAATTGCCCATTCCTTTATAGTATTGGCAACAACATCGGCAGTTTCCATATCTGCGAGCGGTTCATTGTTCTGCATTGTTCTTTTAAGCGCCTTGTAGACGTTCTTTGGCAGTCTTGTCTTCATGACGTCTTCGTTGAAAACATTGCAGGCAAAAATTTCGGGAATATTCACTGACATATAGTTTCCTCCTCAGAGCTTATAAGCTCATATATACAATACTCCATTATAATTCAAAATTATACCACTGCTGCGACGTTTTGTCAATATCACGCTATAAGAATGAACACAGTTTTTCATCTTGATACAAAATAGAAGTCTGATAGTCAGTAAAAAAGTGTATTCTGACAATATAAAATTCAGACAGCAGTCTGTAAATGTATATATAATTACTGCCGTTCAGATGAACGGCAGTATATGACATAAAATGATTATTATGCTGACTCGACCATTTTTTCGAGCTTGGAGTTCTTGAGCTCCTTGCTGTTGAATTTTTCGGGAGTTGTGAATGTCGGTACCATGTCGTGAAGTGCCGAAACAGCAAGCTTCTCATTATTCTTTTGAGCGGCATTTCGCAGCTCGTCAAGTTTTGAGGCAAACGTAGCTTCATCAATCTGAATTTGTTTCCCGATAAATATAAGTTTATTGGAAGTTTTCTGGAGTCCCTCCTCGTTCATCAGAAGCTCTTCCTTGATCTTTTCGCCCGGACGAAGCCCTGTGAACTTGATCTCAACATCTTTATAAGGCTCCTTACCGTACATTCTGATAAGATTTTCGGCAAGAGTTACTATCTTGACTGGTTTGCCCATATCAAGAACAAATATCTCACCGCCGTTTGCAATGGCAGCAGCTTCCATAACAAGATTGACTGCTTCAGGAATGGTCATAAAATATCGTATAATGTCAGGATGTGTAACGGTAACAGGTTTTCCCTGCTCGATCTGCCGCTTGAACAGCGGGATAACAGAACCGTTTGAACCGAGAACATTACCAAAACGTGTGGTAACGAACTCAGTTCTGCCCTCATGCTGCTGTGCAAGATACTGTACTATCATCTCGCAGCAGCGCTTTGAAGCTCCCATGACATTTGTAGGATTAACTGCTTTATCTGTAGATATCATAACAAATTTTTCAACATCATGGAATTGCGCCAGTGTTGCAACATTGAAAGTACCAATGATATTGTTCTTTATTGCTTCCATAGGAGAAACCTCCATAAGCGGAACGTGCTTATGAGCGGCAGCATGAAAGACAACATCAGGTTTATATGTATTGAATATCTGGTTCATGCGGAAATAATCCCTGACGGAAGCTATAAGAGTAACAAGAGAAAGCTCGTCTCCGTATTCCATTTTGAGCTCCTGTTCTATATCGTAGGCATTATTTTCGTAAATATCAACAATTATTACGCGGCTCGGCTGATACTTGGCTATCTGCCTGACAAGCTCGGAACCAATGCTTCCGCCTCCTCCGGTTACCATGCATACCTTTCCGCTGATGAAGCTCCTGATATCCTTATTGTCAAACTTTATAGGATCTCGTCCGAGAAGGTCTTCAACTCTGATATCGCGTATCTGATTAACTATAGTTTTATTCTTTTCATCAAAAACGAGATTGCCTATGAACGGCACCATCTTGACCGGAACTTTTGTATCTGTACAGATATCAAGTATTCTCTTGCGTTCATCCTCAAGGCATGAAGGAATCGCAAACAATATCTGTTCTATCCTTTTTTCATTGACGAATCTGTATATTTCCGCAGTGGTTCCGACTATCTCAACACCTTCGATCTCGGTTCCGACCTTTGATCTGTCATCATCGATGATACATACAGGATCTATCGCAGTTACCTGCTTGTCTTCAGTATAAGGAGATTTTTTTGCATTATATATTTCTTTGAGAATGGTTTTACAGGCTTGTCCACCGCCGATCACCATTGTTCGCTTGCCATTGAACTTCTTCTGAGCGGCTATAGTAATAAAAGTCGTTTTAAACAGATATCTGAAAAGGCAAACTGCGCATATCAGAACAGCAGTGTGCATAATTGAAAAAGCGGGATAAAACGAATTATCGATCATATACACAATTGCTGTCGATGCTGCGATTCCGACTATAACTCCATATACGCAGCTGAGATAGTCCCTGCGGTTAAAATATCTCCACAGCTTGCTGTATGCACCTGTAATAAGCAGGCCACCTATACAGCATATCGAACCGACAGCTACGGATATGATAAGATCTGATTCTTCTATTTCCATATTGCGGAAAGAAAGAATGAAATTGGCAATAAGCGCCGATACCCCAACAAAAAACATATCTGCTGCTGCAAGAATGGTTTTTCTCACTTTGAAAATCTTGAATAAATCCTTCATTATGTAATCCCTCCAATGTAAATCACAAAAAGCAGTGATAAGCAATACTTCGTAAACTGGAACGATTAAAGCAACAAATAAAACAATTGATAAAAGAATTATACGAAATATTTATAAATATATATTGCCCTTCTATAATATATTTATGTGTTTTTATTATACTTGCTGTTACTTAAAAAATCAATACTAAATATAAAATCAATAAAAAAATAAACATAATTTCAGCGAAACTAACAAATACGAATAATCTTTTAAGCTGTTTATGCAAAAAACTGTTCTATCACATCATTATCACAAGTAGAACACATTATAAAAATTACATATTGTTATTATTAAAATCAAAATAGCAATATATTTTTTTAATAGAAGTGCAATATAGCGATCTATAATGTCATGAAATTATTATAACATCTTGTATCTAGACTTTCAAGATATATCTGATAATTTCCATAAATTACATAGGCATTGGATAAAGTGACAAATGTCACTAAAGCAGTGACATTTCTCACTTTACATATTTTACGTTGAAATGATATCATATTAGTATAAAAAAACTCTCTGAAGAAAGGATGATATATATGTTAACGATCAGTCTGCTCACAGCTTTACTTATTGCTATTCCTTTTATTGTTCCGTTTATTGCTATCATTGTTGTAAAATATTTTGATCAGAAAGACAAACCGCCTTCCGTCCGCACCGGCGGACAGAGATCATAACACTATAGACAATGAATAAACCTTTACAGCAGCTTTACTGCATATTACTTATTATAACACCATTTTGAGCAATATATCATCTTTGAACTTTTACATACCTGAGGGAAAGGTGCTCTGCAAATGCAGAGCATTTATTTTTTAATATTACGTTAATTTTATTGTGCTAATATTGATTTTTTTTCATTCGCATGATATAATAAATTTGAATATTTAAAAATCAGAGGTGCTTTATGACAGCGAATATCATTTCAGCTGTACTTAATTTTCTCGGTTTGTTCGGTATGCTTGGTTCTGTCACATGGATTTTAAGACGAGGCAATAGCAACAGACTTACATATTTATTCATCAGCTGTCAGCTTTCTATCGTATTATGGCTTGTTTCTGAGCTTCTTATATTATGTTCCGTGAACACAAAGCAGCTCTGGGGCAGTTATGTTATATCCAATATAGGCATCAGTTTTTTTGGACCATTGTGGCTCATGCTTTCAGCCGAATACGCCAGTGCAGGAAAAAGGGTAAGGAAGCTTATGAACTTCATGCCCTGTATTTCACTGCTCGCTCTGACGCTGACGCTTTTAAATCCATGGCACTATATGTATTATTCAACATTTGTTATCGGAAATGTTGTGCACGGTCCTCTGTTTTACGTTTTTCAGGCGATATACTATGTATGCATAATCACAGGTATAACCATGATATGCCTGAAGCACACGCGCAGACAGGATAAGATCAGTATGCAGTCGTTCCTTCTGATCCTTTCAGCTGCTATTCCGCTGGGGATAAATACCCTTTCGATTACCGGAATACTTCAGTCCAGGATCAATATTACTCCCCTGTTTTTTGTTTTTTCAAGTCTGCTCATACTTATAGCGCTTGGCAAATACGGTTTGCTCAATATCAACAGCATCGCTATACGTGACACAATACAGAATATCAGCAGCGGTGTTATTATTTTTGATATCAACGGAGCTGTTTCATATAAGAATTCATTTGCGGCTGCTCTCCCTTTTATTAAAAAAATAAGTTCCATGAACGACTTTATGTGGGAAATTGAAAAAATCACAAATGAAAAGTTTGACGAGAATTTTGAGTCAATAGAATTTGTATACAACAACTGCTTTTATAACCTCAATCAGTCTTATTGCGCAAATAAGACAGGAAATAAGGTCGCAAGAGTCGTGACAATAAGTGATGTTACGGAATATCACGAACTTGCCGCTGCTGAAAAAAAACTCAGTCTTGAGCAGGAACGCAACAGGATCGCCCAGGAAATGCATGATTCAGCCGGTCATACATTTACTATGATAAGTTCGCTTGCAAAGCTGGTTAAATATGAGGCTGGCAAGGAAAATCCATCCTTTGATGATATGCTGAAAAATATATCGGAAATAGACGGACTTTCAAGAAGCGGCGTAACACAGCTGCGCTGTACTATAAACAATCTGCGCGACGATGAATTCATGACTTCGGTAACCAAAGCTGTACAGACGATCATAACAGCTGTAAGAGGCGTTGATGTTGATCTCTGTGTTCAGGGTGAAGAAGATAAACGCTATCGTTTCTGTATAAAAGAAATTTATGACAACTGCCGCGAAACTGTTACAAATGCTCTTCGTTATTCAGAAGCAACAAGAATTGATATAATCCTTAAATTTCTTGCTGACAGAATAGAGATGTATATTCTCGATAACGGTAAAGGCTGTGACAGTATTTCCGAAAACAACGGACTCAGAGGGATACGTGAGCGTACAGAAGCTCTTGGCGGAACAGTAAAATTTACTTCGCTGAAAGGCGAAGGGTTTAATACAGTAGTCAAAATTCCAATAAAAGAGGTGCAGTCATGATTAATGTGATTATAGCAGACGATATTAAAATTCTTCGTGCAGGATTAAGTGCTGTTCTGGAAAGTGACAGTGAGATAAAAGTAGTTGGTGAAGCTTCAGACGGCAAGGAAGCTTACGAAATGAGCGTTAGGCTGAAGCCTGACGTTGTTCTTATGGATATGAGAATGCCTGATTATGACGGCGGTTACGGTACACGCAAGATCAAGGATACTCTTCCGAACGTCAAGGTGCTTGTCCTTACTACGTTTGACGATAAAGAAACAGTTGACAAGGCTATTTCCAGCGGTGCTGACGGTTATATACTCAAGGAAATGGACAACGATAAGATCATAAACTCGATTAAGGCTGTTGCAGGCGGAATAAATGTGTTCTGTGACAATATCTTCAGATCCATAAAAAAAGATGTTCTTGTGCAGCAGGATGCCAAAAACTTTGATCTTACTGATCGTGAGATCGATTTTCTCCGTCTTATCTGTGAAGGCGCCGATAATAAAGAGATAGCGTCAAGGCTGTATCTTGCAGAAGGCACTGTCAGGAACGGTATTTCGAGACTTCTTGAAAAATTAGGACTCAAGGACCGCACACAGCTTGCTGTATTTGCAATAAAGAATAATATTCTGTGATAAAAACAGGGAGCATCTGCTCCCTGTTTTTATTTTCAATAACCCAAAACATGACAGATTATATTCCAAATAATACTTATATAAATTATTAATGCGGATTATAGATTTTCATTTTTTAAAGCGTCTATCGGATTTTCTTTTTTTATCATTCTCATTGAATACATCATAGTTAAAAATACAACGATAAATACGCTTAAAACAGCTGTTCCGGCTGCTTTCCACGGCATAACGAAGGCCGTTTCAATTCCCCTGTTGACCGTATCGTAAATAAGATATGTGATGACTGCCGAAACGGGGATACCATAAATGAGAGCCTTTGTTCCATACATAATGCATTCGAACCGGTAAGATCATCCATAAAACTGAATGGATATATTACCGAGATGTATTCGGACTCTGTAAAATATGGATTTCCGGTAACAACCTTTCCGATATTGAGTTCAATGTCATGAATGCTTTCTTCGTATGGTACTTCAATTGTGTCATCTGACCTGCCGCCAGGTTTATAATATATCACCGTGTCCTGTCTTTGCTGTATAAATGGATATCCATCTATTTTGTTATAGGCAACAGATTTCATACGTGAATTGTCGCTGCTGAACAGCTTTAAACCAATATATCGCTCTGCGTCAAAATCAAATTCCAGTCCTTCGTCAACTGCGATGCCAAGCGGAGCTTCCCTGTTGTAGAATTCAGCTTCAGAAAGTCCTTCCTGACGGATATACTCAAGATATGCTGCATCATCAACATAAATTATTGGCAGGACGATCATTTTATAACCGTCACGCTGCGGAAGAGTGATATTGAAATTATCAAATAATGAAGGATGATCTTTAAGTATATTAGCTTCAATATCATTTTCCGGAATATAAACTACATTATAATCATACAAACAGTAAGCAGCATCTGTTATATATTCAGTATTCTTGATTATACTGAGAATTTCGTCAATATCATTGATTCCGTAATCGCCGTTATCCCATATTAATTTATAATCATATCCATAAGTGCTGAATGCGTCATTAGCTCCGCCGGTAATATAATACGTGAATGCTGATGCTGAAATGAAAAGAACTACACTCATAAACAGGCTGATTATAGTGGCACGGTACTTTTTCTTGCTGCGTTTGAAGTTTTTATGTGCCATTATTCCCGGCAGACCGAAAAATTTATATATCACTTTAGGCGTTTTTATGTATTTTGTTTCCTTTATATCGTTATTCTGCCGAATCGCTTCAACTGCTGATATTTTTGTCGCTCTTTTGGAAGGCAGCCATGCAGATATCCTTATAGTTATAAAAGCAATGACAGCTGCGGCTATGATCTCCGCCGGAGATATGCATATACGCAGTGGTTCTTTGAAATCGTCATTTGACAAGAACAAAAGAAATTTGCTGCCTATTGCGAGGAAAGTTATCCACATACCAGCAATGCCGAGAATAATTCCGAGCGGTATACCGATAACACTTAGCACAGCAGCTTCAAAGCGCACCATTCTGCGTATCTGTTTTTTGGTGCCTCCGATCGAGGAGAGCAGCCCGAATTGCTTTGTTCTTTCTGATATCGATATAGCAAATGCATTGTATATAAGCATTATCGAACCAAACATAATAAGTCCGACAACAACAGAAAAAAGACCGAATATTACCGCATAATACCTGTTATATCTTGAAACTCCTTTGCATAAAAGAAGAAATGTATTGATATTACCTGACAGATTGTTTTCTTTTCTGAATTTATATATATCCTTTGTGTTTTTTAGGGTGTAATATACATCATACTGTATATTCTCAGAATAATCATCCGGAACAGTCAAGGCCGTATAGCCCGGAGAAGACGCTTCTTCAAAATATGGACGGGCATATATTCCGACAACTGTATAGTCGCGTTTCTCTCTTATATCAAGATATTCAGCGGAAATACTGTTTCCTTCCTCATCGTTTACCACTGTGAAGGAATTATACTGGATAAGGTTGATATCATTGTAATCAATCTCCTGATCTGTAATTTCTTCTTTCGCAGCTATACCGGTCCCGATTATTTTTTCAGGATCTATTTTTCTGTCTCCTATCTCCAGTGTTAGTTTATCACCTGCATGAAGTACAACATTGCCATTTTCTGTAAGATGTTCCGGAATGATGATCTCGTTTCTGTTCTGCGGCATTCTTCCCGAAGTAATATGTATCGGTATAATCCCGTTTTCGTCCTCCTGAACACCGGATATATAAAGATAAGGTTTATATGTGTTAGAAATTTTTATATCAGCGTAGCCTATATAGCTCAGTACACCTGTACTCTTGACTTTATCGGAATATTTTATCAATTTATATGTGCCAAGGTCTGTATTTATTTCCGATGCATCAAATTTGCCGTAAGAAAACTCCATAAAATCTATGGCAAACTTTCTTACTGAAGCGAACGAGGTCGTAACGGCGCATATCAGCGCCGTAGAAAGCATAATACCAATAATAGTTACAAGTGTGCGCGTTTTATTCTTTTTCAGCGACTGGATTGTAAGCCTGTGGAATATGTTCATCTGCGCATCACCTCGTCACGGGTTATTTTACCGTCTTCGATCGCGAGAATACGGTCAGCCTGAAGTGCGATATTCTCATCATGTGTGATTATTACAAGAGTCTGATTGTATTTCTGATTGGAATATTTCAGCAGTTCAACAATTTCCTGACTGTTTTTACTGTCAAGATTTCCGGTAGGTTCGTCTGCAAGAACAACAGCAGGTGCATTTATAAGTGCTCTTCCTATCGAAACTCGCTGCTGCTGTCCGCCTGAAAGCTGGTTAGGAAGGTGTTTTTCACGTCCGTTAAGCTTTAGAGTATCAATAAGCTCGTTCAAGCGGTCATTATTTATCTGCTGTCCGTCCATAAGCACGGGAAGGGTTATGTTTTCGGTTACGTTAAATACAGGTATCAGATTATAGAACTGATATATCAGCCCTACCTGTCTGCGCCTGAATATTGCAAGCTGCTCATCATTTTGCGCATATACATCACTGCCGTCCATATAAACCTTTCCGGATGTAGGTTTATCCACGCCTCCAAGAATGTGAAGAAGCGTTGACTTTCCTGAACCTGACGGACCGATTATTGCAACAAATTCACCTTTTTTTATTGAAAAGCTGACATTGCTGAGAGCATGGACCTCATTTTCACCATTCCCGTAAATTTTACACAGATTTTCAACTTTCAAGATATCCATTCCGTACTCTCCTTTTCTGAAGTTTATATAAATATTCTATCATGTCAATATGACTTTCAGGTGACTTAAAAATAACAATTATGTCACATAAGAAAAAGCGGGATGACTCCCGCTTTCAGATCGTGCTTTCATAAAATCTTACTGTAAACACTGCTCCTACTTCTGAGGAGTTCTCGGCTTTTAGTGTTCCGTTCTGTTCGGTGATTATCATTCTCGCAAGTGCAAGGCCTATTCCAAAACCGCCTTTATCATCCGTATCCTTGCCCTTATAGAATCTCTCGAATATATGCGGCAGATCTTCATCTGAAATATCGTTTCCGCTATCTGTTATCCTTATTTCCGAAAAAAGCGGATTTTGTGTTCCGGTTATTGTAATACTTCCGCCGTCCGGTGTATGTTCCATACAATTCTTTATGATATTGCCGATGGCTTCACAGGTCCATGCAACATCACAGGAAAGTTCTCCGTCTGCCTCGATTTCAAGCATCTGATTATGCAACTCTATCGGAACTCGTACAGGCATACATGATCTCTCCAGCAAATCCTTTACAGATACGGATTCCTTATTGAATCTGACAGTACCGGCATCAAGTTTTGAAAGTTTCAGAAGTGCTGTGATAAGCCAGTCGATTCTGGAAAGCAGACCATACAGTTTATGTACTGTCTGTTCTCTTTTTTCAAAAGTCAGATCAGGTTCAGCAAGCATGGAAACGAGCAGATTTATTGACGTAAGAGGTGTTCGTATCTGGTGAGAGATATCTGCCAAAAGATCTGCAAGATATACCTTGTCATCAAGAAGCTTTGACTTTTGTTCCCGCAGACACACTGTCATTTTATAGACCTCGCTGCTCAGTAAAGCAATTTCTCCCTCAGAGCAGCTTTCAAAGGAAACATTCTCATCTCCGTGAAGTATCTTGTCGATCTTCATTGAAAGATCAGAGATTTTTCTGTATCTGACATATTCAAGAATAATGTGAGCTGTGCAAAATACCGCACAAAGACACAGAACAGGAATAAACATTCTTTTGTCATATAATAATGCGCTAAGCAATGCTATAGAAGAGATCAGTATGAATGCGTATGCTGACCTGATCACTTCACTGTTACGGAATAATTTCATCATACATCTACCTTGTAGCCGAGTCCGCGGATTGTTTTGATAATACAGGGATTCTGAGGATCGTCCTCGATCTTTTCACGAAGTCTCTTTATATAAACAGTAAGAGTATTGTCATTTACGAATTCTCCGGCAATATCCCATATTGATTCAAGAAGCTTTGTTCTTGTCATTACTGCTCCCCTGTTGTTTATGAACACAAGAAGAAGTCTGTATTCAAGTGCCGAAAGAAAAAAATCTTTTCCGTTTTTGCTTGCTGTTCCTTTTACAGTGTCAACCATAACATCACCGAGCTGAGTTATATTTCCGGAGGAGCCGGTAAGTCTAAGTACGTTTTTTATACGTGAAACAAGCTCGCGCGGCCGAAACGGCTTTGCGATATAATCATCTGCGCCAAGGTCAAAACCTGTGACTGTACTGTATTCGTCGCCTGAGGCTGTAAGGAAAATAACAGGCAGACAGGTGCTTGATTTTATTGCTGAACAAACTGCAAATCCGTTTCCGTCTGCAAGAGATACGTCCAGCAGGACAAGATCAAAAGTTTCATTTTCTACCAGCTCAATGGCAGCGGCCTGTCCCTTTGCATTTTTTATGCTGAATCCCTCTTTTGTGAGAAATTCCGTAAGATTAACGATTATTTCCTTATCATCTTCAACAAGAAGTATTCTGTTCAATGTATCTCAGCTCCGTTCAAATATTATTTTCGTATGATCCGGCTTTACTCTTCTATAATATCACAATAAACCTAAAAAAGCAACGAAAAAATAAAACAGCTCGCAAGAGCTGCTTTTAAAGCTGATATTGCTTACATATCCTGATCAGAGTTATGCTTAAACGGAATATTTACAATGACAATACCGGCTGCAACAAGTAAAAGTGCAGCTGTAATTCCTGTAAATCCTGCGGAACTTTTTTCGGACAGAATGACAGATGACAGTATTACCCCGAATACAGGATTCATAAAACCGAATACCGACACTGTAGAAACATTATTATACTTTATCAGAGTTCCCCACAGTGAAAAAGCTGCAGCTGAAACAAATGCAAGATATAAAAGCATCAGTATTCCCTCTTTGTTTATAACCGTGATCCTGCCGCCTAAAAATATACCTGCTGCAGTCATGAATGAACCGCCGATAATAAACTGCCACCCGCTGAGTAAAACAGGATCCTCGGTCAGAGAGTACTTTTTCATCAGCGCCGCTGAAAAAGCATACGAAAGCGCTGAGAGAAAAACAAATCCCTCTCCAGTAAGTCTGAAACCTCCGCTTATACCGCTGAGATTTATCATAATAACACCGGAAAAACCAACAATGCAGCCGATTATTTTTCTGAATGTCAGCTTTTCAGCCTTAAAAATCAGCGCTGCAACAATTATTGATAAAAAAACATTGGAAGCTGTTATGACTGAACTCTTCATACCGGTACTTCTTGACAGTCCGATATAGAAAAAAGTATACTGAAGTATTGTCTGGAAACATGAAAGTTTAATTGCCTTATGAAGCGAATTTTTACTGATAATCAATGGTCTGCGGACAACAGCACTGCCGATGATCAATGCAAATATACCGGCAAGAATAAAACGCAGACCGGCATATAGTATCTGTGAAAAAGTATCTCCTGCTGATATACCCGAAAATTGGCATCCAAGTTTGATGCAAGGAAATGCACTCCCCCATAAAAGACAGCATATCATAGCAATCAAAAACACAACAGCTTTATTTGTGAGAAGCTTTTTGCCAGTCAAGAAACAGCACCTTCTTTTATTAGTCCTGACTTTTCTGCTTCTTTCGCAAGCGTAAGACAGAATTCATTCATTGTACCGAATTCTTTTACAGCACATATCACTCGTTTGCAGCGTCTCATTACCTGAAGAGCTTTTTCAAAACTTTCCTTAGATACAGATTCAAAAGCTTTTTCTGTTATCAGTTCTGAAGCAAGTGCGGACGCTACCGGGAATTCAATATCATTTTCATGTATTATACCTGCCGCAAACGGTATGCCCATACGCTGAAGACTGCGGTAAACAGAAATTCCGCTTCCGCCTCCGCCTATTACAAATACTTCAGACATCCCCTCGCATTTTCCAAGTTCAGGTGAACCATAGCTTTCACAGAAACTGCCGTTTGTTATCCCGTAAAGCTCCTCGATATATCCGTTTGAGAAAACCTCGTCCGGAGTGCCGATACGATCCGGACGCTCACCTTTGATACATAGGATATTATCAGAAACACGCTGTGCAAGCTCAAGTTCGTGAAGTGACATAATAATAGCGGTATTCTTCTCGCGTGCAATTTTTTTCAGAATACTCATTAGCTCAAGTTTGTATTTTATATCAAGAAATGTGGTGGGTTCGTCAAGTATAAGCACATCAGGTTCACGGCATATTGCTCCCGCAAGCAATACGCGCTGACGCTGACCGTCGCTAATTCTTTCAAAGTCACAGTACGCAATATCTTCGATATCTACATTTTTTATTGCTTCCGTTACCATTGCATGGTCATGTGCTGAAAGTATTCCAAGTCTGCCGGTATATGGATAACGGCCTGTTTCAACAACATCAATGCACCTCATATACTCGGTTTTTGTCCTGTCGGTAAGCAAAAGTGAAACTGATCTTGCAAGTTCATTTCCGCTCAGGTTACGCAGATCGGTATTTCCGATAAAAACTGTACCGCCAAGAGGTTTTATCTGCCTGCAAAGAGTTTTAAGAACTGTGGACTTCCCTGCCCCGTTCGGACCGATAAGTGTAAGTATCTTTCCTTTTTCAGCTGATATCTCAACTCCGTTTATAACAGCTTTTTTCCCGTAACCTGCTGAAAGAGCGTGTGTACTTAACCAGGCTTCACACATTTTTCTTTCCCCTTTCTCTGCAAAGAAGCATATATATAACCACAGGTGCTCCAAAAAATGATGTTACAGTGCTGATACTGAGTTCAGTCGGAGCAAAAAGTGTCCTTGTGACAAGATCACAGAACAGGCAAAATACCGCTCCGCCAAGGAAACAGGCGGGGATAATACAGATAGGCTTTGCAGTTTTAAAAAGAGATTTTACAAGGTGCGGCACTGCAACACCAACAAAAGAAACTGGGCCGGCAAAAGCAGTAACACAGGCTGAAAGCAAACTTGACAGAAGTATCAGCGCTGTTCTGAACATTTTTATATTAACGCCGGAATTACGAGCGTATTCTTCTCCGAGCTGATAAGCGTTCATTGGTTTGGCAAGCATAAAAGCACAGATACAAGCCGGGAAAACAATAAATGCAGCAGTAAGTGTGTCCGTACCATCAATACCTGAAAAGCTGCCCATCGACCAGTTATGCAGATTTACTATATTGGAATCATCTGAGAAATTGACAACAAGATCGGTTATAGCCGAACATATGTAACCAATCATGACTCCGCAAACTATAAGCACGGACATACGCCTTACCTTTCCTGAAATAAGAAGGATAAGCCCCATAGATACCATTGAACCTATGAATGCTGCAGCGACCATTTCAGCTGAATTTCCTGTAAATCCATGTGAAAGCGATATTACCATAAACACGGCAACAGCCAGTTTTGCGCCTGAAGAGATACCAAGTATATATGGCCCAGCTATAGGGTTGGCAAAAAAGTTCTGCAATAGGAAACCCGATACAGCCAAAGCGCCTCCGAGTATAGCTGCCGCAGCTGTTCTAGGGATACGCAGTCCGGTTATGATATTATAAGCCGCTTTGTCAGTATCCGGATTAAGCAGAGCATTCCACAGTCTTGAAAGTGATATGGATGCGCTTCCGATGCAGATATTCATTATCACGAGCAATGTAAAGAGTAACGTCAGGAATATATAACCGGCAACTATGCGTGATCTGCGTGATTCCATTACTTATTCCCCCAAGCGGTACATAAAATTCATTTTGCTTTCGCAATTCTCAGTAAATATACTGTGAAGTTCGGTTATCATATCAGCTGCACCTGTGGTTTGCTGAAACATATTCTTTTCAGTACACCAGACATCCCCTTTTTTGACTGCAGAAAAATCTTTCAGCATCGGATATCTTTCTGTCAGGTCTTCCAGTGTATTTATCTCGCCTGTGATTGTACTGTTATAAATCAGAATATCTGTATCCCAGGCTTTTTCATAAAATACTTCAGGCTGTATGACCATGGTTGAAAGTGAATTTTCGTCAGTTTTAAGGTCATCTGCTGAGAAAACATATTCACCGCCTGCCATACGGATCATTTCCGGAACATAGTCATAAGGCTTCCGCACAACGACTCCACCGGATGAGTTGATATAGAAAAAAGCGACTGTTTTACCAGTTTTTTCATCGGAAAGTACACTGTCGATCTGAGAACACTTTTCCTCAAAAAAATTTTCTGCCGCATCACTGCAGTCAAAAAGAATACCGTAGAGCTTGATCCACTCCATTCTTCCGAGCGGATACTTTTCATAGCTCGAACGTTCAACAAGAACCGGAATACCAAGTGATTCTATTTTTTCTTTAACATCCGGACTATGATATATCATAGTGGATTCAATAGCAAGTGAACAGTCGGATTCTATAAGTGCTTCATAATCAGGAGCACTGTATTTTCCGACGTAAAACATCTCATCGCTGTCAAAAGCCGATCTTACAGCCGGAAGATACCAGTCTTCGTATTTTGTTGATGTCATTGAAACTTTACCGAGAGAACCTGTACTGTCAATAAGATCCATAGCCGATGAAGCGGCATTGTATACATTTCCGAGAGGCTGTCTGATAATAACAGCACCGTCTGTATTATCCGTAAAATCAGCATTTTCGGGAACTATGATATAATTATCTGTCCCAATTTTTACACAGGTACATCCGTTATCAAGAAATTCGGCTGTAAATTCCTTGGCATATTTCAGATAAAGCTTTTTTGTGCCGGCTTCTGTTTGATTTTCAGCCTGCAGTTTTGAACAGCTGCACAGCAAGAACATTGAACATATGAAAAATAACCGTTTTATCATTTTACTTTTTTATTGAATCTGAATCAAAGGTAAGAGTATATTCTATCTCATGAGGTGTACTCATTGCAGTTGTATCTGCAGAAACCGGCATTCTGTAGTCAAAAGCACTTACTGGTATTTCAAACACTGAAAATTCGTCAGTGCTGACGGGCAGTATCTTTTCTCCGTCAACTACCATATAATCATATTTGTTGCTGCTCCATATGATCTCTGCATATGCTTTACCGTCCTTTACAGTCATCTTTGCCGGTGACTGTACGGTCGCCTTGCCTGAACCGCCGTCAAGCCTGACATTTACTTCATACACACCGTCTTCAAGCGAGAGCGATTCAAGAGACGTTATCGCACCGCTGCCAAGAGCTTCCTTAGGAAGCGAATCTGCCCGGAACACAAGCTTTCTGCCATACCACTGCTCTTTACGTTTGCTGAAAGCTGCACAGTCGATCTCTTTGTCGAGCGCTTCAACAGGCACGGTAAATGATACAGTCTCACCTGACGGTACCGCATTTATATAATCACTTTCTGTAGCTTTTTCTGCATCATCTTCCGTTCCCATATACAGGAATTCATAGCCGTTTCCGCTCATCGTCATTTCAGCAGTCATTTTACCACCTGAAACTCTTAGTTTGCAGGCAGTTATCTTGAACATTGAAGAACTTGAATCGACATCAATGTCATATTCGCCTTCATTTACAGAATCAGCATATATTGCCTTCATTCCTGAAAATCCGACTTTAAGCTGAGGTGCAGTTGCTTTTTCAGTAGTTGTGACTGTTGTTGTGGCAAGAGTTTCCGGTTCACTTGAAGTTACAGCAGTTGTAACAGAAATGGAAGTGTTTTCCGCATTATCGGAGCATGAACACATCAGTGCTGCAATTAATAAACACGAGGCTAAAGCTGTTATTCTTTTCATATTATCACCTTTTATCAAATAAGCCGACAAAATGTCGGCTTTATTTTTAGTTTAATGAATCAATTGCCTTCTGTGCGTGATCTATATAGATCTTACGGATATCTTCGTTTTCACCAAGACCTCTGAGGAGGCATTCTACTTCAATACCCTCAGCCTCGAACAGCGATTTCCATGAGTCCTCATCATCGCCTGCCATGTCGTTGTTTGCATGATCGCCGGCAACAACCATAAGGGGTTCAAGAATTACCTTCTTGTAGCCGCCTTTTTTAACTTTTGAAATAACATCTTCAACCGTAGGTTCAGCTTCAACAGTTCCAACATAGTAATTTTTGAAATCATCGGCTGTGAGGAGATCCTGCATTTTCTGATAAACTGAATTAGAGGCAGCTTCCGTACCGTGTCCCATGAAGCAGATAGCTGTCTGACCGTCATCATATTCCTTTGTCCAGTCGATTATAGCTTTTTCGACTCTTTTAAAGTCATCATCGCTTGTAAGAAGAGGCTCACCGATTGATACTTTATCGAATGCATCTGAATAGCTTGCGATTTTTTCGGTAAGTTCCTCATACTCAAGACCGTTCATAAGATGTGTCGGCTGTACAACGAGGTTCTTTACGCCGTTCTCAGATGCCCTTTCGAGCGCTGCATCGATATCATCAATAAGGATTCCGTCACGCTTCTGAATATGATCGATAACGATATTGGCAGTAAAACCACGGCGAACAGAATAATCAGGGAAAGCTTTTTCAAGTGAATCCTCGATAGCTCCGATGGTAAGTCTGCGGCTGTCATTGAAGCTTGTTCCGAAGCTGATAACGAGAAGTTCATTTTCTCCGATATTATCCTGATTTCTGATATTATCAAGAGAAGCGTCGCCTGTATTATAGTTTTCTTCGTCCTCTTCTTCAGAAGCTTCTGTAGTTGTTTCGGCTTCTGTTGTGTTTTCTGCTGTTGTGGTTACAATTGTAGTTGTTACTTCGGTGCTTTTTTCAGATGTGCTGACATTTGATTCAGCTCCGCATGATACTTCACAGGCTGTGAGCGAGATAGCAGCAACTGCTGCAAGAAACTTTTTGATATTCATTTTCTTTTCCTCCTATTTTTTAGGAGACATTATTTCGTGCGCAAAAAATACCTTCCGCACCCGGCAGAAGGCATGACAAAAAAGCTCTGGTAAAGAGCGATGGTACGATCAATGCCTCGTGATCCGAGCTTTAGCCCTGTACCGATAAACGGCAGGTTTCCTGACTTGCAGACAATGACACATTGCTCCGCCTTCCCGTTTTGATTCAGTGGCTGCATGAATGCGTGGAGAATGCTGTCTGTATACAGTGACGAGATCGTGCGGGATTTGCACCCGCTTCCCTTTTACCTTTCATTGCTAAATAATGAAAGCACCGCTTACCATTTTTAATATTCATGAATACGTGAATTATTATATCACAGTTCAGCTGTAATTCCAATAGAAAGCCGAAAAATCGGAATTATCTACAAATAAACATTAAAAATTGAGGATAAAAATGTATATACGCATTATCCGCAGTTTTTGGATACGATATGTAACAGTAAGAATACTTTTCTGCACTGCCTAACGATTGACATTTTGCACAAAAAAGAATATAATATTATCAACAAAAATCTATAGGAGGAAATCCCATGAAAATAAAAAAGCTTATTTCAGCTGTCCTCTCGTGCTGTCTTATGCTTTCATTATTAGGCAAAACTGATGTATATGCATCAGGCAACAGGGTATCAGTGCATGATCCTTCAATAATAAAGGCAAACGATACATACTATGTTTTCGGCTCCCATACAGAAGCAGCCAGATCATCTGACCTTATAAACTGGAAACGCTTTTCCAACGGTTATGCCACAACAAACAATACAGAATTCGGTAATTTGTCTCAGAATCTGAAGAAAGCATTTGCATGGGCAGGAGAAGACCTTGAAGACTGTGAAGGAGGTTTTGCGGTATGGGCTCCGGATGTGGTGTGGGATGATGAATTTATAAACAGTGACGGAAGCAAAGGCGCGTATCTTATGTATTTCTGTACTTCATCAACATATATGCGTTCTGTTATATCTTATGCGTCATCAAAATACATAGAAGGACCTTATGTGTTTGCCGATACTCTTATTTATTCTGGTTTTACAAATAATGACAGCTACGCAAGGAGCAGCACCAAAAACGTAAACCGTAAATACACGTCAACAAATATTGACGAGCTTATCGCTGAAGGTAGGGTCACATTCAACAGCAATTGGTTCAGAAATGATAATTATAACAATCAGCTTTATCCTAATGCTATTGATCCGACGATATATACGGATAGTAACGGAAAAATGTATATGTGCTACGGTTCATGGTCAGGAGGCATTTTTGCTCTTGAAATTGATAAAAAAACAGGTCAGTGCATACATCCGGAAACAGGACAGACATCCGACGGAAGAATGACAGACAGTTATTTTGGAACAAAGCTATCGGGAGGATATGGCAAATCTGGCGAAGGTCCGTTTATCGAGTACAATTCTGAAACAGGATATTATTATTTATGGGTAACATACGGCGGCCTTACATCGGCAGGCGGCTATAATATGCGTGTTTTTCGTTCACTCTCCCCTCTTGGTCCGTTTGTCGATCCGGCAGGCAGACAAGCTGTCCTATCTTCAAATTCTGATCTTGACTCTATCGGCCTCAAAGTAATGGGCAACTATAAATTCAGTTCCCTCAGCAAAGCGTATATGGCTTGCGGTCATAATTCGGTTCTTCACGATGATGACGGAAAATGGTATCTTATATATCATACCCGTTTCGATGACGGCGCTGAGTTTCATGAAGTACGTGTACATTCCATATACTTCAATGAGCGTGGATGGCCGGTCGTGGCGCCTTATGAATACTCAGGAGATGAAATATCAGCATCCGGTTACAATACAGAGGATATCTGCGGAGAATATGAATTTATAGATCACGGAACAGCTACCGATGGTAAAATAATAAACTATTCTTCTGTGAGACTTAATTCTGACGGAACTATAAGCGGTAGCGTATCCGGCAAATGGCAGCAGTCAAAGGACAACTCAGATGTTGAAATAACAATAAACAATCAGGTGTATTACGGCTGCTTCCTCGCTGCAATAGACGAAAACGGTAAAAAAGTTATGTCATTTACAGCTGTGGGCAGTAACAATCGTTCTGTATGGGGTGTGCAGACAAAAGATTTCACCGGCATACAGCGTTCAGTTTCCGCCGATTATACTGATACAGACTCCCAGCTTATAGGCAATCCGGATAATGTTTCGGGAACAGGTACTTTTTCAAGACTAAGCAGTACAGAATTACTCAGCGGAGTTTCTTATTACATAATCAATCAAAACAGCGGATTTGCGATTGATATTCCTAATGGCAAACTCGATCAAGGTACAAATATTCAGCAATGGGAACGCAATGGGAGCTGGGCACAGCAATGGCGGATTATCTCCGTTGATGAAAACTACTGCCGGATCGTTTCGTCAGGTGACGAAGCAATGTGTATTGCTGTTGCTGAAAATTCCGGCGACGATGGTATCAACATCGAACTGCAGAAATACAAAGGCAGTGACGAGCAGCTTTTCATGTTGAGAAAATGCGGTACAGATTACGGAATCATATCGAAATGTTCTGATAATACTGCCGGACTTGACGTTTATGAATGGTCAAAGGAAAACGGCGGCAATATAAACCAGTGGAATTACTGGGAAGGCGGCTGCCAGCTATGGAGTATCACGCCTGTTTACCCAACCGTATCCGACGGCAGTTATATGGTGCGAAATGTTGACAGCGGACTTTATTTATTTGACAAGAACGGAAGCTGTGTACAGTCGGATATTTACCGTATTTCATTTGAATATGATCCGTCAGGCGCTCCTCCTCCGTACAATGTGAACGATCAGATATGGACATTTAACAAAAATAGTGACGGTAGTTACTTTATAAAGAATCAGAAAGGAAAAGCTATTTCATCCGACAGTGCATTACATCTTAGTGTTATGGAATTTACCGGTTCTGATAATCAGCGTTTCAATGTAATATGCAATAAAGACGGCTCATATTCTATTATACAGTCGCAAAAGTACATCGGCACAGAAAACAACAGTAAAAATTTTGAATCATCTCTTTGCCTTAACACAATTACAGGAGCTGACAGTTGTAAATTTGTTCTGGAGCCGATTGTCCCGGAAGAAATAGTATCGCCTGTCATCGGAGATGTAAATGATGATGGTATTATAAGCATGGCTGATCTTGTAATGCTGCAAAAATATCTGCTCAAAGCCGGTAATCTGATAAAATCTTTTACAGCAGACGTTAACAAAGATGGCTATGTGGACGTTTTCGACAGTGTTGCACTGAGAAAACTCCTGATAACCCAGTAATATGCGAGTGCAGCCGAATGGCTGCACTCATTTTTTGACAAATAACCAATTTGTAACCGCTTTTAACTTGACATTCTCTGTGAAAGCGTGTAAAATGTATTTGTATGCAGAAATATAAATCTGCTAAATAGTTGTTTTATGGAGGTTAATATGGATCCTAATCAGAACAGGCCACAGGGCAGACGTAAAAACGTCACATCCGGTGGCAGCGGAGCACATAGAAGAGGCGAAGGCCTCGGCACAGGACCTGTCGGATCAGGCAGCTATTCCGGCGGATCGACTGGTGGCGGCGGAAGCAATGCGAAAAGAGCTGCAGCCGGAGGCGGCGGTCTTATTACTCTCCTCATCATCGGATTTTTCATTTTCAAGATGATGAGCGGCGGAGGCGGCGGTCTTGGAGATCTTCTTGGTTCACTTACTGGCGGAAGCGGCGGCGGTTCTGCTCCTGCCGGATTCGATTTCAGTACTGATGATACCGCAGTCGGAAGTGATACAAGTGACAGTGCGGTTGATACATCAGTTGCCACCGGCTCACGTGAAAAACGTACAGTTATCAAAGGAAACGGCGAAGATGTCGTTACTCTTATGGTTTATATGTGCGGTACTGATCTTGAGTCAAAGTATGGTATGGCTTCTTCCGATATGGAAGAAATGAGATCTGCAACATTCGGCGATAATGTAAATGTAATTATATTTACCGGCGGATGCTCCAAATGGAAGGTAAGCGTTATAAGCAACAGCGTAAATCAGATCTACCAGATAAAGAACGGTCAGATAGGAAGGATCGTTGAAGATGCCGGAAATAAGGCTATGACTGATCCTAACAATCTTGCTTCATTTATACAGTTCTGTTCAAAGAATTTCCCTGCAAACAGAAATGAGCTTATTCTCTGGGATCACGGCGGCGGATCAGTTACCGGCTACGGCTATGATGAGAAGAACCAGAGAAGCGGTTCCATGTCACTTGCAGGCGTAAATCAGGCTCTCAAGAGCGGCGGTGTAAAGTTTGACTTTGTAGGCTTTGATGCTTGCCTTATGGCAACGGCTGAAACTGCTCTAATGCTCAATGAGCACGCAGATTACCTTATTGCTTCAGAAGAAACTGAGCCTGGCATCGGCTGGTACTATACAAACTGGCTTACAAAACTCGGCAGCAATACTTCAACTCCTACACTTGAAATCGGAAAAGTCATCGTTGATGACTTTGTAACAGAATGTGCAAAGAAATGCAGAGGTCAGAAGACAACTCTTTCGGTTATTGACCTTGCTGAATTTTCAAACACAGTTCCTAAGGATCTTACCGCATTTGCAAAATCTGTAAGCGACAAAATCGCCAAGGACGAATATAAGGATATCTCCAACGCGAGATATTCAACACGTGAATTTGCTGAAAGTACAAGAATAGATCAGGTCGACCTGGTAAATCTTGCTGAGAATATCGGAACACCCGAAGCAAAGGCTCTTGCTGAATCGCTGAAGAATTCAGTAAAATACAATCGTACTTCTTCAAATATGACCAATGCTTATGGTGTATCGATCTATTTCCCTTATCAGCGTGCTTCTTATGTAGACAAGGCGTGCAGCACTTATTCAGATATAGGAATGGATTCGGAATACTCAAAGTGCATAAAGCAGTTTGCTAAAGTTGAGACAGGCGGACAGATCGCTGCAGGCGGTACAGGCTCTGTACTTGGTTCACTCTTCGGAGGTACTGCATCATCAGGTTCATCAGGCAGCTCTGATATGATCGGTTCACTTCTTTCATCTTTCCTGGGCGGCGGAAGAAGTATCGCCGGACTTGACGAGACAAATACCGAGTTTATGAAAGATACAGATGTAAGCGACACGGCAGATTATCTTTCAACTCATTACTTTGATTCTTCAAAGCTCACTTGGGAAGAGAAAAATGGTACTTACACGATGAAGCTTGCCGAATCCCAGTGGGAAATGGTACATATGCTTGACCTCAATATGTTCTACGATGACGGTGAAGGTTATATTGATCTCGGTCTTGATAATATCTATTCGTTTGACAACGGTAACCTTGTAGCTGATACTGAAAAGAACTGGCTGTCTATCAACGGTAATGTTGTTGCATATTATCATACTGATACAACAAAGAGCGGCAATGATACTATTATATCCGGTTATGTTCCTGCTTTCCTTAATGGTGAAAGGGTAAATCTTATAATCCAGTTTGTAAATGATGATAACGGTTCTATCGTCGGAGCTTCAACTGATTATGTAGGCGGCGAAACAGAAGCTGTTGCAAAGAATCTTACTGAAATAAACGTAGGAGACACTCTTGAATTCATCTGTGACTATTACTCATACGATATGGAATATCAGGATAGCTATTTAATAGGCGATGTAGTAACTGTTACTGATAATATGACTATCAGCAACACTGATGTCGGAAGCGGCGCTTGCCATATTCTCTATCGCTTCACTGATATATACAACCAGAGCTACTGGTCAGAGCCTATAGTTATAAAATAATTTATCAGGAATAAAAATACAAATAAAAGAGTCCCTTAAACATTTATAAAGTTTAAGGGACTTGCTTTTATCTGACTTGATTATAAAAAAACCGGTACTCATTGAGTACCGGTTTACGGGGTTATGCTGATCGCATCTGGTCTGAGTGACGGGACTTGAACCCACGGCCTCTACCACCCCAAGGTAGCGCGCTACCAACTGCGCCACACCCAGACGAGTAATCATCGCAATCAACGATATATATTATATCACCATATCCTTGATTTGTCAAGTATTTTCTGAAAAAATTTTTGGTATATTTTGAATCAAATATTATTTTGTACGATTTTACGCAGTTTTTACGAAAAATTAATATTTTGAGCGAACATATTAAACCGCTTTTCTATGGACAAAACAAAAAGAATATGATATAATAATATAATGGAGTTGGTAATATGCAAAAGCTTTATAAAAAAATTATATCGGTTTTTTTATCAAGTATGTTAATATGTTTATCTGTTCCCTTCTCGCAAGCAATCGCATTTGCAGCAGATGGCACATCATCTGAAAAAGTTTCCAAGGGAATGATTATATTTATCATGGTTACGGTATTTATCGTTACCGCAGTGATAACCGCTTATATTTCTTTTAAAATAACAGCGAAAAAAAATAATAATCAAAACAGAAACGATGATAAATAATCTTAACGAATCTTATTATGGATATTGATCTTTATATCGATTTCGTATATCATGGCTTTTACAGGCTTGATGATATCGAAGAACGCTTTAATGAATATTCATTGATGGCTCAGGAAGCTGCGGCTGATCTTGCTGAGGATGAGATCATTCTGTTTGCTATATATGCCTTTGATGAAGAGACGCAACGCTTTTTATATGCTAATTTTATGATGAGAAAGCTAAAGCTCGACCATTATGCCCGTGTTTGTGAAAGGCTTTCAAAATTCTGCAGATTATTCTGCGTTGGAAACAGTTAGGTGGAATATATATGTTAATGAAAAATATACTTGCAGCTGTAAGTTCGGCTGTTCTTCTGTCGCTGGTTTACATTGCAGCAAATACTGCTTCACATGACAGTTATGAAGTCTATGGAGCATCCGAAGCAGCAGCTTCAACGACTACAAGTACATCATCGGCTGATTCTACTGCAACTGCGACCTCATCTGCATCAGGAACCACAACTACCACTGAGCCGACAACTGTAAAAAAATATAATATAACATTTCTTGATTTTGAAGGTAAAACTCTGAAAACTATCGAAGTTGAAGAAGGTTCAGCTATTGATTACAGCCTTGTTGATACAAGTTCACTTGATAAACATCTGGATTCCAATACTGAATTGGCTTTTTCTTCATGGGATATAACTCCTAAAGTGGCAGATAAAGACTATACTTTACATCCCCTTTCAAAAACAGCTAAAATATACTATACAAAGAAGCCTGACAAGTACAGATATTTTTCTACTAACGGAAAAGTGCTCCTTGACGGAATGCAGGTATATATAGATCTTTCTGTACAGACTCCCCAAAAGGATAAAGACGGAAAATTTATATCCGAAGAAAAAACAATAGATATTTCGTCAAGCTGTGTCGCTAAACCTGTCGCGCTGTCTGCTGCTTTCGCAAAAAGTGACAAAGCCACTATATCTGTATATCCCATCGGTGATAATAAGCCGATTTTCTCTTTTGACATAATATGTTTCAGAGATCTTGGCGATGTAAATGAAGATGGAATGATAGATTCGGTTGACGCTTCCATGGTCCTTAACATCTATGCCAATATTGCCGCATCAAGGACATATAAGCCTACAGAAAAGCTAAAAAAGCTTTCCGATGTTAATATGGACAATAAAGTTGACGTGCTTGACGCTTCGATTATTCTTGAGTATTATGCTGTCGCATCTACCGCAAAGGATTTTATGGACTGGGAAAATATCCTTGATTTTGATAAGATCCTTAAACAATAGTAAATATAAAAAGCTCAGTAAAAACTGAGCTTTTTTCTTGGTTATTTATGGATTCAATTCTTTTTGATAAATGAATTGAGCGTCATATCCTCGCTGCCGCTTGAAACATATGCATAGAATCCGAGAACACGGCTTGCATCAACAGCATCAACAAATTTATTTCCGTCAACATCTGAAGCTGCCCTCTGACTTTCTGTCATTGATGATTCTCCGGAAGCTGATGTAACTGCATACTCATAAAGTATCTTTGATGCATCTACCGCATCTACAAAACCATCATCGTTAACATCTCCAAGCTTTCTGTCGGAAACATTTATGATGAGATCTTCACATTTTCCGGCCATATCAACACTTTTAATGATAGTTTTATCTTCATATCTTGGAGTTACAGATGAATAATAATCAGGCTTGCTTATAACTTCGACAGTATATCTTCCGAATTCAGCATCTTTTTCAAGAGCAGCGTTAAAACAAGCGATAGGATAATCGGCTGCGGAATCACCTGTAAGAGCCATAGGATCACCGGACATAGTTGAATATGCTACAGCATGAATATTTAAGCCGTTTTCATTATAGTCCTTAAGCAGAATTTCGTCCGGATTTTCATTGAAGTAAGAAAATGGTGCTTTTCCGTATTTTTTGTTATCTATCGGATTTGACAGATCCTTTAGCACGATTCCCTTCTTTTCACACTGCCACTTTGCAAGAACCTTTCCGGCAAGCTTCTGCTCATCATTAAGGTAAATAGCGCATGGAACAGATATACTGTCAGATGATGCTGCCTTTGTATTGATAAAAACAACACCGCCTCTTAAAACTTCGTAGTCACTTCCTTCGTCAACCTGAAAATTGAAGTACGGATTGTATTCCGGTACATCTGCTGTATCTGCAGCATTTGCCGCAAATGAAGCAGTTATACCTGCGACCAGAACAGTTGATGTGATAATTGAGATAGTTTTTTTCATAATATGTTACTCCTTTCAAAGCAGCTCAGCCATGCGAAGAACGATCTCAGCAACACGCTTAGCTGCAATTTTTTCAAATTCGTCAAATGACATTGCACCTTCATCATCGGCATTGTCGGAAATGCAGCGAACACTGACGTAGGGAAGCTTATTGAGATAACAGCAATGTCCGACTGCAGCGCTTTCCATATCAACAGCATATGGATCAAATTTTTCAAGTATAGCATTTTTTACTTCGTTGCTTGAAATAAATGTCTCACCGGAAACAATACGACCTCTGAATGACTTTACGCCTGATTCCCTGCAAACCTTCTCAGCGGTACTCATCAGTGTTTCATCAGCCTTGAAAATACCGCAATAAGGAGGATAATCCTTGAGAAAATGAAGATCAAGATCATGAGGCAGAACTTCCGTAGAGATTACGATATCACATACCTTGACTGCACTGTTCATTCCGCCTGCTATACCTGTATTAATCACACAATCAGGGTGAAAGTTATCGATGATCACCTGTGTACAGAGTGCTGCGTTAACCTTGGCAATGCCGCAGCAAGCATTTATAATTGTTTTGCCGCTTTTTTCATTGATATAAAAATCGAAACCGGAGATGTGCTTTATCTCCCCTATGCCGAGCATTTCACGTATATCCGTAAGTTCTGACGGCATTGCTCCGATAATCGCAATTGTGTTCATTTTTATCACTCCAAATCAAATTTACTGTTTTTATTATAGCATATATTTATAAACAAATCAAGTATAATAAAACGATCGTACCATTTAAAGCAATAAACGGTACGATCTATCTTTTTTTGCGGAACTTTGGCATAAGTCTTTTACGGTATATCTTATACGTCAGATCAAGATCAAAGTCGTAAAACAAAAAAACAAGGTTTGATATCCCGAGCATGATATATGCGCCATATTTTCCGAAATCATCAAATTCTTCAAGCATTTCCTGCATACCAAGTATGTAAACAGTTGTATAAAAGTAAGCAATTATACAGCTGTTGAATATAATCAGTTTTACAAAAAGTCTTATAAAATCAGGCTTTATTCTTTGTATATAAAATCTCAGAATAGGATAATGTCCGAAAAAAAGAATGAATATCAAAGCCGCCTCTTTGTCAAAGGTTATAAACAGTGCGAGCAGACTTACCGCAAGATAAGTAAGGAAAGCCCATCCTGTACTGACTTCAACAGCTATTATCATCAGAAGGATACCGGCTATTCCTGGGAGAAGCAGGTACAGCGCAGGCAGTATTCCTGCCATGAACATTGTCACAAGGCAAAGTGCGGATACTATACCGCCCAGCGCGACCCTGTAGCTTATATCTCTCATTGTTTAAGAGCCTTTTCCTTTCCGTCAGAAGTCTTTTTGGCTTTTTGAATGTTATATACAATAGCAGCAAGAAGTTTATCAGGCAGGAAACGCGAAGCAAATGTTCCAAGCTGTACTGTAAGTCCCGGTATAGCGAAAAGCTTCCCGTTAAATGCCTTTTTAAGAGCATAACCTGCTGCATAATCAGCTGTGATCGGTTTTACAGAAAAGCTTACCCCAGCACGGTTGTTAAAATTGGTGTCAACAGGTCCGGGACAAAGAACAGTTATACTTACATTTGAATGATCTCTTCTCAGTTCCTCATATATTGCGACAGAAAGTTTCAGGACATAGTTCTTTGAAGCGTAATACGCTGCCATAAGAGGGCCTGACATAAAACCAGCTGCTGAGGCAACATTAAGAATGGTACCATGATCTTTCTTCTTGAAATCACGTAAGAAAAGCTTTGTGAGAATGTGAAGAGCTGTCACATTAACATTTATCATATTGACTTCATCTTCAAGATCCGTTTCGTCAAATTTTCCGAACAGTCCGTATCCTGCATTATTTACAAGCATATCGATATCCTTGTTACGACAAAATTCATAAACTTTAAAAACGTCTTCACGTGTGGAAAGATCAGCGGCAATTATCTCGATACAGCCGCCGAGAGATTTCTGGAGCTCTTTCAGCTTTTCCTCATTTCTTCCCGTAAGAACGAGAGACCAGCCTTTTTTTGAAAGTTTTGCTGCAAAGCTTTGTCCAATACCTGATGTTGCGCCGGTTATCAATGCTTTCATAAAATCAGTTCCTTTCTGTTATTTTTTCAAGCTCTTTACTGTTTACGAGATTTTCAATACCAAACATAAAAAGCGTCTGACTGTAATCATTGATATTTACATAATCCGAAAGTGTTCCGTTCATATCTTCAGGAGATAAAACAGCAATTTCACTGTAATGCTGTGTAAGAAACGGTATAAAACAGTTCGCGTAGCTGTCCTTGACAACAAGTATTTTCTTTCCGTTTTTTACAGAGGTGTTTATTACAATAAACGGAGCCGGATCACCGAGAAATACCGAATACATATCACTTGAATCGAGTTTGCTTCTGTCATAAAGATCTGATACGTCTGTACAACCACTGTCGGTTGTTTTCTTGAAAGAAACTACAGAAGCACCATCGCGGCATTTGAAAATATCTATTGTATCAGCTTTTGTCTTTTCAGAAAGCGTTCTTGTATAGAGATTGCCTCTGAATTTATCAGTAATATGTTCTATATTGTATTTATCATATGAGATCGGCTTGAATCCCAGTTTCTGAATAACAGTTTTATATACACAGTATGCTCCGTATGATGTCCATTTAGTATCATTTCTGTAAAAAATATAGTTTTCATTCAGCATTTTAAGGATATTGTATGCGTCGATCTTTTTTATATCACCGGACAGTAATTCATAAAATGAGGATATCTGCTGTTTTTCTGAACGTGCATTTGCATTTTTAGGCAGAACATCGGCATAAATTCCGGAAGAACTTGGTATCGTTGTGAAATAAACTGTTCCGTTATAATACTCGGAATAGCTGTTCAATACAACAGCATTGAATGGTGCAGGAGTACGGAGAGACGTATCTGCATCAAGCAGTCTTGCGCCGCTCACATATACTCCGTTTACAATTTGCTCAGACAGTTCCGTCTGCATAACGGTTTTTGCCGATATCCATTTGCTTCTTTCCGCCAAATGATCCGTAATATAGTTCCCAAGCTGTTCAATGTCAGAACCATCTAAAAGACCTTTTGCGGACAAAACCGGAAAATCTGTCAGTACACGGTTTTCTGTAACTGAAAATTTTTCCTTTTCACGAAAAATAGTTGCAAAAGAAATAACCGCTATAAATGAAAGTGTAAGAACCGCAGTTATCCTGCTTGTTACTTTTGCGATCTTTGTCATAAGATTTCCCCTTATAGTTTCATAAGAAGTATTCCTGAGCTTCCGCTGTATGAAATAAGTGCGGTACAGATAATTAGAAGCGCAACAACAATTAACGGAGATACAATGGTTACAGCTGCTTTGATTTTTCTTTTGCCTGATTTCAACATCAGATTCCTGAAAAGATCAGTAGAAGCATACATTGCAAGTAAGATCAGTACAATATAGGACTTGAGCAGATAGAATGTCTGAGAATCGGCAAGATTGCCATATGCGCCGATCATTGTGAGAAGGTATCGTCCCGAATACGCAGGACTGTCTCCTGACAAAAAAACAGCACACAGAACAACAACGAGAAATGTATAGAAAATACCGGTCAGTTCCATGATTTTCTTTTCTCTCAGCCTTGCTTCGATTATCAGGAATAATCCGAGTATACTGCCGCATATCATACCATTGAGTTCAAATGTGTACCAAAATCCGAATAGCGCCCATCCGAAAACAAAAATTATTTCTCTTACTATTTTTCTGCGGCAGATACTGTACAGCGGCTTGGTTATATACCTCCTGAACCATTGTACTACCTGTGACTGCCACCGTGCCGCGAAATACTTTATTCTTGGACTGAGCAATGGATAATTGAAGCTCTGCGGCATTCTAATACCAAAACAGTATGCACAACCAGTACCCATATCGGCTAATCCCGAAAGTGTAAAATAGAGGCAGAAAACGTAGGCTATAATGCCGAGCCATGCTGTTGCAGCGGATAAATCTTCTGCATTTTCGGCTTGAACTGACTGGAAAAGCATATAAAGATTATCTGCGGCGATAACCTTTTTGGCAAATCCTTTTACAAAAATTGTCATCCCAATGCCGATGCCTGACAAACTTAATCTTCGCTTGTCTATGATTTTTGAAAAGGTACTGTATCTAAGAAGAGGTCCCATTATGATTTTGGGAAAGAAAATAATAAAAAGTGCAAATCTTATAAAAGATATCTCTGCCTTGACCTTGCCTTTATATGCGTCTATAAGAGTACCTATAGCCGAAAGTGTAAAGAAAGATATCCCTATCGGATAAAAACTATAGGGTGCCTTGATAATTCTGTGCAGCCACGAAAAATATGCTGTACGGAAGGCAAACAGCGCAAGCAGGTCAAAGATTATTCCTATAGTCATAGGAATTGCAGCAAGATTCTCATTTTTACGCAATCTGTTTATCAATCTGACGCATCCGTAATTTACACAAATAAATACAGCTAAAAAAATGAGGAAATACAGGCTTATCATGCTGCAGAAAAGCATACTCAAAAGCAGCAGTACCGGCTCACGCAGCTTTTTGGGTGTAATGTAATACAGCAGTAAGGCTGCAGGCAGAAATCCGTATATATACAGCAAACTGCTATATACCATTGTTTTCCTCCTTTATTATATTAGTCAAGCGCTTTAGCTCTTCACTGTCCATCATAGTACAAAGTACCTCTATCAGAGCTCCGGCTGACAACTGATGCGGAAGTTCGAGGCTCTCCTGAAGTCTTGCGCGAAGCTCACGACTGTTCGGACTTCCGCTTAATCCGAGCTCATATAAGGTAAACTTTGTTATATCAGAGGTTTTAACCTCCTCGGAGGCAGTTATTCCGGATTTGCTGAACGCCTCAAGCAATATTTTTGTTTCAATTCCTTCGACGCCGAGTTTCCCTTCGGCAGAAGGTTTGTCTTTGCGCTTTTCTTTTCCGAGAATGTCCGGAATATATACATTTGTTATCTTGCCTTCACTTACAGCGCTCTTGATATAGCCTCTTATCTTCCTCCCTGCCGCATCCGAATCAGTAAGGATTATAATTCCGGTCTTTCTGGCATAATAGCGAATCAGTTCAAGTTTTTCAGTATCTTTGAAAATCCCGAAGCCATTAGTGATAATTATGACTGCATCAACTATTGAGGAAAGTTTTATCTTATCATACTTTCCCTCGACTATAATAGCTTCACTGATCTTTATCATTGCTTCCTCCGCTAATTTTTAGTCATAAGTATTTTTGTGATTGCTTGTTCAAGTATGACTTTTTCGTCGACAACACCGGAATTAAGGATGATATTTGTATCGCGCAGTATTTTTATACATTCTCTTAACCTTTTTATGCTCATACGCGAACTGTCACGGAAAGCATTCTTTACCTTGAATTCCCAGACATATCCGAAGTCTTCCCTGACATCATTTACTTGCTTGCCGCTTTTTCTTGCGCAGGCAGCACGGTACATATCTGTAAATGATGCAGTTATATTTGCAAGAACGGCTCCCCTGTTGTCTTTATCCTGCATCATTTCATCAAGCGCCTCAAAAGCGGAGCTCTTGTTGAATGCCGCTACTGCGTCGGCAAGCTTGAAAAATGTTGCATCGCTTTGCCTGTGGACAAGATTATCAAGCACATCTGCTGTAATTTCCTTATTACCTGAATAAGCACACAGCTTGTCTATTTCATTGCGTATCGTCAATGCATCGTACTGACACATATCTGCAAGTTTGTGTGCCGTATCAAGTGATATGAGACTTCCCCTTGCCGAAACGCCTGACGCAATATCCTTTGCAAGTTCATTTCCACTCTTGACAGGACATTCTACAAGGATTCCCGCCTTTGCGGCATAGTCAGCAAGCTTTTTGTTTTTGTCCTTTATGATACTTCTGCCGGTTTTGTAGTCAGATCTGACAGGTATCTCAAATCCAGTAACATTAAATATAACAACTGTTTGTGAAGGAAGTTCCTTTATTGTATCAAGAAGCTTTTTATTTAGATCTTCAGCTTTCAGACCTACCATGACCTCTCTCGGCTTTTCACAGTTATAGTCATTGATAAGAATACAATTATATTCCGACATCATCGGCATCATCTGTATCATATCATACAGTTCGGAGAAATCAAGATTTTTGCCGTTTATCTTATTAAGAGCGAAATCCTCGTTATCTCCTACTGCCGCACGGATTATCTGCTTGGTCAGCTTTTCCACTTCAGGAATATTACAGCCAAAAATATAATAAAGATTGCTTAGTTCGCCCTTTGAAAGCTGGGCTTTTAAAGTCTTTGGATCTATCTGCGGCATTACAGTCTCCTTATATCACAGCTGCCAGAATCTGACAGTATTATCTCAAAATTATTCTGTTCGTTCAACAAAATCGTGTTTTTGCCTGCGCTTTCTTTGCCACTGGCAGCTTTTCCGTATTTGACGGTCAGAGAATTCGCTTCAACCGTATGACTGTTGTCTGATACGAAAGAAATATTTACAGTATCTGTTTTTACAGAAACAATGCTTTCAGACAAAGAAATATTACAGTTATTCATTAAAAGAACGGCATCTTTATCGCCTAAGCAGCTTATATCGGCATTTGCGGCCGCAATACTGGTTTCTCCCGATACAAGCCACTTTCCTACACTTATAAAATCAAGTTCCTTAGCATAGCTTGCATATGAAGATTGTATCCTGTTTGTAAAAACTGCGGTATCAACGCTGTTTATACCGTTTTTCATAAGGTATTTCCTTACATATGATGCCGAACGATAGTGACCGCTCAGATCAATTATATTCGCGGTTCCGCCGCTGCTTATCACCAAAACTGCATTATTTCCTTTTCCGAGTACACCTATAATAGTGCTCCTGTTTCTGATTGAGCGTACAAATCCCGATGAAATAAATAAAAATATAAGTGATAACGCAACTGTACAGCAAACCAAATATCTTCTGCGGAAAACAGCAACAACCAATGCAGTTATAACTACGCATATCAATAAACCGCCGATTAAAGCAGTACTCTCACTTGAAAAATGCGAAAAACGCAGTCTTGCAGCCTTATCAGAAAAAAGAAGAATGAAATCGTTTATGAACTTTGAAATGAAAAGCAGATCTATCAAACCGCCTGTTAATGCATAAATTAGCCCAGCTACCATAGAAACTGAGCAGAGTGGTACGATCAGACAATTGGTAATTGGTGAAATCAGAGATGTTTCGTCAAAGAATAACAGTGAAAACGGAAACACGCTGAGTGTTGTACATAGCATAACAGCTGCATTTGACATTAATTTATGCAATCGAGTGTCAGTCGGCATATTTTTTGTCATATATGGTGCAAAAACGCCTATTCCGAAAGTACCTGCTACAGATAGGATAAATCCGGTATCATACACAATATACGGTTGTGCCAGGCATATCAACAATACAGCGCAGGCAAGCGAATTGAAGGTATCATTCTGCCTCAGGAAAAGATGCGCTGCATAGAGAAAATTCATCATTATAGCCGCTCTTATCGCTGATGCCGGATAATGCGCCATAGTAACAAGAAACATGAGAAGCAATTCCATCAACACAAAAGATACGAACTTATTGATATGGAATAATCTCAGAATACTCATAATTACAAAAACGGCAATTGAAACATGAAGTCCCGATACAGCAAGTACATGACCTATACCGCACCGATAAACCGCTGTTTTTATATTTGAATCCATACCGCGCTTTTCACCGAACACCATACCTGCAAGAAAATCGCCGCTGTCTTTCCCAAGATAAGTATTAAAGTCAGAAATGATCCTTTCCCTGAAGATTTCAATATTTCTACTGAACCTTCTTTCAGAAGTATGCAGGACATTTACACCTTTTGCAGAGTCAATGGAAAGAAAAATACCGCGCGGTTTATAATATCTTTCACTGTCAAAAAGATAATCTTTGGAATGCTTGGAGAATATGCAGTTTTCTACAGTTATTCTGTCGCCTATTTCAGCTTCAACATCATTAACAAAAAGAGTTACTTTTGCATTTATATCCCCGTTAATCTTTCCTTTAAGAATATATTGGGCGTTGTTACTGCTGTAATGCTGTACTTCTTCCACATCACCGCTGAAACTTCCTTCACAGCCGTCCATTCTGACAACAGGCACATATTTTATATGAGTATAGATACTGAAAACAGAAACGGCTGCGGCAAAGCATACTGTCATCATAATATAATCCGCCGTCCTGAAGCCGTATTTCCTTCCGGCTAAAAGTGCAGCAGCTATAATCGCTGCGGTTGTTAACAGTAAAGCGGGATCTGTAAAAAATGAAGCGAAAAACAATCCCGCCATATAAGCTGCCGCAGCTCCAATCATTTTTCGCTTCATATTTCTTAACCCTTATTTAAAGAAAAGCGGTAACTTCTCAAGGAAGCAGATGTCTTTTCTGTCAGCTGCATCGCCTTCCGCAAGAACAGCAGATCTTCCCGAAACTATTCCTCCGGCTTCAGCAACAAGCTTTTCAAGTGCAAGAAGCGATTCGCCGGTACTGATAACATCATCAACTATCAGGACTTTCTTGCCCTTGAGCATATCAGCTTTTTCCTTCGAAAGATAAAGCGTCTGTTCTGCAGCAGTTGTAATAGACTTTACTTTAACAGAAATAGGATCCGTCATATAAAGCTTTACTGATTTTCTCGCAACGACATAAGGCTTTCCGCTTTCTCTTGCCATTTCAAAAGCAAGTGGAATACCCTTTGATTCAGCTGTAAGTATAACATCGAAATACGGGGATTTACTCAGAAGCTTTTCTGCAACTGCCACTGTAAGCTCAACATCCGAAAACATTACAAACGCAGCAATATCGATTTTATCATTCAGCGGACATAAAGGAAGTTCTCTTTCAAGTCCAGCAATAGTCATTTTATATGTTTCAGCCATATTGTTTCCTCCTTATTCCGTCTTTCCGAGCGACTCAGGTCCCCAGCCCATTTTAACGCCTGCAAGCATATGGAAATGCAGATGCTTCACGGTCTGACCAGCATCATCTCCGCAGTTATTAATTATACGATAGCTGTCGATCCCTTCTGATTCTGCTATTTTAGCAGCTGCTTCAAAAACCTTTGCAACTGCAGAAGAATTGGTTTCAGTAATATCATTTGCACAAGAGATATGTACCTTTGGTATGATGAGATAGTGAACCGGTGCAATAGGAGCAATATCCTTGAAAGCAAATACAAATTCATCTTCATAGACCTTTGTGCTTGGGATCTCACCGTCGATTATCTTACAGAATAAACAGTCCATAGTAATTCTCCTTTATTATTGATTTTATTACGGCAAC
Source organism: Ruminococcus sp. (assembly GCF_016287535.1). Taxonomy (GTDB): domain Bacteria; phylum Bacillota; class Clostridia; order Oscillospirales; family Ruminococcaceae; genus Ruminococcus. The sequence goes on from NZ_JAEFAJ010000001.1 coordinate 109,634, forward strand.
CGGAAATACCGTCCGTTATGTTATTTTATTATACCAGAAACTACATCTGCAAATTTTGACATAGCTTCATCTATCCTGGAGATATCTCCTGCACCTGCCATAGCGCCGTCCGGCTTTCCTCCGCCCTTTCCGCCTGTTACAGCAGCAATTTCACGGACTATGCTGCCTGCATTTGCGCCTTTTGCAACTGCTTCGCCGGTACAAACGCAGTAGAAAGTGCCTTTTTCGCCGACAGTGCCTGCGAAGAGAGCAACAATGGCTTCATTCTTGTCCTTAACACTGTCACCAAGCTTCCTGAGAGCGTCAGGAGCTGAACCGTCAAGACGCGCGGAAACGATCTTTATACCTCCGATCTCCTTTGCATTATCAAAGAGAGCGGCCGTCTTTGAATTAGCTATCTGTTGTGTAAGACTTTCAAGTTTCTTGTCTTTTTCCTTAGCCTCAGCAGCAAGAGCAGCACATTTTTCGGGCAGTTCATTTAAATTAGCAAGCTTCAGCGCCTTTGCGGAGCGAAGTATAGTATCCTTAAAGCCATTCATCAGTTCGAGTACACCTGTACCGGTAACTGCTTCGATACGTCTTACACCCGCTGCAACAGAGCTTTCAGATACTATTTTGAACAGACCTATCTGAGAAGAATTTGATATATGTGTACCGCCGCAGAACTCTACTGACTTATTTGCTGTAACAACACGTACCGTATCGCCGTACTTTTCACCAAACAGAGCCATAGCTCCAAGCTTTCTCGCTTCATCTATAGGCATCTCCTGCATTGTAACAGGGAAAGCCTCCATAATCTCAGAGTTCACTATATCCTCAACTCTTGAAATTTCTTCATCAGTCATTGCACTGAAATGGTTGAAGTCAAAACGGCAAGCTTTTTCGTTAACAAGCTGACCAGCCTGATGTACATGATCTCCAAGAACCTGTCTGAGAGCGTGCTGAAGCAGATGTGCTGTTGTATGATTGCGCATTATAGCCATTCTGCGATTTTTTTCGATCTGCGCAAGCACCTTGGCGCCCTTTGAGATACTTCCCTGCTCTACGGTTGCAATGTGTAGGAAATGTCCCTCAGATTTTATTGTATCATCAACAGAAGCGATATTTGCACCATTTATGAGCATTCCGGTATCGCCTACCTGTCCGCCGCTTTCTGCGTAAAATGGTGTTACGTCGAGAACTATAACAACATCATCGCCCTCAACAGCTGTTTCGACCTCGGCGCCGTTCTTATAAATAGCAAGTATCTCTGCGTCAGCGGCTTCAAAGTCTGTATAGCCTGTGAATACTGTCGCAGGAGCGTCAACCTTTATGCTGTTGTCTGCCCAGGAAGAGCCAGCCTTGGCTGCATGATCCGCCTTGGCTCTTGCCCTCTGTTCTTTTGCGAGCTCTGTGAAGCGGTCACGGTCAACAGTGAATCCTTTTTCCTCACATATCTCTTCTGTAAGATCTATCGGGAAGCCATATGTATCAGACAGCTTGAAAGCGTCATCACCTGAGAGAATCTTTCCGCCCTCAGAATCAAGCTTATCCGTAAACTGATTGAGAAGCTCTGTACCCTTGTCTATAGTCTTTGCAAATGCTTCCTCCTCAACACCGATTATCTTCTTGATATAATCACGCTTTTCCGCAAGTTCGGGATAAGCGTTTTTATTCTCATTTATTACTGTATCGCATACGTCGCAGAGGAAAGGCTTAGTAATGCCGAGAAGTCTGCCATGACGTGCAGCTCGTCTAAGCAGACGTCTAAGAACATAGCCGCGACCTTCGTTTGAAGGAAGGATACCGTCGCCGACCATGAAAGTTGTACTTCTTATATGATCTGTTATTACACGAAGTGAAACATCTTTCTTCGCATCTTTCTTATATTCAATTCCGGCAATGGAGGAAATGTGTTTCATTATATTCTGAACTGTATCGACTTCAAAAATGTTGTCAACGCCCTGCATTACACAGGCAAGTCTTTCAAGTCCCATACCTGTATCGATGTTCTTGTTCTTCATCTCGGCATAGTGACCGTTTCCGTCGCTGTCGAACTGACTGAAAACAAGGTTCCATATCTCGATAACTCTGTCACAGTCGCTTGCCTGCTCGAAGCTTTCAAAAGGACCGTAAGCCTCACCACGGTCAAAATGTATCTCAGAGCATGGACCACAGGGACCTGATCCGTGTTCCCAGAAATTATCCTTCTTGCCAAGGCGGATTATCCTGTCATGGGGGATACCGATATGCTTTTCCCATATCTGCTCAGCTTCATCGTCGCTCTCAAAAATAGTGATCCAAAGCTTCGCAGGTGGAATGGCAAGAGTTTTTGTAAGAAACTCCCAAGCCCATTCGATAGCCTCTGTCTTGAAATAATCACCGAATGAGAAGTTTCCGAGCATTTCAAAATATGTACCGTGACGAGCGGTTTTTCCGACACTTTCGATGTCAGGAGTTCTGATACATTTCTGGCAGGTCGTCACTCTTTTATTCGGAGGAGTAGCCTGTCCGAGAAAAAATTTCTTGAGAGGAGCCATACCGGAATTTATAAGAAGGAGGCTCTTGTCACCCTGAGGTACAAGTGAAGCACTTGCCATTCTTGTATGATTCTTACTCTCGAAGAAAGATAAATACTTTTCACGTAGATCATTAAGACCTGTCCATTGCATAAATATATCTCCTTTAATAAAAATATAAAACTTAGCAATACAAAAAAAGCCCCGCCGCCAAATGGGACGAAGGCTCTCGTGGTACCACCCAAATTTGAGGAAATTACTATATTTCCTCCTCTTGCTTCCTTAACGCAGAAATACGCTCCGGTTTCCCGAAGAGGCTCAGGGGTAGCACCTGTATATCATGCAAAAGCTCACACCATCCGCTTTTTCTCTGTATCATGACATTTACAGTCATTCCCGTCAATGCTATACATTAGTATTATACCTCTGTTTTATGCAATTGTCAATGCTTTATACAGATTTTTCATATTATTTTGATTTTTATATTTGAAAATTCAATCTATTTTCTCAAGACTGGTTATCCTTTCAGCAATATCCCTGAATATAGGTGCAGCTGCATCGTTGCCATAACCTCCGTTCTCAATAAGAACTGTCAATGCATATTTCGGCTCAGAAGCCGGAAAAAAACCAGTTATCCACGCATGGCATAATTCCTCACCCTCGTTATTGAACTTTCCGGTCTGAGCTGTTGATGTTTTTGCTCCTATACTTACTTTACTGCTTCTTGCTTTTGAACTCTTATTCTCCTTTACTGCAAGTTTCATCATATTCTGAAGTTTATAAGCCGTTTCACTGCTTATTACCTTTGAATGCAGTATCTGATTCTTTTTACCTGTATTTTCGCCATCTGCGGTCAGTCCTTTTATAAGTCGCATTAATGGCATTTCACCGCCATTTGCAATAGCACAGGTCAACTGAGTGATCTGCAAAGGCGTAGCCGTCAGCTTTCCCTGACCGAATGAAAAATTTGCATGCTCCGCAGGTACAGCAAGTTCCTTTTCATCAGGCAGAACTCCGCTTGTACCGACAATACCTGCACACAGGCAGCATTCCTTCCCAAAACCTATATACGTTGCAAGACGCCTGTATTCTCGTGTATCAAGGCAACGAGCGAGATTTATAAAATAAGTGTTGCATGAATTCGTCATTGCTGTTGCCATATCCTGCACGCCGTGACCATCAAGTTTATGGCATTTGAACATTTTCCCTTCAACATCCGTTGTACCGTTACATTCATATAAATAGTTTTCAAGCCCTTGCTCAAGTGCGGCTGCAGCTGTTACAAGCTTAAAAACAGAGCCTACACTATATGAATATAATGCACGGTTTATAAGCGGACTTCTGGTATCATTCAAAGCTGCTTCAATTTTTTCCGGATCATAATCCGGGAAACTTGACATTGCAAGGATATCTCCGCTGCTTACGTCTGCAAGAACGATTGCGCCTGTATTTATATTTTTTCCGCATTCTTCACATATTTCCTGCATTTTCTTGTCGATCGTCAGCACAACACCGCTTTTGTACGATTTGGTCCTGTAAACTGTCTTGCCGTCGCCTATAAGTATATTTCCGAATCCGTCTGTAATATATGAGACACTGTTTACCGGAAAACTGTTTCGCAGAACAGTATCATATGCAAATTCTATACCGTCAGCACCTTTATCATCGGAGAGATAACCTATAATATGACGTGCTGATTGATTTTCCGAATATCTTACAGGCACTTCAAATACAGTAAGTCCGTCTGATTCGAGAACAGTATCGTTACATTCAAATACAAAAGGCTTTCCTTTATCATATTCTCTGTAGAAGCTCTCCCTGTCTGCTGCGTATTCAGCTGTCTGTTCCCTGTCAAGGAATGCCGGAATCGCAGCAGCTTTCGTAACAATTTCGGAGTTTACCAACGGTCTCATATTTCTGTCATAGATAGTCCCCTGACATTTTCCCAGCTCGATCGTGAATGTATGCTCTGTTTTGGCTGCCGGGACATACTCCTGTTTCCATGCAACTGCATAATATCTGAATATTATGAAAATAAATGAAGTAAAAAGCAAGCCTGCAAGTATTATTACTCTGTTTTCTCCGCGTTTCCTTATCATATCATCACCTCATGTGTATTTTGGACTATGACAGCTCTTTTATACGAGGTGAATGAAAAAGCCTGAGAATTGTTTTTCTCAGGCTTAATACAGCTTTATTCAAGTATCACAGTAAACGGTCCGTCATTTAAAAGCTCGACCTTCATATCAGCTCCAAATGAGCCTGTCTGAACATTTTGTCCATTGCTCCGCAGATACTCTATAAAATATTCATAAAGCTCATTTGCTTTTTCCGGCTTTGCAGCCTGTATAAAATTCGGCCGGTTTCCCTTACGGCAATCCGCGTACAATGTGAACTGCGGAACTACAAGAAGAGAGCCGCCCACATTTGCAAGATCAAGATTGATCTTGTCATTCTCATCAGAGAAAATGCGCAGGCCGATAATTTTATCCGCCAGTCTGCGGCAATCATCTTCCGTGTCATCGTGTCCAACTCCAAACAGCAAAAGAAAGCCTGTTCCGATTTTTCCTATGATTTCTCCGTCAACTTTAACGCTTGCTGAAGTTACCCGTTGCAAAACTATCCTCATTCAATCCTACTTTCTGACAATTTCCATGTCAAAGGGATCAAGATGAAGCTTTTCCATGTCATTGCCTTTTATTATACTGAACATTGCTTTCGGAAGCTCGATATCAGCTTCTTTATCCGAGTTGTTGAAAAAGAAAATATAATCATCAAGTCCGTTTGTACGTGTTGTGACTTCAACTCCACGCGGCAGATCTTTAAGACGAGGTATTCCTGTCTGTTTAATTATATTGCCGGCAAAGCTTTCATAGAATTCAGCATCACATACTGTTCCGACATAATATGCAACTCCGCTGCAATAGCGATTCATGCTGACAGCAGGGCTTCCGCTGTAGAAGAAATCTGTATATTCAGCGTAAGCGCGTGCTGTTGTAAGTTCAAGAATATCGCACCACTGTCTGCATTTGAATTTATTGCCCGCAAAATCTTTTATTCCCTGTTCATGACCGCCTATAGGATCATATTCTGTTACCTCAGCACCTATAACCTCCCTGAAAACTGTAGGAAGCGGTTCCATTATACAGTTATTGTACTGATCTTTAACACCGCTTCGTGCAGTCATTACAAGAGTTCCTCCCTTTATAACGTAACGGTATATGTTCTCAGCTGCATTCTTTTCGTAAATATACATTGCAGGAGCGATGACTGCCTTGTATTTTGTAAGATCAGCCGTAGGAGATATTACATCAATATTTACACCATATCTTGCAAATGCTGAATGGAAATATCTCAGTTGGTCGAGATAGTCGAACCCCTCGACCTGTGGCTGTATGCCGAATGCCCAGTGAGCATCGTGAGAATACAGTATCGCAATATCGGATACAAGTTCCGTAGTTTCTATCACGCTTAGTTTATGAGCGGTCTGGCAGAGATCTGCAAACTCCTTGAACCTGCGTGACGGAACATTGCTGTGGTCAATAAGGCCGTGCCAGAACATCTCTGCTCCCTTGTTTGCAGTACGCCACCGGAAAAACATGACAGTATCAGCTCCGTGAGCCATTGCCTGCATAGCATAGCCTTTTATCTGACCAGGACGAGGCGTCGGAGACATCGGAGTCCAACCGCCGGTCGCACCGCTCAACTGTTCCATGATCCAGAAATTCTTTTGCTTGACGCCGCGGATAAGATCAAGTACAAATGCGTGAGAAGCCTTTTTATCTCCCGACATAATAATAGGCGGATAATTGTCATAAGCCGTAAAATCAAGAGAATCAAACAGTTTATACAGATCCGGCTGATTTTTCGTAAAGCATATATTTGCAGTTACCTTTGCACGCGGATTTTCAAGCTTGATAATCTGAGACATATCATTAATGTATTTCACAGCCGAGTCTGACGAAAATCTGCTGAATTCAAGACATAATGCAGGATTCTGCCATGCTTTGGGATAATCAGTAGGCGGATTTATCTGTGAAATATCACTGTATTCACCGCTCCAGACGCTGTTGCCGAAGGCAGCGTTTATATTTTCAAGCGTATCATGTTTATCCAAGAGCCAGTCCCTGAACTGATTCCTGCACACATCACAGGTGCAGGGATAGGCTTCTATCTCGTTATCGATCTGCCATGCGGCAATTGCGGGATTATTGGCGTAACGTCTTGCAAGTAACTCTGTTATACGTTTGGCATAATACAGAAACATAGGTGCATTTATACATCTGTGAGCTCTTATACCGATCGGAATACGCTTTCCGTCAGCTCCGACCTGTACTATATCAGGATAAGTTTCATACATCCATAGCGGTGGGCAGCTTGTAGGTGTGCAAAGCACAATACCTATTGCATGACGTGAAAATGTGCTTATCGCTTCATCAAGCCACTGAAGGTCAAACTGTCCGTCACTCGGTTCAAGACGTGACCATGAGAATTCTCCGAGCCTAACAAGCTTTACACCAGTTTTTGCCATCAGATCCGCATCTGCCTGCCACAATGACCTGTCCCATTGTTCAGGATAATAGTCTACGCCTATTTTCATGATATCCCCTCCTGTCAGTCTGTATTATACTCAATTAATCCGCAGTTTTCCATGAACCAGTTTGAAAAAACGGCTGTGGTCATATCGTTGAAATATGTTTCTATAACTCGGCATATTCCTCCGTGGCTTACTATCAGTACCGTTTTATCATTATACATCTTTATAATATCATCAAGAGCGGAGTAAACCCTGTGAGAAAGCTGAAGAAGAGATTCGCCGTTTTTACCCATTTTTACACCGAAATTCACCTTATTATCGGCAAATCCTTCCGTAAAGCGCGACTTTCCTTCATATTCTCCGTAATCCCACTCTCTGAATCTTTCCTCAATAATAATATCAAGTCCGCACTTATCCGCCACAGTTCTTGCAGTCTGCATCGCTCTTGTCATAGGTGATGATATAATAAGGTCGATACAGCCCAAATCAGCGATCTTATCTGCAAGGACTTCTGCCTGTTCTCTGCCTGTGGAGTCAAGCGTTATATCTGTAGTTCCAAGAATGATCTCCTTTTTGTTATATGATGTCTGACCATGTCTTGTGGAATAGATCTTCAAATTTCAGCCTCCATTAAAGCTTTTCAGCCTTTTTCAGTTCTGCACGGGCATTATCAAGCATAAGTCTGCTTGGGTTATCACCGCCCATTATACGCGCTATTTCGTCAACTCTGCCATCAGTATCAAGCTGAATAACATTTGTTTCGGTACGTTCGCCGGCTATTTGTTTTTCAATCAGGAGATGATTATCAGCCATAACTGCGATCTGTGAAAGATGAGTTACGCAGATAACCTGTCTGGCTCTGCTGATCTCCCTGAGCTTTATACCTATTTTCTGAGCCGCCTTGCCGCTTACACCTGTGTCGATCTCATCAAAAATCATTGTAGGTATGGAATCCTTGTCAGCAATGACACTTTTCAGGGCAAGCATTATTCTTGACAGTTCTCCTCCGGAAGCGATCTTAGAGATAGGTTTTGGCTCTTCTCCTTTGTTTGCAGAGATAAGGAACTCAACCGAATCCATTCCGTTTACGGTAAGCTTTCCTTTTTCATGTCTAACCCGGATTATAACGCCTGCCATATTCAGGAATTCAAGTTCTTCCGTAACTCGCTCCGTAAAACGCTTTGCAATATTCTCTCTGTGATTGAAAAGTGCTTTGGCTTGTTCTGTTACTTTATGCAGAAGCTCCTCGCGTTTTTCTGATAAATCCTTAATTTCGCCGTCCGAGCCCTCAAGCTGCATTACTTCACGGCAAGCATCGTCATAAAGCCTTATCAGACCGTTATTATCAAGTGCATATTTACGTTTCAGTTTATTGATATTACCAAGGCGTGTGCCGAGGTACTCAAGTCTGTTACCGTCAAGTTCGATCTTATCAGCTACAGCCTCAAGCTCCGACGCTATATCAGCAAGCTCGATCTCAGCTGCGGAGAGTCTCTCATAAAGAGAATTGAGCTTTTCGCTGCCGTCTGTATAGCCTGCCAATTCGGTCTCAGCTGAAACAAGCATATCATTTGCCGCTTCTTCACCTGTAATGGCGCTGACTGCATTTCTTATGGCGATAATAGTTTTTTCCGAATTCTGAGCAGCTGAATATTCCTTTTCCAGCTCATCATCCTCATCTTCACAAAGTTCAAGCTCGCCTATATCGTCGATTATGGCGTTAAGATAAACGCTTCTTTCAGCCCTTGACTGTTCAAGCTTTTTCAGCTCTCCGAGTCTTCGCGCTGTCTGCTGAAGCTCCCGGAAAGTTGCCCGATAATCATTCAGCAATGTATAATCACCACCGAAATCGTCAAGTATCTGTAAGTGTTTATCACTGTCAAGCAGTATCTGATTGTCATGCTGGCCGTGTATATTTATTAACATGGAGCCTATCTCTTTCAGAAGAGAAACCGGTGCTGTACGACGATTAATACGGGAAACACTTCCGCCGTCTGCGCTGATCTCTCTTGTAACAGTGATCTCATCACTGTCATGAGAAATACCGAGTTCGTCAAGCTTTTTGCATACATCTTCGGAAATATCAGTGAACAGAGCAGTTATTTCAGCTTTATCGCAGCCGGTACGGACTATATCTTTGGTGCAGCGCTGCCCGAGGACCGCGTTTATTCCGTTTATCAGTATTGACTTGCCTGCGCCTGTTTCACCTGTGAAGATATTAAGCTTATCACCAAGAGGTATGACCGCTTCCTTTATTACAGCAAGGTTCCTGATGTATATCTCCTTTAACATCTAAACGCTTACCTCCTCGGAAAAAGCTCGCTGCGAAACTTCTTCGAGAGCTTTTTGGCATCTGCTTCACTTCTTACAAGTATAAATATCGTATCATCACCTGCAATAGTTCCGACTATCCCCTGATGTTCAACCGAATCTATCGCCGCACAGGTTCCCTGTGCCATGCCGGCACGGCACTTGAGGACTATAGTATTCATTGCATAGTCCACTGAAACAACAGCTTCTTCAAACAGTGACTTTTCGACCGCTGCCGCCGCAGGCAGTGAATAACGGTATATACCATGCTCATCTCTTTGCTTGATGAGCGAAAGCTGCTGTATATCACGTGAAAGAGTTGCCTGCGTTGTTTTTATGCCTCTTTCTGCAAGCAATGATATAAGAAGCTCCTGAGTTGCCACAGGCTGTTCTGTTATTATTTCAAGTATTGCTTCGTGTCTGCGATTTTTCATAATAACGCGCTCCTTACTTTATGGGCTTGCACATCTTCTTGCAAAGTGATTCATGGAATGAATTTCCGATAATATCAATGAAATTAATATTGTTCTTTCCGCGGCATATCTCTATGCTTTCACCTTTTTTCAGGTTTATGAAGTGCTCTCCGTCAACATTTATGACCATACTGTCATCACGAACAGTTGTATCTTCCATACGAAGCTTTCTTCCGGGAGAAAAAAGCGTAGCCCTTGAAAAAAGTGAATGAGGACATATAAGAGTCATCTCTACACATTCAAGCTCCGGCTCAATGACCGGTCCGCCTGCCGAAAGAGCATACGCAGTTGAACCTGACGGCGTACTGAAAAGAACTCCGTCCGCACGATATCTGCCTACAAGATAATCATCGGCATATACCTCGAAATCACAGATACGGAAGCTGCCTGAACGGGCTGACACCTCATTCAGAACAGTAGCAGTAATATCGCCGTCTGAGCTGTGATGTACCACATCAAGCGTCATACGCTGTGAAATATCAAATTCCCCTGTGGTAAGCAAACTGAGCTTATCAAGCTGGTTCGCTTCAAGTCCTGCCATAAAACCAAGGGTTCCGGTGTTTATGCCGAGCAGCTTTGTATCACTGCCAATGAGCAGCTTTGCACATCGAAGTATCGTTCCGTCACCGCCTATGGCAAGCACAACATCGGCTGTTTTAGCTGACTCTTTTATATCTTCAAATTTAATATGCGGTTTATCAGAAAAATCATTTCTGAATATTTCACTTACAGTGACCTCTATACCACAGTCAGCAAGCACATCACAAGCTTCACGGGCGCAGCTGAGCGCATTGGGCTTTTGAAAATTAGGATACAACGCTGCCTTCATAAACGCACTCCTTATAGTTTACTGAAAGAACTGTCTATCAGTTCTTTAAAATTATGTATCACAGGTTCTCCCTGTGCTTTGCGAAGTTTGACAAGATATTCTATATTTCCGCTTCCGCCTCTTACTGGGGAATATGTATATTTTTCCGTTATAAACCCTATTGATACAGCAAAACTGTCAATTTCAGAAAGAATACGTAAATGCACCTTTCTGTCCTTGACGATACCGCGTTTTCCTATATCGCTCCTGCCGGCTTCAAACTGTGGTTTGATAAGAACAGCGGCTGAAGCTCCGTCTGCAAGAAGCTCATATACCTTAGGCAGTATCTTGTTAAGTGAGATAAAAGAAACATCAACAGATACAAAATCCGCCTGTCCTCCTATATCATTGGCGGTCACACTGCGAATATCAGTGCCCTCCATGTTTATAACACGAGGATCGTTATCAAGCGTCTCTGCAAGCTGCCCATGACCAACATCAACAGCATATACCTTTTCAGCGCCATGCTGCAGCATATAATCCGTAAATCCGCCTGTGGAAGCTCCAATGTCAAGACAGACCATGCCGCTGAAATCAATCTCGAACTCAACTGCGGCCTTTTCAAGTTTCAGCGCTCCTCTGCCGACATAAATATCACTTTCCGATGAGACGATATCGTCAGTTTCAGATACTTCATCCGACGGCTTTTTCGCATTTTTTCCGTTGACGGATATACTACCGGAGCTTATCATCTCTTTTGCACGTTCACGGCTGCGCGCAAGTCCGCGTGCTACAAGTTCACTGTCCAGCCTCGGCATCGTCTTTGCACCTTTCTTTTATATATGCGATCATTTTTTCACTTGTAAGTCCAAGCTTTTCCAGACATGATCTGACGGAAGCCTGTTTGACAAAACCATCAGCAGTTACTCTGCTGTAATCGCCGCAATAACCGAGTTCAGAAAGGATATCACCGATTTTTTCGGAAATACTGCCTTCACCTATAGATTCCTCAAAGAAAATAACCCTTTTATACATTATTATCTTGCTTCCGAGTTCACTGTCAAGCGGATGTATCTTCGTTAGTTTAAGTATATCGCAGTTGATATCATCTTTTCTCAGTTTTTTCTGAGCCTTGAAGGCTTCGTTATATAGCCTTCCGTAAGTTATAATGAGAGTTTCGCTCTTGCAGATCTGCTTGAACAGCCAGTCTGTAGTGATATCTGACTGATCGAATTCTACTTTTTCCGCACCGCGCGGGTAGCGCACTGCTGCAAGACATTTGTCCTTATTTATCGCCTTTCTCATGCACATTTTCATTTCCATATAGCATGAAGGAGAATATATAACTGTATTCGGAATAGATGTAAGCATCGGGACGTCCAATAAACCCTGATGAGTCTCTCCGTCTTCTCCGACTATTCCAGCACGATCGATTCCTAGAACTACATGAAGCTTGCCGATAGCAACATCATGTATAAGCTGATCGTATGAACGCTGAAGAAAAGTTGAATATACCGCAAAAACCGGTACCATACCCATTGAAGCAAGTCCGCCTGCAAATGTTACGGCGTGCTGCTCTGCAATACCTACATCAAAAAATCTGTCGGGATATTTAAAATGGAAGAACTGTAAACCTGTTCCGTATTTCATAGCAGCTGTAATAGCGCAGATCCTGTCATCCTTATCAGCAAGCTTAACAAGCTCTCTCCCGAAAACAGTGGAATAGCTGTCAGCAGTCGCTACCTCAGGATTTCCGGTGGCAATATCAAATTTTGATATGCCGTGGTATTCACCAGGATTTTCCTCAGCGGGACGGTATCCCTTACCTTTAACGGTCTTAACATGAATGAAAACAGGCTGATGATATGATTTTGCCATATGTATGACTTCTTCCAGCTCAGACAGGCTGTGGCCGTTTACAGGACCAAGGTAAATGAAACCCATATCCTCAAACATTGTGCTCTGCTCAAGAATGTTTGATTTTACGGAATCCTTTACGTTTTTTATGCCCTTGGCAACGCTTGTTCCGACAAGCGGTATCTTTCCGAGACCGCGTTCCACCGCACGCTTGGTATTAAGGTATTTTTCGGTGTTTCTGAGAGAAGTTAGATATTTTGAGAGCGAGCCTACGCTTTTGGAAATAGACATATTGTTATCATTCAGGATAACAATAAGATTGCTCCTTTTATCTCTTCCACAGTTATTGATGGCTTCATAAAACATACCACCGGTCATAGCGCCATCGCCGATGACAGCAACTGCATAATTATCCCTGCCCTGAAGCTTCATAGCCTCGGCTATGCCGCACGCTACCGAAACAGATGTACTGCTGTGTCCGCTTATAAAAGTATCATGGGGCGATTCTTCCGGCTTCGGGAAACCTGATATGCCATTCTCCTGACGAAGTGTTGAAAATCTGTCCAGTCTGCCGGTAAGGATTTTATGTGTATAGGACTGATGTCCCACATCCCAGACTATCTTGTCTTCAGGAGAATTGAAATTTCGGTGCAATGCCATGGTCAGCTCAACAACACCAAGGTTTGACGCAAGATGTCCGCCTGTTTTGGAAACTGTAGATATAAGGATATTGCGTATCTCCTTGCAAAGTGCAGAACACTGGGATATCGTCAGCTTTTTCAGATCCTGCGGAAGCTGGAGTTCCTCAAGAGTAACCTTTTCATTCATACTTGTATTATCCTTCATTTTAAACGAATGCGGAAAACACTCCGCAGCTCCTTTATCTTAATTCTTTCTTTTCAGAAGCATTTCTGTAAGTTCAACAAGAAAGCTGTCATTTCCGAATTTTTCAAGATGTGCAAGAGCTTCATCTGTTACTGCATTAGCTTTTTCCTGCGCTTTTTCAACTCCGTAAAGTGTTACGAAAGTTGTTTTGTTTTCTTCTTCATCACTGCCTACGGGCTTTCCGAGTTCCTCCGTAGTGCTTGTAACATCAAGGATATCATCTACTATCTGAAAAGCAAGTCCGAGTCTGAAACCATATTCAGCTGCAGCCTGTATCTTCGCTTCATCAGCTCCTGCACATATACAGCCCATCATACAGGAAACAGCAATGAGCTGACCAGTTTTATGACGGTACATATTTCTGAGATTAGCTTCATCAACATCATTTCTTGTTTCGTTTTCCATATCAATGACCTGTCCACCGATCATTCCTTCTCTGCCAACAGCCTTTGCAAGATATGAAATTATCTTTATTTTCTGGGCGTCACTGAGATCATTATCGTTTGATATTATTTCAAAAGGCAGAACTGACAGAGCATCTCCGGCAAGAATAGCCATTGCTTCGCCGAAAGCTTTATGGCACGATGGCTTTCCGCGCCTGAAATCATCATTGTCCATTGCGGGAAGATCATCATGGATAAGAGAAAATGTATGTATCATCTCTATAGCAGCAGCAGGAGCAGCCGCTATTCGGTAATCTCCGGAAAGAGCACTGCAGAACGCATAAACAAGAACAGGACGTATTCTTTTACCACCTGCTTCAAGTGAATAATTCATTGCGTCAATCAGGTTTTTCTGTGCCTCCATTGAAGGTAAAGTCGAGTTGTATCTTTTTAGGTTTTCCTCTGTAAATGAAATATACTCGCTGAATTTATCTTTAAAACTGTTCATTGCTTATTTTTCTGACGAAATATCTCCGCCGTCCTCCGTTATTTTTATTTGTGCCTTATCAAGCTGTTTCCTGCAGGATGCTGCAAGTTTTACCCCTTCGGCGTAAAGCTGCACAGCTTTTTCAAGGGGGATGTCTCCTTTTTCAAGCTCAGAAACTATTCTGCCGAGCTCATTCATATTATCCTCAAAGGTTGATTTTTCTTTCATTTTATCACCATTTATCAGTTATTTCTGCAGAAGCGCCGCCGCTGCCAAATCTTATACTTACCTTTTCACCTTTTTCAAGGCTCTCTGAACTGCTGAGAAGCTTATCGCCCTTATATACCAATGAATATCCGCGCGAAAGTACTTTCAGCGGACTCAGGCTGTCAAGTTTCGCTGCATTTTCTGCGAGACTTCTCTCAAGCTTGTCCATATATCTTAAATACGCTGTTTCATGCCGCTTATTCAATGATATGATCCGCTCGCCTGCAAGCTGGAGTTTCTTTTCCGGAGATTGAGCCAGAAGTCTTGCGTTCATTGCAACAAAAACGTCTGTTGCCTTGTCCAGCTGAGTTATTGCGGCTTTTTCAATACGTCTTTCGTAAAGAGAAAACTTTTCATATAGTGATTTTATATCAGGAGACGCAAGTTCCGCAGCAGCTGACGGAGTAGGTGCTCTGAGATCAGCTGCGAGATCAGCTATTGTAAAGTCAGTTTCATGACCTACAGCAGAAATTACCGGGACTTTGCAATTATATACAGCATATGCAATTTTTTCAGTATTAAATACACTAAGATCTTCACTTGATCCGCCGCCTCGTCCTACGATAATAACCTCGCAGCCAGCAGCTTCGGCTTTAAGTATTCCTCTGCATACAGAATCTGCGGCTCCTTCGCCCTGAACAAGAGCATTGACAGCATAAACTTCACACAAAGGGTAACGCCGTGAAAGTACATTGATGATATCACGTACAGCGGCTCCATTCAGTGATGTCACAGCCCCTATTTTTTTAGGCATTACCGGTATCGGGCGTTTATGAGCTGTATCAAAAAGTCCTTCCTTCTGAAGCTTCTTTTTCAGCTGTTCGAGAGCAGCTCCAGCTGCTCCGTTTCCCTCTGGAATGATATCATTTACATAAAGCTGATAGGCTCCTTCTCGTTCATAAACCGATATACTTCCTGATACTATTACAGCCATTCCATCCTCCGGTTCAAATTTAAGACGTGATGCAGATGAGGCAAACATAACAGCTTTTACAGAACTTTCCGGATCCTTCAAAGTGAAATAAATATGTCCGCTGCGGAAATGCCGGACATAATCCGATATTTCACCTTTCACCATAACGCCCTGAATATTTCTGTCATTTTTCAGTATTGAAGCTATATACCTGTTTATCTGAGTAACTGTAATTACGGGCATCTATCTTACTCCCATATCTTTTAAATATCCATATATCGCAACACCTGCAGCATTGTCGCATGAAAACTGCGGTTCCGCGAAGCTGGCTGATCTAAAATGCGAAATAATACTGTTTCGGATTATCGCGTCTGACATAACTCCGCCTGCGAAAACAAGCGGCAATTCACCGTACTTTTCTATTGCATAATCAGTCATGGCAATAATTGTTCCGGCAATAAAATCAAGGCAATATCTTGCTATATTCTCAGGCTTTTCACCATTTTTCAGCATATTACAGCATTTGTTCTCAACACCTGAAAGACAGCAGCTTCCATTCTTCAGTACAGGCTTGATATCAAACAATTTATCTGCACCATATGCAAGCTTCTCAAGCTCTGCGCCGCACGGGAAATGAAGTCCAAGCATAAGACCTGTACGGTCCACAGCCTGTCCGGCTTTCAGATCGAGAGATGAACCTATCTCAGTAACTTTTATAATATTTTCCTTGTCAGGCTCACAGAACAGGCAATCTGTCGTTCCGCCGCTGACATGAAAAGCGATAAAATGATCTTTAGCAAGTTCAAGCCTGTCAGCAGAATAAAGAGCAGCAAGAATGTGACCGATCTGATGCGATGTCGTGTACAGCTTAGCACCGGTAACGGCAGAATAAGAACGTGCAAATCCTTCTCCGCAGAGGAAACACGGCATATATGATCCGTATGCGTTGCGAGGTCTGCATGAAGCCGCAACTGCATCAGGCAAGCCTAAACTGTTCTCGCTGAAAAGCTGCTCTATAATATCCGGAAGCTGCTTTGTATGATGAAATACTGCATCACTCTGACGAAGTCCAAGCTCTCCTTCCTTTACAGGCAGGAGTTGTTTACACTGATATATCTTATTTTCTTCACTTATATAAACAGCTGCCGAAGTAGTATAATTGCTTGTGTCAACGCCGAGATATTCAGGCATTTTTATTATCTTCCTTCTGTGAATCTCGTGAGAAAGCTCCGAGAACACCATTTATAAAAGCAGTGTCTTCTTTATAGGTATACGTCATCGAAAGCTTTATAGCTTCGCTGATAGCTGCGTTCATAGGTGTATTGTCATCATAAAGAGACTCATACAATGCAATCCGCAATATTGCAAGATTGAGCTTGGATATTCTTGAAATACTTCTTGATTTGCTGTATTTTGAGATTATTCCGTCAAGCTCCTCAGCGTGGTCGAGAGTTCCCTCAACAATTTTCTTGACCTCATCGTTTACGGTTATCTCATCTATCTCTTCAGCTATCTCATACAGCTCATTTATATCATCATCACGCAGAAGCTGCTCGAAAACCAGCTTAAAAGCGCTGTCTCTTATTTCACGTCTGGTCATTTATACTCTCCTTTTTTCAAAGAAATAATACATGGATACCATGTCTTCTGACACTTATCATTCAAATACTACTCCACTGACTGTAACATTAACTCTCGCAACAGGAACGCCTGTCATATTCTGAACATTTTCCTTAACAACTGTCTGAACATCCTGTGCCACATTGCAGGCCTTTTCACCGCTTTTTATTACAATTCTCATATCTATTGCAGCAACATCGCCCATCATACTGATTTTTATAGGACCATTTTTTCTCAGCTTGCTCATTTTTCCAACTTCGCCGCCCAGTCCTGCAACACCCTTTACATCGAGAGCTGCAAGCCTGGCAATGGCGATAATAACATCATCTGATACTTTGAGTCTGCTTGAAACCTGTGGCTTCATCTCTTCAACTTCCATAGTGAACCTCCATAGGCACTTGTTTTTTTGAGTGTAAATTTTAGCTAATACTGTGCATACACCCTTACTATTATATTATACCAAATAATTTCTCCCAGTTCAACTATTTTACTTCAAAAATTCTGATATTTTCTGCAGGAACTGATGTTTCTCCGATAATAATCTCTTTTATGGCAGCTGCCTGTGCTTTATCAAGCCCTTCAGTCTTTACAACAACTTTGGCGTTTTCACCGTCGAGATAGGCTACGCAGTCTTGAAATCCCTGAGCTTTAACAAGTGATTCGATAGTACCTTCACTTTCGATCAGCTTTGAGACCTGTACAGCATCAAGCGCATTTACCACAGCCTCTTCATCTGTAACATCTCCCCCGCCTATCATAGTCTGAAGAGTCTGGACTGCCTGATCGCGGTCTCTGAGTTTATCAAGCCTTGCCTGTGAAAAATAGTCACCTGACTTCGAAGAAGCATCAGCGCTGACAAATTCTGTTTCACCGTATCTTATACTTTCACTTTTATCATTGACGCTTGATACATCGATATCTGATACCAGCTTGGGCGACGTTGTGTAATTAATGTATACAGCTACTGCAAGCATCAGTGTCAGACAGGTCATGATTATCTGCTTTTTTCCGATAATAATTGATGGTTTTTTCATAATAATTCTCCTTTATCTGAGTTTTGAAACATAAATATTTCCTAACGGAAGACCAAGTGCAGCAGATACAGCATTATAAACCCTTTCGCATACTATAGGGCTGTCTCCTCCACTGCATAAAACAACTGCACCGTTTATTCTTGGATTTTCAACAGTTTCAACAAGTGCGTTCTTCTCACTTCCGCTACCGACAATAACACATTTTTCTTCAACATCTGTTTTGTTTTCAGACCGGCTACTGCGCCCTTCAGTTGCATAGATATATTTTTCACTGCTTACGACTGATATGTATACTCTCACCTCGCCTGCACCGTCAATTCTGCTTAAAAAATCAGAAAGCCTGTTCTCAACAAACACACTGTATTCACCCGCTTTTTTACTGTATTCATCTTTTGTATTTTTTTCCACAGAATCATTTTCAGGCAGCAAAGAAGATATCATTATCAGAAGCAGTCCTGCGATACCGCATATGGTCATAAATACAGCCCATTTCCTGCTTTTTAGAAATTCCCTTGCATTTTCAGCCCATTCCATTTATGACCTCCGTTTCCTGTCCGAGACTTCTGCGTATCAGTTCTGAAGCAGATTCAGGATCTGCTGAACTGATAATGATTCTACTAATACTTATGCTTCCGTCCTCTGAAATATTAACTTCTGCGTCAATTTTTTCTATACTGATACCCGCAGCTTTGAGCTGTGAATACAATATATCAGCAATGTTTTCACCGGCTTTTCTTGAAAGCTCATTTCTGTATATTTCCACTGAATTACTGTAATCCTTAATATCGATTTCATGTATATCAGGAAATTCGGCTTTTCTGAATCCGTTTATTACTAAAGATAAAAACACAACTGAAAATACAAGTCTGAATACAAAGTCTGCCTGTTTTTTCAGCCGTGTACCTTCTGTCAGCATTCCTAACAAGTATATACCGGCTGATACAAAACATATGGCGTGAACAGCATCGACTATGTCCATTGTGTCACCATCCTGTATTTTTCATCAATGCAGCAGTACAGAGTATAAACATCATACCGTAGCATACAAGAACGCTTTGAATAATAGCCAGTGTACTGTCAAAGGAGCGCAGAAGCTTAGTCATCCCTCCTTCATCAAAAATATCTGAAACTGCTGCACCTGCACACATTATTAGTCGGAAGACCACAATTTGCAATAAAACCGGCATTATAATTAGAATTACTGCGATATTTCCAGCGGCTCCGGCTGTTCCCTGTATTACCAGCAAACTGCTTCGGACTGTCGTGTATGCGTCAGAGACTGCGCTGCCAATTACTGGAACAAGTCCTGATATAATAAAACGAGCCGTTTTAGTTGCGGCACCGTCAGCTTTTCCTGCAAGTGTGCATTTTAAATTAGTGTATCCGGTAAACAGAAGCATTGCTGATGTCAGAAGCCATGTAACCGCTTTCTTTATGATATTCACAGTACCACTGAAATTCGCATTTCCGCATACGCTCCCTGTCACTGACAAAAGTGTGGCCGCCGATAGCAATGGCATCAAAAAGCTGCATGACAGATTGACTATAAGTTCAGAGGCTGTCAAAACTGTTATATCGTAAACTCCGGCTGTGACCGCACCGCCCGAAACAGCCGTAATCCCAGCGTAAACAGGAATAAACGCTGATATAAAACCGCCGCTTAGTTTTACAGCATTAACACCGTTGATAAAAATCCTTGATAATTCAGGAGCAATAACGGCAGCTGCTGTAAGCGTACACACCGAGCTGTAAATATCAGATGAATTCTTTATCAGCCCGCTTCCTGCTGTTTTCAGTATAGCTGTAAGTACAGTAACTAAGATAATTGTAACAAGCAGATTTATCGCTTTTCGTTTTGAAAAATCAGTTTTGCTTATGATTTTATCGGTCATTCCGCTTATTGTCACTTCTTTAGCTTCTTCAGCTTTAATGCCTATATCATATTCATCCATTACCACGTCAATTTGATCGTTATATTCACTTTCTATGTCATTAATATCCTCTGCACAGGCTTTTATCGGAACAGATATCATAAACAGAAGCATTATTATCAGAAAAATAAAAGCAGTCTTTTTCATTTCTC
Organism: Ruminococcus sp.; assembly: GCF_016287535.1. Lineage (GTDB taxonomy): Bacteria > Bacillota > Clostridia > Oscillospirales > Ruminococcaceae > Ruminococcus. The sequence goes on from NZ_JAEFAJ010000001.1 coordinate 129,789, forward strand.
ACCTACATTATACTTCCAATCAATTCAATAAAACCTCTCATCACAGGAATACTTACAGCTATCAATGCACACCGTCCCCATAATTCAGCAGCTGCTCCCATTGCTGATTCTCCGCTGTCACGGCAGAGTTCTGATGAAATATGTGTTATACAGCATATTCCAAGTGACTTTAACAACACAGAAATATAGCTTTCCGGTATATCCGCAGATAATAGTATATTTCTGATTTCATCCAAAGGAGATTCAAGCAAAAGGATTGACGCAATGAACACTGATGCACACACAGCAGCGGACAATAAAAGAGAGTGCTCAGCGCAGTATTGTCTCAGAAGCAACGAAAAGAGCGACCCGCCTATGCAGAATACGCATACAGTATAACAATTTCCTACCATAGTCCAAAAACGTTTTTCACCCTGTCAAACAGATCACCTATCTCATCAATAATTACGATAAGTACAACGATCAGTCCTGCCAGAGTTGTCATCATAGCCTGTTCTTCACGTTCAGCACGTTTAAGCACAAGGTTCAGAACAGCAACGATTATACCTGTCCCTGCAATTTTAAAAATAAGATCGATCTTCATTTTCTGACCTCATATCACAATAATTCCTGCCATAATTCCTCCGAGTATTCCAAGAGAACGGTAAAGCTTTCCTTTTTTTGTATATTCTGCTTTCCTTTGTTCATACAGGCTGTGTATCTCTTCGATGTACGCAGATATCACTTTTAATTGTCCGTCTGTATCACTTGTACCAAGTGTTCTGCCGAATTCCCTGAGAAGCTGTTTTTCTTCACTTTCAAGCTTGCTTTTTAATATAGCGTTTTCCCAGTCGTTTCTGAAGTTTTTTCCTGCTTCATATCTTTCAGGTAAGTTCCTAAAAAAAGAAAGGCCATTAAAACTGTTGTTTTTTAGCTTTCCTGCAATGCTGTAAACGTCGGAATCACTGCTCTTTAACGTGAATTCACAGATTTGCAGCACTTTTTCAATTTCACGGCATATTTCCGCTCTGTTTTTCAGTTTTTCCGAACGATCAATTCCAAAGAATGCTCCTCCGAGTATTATCAGGAGCATAGCTGATATTTTTATAACCATTGCATACACTCTTTATTTCTTTAACTTTTGATGGCGAAGAGGCTCCGTATAAAAAGACTATGCTGTCTATTGAATTATTCTCAATCAGACTCATTATCTCACGTCTTTTATAAATATCATACATACTGCAGCCATGAGCTGAAACAATAAAATGTACACCACAGCCTATTCCGTTCATTATCGCCTCGGAATCTTTCATGGAAGATATCTCGTCGCATAGTATCACTTCAGGTGAAAGAGTCCTTACTGCTGACATGATCCCGGCTGAACGACTTGTATTTGTAATGATATCTGTCATAGCTCCGACATCATTCTGTGGCGTTCCGTTATAAATATAAGCTATCTCATTTCTCTCGTCTATTAGCGCAGTTTTGCGAATATTACCATTCAATCTGCACAACTCACGCAAAACTGTAGTCTTTCCTGAGTTTACTCCTCCGCATATTATTACATTCTTATCATATGTTTCAGCGAAGATCTTATCAGCACATCCTTCGACGCATCGCGGTATGCGGAAATTCAGAGATGAAAATTCATATAATACCGGATTCTCTCCTGAAGAATATATACCCGATACTCCGACTCTCACGCCATTCTCAATCACAAAGCAGCCCTCTGAAAGCTGCTTTGTGGAACAATGAACAGAAAAATGAGATAGTCTGTCAATTATCTCGCGGATTTCTTCTGCTTCAACCTTACAGGCATTTTCATTATATTTTACAGACAGCTTCCCGTTTTTTAGAATATACTCTGTTCTATCCGGAAAAACGAAATATATAGGACCTCCGGATCTTATCCTCACCTCCATAAGTCCATCTAACAAATCATCCGATAACAATGACATCAGTTTCTGCATTTTTTCCGGAAGATAGCTTAAAACCGTTCTATAGCTTGTACTGTCATTCATTTTTATCATCTCCTTTACTCAATAATATGCTGCAATTAATAAGCATAGAACAAAATAGGCGCCTCAGCGCCAACAAAAAAACAGTACACATAAAGTGTACTGTTTTTTGCTCATTCCTTTACACCGCCAAGTGCAACACCGGCAATGATAAATCTCGAAAGAGCTACATATGCAATTATGATCGGAATAATAGAAAGTGCGATAGCCAGATAAATCGTACCGAAATCATTGAACTTATCCGATGCTGAAAGTGAAGCAACCATCATAGGAAGCGTTTTCTTTTTCAAACCAACATTAATAAGTATCATATTCGGGTTATAGTAATTATTCCAGCTCGCGATGAAGGCGAATATAGCCTGAACTGCTATAGCGGGCTTCATCATAGGGATTGCAATAGATAAGAAAGTCCTGAACTCGCTGCATCCGTCTATACGTGCAGCTTCAACGATATCAAGCGGGAAAGAAGACTTCATGTATGACCTCATGAAGTATACTACCGCAGGAGCTGCAACAGCCGGTATTATAAGTGGCCAGTATGTATTTGTGAGCTTTAGATCTATCATAAAGCTTACAAAACCTGCCGATGTTACCTGCATAGGTACCATCATTACAAGGAGAATGACCGTATATGATATCTCCTTGAGTTTAAAATCATAAACGTGTATTCCGTAAGCAGTAAGCGCTGAGAAGAATACCGTCAGGAATGTAGAACAGCAAGTAATTATCAAACTGTTCTTATATCCATGGAAAATATTGAACGCAAACTTGAAGTTTGGTTCACTCAATACCTTTTTAAAGTTTGACACCAGAAACTTGCCGGGAACAAGACTGAGGCCATTGGAAATATCTGTATGTGAACGTGTTGCATTGATCACCAGTATGTAGATAGGAAGTAAACAGATAATTGTAAGAATAATGAACCACAGTAAAAGGATACCAGACTTTAATTTGATCTTGAATGCATAGCTGTCTTTAGCTCTGCCGTACACAGACTTCATATTATTGCTCATATACTGATACCTCCAAACTGTCGGCTTTCTTTCTTAGCCTGCTGAGCAGCCTTCTTGCGCTGTTTTCTTTTTGCGATCTCATCCTTGTCACGAGTAAGGTAGAACGCAATAAGACCAAGTGCAAGAGTGATAAAGAACAGCAATACCGAAGCAGCACCTGCATAGCCCATCTTATTTTCATTGGCCTGAGCGTGGAAGTACTGGAATATCATTACAGCAACTGTCTTGAGATGATCGCTGACAGTCTGGGTCTTCCTGTAAAGATAAGGAATATCAAACATCTGGAGACCGCCGATCATGGAAGTAATAAGAGTATAAGCCATGATGGGGGTAAGAAGAGGAAGAGTGATCTTCCTGAAAACTTGTCCTGATGTTGCACCGTCGATACTTGCAGCCTCAAACAGTGACGGGTTGATTCCCTGGATACCGGACATAAGCATGATCATAGTATTACCGAACCACATCCATGTCTGAATAAACATTACAACGATACGAGACTGCCATTTTGCACTTACAAACTGAATTGTGGAATAAAGTCCGGCGCCGACAACGTCTTTCTTTACTATACCCAATTTATAAAAGATAAGGTTCAATGCACCCGGATTTGTTTGTGACTCTCCGCAAAGCTGAAGGAAAAGAACAGCTACTGAAGCTGCTGTAATGATATTTGGAAGATACATTACAACTTTGAAGAATCCCTTGCCCGGAATCTTTAACTGTGCTTCGGTAAACCATACAGCCAGTGAAAGTGAAAGTGCAAGCTGGGGAATAAAGTTACCGCACCAAAGGATAATAGTATTACCGAGGCATTGGAAGAAAGACTTATGAATAACACGAACAGTACGTTTTTCACCGCCGAAAAGAATATCCTGATAATTCTGCAAGCCGACCCATTCAGCAACATTTTTACCATTGCCGTGGAAACTTACAATAAAGGTATTTATCAGCGGCCATAACTGGAAAAAGAAATAAACAAGAAAAAACGGTAAAATAAAAAGATAGCCATACTTAGCGTAGCTTACAGACTTAATACGTCTATGCGCATTTGATGACATAAAACACACCCTCTCGAATTAGTATAAACAAATATAGACCTACGGAATACATAAGTATTCCGTAGGCATATTTATTTAGTTGAACTTTAAGACTTTAAAATCAGTCAACTTCGAGATCGGTTGAAGCCTCTGCAGCCTTGTCAAGGAATGCATCTACTGTTTCATCCCATGACTTGCCGCCCTCAACATACTGCTTTCTAACAACGTCAGCGAATGCAGCCTTGAGTGTAGCATCATAAGGAGTGATGAGTCCCTTGAAGTCAATGCTCTTAGCATTTGAAGCGAGCTCTGCAAAGTAGTTCTGATTTTCAGCAAAGTTGCCGGAAATCTTCTCATTGAATACAGTGTTGCTGCTGATGAGATCATCCATAACCTTTGAGTTGTTTACATACTCAGGCTTCTTAACAGCAAATTCCTTCATATTGTCGTAATCAAGTGCAGCGCTCTTGATGAAGTCACGATCCTCTTCACCGTTATCTGTAGCAGGGTTAACAACGATCCATGTACCGCCCCAGTAGAAAGGAGTCGGTCCCTGGCAGAGTGCCCACTTACCATACTGCTCGCCGCCTTCGCCGCCTGCAGCATCGAGGAAGAATCCGCCGAAGCCCCATGTTGATACGAAGTAGCCCATTACATTGCCTGAAACGCCTGCAGCTGTCCACTCAGTTGTCCACTGGTCATTGTGTGCAACACCGTTGCACTCCCAGAGTTCTTTAAGTGTCTTAGCAAACTTCTCACAAGTGTCATCAACTTCAACCTTGTTGTTTACAACCCAAGGAGTGCTGCGCTCGCAAGCAAATGCCTGCCAGAGTCCACCGAGTGAGTCAGCAAGTGAAACGCCCTTGTCCGTCTTTTCAGAGATCTTCTTAGCAGTTTCAACGAACTTATCCCAGTCCTTGATCTGCTCCTGCATCTCAGCAGGTGAATTTACGCCGAGGTATTCCTTAGCAAGATCTGCTCTGTAAGCAAATCCGCCTGCAGCAGCCTGCCATGAAACACCTACACGCTTACCAGCGTTTGCGCCCTCTGTTGCCTGACCGATAGCATCTGTGTATCCATAAATGTCCTTGAAATCATCATCAGTAAAGCCGAGCTTTTCAAGAGCAAGTGTCTTTGTATCATCGTTGATATACTTGAGTGCCCAGTCAGCTTCGCAGAAGTATACATCGATAGGTGTACCATCGTTGAAATACTGGTCAAACTTTTCAGCAGCCTCGCCGCCCTTTACGTTCATGTCGATAAAGTCTACACCAGGAACCTTCTTGTCAGAAAGCTGCTCAACTATTGTATCATAGTCAAGACCCTTCCACTGAGCGATAAGAGCAGGAACGTCATCATGGTTCCATGAAGCCAGTGTGAATGTGTCGCCGCCTGTCTTAACGTCGTCAGCGATCTTACCAGGCTCAACTGTAGAAGCTGTTGTTGTCTCGCCGCCGTCAGCAGCAGTTGTTGTAGCCTCTGTCTTGGGAGCTGTTGTTGTAGAAGTATTATTGCCGCTGTCTGTCTTATCACCGCAGCTTGCGAGTGATGTAGCAGCCATAGCAATTGTAGCCACTAAGGCTAATGTTCTCTTAAGTGTGTTCATTTGATTTTCCTCCTTAAATATATATATTATACATTATTGTATAATATCAGCTGGTTTATAAACTGTTTGCGGTAACATCGCGGTATTTATATGTCCGATGATTGTCCTCACCGCTGACGTTCTGCAACCGTTATGTCTACCCTTGCCTCTGTTCTGTGAAGCTGTCTACGAGACCGCAGTCTCTTTTTCTTTTATTAAAAAGCAATGTTTTATCATTCATGACATACATAAGGAACTCCGGTAAAAACTGATGTCCTCAGCTGACCGGATGTAAAAGCTCCGAGTTCTTTGTCACTCTGATTTTAACAGCCTGCTGCAAATATACTTCTGACTGTGTCATTCCGCATTTTTCAGCTTGACTGTGCAACTATTGCTCTTGCAGATACAAATATACCGTATTTTGCGGTCAAAGTCAATCCTTTGTATCGTTCCTTAATCTTTTTCAAACATATTGTACATTTTCAACATATATTTTTTAGCAATTCTTCCACAAAAACGAGGAGTAAACCTCAAAAGTTACAAATTGGTAAAAGCATTTTTAACACTATTTACACAAAGAACTGCTCATTCTTTTATACCTATTGCCTAACGGATACAAAACAAGCCGCTAATGGAAGCGAGTTTTTGACAATATGGTCAAACATATATTCGTTATTTATCCGCTTACAGAGTTCTGGGAATATATCCTTAGTATGGCAGAAGCATCAACTGCGTCGATAATACCATTGTCATCGAGATCAGCATATATGCGTTTATCCTCAGGTATAACAGGAGCACCTTCTGTGGAAACAGCAGAATAATGACTTAATACGATGGATGCATCTACCGCATCAATAAAACCGTCACCATTCACGTCACCCTTTGTAATCCCATGCAATGGAGGAATATATAACGATCCTGATGCGAAATCAGTATTTGTCGCAGCAAATCGTATATAACATCCTTTGGAATTATCAATTATCTTGCCTGCTTTAAAGTCATTTCCCGCCATTTTCATGACCTGATCTTCGCTGATACCGTGCCTGCCGGTCATGAGCTCCATAAACCTGTCCATGCTGTAGCCATATGTTTCGACAAGAGAATCAAGTATCATCTGAGGAAGATATCCTTCATATGTTACTTCACACACACCATCACCATCGTATATGTATTTCCCGTTTTCGTATGGAAGAATAAATGTCGGATCAGGCTTGTCCGTAGGTGCCTGAGGAATATTGTAATTCACAGCTTCACTCTCGAATTTTCCATCACCGCCGCTTACTCTGAGAGTAAAGCTCTCACCCGGAATAATACTTAGATAATACTTTCCAAGCGAGTCAGGATCTACGTCCTCTCCCTGAATAAGCCTCTTTTCAGCTGAAACATATCCGGATTCATTTTCGCTATCAAAAGCTATTTCAAGTTTTAATGCTGTATCTTTTTCCAACGGACCAAGGGCTTCACTTTTATAATTGATCGTCAGCTCTGATACATCGTAGCGTTCAGGCACCTGAACAGGAACTTCCTTGCCGTCCTTTAACGCAGTCAGTTTCTGACCGGCATAAGGCAGAACACTGTCACCTTCTTTCAGCTTAATACCTTCCGAGGTAAATATTTCATCCGCCCATGAATTGGCAATGACAGCTTTTCTGTCATCGAAGGCTATGAGAGATCTGTTTACATGGAGCGTAACTTCATTATCAAGTACATTTTCGCCTGAAAGCTCCATAACGATATCTGTTGCGCCAAATTCGACAGGGATCTCCTTTATCCATTCTCCGCCCTTATATTCATTGTTTTCTTTTTTTACATTATATATAGTACCAAGGCAAAGGGATATCCCTTCTGCTCCTGACGGTATATCGAGACTGTATTCACTTGCTGAAATCCGTTCGGCATACCGCAGTCCGTCTACAGTCCGATAATTTGCCGGAATATAGCCTATCCAGTTGAATTCCGCCTTTTTGGGATAAAAGCTGCGCCGGGTATCTGTATCTCCGTTCACAGCATGAACTATCACATCGGAAACGATCTTTAAAGGCTCCTTATACTGAGTCAGTTCATCATCGCCAAAACTGTACGAGATACCATCGGATATGCTTCCATATGACAAAGCCACCTTTTCATTTAACGACACAGCTCCGGAATGATGAGAAAAATACACCTTTCCGACAGGATCGGCATATACTTTTAACGTCAGATTGCCAAGATGTATTTTAAGATCGCCTTTGGAGAAAATCTCCTTGTATTTTTTTTCGATGTCTGCCGCTTTTTCAAGCAGTTCTATATCTTCATCTTCAAGTCCGTCATACTGTTGTTCTATGAACGACTCAAGAAGTATCTGCTTTTCTTCATCACTGTAAATTACATTTTCGTCTGTAACGTCTTTCCATTCTTTGCCGTTTGTACTGTAGAAGCTCTGATTTTTGCCTGTGTATTCCTTTATCTTGCTGTCTGTTGCGTACGGACTCAGGTCATAAAGCTTTTCTGCTCCATCAATATACAAACTGCTTTCGATAGGTATAACAAATGGCGAATCTTCACAATAAAGCCTTAAAACAACAGAAAACTTTTCATTTTTATTTATTATTACCGGCTCGGACAAGTCAAGAGTAAAAAAACCAGTAAGTTCACAGCTGCCCTTTGTAACTGCAGAGGGATTTCCCGATACAGGATCGGTTTCATCCTTGAGGTCTGTATATACGGTTATCTCATATTCAGTTCCGGAGTTGTAAATGTACGTTCCGACCGAGCTTATCTGTGCGTTTTCATCTGCGGTGAATATATCTGCCATATACGAAGGACCACTCTCATCAGCGCTGTCATATGCTGAAAGCGTCTGTATTGGAATAAAACTGTCATATTGATATATCTTTTCGTGCTCATCAGCATCTTCGATCTCAAATACTGCGAAATCTTCAAGAGTTCTGTCATAATATGATATCCATATGTATCCATCCAAGCCGTCACGTGTGCTCCAGCTGTTCTTACAAAGCCACGCTCCGTCTCCTTCGGGAGAATTACAGAAATAACGTGCGGAAAAGTTGTCATCCCAGCCAACTATTGTAACAGCATGATTGGCAAAACGCGGTTTCCTTTTGGAATTGGATGTATAATAATCCGGGTTCCAGTTCTTGACTTTATCAGACATATAAGAAACATCTACGGCGTGTCCGCTGTACACAAACTCTTTGACTAATCCGTTTATCGCATCAAAGTTCTCTCTTTCACTGTCAAAATCAAAGGAATATGCATTTTTCAGATGATAATCAGCCTGATGCTGCATACGATCAACATCAGAGGGATTGTCAAAGAACCTGAAATCCGAATATTTAAGTCTGTTTTCATTTACAGGTCCGATCCACTGTGACCAGAGATTTGATATCATCTTCGAGTTTCCGCCTTCTCCAAGCACATCTTCAGGCTTTTTTGAGTCTGTATAGAGCTGGTCGTATCCGTAATATGTATAATAGGCGGAATGAAGTTCGGAGAGGTCGATATACGGCACTTCCGAAAGCAGGCTTGATTCTGCGCTTGCTATAGCGGCATGAGCCCAGCAGCTTCCATAAGACCCCTGGGATTTTACAGAAGTTGAACCATACACTGTTCTCATATCAAAGGTTTCAGGGTAAACATTCAGAGATGATTTATCATCTGCTTTAACATTTCCATAGACCGCTGCTGGTTCAAGATCGGCAGCGTTGCCGCCTACACGCTTTAAAACAGGTGCTGAGACGGAGCATGACTGAGTTAACGCGGAAGCTTGCTTCTTTCCTGAACCTATAATAATATCATTTATTACTTCGGAATATGCACTGAAAGGCAGATTTGAAGCTGATATGAATAAAGCCGCAGTAAAAGCTGCAATTCTTTTATTAACATTTTTCATATATTTATGACTCCTTTCTATGGTGTTTTTCTTCAGGAATATACCAATAATTATAACAGATTTGTTCTCGCTATTACAAAAGTACCTCTGATCTCAGGATCAGAGGTATAACGATAGATTTCAGTTTTAAATGCACTGCATTGATCTTTTATGCTGTAACAATGCTGTCTGCCTTATGGAGCTTCAGCTTTTCAACAGCCTGTTCCCTCATTTTATACTTTAGTATCTTTCCGGCAGCATTCATCGGGAAGCCGTCAACAAAATCAACATATCTCGGACACTTATGCTTTGCCATACGTGCAAGGCAGAAATCCTTTATCTCCTGCTCTGTAGCATTCTCTCCGTCCTGAAGCACAATACACGCCATGATCTCTTCACCGTAGTCTTCATCGGGAACACCTATTACCTGAACATCCTTGACCTTCGGATATGTGTAGAGGAAGTCCTCGATCTCCTTCGGATAGATATTTTCGCCTCCACGAATTATCATGTCCTTGATACGTCCGGTGATCTTGAAATAACCATCTTCCGAACGACGTCTCGCAAGGTCACCTGTGTGGAGCCAGCCTTCAGAATCTATTGCTGCTGCAGTTGCCTCCGGCATTTTATAATAGCCTTTCATTATATTATAGCCTCTTGCAACGAACTCGCCATCCACATCATCAGGAACTTCCTTGTTTGTTTCAGGATCAACGATCTTGCACTCAACTCCGAAAATAGGTCCGCCGACAGTATTAACGCGCTGTTCGATAGAATCAGTAGTCTTGCTCATAGTCGTTGCGGGAGAAGCTTCTGTCTGTCCGTAAGTTATGCATATCTCACTCATATGCATTTTCTCTATAACTTCTTCCATTGTCTTTATTGGACAAGGAGAACCAGCCATGATTCCTGTTCTCATATACGAGAAATCTGTCTTATCGAAATCTTCATGTCCGAGCATGGCGATAAACATTGTAGGTACTCCGTGAAAGCAGGTTATCTTTTCCTTGTTGATACAAGCAAGACCTTTTCTCGGTGAAAAACGTGTTATAGGTGACATCGTTGTACCATGAGTCATAGAAGCAGTCATCGCAAGAACCATGCCGAAGCAATGGAACATCGGCACCTGTATCATCATTCTGTCAGCAGTTGAAAGATCCATACAGTCTCCTATAGCCTTGCCGTTGTTAACTACATTGTAATGTGTGAGCATAACGCCCTTCGGGAAGCCTGTCGTTCCTGAAGTATACTGCATATTTGCAACATCATGGATATCAATCGTCTTTCTTACACGCTCCACTTCGCTGTAAGGAACATTCTTTGCCTGCTCAACTGCTTCTTCCCATGTGTAGCAGCCGTTGTTCTTTGAATCCACAGTGATAACATTTTTAAGATAAGGAAGTTTGGCTGACACCAGCTTACCCGGCTCGCAGGTACCGAGTTCGGGACAAAGCTCCTTTATTATATCAACATAATTGATATTTTTAATACCGTCAATCATTACAAGAGTCATCGTATCAGACTGTCTGAGAAGATACTCTGCTTCGTGGATACGATATTCGGTATTCATTGTTACAAGTACAGCACCTATTTTGGTCGTTGCCCAGAAAGTGATATACCACTGAGGCACATTTGTCGCCCATATTGCAACATGGTCGCCTTTCTTGACGCCCATAGAGAGCAGTGCACGTGCAAATGTATCCACATCGTCACGGAACTCAGGATATGTTCTTGTATAATCAAGCTCAGTGTACCTGAATGCATACTGATTCGGGAACTGTTCACAGATACGGTCAAGTATATCAGGGAAAGTATAATTAAGAATGCGCTCTTTGGGCCAGGGATACTGACCGTCACCTCTCATGTTCGTCTGAAGAGGATGCTTGTGTGACTTTTTGTAAGGTGCCATATATTCAGCAAACTGAGGTATAACAATACCTGCGTCACTTAGATCTCTTGCCCATCGTTTGACCCATTCAAGAGAGATATAACCATTATAATTAATAGTATCAAGAGCTTCTATCATTTCCTTTACAGGAATATCGCCGCTTCCCATGATTCGATACTCAACTGTGCCGTCCTCGTGCATTACACTGTCCTTAACCTGAATGTACTTTATGTACTCTCCCAGATTAGCAACTGTCGTTTCAGGCGATTCGCCGTGATAACGGTATGGATGGTGCATATCCCAAAGTGCGGCTACCTTTCGGCTCTTTACACTGTCAAGTACCTTGGCAAGACGGGCAGTATCGGAATAAACGCCATTTGTCTCAACAAGAAGTGTTACATTGTATTCTTCCGCAACGGGAACAAGCTTTTTTAAGGCTTCAATAATACATTCGTCATCAACTTCGTCAACAGGTTCAGGAGTAAGATCAGCAAGTATTCTTATATATGAAGCGCCAAGCTTGCTTGCAAGCTGAGCATATGCTTTGATCTCGTTTTCTGCTTCCTGATACTTATCTCTGAATCTGAGACAAGCTCCCGATGAAAGGCATGGTATTTCAAGTCCAAGAGACTGTAGCTTAGAAATAGTGGCAGGTAGCTGTGCCTCGGTAAAAGGCTGTGCCTTGACAGAAAAGATCTCGTTACCGAGTCCTCTGATCTCGATTCCGTCAAACTTGAAATCCTTTGCCATTGAATAAATGTCTGTCCACGACCATTCGGGACAAGCAAGGGTTGAAAATCCGATTTTCAAAATAATCATTCCTTTACATTTTTGGTATTTCTTTGCTGTACATTAACAGTCTCAACTTGAAGTTCTTCAGCGATATACGCTGTTCTGTCAAATCCTGAAGATGTCATATATGCATCTGCCTGCTTCTTTGTGCTGAAACGGCATGCAAATTTGCTGTTGTATATTAACAACCGTCCGGAAACCACATACATTCCGTCAGGGATATGCCTTATGATCCATTTCACGGAAATACCTCCAGATCAGAATATTTTGCAATATATGACGCCGAACCATTCTCTTACCCAATATGTGGGCAAAAGATAGAATTTAGTATGAGATGATATATTATATGATTCTATCCCCTGCTTTTCAGCCAAGATATCAGCTCTGAGCTGATGAAAGCCGTCTGTTACGATAGTTATGGCAGATGGAAGATGATTCTTGTCTATTATTTCCTTTGAAAAGAGGAGATTTTCTTCCGTATTAACAGATCTGTCCTCCATATAAATGCGGTCTGGTGATATTCCGCTGCCAACGAGCCATTCCTTCATGCACTGAGCTTCGCTGATAATTTCATCCTCACCTTTACCGCCGGAAACAATAACTTTTACGCCTTCATGTTCCTTTAAATATGCATAAGCAGCTTCAAGTCTGCCATGCAGCATCAGGCTCGGAGCACCGTTTCTGACCTGACAGCCGAGTATGACCAAAGTGGTATCTTCATTTCGAGGTTTGTCATTTGCGGCTTTAATCATGAAAGCGCTTATTACCGCTGCAAGTATAACAGAAGCTGTCATAATAATAACAGAAACTGATATCACCGTTTTTCCGACAGGCTTTTCCCAGCAATGGCCGAGAAACAACCGGAATCTGTGCCAGAAAACAAGAATCAGCATAAGAGATGCAGAAAGGAACATACCTGCACCGTTTCCAACGTTAATTATGCCTCTGGTAAGAGGAACAGCGAAGAGTATAAAGAAAAACAGGCAGACAGAAATCGGGATAATTCTTGCTGACATTTTAAGCTTCTTTGCTCCTTGCGGCAGAAAGCTTTAATATCCTGTCAAGATTTTCCTTTGTCGTTGTCTCGCTTCCGAGATGTGTAGGAACTTTATTATACAGTCCGTGAAAATCAGAACCGCCTGTTTCGATCAGATCATATTTTGCAGCGATTGCCGAAAGTTCCTTGCGGCATTTTTTATCAGCAGAAAAATGACCTACCTCTACTCCGTCGATCTTGCCTTTCTTTGCAAGCTCCTCAAGCAGCTCGATATTGTCATACTGTGCAGGATGAGCCATAACAGCGACACCTCTTGCTGTATGTATCAAATCGACAACAAAGTTTACATCCGGATATTCTCTTTCCACATAACACGAACCGTTCTGCGGATTGAAAAGCTCACGGTCAAGATCACCGTAAAATTCAAGCGCATAGCCGTAATCAATAAGAGCACGCATAATATGCTGCTTGAAAATGCTTTTTGAAGCAGTGGTCCGCTTCAGTATGCTTTCCTGTGTTATAGGGAATTTAGCCATGACCTTATCGATCATTTCCTTTGAGCATTCCTTTCTTATCTCACAAGATTTCAGGCACAGACCTTCAAGTCTGTTAGGCTTGGACGGCGCATAGCAAAGTATATGCACTTTGCTGTTTCTTTCCTTGTCCCACGCTGAAAGCTCTACGCCATGAAGGATTTTAATCCCTGCGCGCTCGCCAAGAACATCGGCTCTTGAAAAAGAAGCCATTGTATCATGATCGGTTATAGAGAGCCAATCGATATTCATTCGCTTTGCCTGAGCAATAACATCCTCAATGCCAAGCGAGCCGTCGGAAAGCGTGGTGTGACAGTGCAGATCGCAAATCATACAGTACCTTCTTTCACCGCAATATACGCGGCATGATATTAATATAATAATATTTTTCAGTCGCTTTTTTAGAACATATTGACATACATTACCAAAAATAATAATAATAACGGTAATAATTATATCACAAATTCTTTATAATTTCAAGCGATTTCATCAATTTTTACATTTTTATAATATTTTTATTAAAGAAGTATACTAAAAAATGGTCTATCACTGCAATTTTGAATAAAGATCGCTCTTTTTGAAGCCTGTTTCCTTTGCTACTGCCTTACAGGCGTCAGTAGGACGCTCTCCCATTTCTATCAGCTTATTTACCTGATTCATTGCCTGTTCAATTGTTATATTATTTTCACTGCTGTCCCGCGCTCCCTCAAGAACAAGAACATATTCTCCTCTGGGTTCGTTTATACTGTAGTATTCAACCGCTTCTGCAAGTGTCAGTCTGAGCACTTCTTCATGTATTTTTGTAAGCTCCCTGCACAGTGATATACGACGTTCTCCGCCAAAGAAACCGTTCAGATCAGCAAGCGTAGTCTTCAGTTTATGAGGAGCTTCGTAGAAAACCATCACAGCCTCTTCGCTTCTGAGCTTTTCGAGACGCTCGGATCTTTCTTTTTTCTGAACAGGAAGAAACCCCTCAAAAGTAAACCGCCGTGTGCTCAGTCCGGATACAGCTACAGCAGAAACAACTGCGCTTGGACCAGGTACTACCTTTATATCAATATTATTCTCAGCACACATCTTTACCAGAACTTCACCGGGATCGGAAATACATGGCATACCTGCATCTGTTACTATTCCACAGCTCTCCCCTGCAAGTATCCTGTCAATTATCCGCTGCGCATCGGCTTTTGAACTATGTTCATGGAAACTTACGAGCTGTTTCTTAATATCAAAGCGATTGAGGAGCTTCAAAGTAACGCGAGTATCCTCAGCACATATAAAATCCACTGCTGCAAGTATATCAAGCTGCCTTAGGGTAATATCCTCAAGATTGCCTATAGGCGTTCCTATAACGTAAAATGTTCCCGTCATTGCTGCTCCTTTCCTGTGTCATATATCTTCTGAAGCTCCTCGGAAAAACCGTTTTCGCTCCTGATGTACAGCTGAGGTTCAACCTTCATGAACGGCTTTGAGCCTTTTTTACCTTCAATAAGGAAAAGCCATGGAGCCTCACCGGCATTTTTTGATACGAATCGTAACCTTTTAGGCTCAATATCATGACATTTCATTGCATAAACAACATCGCTCAGACGCTCCGGACGGTTGCACACGCACAGTCTGCCGCCGAATTTAAGAAGTTTCTGAGCTGCTGCACATACATCATCTATGGTACAGAGTATCTCGTGCCGCGCTATCTTCTGTGCGGTTACAGCACTCTGAAAACCTGCATTATTTACTTTATACGGCGGATTGCAGGTAACAAGATCAAGTTGTCCGAGAGGAGCATCAGCCCAAAGCTCTTTCAGGTCAGCACATACTGGAACTATTCCTCTGGTCTCGCTCTTTTCAAGTCCGAGACAAAGCTGCTCTATAGCTCCTTCCTGAATGTCGACCGCATATGTTATCTGCGGCGGCATTTTTTTCTGCATAATAAGAGGGATTATCCCGCAGCCGGTACCAAGATCGCATACTTTGTCCTTTGCACGGTACTGTGAAAAATCCGCCAGCAGAAAAGCGTCAGTGCCGAAGCGGTGGTCGCTGCTGGCACAGACATATATCTTATCCGTAAGCTTTTCGTATTTGTATTCCATTCATTCGCTCCGTATCATTTCAATAGCTGTTCTGCACTTAGCATAATCGTTTTTCCATATTAAATACTTGTAATGCAGTGCCGTTTTTATCATTTTATCGTTCCTCCGCCTACTACTGTATCCCCGTCGTAGAGCACGACTGCCTGACCGCTTGTGACAGCCCTCTGCGGTTCATCAAACTCCACCATATATTCTCCGCCGCCGATATATGTTACTGTCGCAGGCTGTTCATGCTGGCTGTAACGAGTTTTTGCGGTAACACGCATAGGTTCTGTCAGCATATCTATTGAAATAAGGTTGAAATCATCAGCTATCAGACTTTTGGTGTAAAGGTCGGATTCATCGCCGATAGTTACTGTGTTTGCTTCAATGTCTTTTCTGACCACGTATGCAGGATGACCGAGGGCTATGCCGAGCCCCTTTCGCTGACCAACTGTATAATTGATGATACCCTTGTGTTCACCCAGAACTTTTCCGTTCATATCCACAAAATTGCCGCATGGCGTACCACAGCCTGTAAATCTGCGTATAAAAGCTGCATAATCGCCGTCCGGAACAAAGCATATGTCCTGACTGTCAGGCTTGTTTGAATTAACAAGTCCTGCCGACTCAGCAAGCTCTCTGACATGAGTTTTTTCAAGTTCTCCCAATGGAAAGAGTGTATGTGAGAGCTGTTCCTGCGTAAGTGAATAAAGGACATATGTCTGATCCTTGCTTCGGTCTTTTGGACGTTTCAGAAGATAACGTCCTCTCTTCTCATCATATTCGTTCACAGCGTAATGTCCTGTCGCAATATAATCGTATCCAAGCTCCTGCGCTCTGCGAAGCATTTTATCAAATTTAACATGGCGGTTGCATTCAATGCAGGGGTTTGGCGTTCTGCCCTTCAGATAGCTCTCTGCAAACTGTTTCATAACGTGTTCTCGGAAAATATCCCTGAAATTGAAAACAATGTGCTCAAAACCGAGCCGGTACGCAACGCTCCTTGCATCCTCAACGTCAGAAAGTGCGCAGCAGGTCTTACCTTCTTTTTTTGCTTCGGATATATCCTCATCCGAAAAAAGCTTTAGTGTTACTCCCATGACCTCATATCCGCTGTCACGAAGCAGCATGGCTGCTACAGAACTGTCAACTCCGCCGCTCATTCCAACCATAACCTTTTTCATTTTAAATACTCCTTCTGAAAACAGCACAGGCGAACTTAGTTCGCCCTATACTATGTTCATTATTTCATCAAGGGAATTCACATAATAATCGGAAAGCTCTATTATACGGCAGGTATCATTCTCAGCAACAGGATCGTAAACACCGCACACTTTAAAACCAGCCGATTTTGCAGTCTCTATGCAGTGAAGCGAATCCTCGGCAACAAGAACATCTTCCGGAGCTGCACCAAATCTTTCAGCTCCTCCGATAAAAATATCAGGAAAGTTCTTGCCGGCAGGATACTCAATATCGGTAAGCAAAAAGCTGAACCGGTCATATATTTTACATCGTTTCAGCGCTGACACAGCAAGACTTTTGTATGTCGCTGTTGCAATACCGTAAGGGATCCCGCGGTTGTCAAGATAATCAAGAAGTTCCGTAACATAAGGCTTCAGAGGTATCTGTTCCTCATAACGTTGCCGCACCATATCCTCGATACGCCGTATAACATACTCTTTGGTGCAGTTCAGTCCGAAACGGTCAATAAAATACTGCGATGACTCGTCAACTGTCATTTTTTTTACTATATCCGATACCTCCGGCGGAGGATCGGCTATACCGTTTTCAATAAGGAATTCCCGGTCTATGCTGCTCCATACTGTCATCGAATCAAGCAGTGTACCATCAAGATCAAATATTATACCCTTTATCAATTTATTCTCCTGTAAAAAAAGCGGTAAACCTCCACTGATCGCAGGTTATTCCGCTGCATTATTCCAGATCTATCATTATTTTTGCGCGATAATCTTTTTCTGCCGAGGTGATCGTATCAAGAGCAAGTCCATATATGTCCGAAGCTCTGATTTCAAGCTCTGCAAATCGCTCTGCCGTATCGCTAAGCTGTGAAAGCTTTGCAATAGACGAAGCAAAAGGTATCTTCGCCTTATCCTTAGCACGTGCAAGTATCTCTCTGCCACGCTCGTTGAATGCGAGGATCCTTCCGTACGGCGGAAGCTGTTCCATATCTTCCTTTGTGATCCCTATAAGAAGAGCAAGCATAATACGTCTTATCCTTGCCATAGTATACCTCTTGGTCTTTACGGTAAACAGCAGTTCGTCTATGGAGCCTGCCATTCTCGCGCCGTATATCCTGTGTTCAAGGCCCTGTCCCACATCGCATATCTGTTCGATATCTTCAACAGTGCTGCTCCTAAGCTTATATAATATTACTCTCTCAAGGCGGCTTAAAGATGCTGTTTCACCCTTGGAAGAGGCATTTTTAATTGCCTCAGCCCACTCCGCGGTGGTAAATTCACCGACAGAAACGCCTTGTCCGATCATTTCACGAAGATTTGACGCGCTTGCAAATCCATCGGCAGTTTCATCACCGTCATGACGGACGCTTTTGCGCTTAACCGTAAACGGTTTAATATCAGAACCGAATCTTTTCAATGCTCTCAGATA
The DNA here is from genome assembly GCF_016287535.1 of Ruminococcus sp. Classification (GTDB taxonomy): domain Bacteria; phylum Bacillota; class Clostridia; order Oscillospirales; family Ruminococcaceae; genus Ruminococcus. The sequence continues at coordinate 148,196 of NZ_JAEFAJ010000001.1, forward strand.
CTCAACAGCAAGGGTGTTGTTCGGTTCGGCGATTATGGAAGCCGACTCCGGATCGTAGCCGTTAACAACGGAATTAAGCGCTCTCGGATAAGTATATCCTTTCTCCATAATGCTCTTTATCTCTTCCAGATGCGTTATTGAAGCCTTGTCAACGATATCCATCGCCTTAACTAGCTGCTGCGTATCGCCGCATTCGCTACCGAAGGATATCTCGTCAACAACTCCGAGGGAATCCAGAAGATAAACCGCTCCGGCTGCAAAATTTTCGGCAGAAGTGAGACAATACTGTACAGGCAGCTCGATAACGAGATCAGCCCCTGAATGTACAGCAAGACGAGCTCTTTCAAGCTTGTCAATGACCGCAACGCCGCCTCGCTGAACAAAATTGCCGCTCATTACAGCTACGATATGCGTACAACCGTTTTCCCTGGTTTTGCGTATATGATAAAGATGTCCGTTATGAAAAGGATTATATTCGCATACAATACCACTGACTTTCATTTTACTACCTCTCCTGTCAAATTTCAATGATTTCTTCTAATTTTTTATTTACTCTACATATTATTTATAGTTTTTTACTATGTTTTGGTCGTTTTGCAAAACAAAAAGCGCGTTTTTTCTGCTTGTCCGGTACAAAAAAACTGTTTTTAAATGCATTTCCCGACCGCAGCTGACACTGTTCAAAAAAAACACTTGCATTTTTCCGAAAATAGTATATAATAATATATGCAAAATATTTTTTGAAAGGAATTTTAATATATGATCATCTTAGTTGTTAATGCAGGAAGCTCTTCCCTGAAGTATCAGCTCATCGATATGAGCGATGAAAGCGTTATCGCAAAGGGTAACTGCGACCGTATCGGTATCGACGGACATATCAACCACAAGACTGCTGACGGCAGAGTTCTTGATGAGGACTGCTCTTTCCCGACACATACAGAGGCTTTCATGAAGCTTGTTGACTGCCTTACAAAAGGCGATGCAAAGGTTATCGACAGCATGGACGCTATTTCCGCTGTCGGACACAGAATAGTACAGGGCGCTGACGTTTTCGATAAATCTGTACTCGTAACAGATGAAGTTATTGATAAAATAGATGAGCTCCGCGAGCTTGCTCCTGTTCACAATCACGCTCACGCTCTCGCTCTCAGAGCCTGCAAGAGCGTTATCCCAGCAAATGTTCCTCAGGTAGTTGTATTTGATACAGCTTTCCATCAGACCATGCCTGCAAAGGCTTTCATGTTCGGACTTCCTTACGAGGACTACGAAAAGCTCCACGTAAGAAAATACGGCTTCCACGGCACATCACACCGATTTGTTTCCAAGGCTCTTGCAGATGCTATGGGCAAAGATGTCAAGGATCTCAAGATCGTTTCATGTCACCTTGGCAACGGTTCTTCAATTACTGCTGTTGACGGCGGCAAGTCTGTAGATACTTCTATGGGCTTCACTCCTCTTGACGGTGTTGTAATGGGCACAAGAACAGGTTCTGTAGACCCTTCTGCTGTTACATTTGTAGCTGACAAGCACGGTTTCACACCTTCACAGATGAGCGAATACATGAACAAGAAGTCAGGTTTCCTCGGAGTATCCGGCGTTGGTTCTGACAACCGTGATATTCAGGAAGCTGCTAACAACGGAAACGAGAAAGCTCAGCTCGTTTCAGATATGCTCGCATATGAGATCCAGAAGTATATCGGCGCTTATACCGCTGCAATGAACGGTATCGACGCTCTCCTTTTCACCGGCGGTATCGGCGAGAACTCATGGGAAGTAAGAGAGCAGGTTTGCCGCAATATGGATTACTTCGGAATCAAGATCGACGAAGCTCTCAATCGCACTATCAGAGGCAAGCTCACAAAGATCTCGACTCCTGATTCAAAGATTGAGGTATGGATCGTTCCTACAAACGAGGAGCTCCTTATCGCAAGAGATACACTTGCTCTTATTTCCAAGTAATTATATCATATTATTCCTTAAATATCAAGCCTGCACTTTATGTGCAGGCTTGCTTTATATATGCAAGAAGGCGTTCATAATGAACGCCTTTCCTTTTTACATATGATGACTTACCAGCTGATCCTCACAGATTATTTTTGTGCGCATAGGATCTACTTTATCCTGCTCAAGTATAATAACTCCGATAGAGTCAGCCTTTATTATACCTGATAACGGGTTTCTAATGCTTTCGATGCTACCTATTATATCAGCATTTACTGTTGAATACTCAAAAGCGAAGGTGGTATTCGGAAGCTTGCAGTTCTTCATCATAAGATTCTCTATATAGCACATTCCCTCACGGCTCTCGACAGTGCAGTTGATAAGAGAGATATTACGTGAATTCCAGCCAAAGCACTTGCCTTTTATTGTTGAGTTATAAATAACGACATTTTCACTGTTCCAGAAAGCGTCACGGCAGTTTATTACAGAATCACGCACAGTAACATTACGTACTCCGTCAAAAGCGTATCCGCCTACGATTTTAAGACCGGTTATTTCCATACCGTCACAGTCCATTGCGAAATAGTCGCCGTTAACTTTTACTCTGTCGATACGTACATTATTGCATTTCCATAAAACCTCATCACCGTTAGGAAAGCTCACGTTTCTCAGGCTGATACGATTACAGCGTCGGAAACACTTAGGCGCTTCAACTATGATATCATCAGCTCCTACATCCTTGGAATACCACATTGCAGCACGGCCGTCTTCAGTCAGCATACAGTTTTTGAGATTTATCATCTCACTGTGCCATAATGGAAATTTTGAAGAAAATGTACTGTCGGAAAGCTTTATATAGCTGCTGCGTTTGAGTGGTGATTCTCCGTATCCGAAAGAAGTACCACAAATCCTGAGACCATTTGCCTGATAAAGCGCCCTTTCCCCCGAAAAGTGCTCATTGCAGATCTCTTTCATAAAATCTCACTCCTTATCATATATCATTAAGACATTAAAATATCTAATGACCTTATAAAGCATTATATCACATATTTTGTTAAAAAGCAACATTTAATTCAAAAGCAAAACTGAATTAATTGTGAATGGCGCAAAAGAGATAACAATAGCTTTTTTCTTTTACAATTCAGATGCAACACTTTACATTCTTGCTCCGTATGTGTATAATGAAAGCATAACGTATACGCAAAGCTTTTCATGGGGAGGTGGGACGATGACTGAAAACGAGATCAGGCTTATCATGCAAAGGTCAAGGGATGAAGGCTTCAGAGCGCTGTTTGACGAGTACTGGAGTTACGCATACACGATAGTATACAATGTACTCCGAAGTTCAGCAAGCCGAAACGATATTGAGGACTGCACCGCCGATGTTCTGAGCGATGTGATGCTAAGCTATGATACAGACCGAGAGGGCTCGCTGAAAGCTTATATCGGTACATCTGCCAAAAGACGTGCTATTGATTTAAAGCGCTCTGTTTCCGCAAAGAACACTGTCCCTCTCGATGATGATAATTCTCCGGATATCCCGTCAGGAGAAAATATCGAGATACAAGCTGAAAATGCCGGTATATCCGCTTTGCTGCTGCAAAAGATCGAGGAACTCGGTGAACCAGACGCTTCGATAATCATACAGAAATACTTCTATGACCGAAACTCTGCGGAAACAGCAAAGGTACTCGGCATGAATCCTATAACCGTAAGGAGTCGCCTGAAGCGTGCTTTGAAAAAGCTGAAAACCGCTCTTACGGATATGGACATAACAATTTAAAGGAGGATAAGTATGAAAAAAAATATCTCCGATATACTTCACAATGCTGATAACGAAACAGTTGAACGCATTGCTGATAAGTACAGGGCTGCTGATGAAAAGGCCTCCGAACGGATATACGATAAATGCGTTTCACGAATCGGAAGTGAATATGAACAGGTCGAGCTCATGAAAGCTGAAACTGTACGCAGAGGCCCAAAACTTTATCCTGTACTTGCAGCAGCTGCCTGTATTATGATAATTTTCGGAAGCATAGGCGTATTGCTCCACAAAAGAGCTCATGAGCCGCTTCCTGTAAATGATTCTTCTGACAATATGGCAACTGTAACCACATCAACCGGCACAGCGATAGTATCAAACGCCGCTGTTACAATGCTGACAACTAATGAGACAGCAAAAGACTCAGACCCGGAAACAACATCTGCTGCTAACGAGCCTGTTGAAGCTCTGATACTTACTGAAACAGTCAGAACATCTGCTTCATCAGACAGAACTGTCACGAAAGCAGTAAAAACGACTACCGTCAAGAAAACAACTGCAAAAACTGTCACAACTCAGAAAAGCACTGATAAAACAACTGTAAAGCGTTATCTTAACACCAAAGACATTACTTCACTCTCACAAAAGGGCGACTCTCTCACATGGTCTGATTTTGAAGACTATATCTATGAGGATATCGGCTCAGGTATCTATATCTGGGAATTTAAGATCGAAGAGGGCACCGGCTATACTCTTAGGATAGGCGGTGTACCGCCAGAGAAGCCTAATTATATCAAGCTTTATCACGGTATTAACGGCATAGACACTCAGAACGGAATAGATATCCGCTACAACGACGTTCAGGAATTTATCAATATGCCAAACAGAGTTTCAAGTGCTATGAATCAGATCAAAGAGCTCATTCCTGACAGTATAGCAAGTATCGAGATCTCCGACAACGTACACAGTAATACCGAAAAACTGACTTATGACCAGATAAAGATATTGCTTTCACGTCTCAATGATATATCTCTTATCGAAGAAAGCGGTTCATATCAGCTGTTAAGCTGTATAAACTACAAGATAAAGATCACTCTCCACAATAGAAATACCATTGATCTCGGATTGGTCGGTTCATATTTTATTATAAATGGTAAAGGCTATAAAGCAGAAAGCGATTCATGCAGCCAGCTGGAAACATACATTTATAATTTCATCACAAATACAAAGGAACCGGAAAATATTGATATCAGCGGTCTGAGTACATGGTGCTGGCATGATTACTGGTCTAAAAGCTTTGACTCGCGCAATATAAATGAAAGCATAATAGTTTCAGCTTTCCCGGACACAGAATTTACATGGAACGGCCTGGAAGGCGGCATAACAGTATATAAGAACGGAACAGCTGCGGCGGCGTTCGGCGGAATGCCCTTATGGAATGCATTCTTCACAGACCTTAACGGTGACGGTTCACCCGAACTCTGTATGACAGTTTCGTTTGGCAGCGGTATAGTTGATGAACATGTAATCGTATATGACCTGCGAAATGAAAAGGAATACACTCTTTGGGAAAGAATGGTGAACGATTACATTCTTTTCATGGAAGACAATGAATTGTTTGTCCGTAAACTTGACACTGAAAGCAGTATAAGCAGCTTCTGGGAAAAAAGCAGAGGTGAAAAAGGCAGGCTAAAGATAAACGAAAGCGACGAGCTCGTATTCGTTCCTGTTTCATAAAGCTTCACAAACCTCAAAAAGCTCCGCATTGCGGAGCTTTTCCTTTGCTCATATTGACAAATCCGCTTATTTGGGGTATAATCAGAAATTGATGAATACATAAGAAAGAATGATGATAATGAAAAAGGTCGTATCTATACAGGATATCTCATGCTTCGGCAAATGCTCGCTGACTGTGGCTTTGCCGATAATTTCAGCAATGGGAATCGAGACTGCTGTTATTCCGACTGCTGTGCTTTCAACTCACACAGGAGAAGGCTTTAAAAACTATACTTTTCGTGATCTAACCTGCGATATTCCTGCTATCGCCGCCCACTGGAAAAGCATGGACCTGAAATTTGACGCGCTTTATACAGGTTATCTCGGTTCTCCGGAACAGGTAGAGATCGTTTCTGACTTTTTTGACGATTTTGGCACTGTCGATAATCACATAATCGTAGATCCTGTGCTTGGCGATGCCGGAAGACTCTATGCGGGCTTCACAACGTCTTTCGTTGAAAAAATGAAGAAGCTTTGCGCTAAAGCTGATTATATTATGCCTAACATGACTGAAGTTTCATTTCTGCTTGGTATACCTTACACCGAATGCTATGACGAAAAATATATCAAGGACGCTCTTCGGCGTCTTGCTGAGCTTGGCTGCAAAGTTCCTGTCATAACCGGCGTACATTATGATGACCTGCAACAAGGAGCTGCCGCTTATGACTCTGAAAATGACAGATTCTATTTCTCCTTTGACAAAAATGTTAATTACCGCTTTCACGGTACCGGAGATATTTTCAGCAGCGTATTTACGGGAGCCTGTGCCCTCGGCATGGATTTACAGCATTGTCTCGATATCGCTGTAAGATTCACTCTTGACTGTATAGAAGCAACTGTACCTAATATTGAAGAAACATGGTACGGAAGCAGCTTTGAGCTGTGTCTCGGCAAGCTTATTGACTATGTAAAATAATTTCTTCAAAAAAGCAGACTTGTCTGCTTTTTTGTTATCTTTTTCCTGTGATTACCCTGTCACTACAGGGCAATAATATCCTTGCAGATCATTGTGGAGGATATTCTATGGCATATAATAAAGTCGTTATCGCAGGAATCAATACTTCCGAACTTGAAGTTCTTAAAGAAGATGAAAAGATCACTTTGCTCAAAGAAATCCGCGCTACGGGAAGCAAATCAGCCCGCGATAAACTCGTCAACGGGAATCTCAGACTCGTTCTGAGCGTTATACAGCGATTTACCGGGCGAGGCGAAGATATAGACGACCTATTCCAGATAGGCGTTATCGGTCTGATAAAAGCAATAAACAATTTCGACCTTTCAAAAGAAGTACGATTCTCAACATACTGCGTTCCCATGATAAACGGTGAGTTAAGACGCTACCTTCGGGACAACAGTCATGTAAAAGTCAGCCGTTCGCTTCGCGATCTTGCATATAAGGCTATACAGGCAAAAGAACGGCTCACATTCACACTCTGCCGCGAACCGACTATGGACGAGATAGCTTGTGAAATAAATGAAAAACGCTCTGATGTTGTCATTGCGCTCGAAAGTATAAGCGATCCAGTCTCGCTGTATGAACCCGTTTATTCAGATACTGAGGATAATCTCTATATCATGGATCAGATCAGCGATATCAACGGAGTTGAAAGTCAGATGGACGAGCTTGCCATACGTGACGCAATAAAAGAGCTTGGACCTCGGGAACGTGATATTCTGTATCTTAGGTTCCTTCATGGAAAAACACAGACTGAGGTTGCTTCTGAGATAGGCATCTCACAGGCTCAGGTGTCAAGGCTTGAGAAGAATGTTATAAAAAGGATAAAAAGCAGTATATGAAAAACGTTCTGTTTACACTCTGTTTATATCACATTCTTTAAAACAATCTGTACAAAAATATTGCTAAAAAAATGTCGATTATACTTGAAAAATTCATACTTTCATGGTATAATAAATTTTGTAGGGATTACTACAAATTTTAGTAGAAAGGGGGTCTCGCCATGGATATATTTTTATGGGCAATTGCTGTTATAGCTTTTGTTGTTGCGGAAGTATTAACTATCCAGCTGGTATCTATATGGTTCGCTGCAGGAGCTATTACTACTCTGCTGCTGACTTATTTTCTAGATCTTTCATGGATACAGCAGCTAGGTACGTTCATTATTTCTTCCGCTGTCTTCCTGCTGCTGAGCTTACCGCTTATAAGGAAACGCAAGAAACAAACGATCGTTGCAACAAATTCCGATCTTGATGTAGGTAAGCACGCAACAGTGATCGAAGAGATCAACACAGACAAAGGTACCGGACGAGTCACTTTAAGCGGGGTTAACTGGAGTGCTGTTCCGGAAAACGAAAACGAAATCATTCCTGACGGAACAGTCGTTATCGTGAAAAAAGTAATGGGCGCCAAACTTATCGTGGCACCCAAGAAATAACTACATACTAAGTAATCAATTATTTTATTTGGAGGTACTTAAAAATGTTTGAAAAAGCAAGCTTGTTTATGGCTATGGAAAATCCTGGCGTATTCATTATTTTCTTAGTAGTAATCTTTTTACTTTTCATCATCATCAGATGCTTCAGGATCGTTCCTCAGGCACACGTTTTCGTTATTGAGCGTCTCGGCTCCTTTCACGCTGAATGGGAAACAGGACTTCATATCCTTGTACCCTTCATCGACAGGATTGCCGGAAAGGTCTCACTCAAGGAAAAGGTCGTTGACTTCAAGCCCCAGCCCGTTATCACAAAGGATAATGTTACGATGCAGATAGATACGGTAGTATTCTATAAGGTAACTGACGCAAAGCAGTACATCTACGGCGTTGAAAGACCTCTCGCAGCTATCGAGAACCTCTCGGCTACCACTCTCCGTAATATCATCGGTGAGCTTGAGCTCGACTCCACACTCACCTCTCGCGATACCATCAATACCAACATCACTGCCATACTTGATCAGGCTACAGATCGCTGGGGAATCAAAGTTGAGCGTGTTGAGCTCAAAAACATCATTCCTCCCCGTGAGATTCAGGACGCCATGGAGAAGCAGATGAAAGCTGAGCGTGAGCGCCGTGAGAAGATACTTCAGGCAGAGGGTGACAAGAAGTCACAGATCCTTGTTGCAGAAGGTGAGAAGGAATCACAGATACTTCGTGCTCAGGCTAAGAAAGAGGCTCAGATACTTGAAGCAGAAGCTCAGAAACAGGCTATGGTACTCAAAGCTGATGCCGTAAGAGAGCAGAAGATCCTTGAAGCTACCGGTGAAGCAAAGGCTATTGAAATGGTTCAGGAAGCACTTGCAGAGAGTATTGTTAAACTCAATAATGCCAATCCTAACGAAAGAGTTATTCAACTCAAGTCTCTCGAATCATTCGCAAAGGCAGCTGACGGTCAGGCTACAAAGATCATTATCCCAAGTGAGATACAGGGACTTGCAGGTCTTGCAACCGGTCTGAAAGCACTTGTGGAAAATGAGCGCAAAAACTAATTATAGCATAAAAGCTCCCGGAAAAATCCGGGAGCTTTCTTTTATAATTATCTTTCAAAAGGATATTTCTGACTTTCAGAATTTGACTTCTGTTCCTGCAGAGTAACTTTTATTTTAATATCCTGCCCGTTTCTTGATACTGTTATGGAAACAGTATCCCCTGCTTTGAATTGATTCTTGATCTCGTTGTACTCCTGAGCAGAAGAAACCGCATTTCCTTCAATATCGATTATAACATCTCCGACTTTTATACCGGCTCGGTCAGCAGCTCCGTCCTCCTGAATTGACATAATGAATACACCAACTGGTATATTCCAGTAACGCGACTGAGCTTCGGTAATATCCCTTGTACTTATTATACCATCCTGCGGTCTTCCGGTGACGTACCTGTAATTTATAAGATCATCGATTATAACTTTAGCTTCTTTTATAGGTATAGCAAAGCACAAGCCTTCAATGCTTGCTGAAGTATAACTGTAACTCGAAGACATTTTTGCAGAATTTATGCCAATGACCTGACCGCAGCTGTTGAGCAGCGGACCGCCTGAGTTACCATTGTTTATTGCAGCATCTGTCTGTATAAGGTTCATCTTCTTTTCGTTGATATCGATCTTTCTGTTAAGTGCAGAAACGATTCCACTTGTAACCGTTCCGAAAAGATCAAAACCAAGAGGATTTCCCACCGCTATAACCAGCTCTCCTACCCTAAGTTCATCACTGTCGCCAAGAACTGCAGGTTTAAGCTTTGTCTCGTTCACCTTTAAGACGGCAATGTCCGTTTCAGTGTCGAATGCTATAATATCCGCTTCGTGTTCTGTTTCATCGCTGAAAAGAACATTGACTTCAACAGCCTCACCATCATATTCTTCATCATAAACAACATGGGAATTAGTTACAATATAACCATCATCGGTAATTATAAAACCTGTGCCGGTATTCCTTACTTTCTGAATCTGAGGCTCTGAACTCCAACCCCATATGCTGAAAGTTGATTTGGGTTCATATTCAAATGTTGAAGCAACTCCAACAACTGACGGCATAATAGAATCAACAATATCAGGAATAGGTTTCGCATCATCTCTCGAAGCAAGCTCAATAAGACTCGGCAAATCCTTTTCGGCAGAACTTGTTTTTTGCTCGCCTGTATTCCTTGAAATATTTCTTGATGTATCACTTGTATACTCTATAAGTTCGTTCTTGGAATCCTTTAAAAACTTCGAGATCTGTACACCGCCAGCAATAAGAATCCCGGAAGCAAGAACAACAACTGCAAATCTAAAAGCAAATCCAAGTTTGCTGAGTTTTTTTGTTTTGCCGGAATTTTCTGACGTAAATGCAACGGAACTCTGACTGGAATGCGACTCATTATCATAAATACTCTCTGAATCATAATTATCATCTTCTGAATTATAAGAATGGGTACTTTCATTGCTGTCGGAAACTTCATCAGAGAGATAAATATCATCATTGTTGTTATTATCCGTCATTCCATTCATCCTTTCTGATATAATTCACTATCTTATATTATACGCATTTTTGTGATAATTATATGATAATGCAGGGAAAAATACTGATTTCGGCAAATTATATCTTTAACTGAAACAAAACCCCGGCATAAAGCCGGGGCTATTATTATTCAATTTTAAAGCGACTTTCATCACTTAGCTAAATTACCCTTTGGACTCACCCTTTCGGATCAGATTTTTAATGTGTACCTCTTTTTCACTGTACATCATTCCTTTATTTCAGTAATAAAGCAATCTTATTTTTTCTCCATCGGAATCACCTATAAAATTGTATTTATCCGGCCTTATGCCGAACATAATGCAAGTTCATAAAGCAATAACCTATTTTCTCATTGGACTCAACCTCTACTAAGAAATTTTTCGCAATATATCTAAAGACTTATTGTCGAAATTTCAGATAACTCTGTATCTAAATTACTACATGAAGCCGTTTAGATTAGCAAAACGTCAGCGTCATAATTGAATTGTTAAGCCTTTTTGAGCCTGTATCAATGGAACAAGCTTACGCCTATATTCCCGTTTTATGAAATCCAATTACTCAGCAAGCCCGCCGGCTTCACGCTGCTGTGCGAACTTTCCTTCCATTGGACTCACACTCCCTTCCGCGTATATTCATTTACATTGAGGTCACCCTCAGTCCAAGTAAATGCAGCTCGGATCACTCAATTGAGCTTTCCTTTTCCTTGATTATATATTACCATACTCTGTGTAAAATGTCAATAGAAATTTAGGATTCTCAGCGACTTTTTAGTGCAAATCAGCACAAACAACAAAGAATGGCCCTATCAATTGGAGAAATTCACTACAATGTTATTACTTAATCTTCCTCTTGATTTTTATTTTGATTTAGTGTATAATATAAATATAAAAGGCGTATGCCGGATAGGAGAATGACTATGTCAGAGATGAACGAATATACTCCTGATTTGTTTGAACTGATCGATGAAGACGGGAACAAAAAACAATTTGAGCTTTTTGACACTGCCGAAATTGATGGAGAACAGTATTATGCAATGCTGCCCGCCATTGAAGACGAGGATTATCTTGATTCAGACTGTGATCTTGTGATACTCAAGTCAATAGAAGAAGACGGAGAGGAGATACTTGCTTCGATCAATGATGACGATGAGTTTGAAAAAATCTCAAAGATCTTTCTTGAACGTCTTGATGACATATACGAAGAATAATTTTACCAAATTTCAATCATTTTACATAGATTTGCTATTGATTTTTGGAATTCTTTATGCTATAATATATATAGAAAAGAAAAATTTCTGCCTTGTTCGGGTAATTATAGTTTTTATAATCCAACACATAATTCAAGGGAATTCGACTCCGTATGTGGACTGCAGACCTCCCGCCCTGCGGAAGAAGGGAGCGAGAAGCATAAGGGCGTTTACCCACCTGCTTAGTGCGGGTTTTATGCACTATATGACGGCAAGGCGGATTTTTATACTCAAATGTAAAACGGTCTCCGATTTCGGAGACCGTTTTATTATTGCTGATAATGATGACTCTGTTTTAACACCATATCCTTTACTTTCATAAGGGATGTAGTCGTGCTTCTTTCGTTTTCAGAAAGCTTCATGGTTATGAATTTGATTGTTTCTTCATAATCTGGTATCATGATATGTTCAAGAGCGTTTACGCGGCGTCTTGTCTTTTCAATCTCATCAGCCATTAACTGACAGGCCTTTTCTATCTCCGCAAGACGGATCATCTTCGGAAAAACTGAATTCAGTGAACTTACAGCTCCGTCAAGATCAATTGATGTAAAAGCCATACCATAAGAATATATATCGTTTGTATCACCTGAGCGGAATTTTGTTTTAAACTCAGGTATATATACGCTCATTACATTCTTTTCGCTGACCTCAAGCTCTACTTCCTGTTTAGGAAGCATTAAAGCTGTTTCAAGCACCTCACGCTGCATGACCGAACCTGCAACAGCCATATATTTATTGGCTTCCTTTATCGCAGCTTCAACTTCGGCACGCAGCTGGCGGTTTTCTTTAATCAGATTCATGAACTGACGCATGAGCTCATCTCGCTTGTCCTTTAACAGCTTATGACCTCTGCGTGCTGATGAAAGCTTCTTTTTCAGCTTGCTTAGCTCCATTCTGGTGGGATTAACATTTAGTCTTGCCAATCAGCTCACCTCATTTCTGAGTATCATAATACTTTACGAGATATTCCTCACGTATTCTTCTGAGCTCGCTCCTCGGAAGCATTTTAAGAAGTTCCCAGCCTATAGCGAGAGTATCTTCAATGCTTCTGTTATTTTCAAATCCCTGAGAAACGTATTTTTTCTCAAATTCATCCGCAAACTTAGCATATATCAGATCAACAGGCGTAAGAGCAGCTTCGCCGAGAACTACCATAAGCTCCTTTGCGTCCTTTCCTCGTGCGTAAGCGGAGAAAAGCTGGTTCATCGTATCGGAGTGATCGGCACGTGTCTTTCCTTCGCCTATGCCCTTATCCTTGAGTCGGGAAAGAGACGGAAGTACATCTACAGGAGGAGTAACGCCCTTTCTGTACAGTTCACGTGAAAGGATTATCTGTCCCTCAGTGATGTATCCTGTCAGATCGGGAATAGGATGGGTCTTATCGTCCTCAGGCATAGTAAGGATAGGTATCATCGTGATACTTCCCTCTTTTCCGTTCTGACGGCCTGCGCGCTCATATATAGTCGCAAGATCGGTATACATATATCCCGGATATCCTCTTCGACCGGGTACCTCCTTACGTGCGGCAGATACCTCACGGAGAGCGTCCGCATAGTTTGTGATATCTGTAAGGATTACAAGTACGTGCATACCCTTTTCAAACGCAAGATATTCAGCGGCTGTAAGAGCCATTTTGGGTGTGGCAAGACGCTCGATAGCAGAATCGTTCGCGAGATTAATGAAAAGCACAGTTCTGTCAAGGGCACCTGTGCTCTTGAAACTCTGAACGAAATACTCAGATTCCTCGAATGTGATACCCATAGCGGCAAATACAACTGCAAACTGCTCATCTTTTCCACGTACCCTTGCCTGACGTGCTATCTGCGCAGCAAGCTGTGCGTGAGGAAGTCCACTTGCTGAAAAGATAGGGAGCTTCTGACCTCTTACAAGAGTGTTAAGTCCGTCGATAGCGGATACACCGGTCTGTATGAACTCCTGAGGATACTTTCTTGCAACAGGGTTCATAGGAAGTCCGTTTACGTCAAGTCGCATTTCGGGTATAATTTCCGGACCGTCGTCTATAGGTCTGCCCAGTCCGTCAAATACACGTCCAAGCATATCCTCTGAAACTCCGAGTTCCATCTGATGACCTGAAAATACAACACTGCTGTCCTGAAGGTTTATACCTGCGGCGTTTTCAAAAAGCTGAACAAGAGCATTTGTACCATTTATCTCAAGTACCCTGCACCTTCTCTTTTCGCCGTTTTTAAGTCTTATCTCCGCAAGCTCGCCGTAAGTTACATTCTCAACATCCTTTACAAGCAGCAGAGGACCTGCCGCTTCTTCGATAGTTCTGTATTCCCTTGGCATCAGTCTTCCTCCTTGTCAAGCAGCTCATTGAGCTCTGAGGAGATCTCCACTGAGAGCTTGTCGAATTCTGCATCTGTATTCTTTTCTTCAACATACTTGAATCGTCCGATCTTTTCCCTGACAGCAAGGTTTGCTACAGCTTCGATGTCTGCGCCCTTCTTGATGCTTTCATATGCTTCATCATTGAAGTTCAGGATCAGCTTCATCATATATAACTGTTTTTTCAGGCTGGTATACGTATCCACCTCATGGAACGCAAGCTGATGCAGGAAGTCCTCACGTATCGAACGTGCCGTTTCCATTTTCAGTCGGTCATTCGGTGACAAAGCGTCCATACCTACGAGCTTGACTATTTCCTTGAGCTCAGCTTCTTCATGGAGAAGCTCCATGAAACGCGCTCTGCATTTCATCCAGTCCTTTGAAACATTATTGTTGTACCATTCAGCAAGTGAATCTGCATAGAGCGAATAGCTTGTCAGCCAGTTTATAGCCGGAAAATGTCTCTGATATGCAAGATTTGAGTCGAGTCCCCAGAATACCTTGACTATACGCAGAGTTGCCTGGGATACCGGTTCTGATATATCACCGCCGGGAGGAGATACTGCACCGATAACAGAAAGCGCTCCTTCCCTGCCGTCAGAGCCAGTGGATATAACTCTTCCCGCACGTTCATAGAACTGAGCAAGACGGCTTCCGAGGTATGCGGGATAGCCTTCATCACCGGGCATTTCCTCAAGACGTCCTGACATTTCACGAAGAGCCTCGGCCCAGCGTGAAGTGGAATCAGCCATAAGCGCAACCGAATAACCCATATCACGGTAGTATTCCGCAATAGTTATACCTGTATAAACGGAAGCTTCACGGGCTGCAACAGGCATATCAGATGTGTTTGCGATAAGAACGGTTCGTTCCATAAGTGATTTTCCTGTATTCGGATCAATAAGCTCAGGAAATTCATTCAGAACGTCCGTCATTTCGTTTCCGCGTTCTCCGCAGCCGATATAAACTATAATGTCAGCTTCTGCCCATTTTGCCAGCTGATGCTGTGTTACGGTCTTTCCGCTTCCAAATGGTCCGGGTATGGCTGCTACACCGCCTTTTGCTATCGGGAACAGGCAGTCAACCACTCTCTGACCGGTAACAAGAGGCATTTCAGGCGAAAGTTTTTTCATATATGGTCTGCCGCGTCTTACAGGCCATTTCTGAATAAGCGACAGTTCTTTATCACCTTTAGGGGTCTCGATAACACAGACTGTATCATTTGCATGAAACTCGCCTTCTGAAATTGATTTTACAGTTCCCTCAATGCCGTTCGGCACCATTATTTTATGGAGAACTATATCCGTTTCCGGAACTGTACCGATAATATCTCCGCCGACAACTCTGTCGCCTTTTTTTACAGAGGGAGAAAACTTCCAGAGAGGTTCCCTTTTTAAAGACGGAACTTCTACACCTCTCTGAAGATTATTGCCGCATACTTTTCTTATATCGTCAAGCGGACGCTGTATACCGTCGAAAATGCTTCCGATAAGACCGGGACCGAGTTCGACGCTCATAGGCTCGCCTGTGGATTCTACGCTTTCACCTGTTCCGAGACCTGAGGTCTCCTCGTAAACCTGTATTGATGCACGATCACCGTGCATTTCGATTATCTCGCCGATAAGACGTTTATCACTTACACGGACAACATCGAACATATTGGCATCTCTCATGCCTTCAGCAACTACAAGTGGTCCTGATATTTTTATGATAGTACCTTTGCTGTTCATTTATACTTATCCGCCTCTTTCCTAATTTAATATATCGGAGCCGACAGCCTTTTCAACTGCTTCATGCAAAGCCATCATTCCTTCGCCTGTGTTTCCTTCTATTGCAGGTATAAGCACGATGGACGGAAGCTTTGAGCTCCTGTATTTATTTATTGTATCCTTTACAAGAGCCGCAGCAGGTTCGGTAATATATATTACCGCAAAATCATTTGCCGCAAGCCGTGAAATAAGTTTAGTGACCGCTTCTGGCTCGGTCTCACGGAAAACAGAAAGACCGAGAGCAGCAAATCCCGAAACGCTTGCACTGTCACCGATAACAGCTGCTTTATACATATAGCTTTCTCATCCTTTCCGTGATAGTTGCTTTATCAGCCCCAAACTCCTTGCATACTGTAAGGATACGTATATTCTTTATTTCTGTTTCCTTTGCAATATAATATGCCGCAAGCGGGTCGGAACCGAAAGCCTGCATCCTCGCAGTTTCAGCGAGCTCCATTATTGCATCATCGCACCATTTTTCAAATTTTGCGGGCGAGATCTTCAAAAGAGCTGCCGCATCACTGTAAGGCGTGCTTTCCAAAAAAGAAAACAGAGATTCAGTACCGCTGAGAGCTGCCTTCAAAAGCTCTTCACTGCCGAGTTCCTTACTGCCGCATATGGCATTTTCCATGAAGTCGACAGATTTATTGAGAAGGCTGCACCTGTATGCAGTCTTTATATCTGCGCAGGCAGTCATAAGCTGAGAGTATTTCTGTATGAATTCACTTCCGCACTCCTCAGAGCTTTTTTGCATAGCCTGCAATGCCGCTTTATCTATAAGCGAATCGGAAAGCTGTCCGTCAAGAGTATTGGTCACGAGCTCATAAGCCTCAGCAGCCGTCTTTCGCATATACTCTGGCAGCATACTGTAGTCCCTGCTGTTTATTGAATCAACAAGAACTGGCATTTCCACGTTTGACGGATATATATAATAATTTGATGGATCTCTGTTTGAAATTACTGCCTTCAGTACAGCTTTAAGATTGTGAAAATCATTTTTGTAAAGCAGTATTTCAAGTTCTTTGCAATCAGGTGCGTATTCATGAAGCATTTCCCATACTGAGACAAGTGTATCAGATCCCGAAGATGAGCCCGTCTTTGAAGAAATGACAGCTTCCGCTTCAGCTTTGCTGCGTGAATTTATAAGCTGATCTATATCACTTCTTGAAAGAAGTGAGTTTTCCATCGCTCTTATCGCACCTACAGCATTTGCATACTTTGTACCGTTCATGATATCACCTACCCGAACAGAACTCTTGCAGCCGTATCACGTATGGAATCCTTCTCGGATTCGATCATCGAGCGAAAACTGCAATTTTCGGAGATAAGTCCGTAACTCAATATGAAACCGTCTTCGATATCGGACGGTTTATCTGACAGTACAATCTGTCCGCCTTTTTTCTTTGCAAGTTCATTTATCCTGCCTTCAAAATCAGAAGGTATCCTTGAAAGGTCTCTGCTTCCGAAGCTGATAATGCCCTTCCCGGACTGGATATGTTTATCCGCAAGGCTGAGTATCATATCAAAGTATTCCTTATCGGGCAGTCCTTTAAGCTTTTCGATCGTCTTTTCAATCGTCTGTTCTATCAGTTCAACTTTACATGAAAGCATCTTGCGCTTCATGTCTGCATCTACTGAATTACAGGCATTTTCAAAATCCTTTTCAGCCTGTGCAGATGATCTTTTCATAAAGTCGTCATATGCCTTCTGAGCTTTGGAATCACCTTCTGCTTTTATCGCATCAGCCTTGCTTACCGCCGCTTTTATAATGCTGTCTTCAGTCTGTTTCTGCTGAGCTTCGATGAGGTTAAGGATCTCGTCAAGTCCTGACATATCTCTACCTCCATTATACATTGATCTTCATTATTATAAGAACTGATACAAGAAGTGCAAGGATAGCATAGGTCTCGACCATAGCTGCCATGATGATAGCTTTACCGTTATGTTCGGGCTTCTTTGCAGTAATGCTTACGCCTGCCGCGGCAGCTCTTCCCTGCATGATGCCGGATACAAGACCTACGATAGCGATCGGAAGTGAAGCTGCAAGAAAAGCAAGTCCCTCCTGTACAGTGAGCTCGGCAGCGTTTCCGCTGAGTACATTTGTACGGATAAGAATGAACATTGCAGCAATAAGTCCGTAAAGGCCCTGAGTACCCGGAAGAAGTTCGAGAAGAAGAACCTTGCTGAATTTTGACGGATCCACTGAAACAACTCCTGATGCAGCTTCACCCACAAGGCTTACTCCCTTTGCAGAACCTATTCCTGCAAGAAGCGCTGCAAGTGCAGCTCCTATTAAAGCTAATACTAATCCGTTAGTCATTTGAATTTTCCTCCTTGAATTTTATATACTTGGTATTAACAGTAAGCGGTGCAAATTCACGACCGCCGCCTGTGTAAAATTTACTGAAAAGCTCAACGAACTGCAATCTGTCTGTATGGACATACGCACCAAGCAGATTTATTGCAAGGTTCGCAATATGACCGATCACAAATACGACAATCAGTACTATAAGCTTTACTATTTTATTTTCGGGCATCGTGCCGATAAGGTTTATAACGCTTGCAATGGAACCTGTTGCAAGTCCGAGAGCAAGCAAACGGGAATATGAAAGTATGTCTCCGAAATAGCCTGTAGCAGTATTATAAAGTGCATACACGCCTCCAAAGAACTTTCCGAATATTGATCTGGAAGTCCTGCCTGCCGTAAGTACAAGAATTATAACGCCTGCGACAAGCATATACAGTCCTGTCGTTCTGAGAGGCTCCGAAACAATCATGAACATTCCGGCACCTACAGGAGCTATGCCAAGAACTATAAGGTATATCGGCAATGCGTCAAATATTGCATCAAGCTTTTTGCCTGTATCCCACGTCATTTTGAAAGATACCGTCACACCAAGCAGCAGATGCAGTATGCCGAGTCCGAAAGACACGAGCAGTAGTTTTACAGGATCGGTAATAGGTTCAAACCATAAGGCAATACTGCCGATCTCCTTATCAAAGAAATTACTTGCGACAACCTGTACGATATCACCGAACCAACTGCCAAACAATGCACCCCAGAATACAGTTGATATGCCACAGTTTCTGAACATTGTCAATGTTTTTCTCATAGTGTCTTCAAGTTTGAATTTCCTAAGTGCTATTGTCGTTCCGATCACCATCAGCAGACCGTAACCGGCGTCTGAAAGCATCATACCGAAGAAAAGGTAATAGAAAAACGACATTACCGGTGTAGGATCAACATCACCCTTCGCTGGCATTGCATACATTTTTGTTATCTCTTCTATAGGTGTTGAAAACTTGCTGTTTTCAAGCAATACAGGTACATCTTCATCATCAGAAGGATCGGTAAAGGATATCGCTGCCGTATACTTCGACTTGATCTCCTTTTCAAGTGATCCGGTAAATTTTTCGGGAATATAACCATTGAGGACGAAGGTGCTTTCTGTAAAACCAAGACCGCTCAAAGCGTCATATTTTTCCTTTCTCATCTGGAGATAGTCTATTACGAATCTGAGCTGCTGCCTGTTTTCGGAAAGCTTTATTATATTCTCCTTTGCTTTTTCCGTATCTGAGTCAAGCTTCTTGATTTCAGCCATATACGATGAGATCAGCTCCGACGGAGTCTTGCCTTCAGGATCGGATACATGGGAAAAAGCAAGCTTTCTAAGAACATCACCAGCTTCTTCATAAGAAGCCTTACTGCAAATTACAAAAAGGTTTGTCTGTTCCTTGGCAGCGTTTATGACTTCAACACTGCAGTTTTCAGGGAGCTTTTCTTCAAGTTCCTCTGCGGTTGTCAAATAAGGCAGAGTTCCTATATATACAGCCGTGGTAGCAGTTCCTTTAAAATTGAGAGGAACATCCAGAGACTTCCATCTTTCAAGCATATCGCACTTTATCTGCAGCTGAGAGACAGAGTTTGCAGCTTCGGTAATAAAGCGCTGATTCTTTATGATTTCATTTGCAGCTCCCATTACCTGTTCCATATGCATGGCTTCCTTGCCGAATTCATGCTTTTCAACTTCCGTCTTTCCTCCGAGAAGATCTCTGAAACCGGCTTTTTCCGGTGCAATATAATCTATGATTTCCAGAGCCTGAACAGCCGTATTCCTGAACTTGTCAAATTCACCAACAACAGCCGTTACATTAGTGTTTTCAAGTTCTTCATCGTCATTTCGCGTTATCTCAACGACTCCGCGCCGCTGAAGGAGCTCAATAATTTTCTTACTGTCAGTAAGCATCGCTATGAGCTCGATCTTTTTCATTTTTAATATCGCCATCTATCACATCACTCTCCTTTTCGAAGGCAGATCTCAAAAATAGCGGCTGATTATTTCATCAACAGCTTTGCCGGTATTCTTATCAGCTTGCTGTTTTATGCTGTCATTTTTCTTCTGACATTCAGCTTCTGCGTTTTTTCTGTAGTTTTCAAGTTTCCTGTCATAATCAGCTTTAAGCTTTGATAATTCCGTATGAGCTTCACCGAGCTTTTTCTGTATAGCCAGTGCAGACCGACCGGTAGCGTTACTGATTATATCATCCCGCTGTTTACGCGCCTCCGCATTTTTTTTATCTGAAAGTGCTTCAGCCTCAAGGATCCTTTTTACTGCCTCAGATGCCATATATACACCTCCTAAAAATGACCCAAAGTCATTTAATAACTTGATTATAACATCTATTTTTCAATTAGTCAATATTGGAATTATTAAATAAATCTAACAATAAAGACAAAGGGAGCCCACCCTACAGACAGCTCCCTTAAAAATTATTAAGTTTATAGTTAATATTATACTCCATATCACGAAAAAAGTCAATAATAATCTTTGACTTTTTATACTTTTTCAGTACATTCACACACCAAATATCTCATATTCCCCTGCTTTCAGGGATATCGACCTGTATTCGCCTTTTTTCAGCGTATTTTCCTTATCATCGATATATGCATTGAGAATGGCACGGCTCATATTTGTGATATCATTTCTTTTTACCGCTTCCTCAGGAGTAAGCAAGAGAACTTCGCTGTTCTCATAGCCATCGGAATGAGGCTCACCTGATAAATATTTCATTCGGAAAACAATTATCCACTGCTCCGAACGGAACTGTACGGCAAACACCGATTCAGCAGAAGCATCAACACCTGTTTCTTCAAATACTTCTCTTTTCACGGCTTCCGAAGGAAGCTCTCCTTCCTTCAGATAACCGCCAGGTATCAGTATACGTTCTTTTGCCGGTCCGTAAGTATGCCTGACAAAGAGAATATTGCCGTCAATGTCAACTATACCACAGACTGCGTAATACTTATTACTCACCTTCTTTTTTTACAACGCTTATGCCAAGAACATCAAGGCTTTCATCGTCAACGTATGAGGGACATTCGGACATCAGCTCACTTGCGTTCTGGACCTTCGGGAACGCCGTAACGTCACGGAGACTGTCAGCCTTGCACATTATCATTGCAAGTCTGTCAAGACCAATGCCCATTCCACCGTGAGGCGGCGCACCATATCTGTAAGCGTCAACAAGGAATCCGAATTTAGCCTGTATCTCTTCATCAGTCATACCGAGAGCCTCAAACATCTTCTGCTGAAGCTCATAGTCCGTAATACGCATAGAGCCGCTTGATAGCTCTGTTCCGTTAAGTACAAGATCCCACGCCTTTGCACGTACATTTGCAGGATCACTGTCAAGGTACTCAAGGCACTCTTCCATAGGCATTGTGAACGGATGATGAGCCGCTACCCATGTATTATTTTCGTCATCATGCTCGAAGAACGGCATTTCTGTGATCCAGAGGAAATTATACTTATCCTCAGGAATAACGTCAAGTCTCTTACCGCATATAAGTCTTATCGCACCAAGCGTTGCAAGAACAGTTTTTGTCCTGTCAGCACATATAAGAACAAGATCGCCTTCATGCGCATCAACTGCGGCGCATATTTTTTCAAGCTCTCCGTCGGCAAGAAATTTCTTGAATGAGCAGTTCGGTTCATCAGCCCAACGTATATAAGCAAGTCCCTTAGCGCCGATTCCCTTTGCGTGTTCAACAAGCTTGTCTATCTCCTTACGGGTGTAAGTTGCAGCACCGTTCTTTACGTTTATCGCACATACTGAACCGCCATCTTCAATAGCACTCCTGAATACCACAAAATCAATATCCTTTACAGTATCTGTGATATCCTGTATCTCAAAGCCGAAACGTGTATCAGGCTTATCAGAACCATAACGGTTCATAGCGTCTGCAAAGGTAATTCTCGGAAGCGGAGTTGGAACGTCAACACCGATTACCTCCTTGAATACTCTCTGAATAAAACCTTCAACACACTCCTGAATATCCTCAGCGTCAACAAATGACATTTCAAGGTCTATCTGTGTGAATTCAGGCTGACGGTCTGCTCTGAGGTCTTCATCACGGAAGCAGCGTGCAAGCTGTATATACCTGTCATATCCTGATACCATAAGGAGCTGTTTATAGATCTGAGGAGACTGCGGAAGAGCATAGAACTTGCCCGGATGTACTCTTGACGGGATAAGATAGTCCCTTGCGCCCTCAGGAGTGGATTTCATCATCATAGGAGTCTCTATTTCAAGGAAGCCGTTCTCATAGAAATACTCACGTGTCACCTTAGCTATCTCATGGCGCATGATGATATTCTGCTGCAGCGGTGCACGTCTGAGATCAAGATAACGGTATTTAAGTCTGAGCTCGTCATTTACCTTTGTTTCATTAACTATCTCAAAAGGAGGTGTCTGCGCCTTGGCAAGTATCCTGAGGTCATTGACAAAAATCTCAACATTTCCTGTTTTAAGCTTGTCGTTCTTGCTTTCACGCTCGCGCACTTCTCCCTTCGCCATAAGAACATATTCACTCTTGCATGAAGCAGCTTTTTCAAACAGTCCGCGGTCTGTTTCATCATTGAAAAGGAGCTGAACAACACCGGTCCTGTCTCTGAGAACGATAAAAATAACTCCGCCCTTATCTCTTATTCTGTCAACGAATCCGCCGACTACAACTTCTTTTCCGGCCTCAGTCACTTCTCCGCAGTAATGTGTACGTTTGAGACCTTTCATATTATCTGCCATCTTATTTGTCCTCCCCTGCGAATGTGAACAGCGAGCCGTTTCCGTCTTCGTCCATTACATCGAGAATTTTATTAAAGTATTCGTTTTCAAAGTTAGCTGTGAATTTTTCGTTCAGAAGCATTTCTACCTCGTTGCCGCTTTCCATTTCTTTCAGCTTTGCCTTGCCGCTTTCAAGCTCATTATCACCGAGAACCATTGTATAAGCTGCTCCGATCTTATTAGCGTACTTCATCTGAGCTTTTATTCCTCTGCCCATCAGATCATATTCCGCGCAGTATCCGAATTCACGGAGCTCTTTTACAAGCTCCATAGCTTTTTCAAGAGCAGCATCGCCCATTGTGGCAAAATAAATATCACATTTTTTCGGAGTAAGGAAATCACAATTCTGCTTATCCATAACAAGAAGGAGCCTTTCTATACCCATTGCAAAGCCAAGCGCAGGTGTATGCTGACCGCCAAGCTGTTCGATAAGTCCGTCATATCTGCCTCCGCCGCAAACAGTTCCCTGTGCGCCGATCTCTGTGGTAACGAACTCAAAGACAGTTTTTGTATAATAATCAAGTCCTCTTACGATCTTTGGATTTACCTTAAATTCAATACCAAGATTTGTAAGATAGGTCTGAAGCTTTCTGAAATGTTCATCACATTCTTCACAGAGATAATCCGTGATAACAGGTGCATCTTTGGCGATTCCCTGACAAATAGGGCTCTTGCAGTCAAGAAGCCTCATGGGATTCTTTGCGAGACGCTCCTTGCAGGTATCACAGATTTCTTCCTTGTGAGGCTCAAAATAAGCTCTGAGTGCTTCGTGGTACTTGGCACGGCAGGTCGGACAACCGATGGAATTTATATTCAGTTCGATATTTTTCAGACCAAGTCTGGTAAGAAGTGTTTTTGCGAGAGAGATGACCTCTGCATCAGCAGTAGGAGCGGCACTTCCTGCCATTTCAAGTCCGAACTGATGGAATTCGCGCAGTCTTCCTGCCTGCGGACGCTCATGTCGGAAACAGGACAGTAAATAATATACCTTTTGCGGAAGCGCTTCATTAAGAAGACCGTTCTGAAGCATAGCTCGGATTGTTCCTGCAGTTCCCTCTGGACGAAGGGTAAACTCTGTCTCCTTTGCCTTTACCGTATACATTTCCTTCTGCACCACATCTGTAGTTTCTCCTACAGAACGAAGGAAAAGATCAGTATTTTCAAAAGTCGGGATCCTTATCTCAGAAAAGCCGAAGCTTTCAGCGGTCTCCCGTGCTATCTTTTCAACCGTATGCCATTTATAGACATCTTTAGGCAGAACGTCTTCTGTTCCATTCGGACGTTTGATATTTATTGCCATATATTTCAAGCCTTTCCTGTATGTTTTTACATGAAAATTGTCCCTTTGAAAGGGACAATTGATGATTCAGATACTCGGATTACCGACTTCACGCCAATCAAGATCTCCTCTTTCGAGTGCAAGGATAAGCGCTTCTGCGGTAGCGATGTTTGTTGCAACAGGTACGTTGTGAACATCACAAAGTCTGAGAAGGTTCATGCCGTGAACATCTGCTGCCTTTGGATTGATCGGATCGCGGAAGAAAAGAAGAACATCAACCTCGTTGCACGAAAGAAGCGCAAGGATCTGTTCAGCTCCTCCCTGACCGCTGAGATATCTTTTTATAGGAAGACCGGTAGCTTCGCTTACCTGCTTTCCTGTTGTATTTGTAGCTATAAGAGTATGCTTTGAAAGGATTCCGCAGTAAGCGCTGCAGAACTGTACCATAAGCTCTTTTTTCGCATCATGTGCTATAATTGCGATTTTCATTATAATGCCCTTTCCCCGCTAAGCGGATATATTTCATGTTTTATACAGTTTTAACTGTAAGCGGAATGAATTCTCCGCCGAGTCTTTTTGATATTGCGTCAAAAGCCTTGAGAGCTTCGCTGTCGGTAGGAATAGGATTGCCCTTACCGGTAGCAACAGTCATTTTGAAGTCATCCGGAATAACACCGATGAGCTGTACGCCCACCTTGTCGATTATCTCATCAAGGTTGGATATCAGCTCCGCACCGATTATCTTCTTGCTGATCTTATTTATGATAAGCCGCTGGCTCTTGTTTCCTCTATTATAGAACTCATCCGACATAAGACTTGCATCTCTTATGCAGACCGGATCAGGTGTGGATATCACAAGAATAAGATTTGCCTGTTCAACAATATCGAAAACATGGGAATTTATTCCGGCACCTGTATCAATAATGATGTACTCGAAGTATTTCTTTACAGAACGGCATATTTCAACGATCTGCTCAGCGTTCACCGCTGTAAGCGTTTTTGGAGCGCAGAGAATATTCAGATTTGAAGCCATAGGTATCTGTGCAACTGCTTCAAGAGCAGTTTTCTTTCCGTTCAGTACATCGCCGAGATCATACCTTATATTTTCTTCAACGCCGAAGATGATATCAAGGCATCTCAGACCGAAATCAAGCTCGATGATAAGCGTCCTGTGTCCCTGTTTAGCGAGAGTGTAGCCGATTCCTGCGCAAACGGTAGATTTACCGGTTCCGCCTTTTCCTGAAGTAACAGCAATTATTTTAGACATTTTTATTCCTTTCCGATATCCGAAAGCCAAAGCAGATCAACTGCATAGACGGCGCGGAAGTCTTATAATTACTTTTAAAAATAATCCTATTTTACATTATAACACATAATTAGCTAAAAGTCAAAGAACTTTTTAAACAAAACATAAAATTGTGCAAATCGAACCTGTCAGCACAGCGAGCATTGTTGATTTCTTACAAATATTCATCGAGCGCATCAAGAATTTTAATTATAGTTTTCTCAACATTGCAACTGTTCTCATCAATAATGATATCCGCATATTTTTCATATATAGGCGCCCTTTCTTTGTACAGTCCGCTCAGAGACTGCCCTTCCCTGATAACTACGCCGCGATTTTTGATATTACCAAGCCGGTATCTTAGTTTACTGTAATCAAGCTTCAGATATATAACAATGCCGTCATCGGAAAGATTTTTCATCGCCTCAGCACCGTATACAGCACTTCCGCCGGTCGCAATAACAGACCGTTCAGCTTTTAATCCTTTGATTATCCTGTTCTCAGTTTCAATAAATCCTTCTGTTCCTTTTTCTGCAATTATTTCTTTAAGAAGTTTTTTCTCTTCTTCCTGGATAACAATATCTGTATCAACGAATCTGTATCCCAGCAGCTTTGCAAGAATCACACCTATGGTACTTTTTCCGACTCCAGGCATACCAATAAGAACAATATTTTTATCCACTGTTTTCCCCCGCTTTTCTGTTACTCTTATATTTTAACTCACTTTGTGCAAAATGTCAATAGATAATTCAGCCATATATTGCGATTTTATTTTCCGAACACTAAATATTGACAATTACTGATGAATATGATAACATATTTTTACAAGGAGTGAAGCCATGAAAAGAAGTCCTTTTGAATATTCAAACGACAATAAGCGCTATCACACGCTGAATTACCACAATCTCATCAAATATGGTCAGAAAATACATAAAGCTGTACTTGACTGCGGTTTTACCTGTCCGAACATCGATGGAACCAAGGGCAGAGGCGGGTGTATTTTCTGTGATGGCGGAAGCGGTTATTTCACACACGGTGAACTTGACGTCATGTCACAGTTAAAAAGTGAAGAAAAACGTATTTTCAGCAAGTACGGTGACAGCGCACGTTTTATTGCATATTTTCAGGCTAATACCAATACATACGCTCCTGTCAGCAAACTGCGTGAAATATACTGTTCAGTGCTCAATGATCCCAGTGTATGCGGAATATCTGTCGGAACACGTGCAGATTGTCTGCCTGATGATGTTATCGGCCTTCTTTCCGATATCAGCCGAAAAACTGACCTTACTGTTGAACTCGGAATGCAGAGCTGTCATGAAAAGACCATAGACATAATAAACCGCTGTTACACACACGATGAATTTCTGAAGGGGTTTCGCAAACTTAAATCAAACGGTATCCGTACCTGTATACACGTTATAAACGGTCTGCCGGGCGAAGATGCTGAAATGATGATAAAAACCGCCGCTGAACTTGCAAAGCTTTCCCCTGACGCGGTAAAGCTCCAGATGCTTCATGTTATAAAAGGCACCACTCTTGCTGATATGTTTCAAAAGAGAGATATCCGTCTGCTTGAGCGTGATGAATATATCGATATAATTGTTAAGCAGCTTGAACTGCTGCCTCCGCAAACTGTTATTGAAAGGATAACGGGTGACGGTGACAAGTCAAAGCTCTTAGCTCCTTCATGGAGCGCTGACAAGATATCCGTTCTCGGCGGTATCGACAAAAGATTGGCCGAACTGGATACATGGCAGGGAAAAAACTATAAAAAACAGGTGTGAAGCTATCCTTGCACACCTGTTTATTTTTTATATGTCGTTCCTGATTATATCATCAAGAGTTTCCCTCTTTACAACGATCCTTGACTTGCCATCGTTCACAAAAACTACAGCAGGCTTCTGGAGCCTGTTATAATTTGAGGACATTGAGTAATTATAGGCTCCTGTCGCACAGACAGCGATGATATCACCGGAGTCCGCGTGCTGAAGAGGCATATTCTCACCGATAAGGTCACCGCTTTCACAGCATTTTCCGGCAATGGTTACTTTTTCGCTTTTTTCTTCGCCCGCCTTGTTAGCCACAACCGCATCGTACTCCGAACCGTAAAGGATATATCTCGGATTATCAGCCATGCCGCCGTCTACGGAAATATATGTCCTGATGTTCGGTATTTCCTTACGAGCACCGACCGTATAAAGTGTTATTCCGGCAGGACCTGCGATTGAACGTCCGGGCTCTATGAACATTTTCGGAAGTTTAAGTCCAAGTGAAGCACACTCAGCTTTAACGACTTCTGACACTTTTTCAAGATATACCTCAAAGGGCTTAGGATCATTCTCGGCTACGTACCTTATACCGAATCCGCCGCCAAGATTAAGTCCTTCTATCTCGTAGTTCAGCTCGCTCTTTATCTTTGCAATAAATGACAGCATTACCCTTGCGGCTTCTTCAAAAGGCGCGATATCAAAGATCTGCGAACCAATATGGCAATGAAGTCCGAAAAGTCTGACATTTTTACAGTTTACAGCTTCTTTTACAGCTTCAAATGCTTCTCCCGTTTCAAGAGCAAATCCGAATTTGCTGTCTATCTGCCCTGTTTTTACGAAATCATGTGTATGAGCATCTATTCCCGGCTTTATACGGAACATGATCCTGGGCTGTGCATTTTTCTTCTCAGCTATTCTTTCAAGCCTGTGAAGCTCGCTGATATTATCGACTATTATGTGACCAACACCGACCTTTACAGCATACTCCAGTTCCTCATCAGTCTTGTTGTTACCATGGAAGCCTATTTTTTCCATCGGAAATCCTGCTTTTACAGCTGTGTAAAGCTCACCTATCGAAACAACATCAAGACCGTCGCCCTCACTTGCGACTATCCTGCACATTTCCATACAGGAAAAAGCCTTGCTTGCGTAGTGGACTTCTCCCATGCCGCCATAGTACTTATTCATACTGTCGTGAAAACGCCTGAGACTGTTTCTGACAACCTGTTCGTCCATAACATAGAGCGGAGTGCCGTATTCCTTTGTCAGCTCCACGGTGTCAACGCCTCCGACAGTAAGGTGTCCGGCAGAATTAACGCTCAAATTTTCGGATACAAACATATTTAACATCCTTTCGTGTGTATTTATTCAACAGTGACGTCATTGTCATCTGCGATATCCTCAACGATCTTTCTGAGCTCTTCCACGCCCTCCAAGGTCTGGGAGGAAAAAGGTATACAGTGAATATCCTCAAAGCATGGTATCTCATCTCTGAAAGCTTCCATTCGTTTGGCGCGTTCCGTCTTGTTCAGCTTATCAGCTTTTGTAAGAACAAGTACAAAAGGCATCTCTGTATCAATAAGGAAATTTATCATGTGAACGTCATCCTTTGTGGGAGCATGGCGCATATCCACAAGCATGAACACAAGCCGTATATCCCTGTCCGCACCAAGATAACCTTCTATAAGTCCTGCCCAGCGCTCCTTCTCGGATTTTGCGACCTTGGCATATCCGTAACCGGGAAGGTCAACAAAATATATGTGCTCAAGACCATAAAAATTTATGGTAGCCGTTTTTCCCGGTACAGAACTGACACGGGCAAGATTCTTACGGTTAAAAAGCCTGTTTATAAGCGTGGACTTTCCGACGTTTGAATGTCCTGCAAAAGCTATTTCAATACGATCCGGAGCCGGTATCTGTGAAAACTTTCCGTAAGACGCTGAAAACTCAGCTTTATTGTAATTCAGTTTCACCTTTGCTCCTCCTTACCAACTTATTTTACAAGCGCCTCACCAAGTACATCTTTCAGGTCAGATGCGTAAACAAAGCCTATCGAGTCCTTGACAACATTATCAACTTCCTCAAGATCCGGCTTGTTTTCTTCCGGAATGATAACAGTTTTTATGCCCGCTTTATAAGCAGCCATGGTTTTTTCACGCAGTCCGCCGATGGGAAGCACCTTTCCGTGAAGAGTAACCTCGCCTGTCATGGCAATGTCTGATCTGACTTTAAGACCTGACAGAGCTGAAACAAGTGCAGTTGTCATAGTGACGCCGGCAGACGGTCCGTCCTTAGGAACAGCTCCTTCCGGAGCGTGTATATGTATATCCTTATCCTTGTAAAAATCCGGATCTATCTTGTATTTCTCGGCAATACTGCGCACATAGCTTACAGCTATCCTTGAACTTTCCTTCATAACATCGCCCAGAGAACCTGTGACTTCGATCTTACCTGTTCCCTTCATAACAAGGACTTCAATCGGCATTAACACGCCGCCTACAGAGGTCCACGCAAGACCGTTTACAACGCCTACCTGATCATTCTTTGAAGAAAGATCCCCAGTATATCTGCGTATGCCAAGAAGTTCGTTCAGATCCTTTGCCTTGACAGAAACACGGCTGACTTCACCGGCAGCTATTTTCTTGGCTGTTTTTCTGCAAAGCGAAGCTATGCATCGTTCAAGAGAACGCACACCGGCTTCCTTTGTATAATACTGTATGAGCTCATTTATCGTATCATCAGCTATTCTGAGCTGTGAAGCTCTAAGCCCGTGTTCTTTCAGCTGCTTGGGAATAAGGTGTTCCTTTGCGATATGGAATTTTTCCTCAGCTGTATAGCTCGGAAGTTCGATAACTTCCATTCGGTCAAGCAGCGGTGCGGGAATCGCACTTACATTGTTGGCTGTTGTTATAAATACAGCTTTGCTCAGATCGAACGGTATTTCAAGGAAATGATCCCTGAACGCATAGTTCTGCTCTGCATCAAGAACTTCAAGCATCGCGGATGAAGGATCGCCTTTTATGTCACTGCACAGCTTGTCGATCTCGTCAAAAAGTATAAGCGGATTAGCAGAGCCTGCCTGCGTGATCGCTGTAATAACACGTCCCGGCATAGCGCCGACATAGGTTTTTCTGTGTCCTCTGATATCTGCCTCATCACGGACGCCGCCGAGAGAAACTCTCGCATATTTCCTGCCCATTGCTTTAGCAATGGATTTAGCGATCGAAGTCTTTCCTATACCTGGAGGTCCCGCAAGACAGATAATCTGTCCCTTGATCTCAGGATTCAGCATATGGACCGCAAGAAATTCAAGTATACGTTCCTTGACCTTTTTAAGACCATAGTGATCTTTTTCAAGCACAGCCTCAGCCTTATCCATGGAAAGTTTTGCCTTCGTATACTTCCCCCACGGCAGATCAAGAACTGTGTCAAGATAATTCTTGATTACGAACGCCTCCTGGGATGCCGGAGGAAGCTTTGTGAGCTTATCCGCTTCCTTCAGGAGCTTTTCCTTGCTCTTTTCATCCATTTTGAGATCCATTATATCATTTATATAACCGAAAGCTTCTTCGCCCTCATCTTCACCAAGCTGCTCCTGAATGACTCTGAGCTGCTCACGAAGATAAAACTCACGCTGTCCTTTGTCAATGCTGTTTTTAGTCTGCTCGTTAATGAGGTTTTCAAGTTCGAGTATTTCGACCTCCGAGGTAAGACAGGCAAAGAGAACGGAAAGCTTGTTGATAATACTTGTCTCCTCAAGAAGTGTCTGCTTGTCTCTGTAATTAAGGTTGCAGTTGAATGTTACTGTTTCAAAAAGC
Source organism: Ruminococcus sp. (assembly GCF_016287535.1). Taxonomy (GTDB): domain Bacteria; phylum Bacillota; class Clostridia; order Oscillospirales; family Ruminococcaceae; genus Ruminococcus. The sequence continues at coordinate 179,266 of NZ_JAEFAJ010000001.1, forward strand.
TTTACAGGCGAATCCTGAGTCATAATTGAATTCAGGAGTTCCTTCGGCATTTTAGGGAAAAATGAAGCATATCTCTCGAATACGTCCTTTATTGAACGCATGAGAGCCTCAGCTTCAACTTCGTCATACTTTATACGTGAATAGGTAGGAGTACGCCTTACCTCTGCTTTAAGCACTTCACCGTCATCAATAAGTCTTACAAGATTTGCCTTGTATACACCTTCAACAAGCACTTTCATAACATTGTCCGGAAGCTTCAGTACCTGTTTTATCTCGGCAACAACTCCGACTTTGTAAAGATCCGATGCTTTGGGATTATCTATGTACGCTTCATGCTGAGTAACGAGAAAAAGTTTTCCTCCCTCTTTGAGTGAGCGTTCAACGGCAGCCATAGACTTGCTGCGCGAAACATCAAAATGCATCACCATTTTCGGGAAAGCAACAAGCCCCCTCATAGCAACAGTATAAAGAATATTGGATTCCTCTATATTTTTATCACTTTTAATGGTTTGTTCCATAAAATCACCGCATTTCTCATGGTATCATATCCTTGTGAACAAAAAGCTGTTCATAGATATTATACTATAAAGCTTAAAAAAATTCAACCCCCTCATAGCAGCATGGCGATAAAATAATTTACCATAAAAGTATTTTCCATAATTAATTGCTGATACAAATCAGCATTATCTACAGTTAACAAATACTGATATTTGTTGATTTATACGAAAACTTGCGAAGATTTGGTATGTTACGCCAAAATTTGCGATTTCAGGAAATTTTACTTTACTTTTTGTTAAGAATGTGGTATGATATACACAAAGGTGTAATTTATTTCTTATTGTATTATAACAAACAAACATTTTCCTTTTGTATAAAAAAGGGCTTTACTTTTACGGAATAATGTGTTAAAATGTTTAGTAAGAAATTGTTTGGTTATGCCTTTATGGCAGATTGGAGAATTAATATGATAGACAAGATAAAATCTGAAAGCATGGACCTGCTTTTTGAAGCCATTCTTACACTTGAATCCATTGATGACTGCTATAAGTTCTTTGATGATCTCTGTACAAGCATTGAGCTGAAATCATTTGCTCAGCGCCTTCATGTCGCAAGGCTCCTTGACGAACACCGCGTCTATAACAGCATCGTAACCGAAACAGGTGCAAGTACCGCTACCATAAGCAGAGTCAACCGTTCATTAAAGGACGGAAACGACGGATATAATATAGTTTTTGACAGACTCAAGGGGAAGAATCTGCTCAAATAAAAACGTGAAAAAAGAATGCTCTCAAGGCAGAGAAGCGTTCGAAAAATTACTCTTGAAAGGAAGATCTAAATGGACAAGGCGAAGATGCTCAAAAAATCATTAGCCTGCTTGTCTGCTGCTGCTACACTTATGTCATGCAGTCTCCTGACAGGCGCAAATGCTGCGGTTATCACCGAGGGCAAGGAAAACAACTACCATAATTTTGCAGAGGCTCTGCAGCTTGCACTGTGCTTCTATGATGCAAACAAGTGCGGTGATGAGGTGGCGGATGACGGCTATTATTCATGGCGTTCAAACTGTCACGTAATCGACGGCGAGATCCCGCTACAGCCTATGAGCCCGATGCCTACTGTTGGTAAGGGCAAGTCTGACGATCAGCTGAAGGAAGATCAGGGTCTCGGACAGGGCGACAGCGGAAAGGCAAAGCCAAATCTCGGTGACGACGATCCCGACCTCTATGTCGGTGTAAATATGAGTTCTTCATTTATCGAGAAGAACAGAAAGTACCTTGATCCCGACGGAAACGGCACTCTTGACCTCACAGGCGGCTGGCACGACGCAGGTGACCACGTTAAGTTCGGTCTCCCCGGCAGCTATTCTGCATCCACAGTTGGCTGGGGTTACTATGAATTCCGTGATTCCTATGAGGAACTCGGTCTTCAGAAGCACGTTGAAGATGAGCTTCACTGGATCAACGACTACTTCATGAAAGCAACTTTCATGGATGATAATGACAATGTTATTGCTTACTGCTATCAGGTAGGCGAAGGTAACAACGACCATAACTACTGGTGTCCGCCTGAACTTCAGCAGGACAACACAATGGTCGCTTCATCTTCTTGTGCTGTTAAGCGTCCCGCTTACTTTGCAACAGAGGAAATGCCTGCTTCCGACCAGTGTGCAGGTGCAGCCGCTTCACTCGCTATAAACTACCTCAACTTCAAGGATACTGAACCTGAATATGCTGAAAAGTGTCTCAAGTACGCAAAGGCTCTTTATGACTTTGCTGTAAAGACACACATTGAGGAATGGGAGCCCGGTATGGTACCAAGCAACTCAAGCCTTGGTTACGATGGCGGTTTCTATACATCCAGCTATGACTACGATGAACTTGCCTGGGCTGCCGTATGGCTCTACTACTGTACCGAAAACTATGATTATATAGACGATATTATCTCAGTTGATACTTCTAAGCCGATTTCTGACAGTGGTTCATATGATGAACAGGCTCAGACTGGTCAGCAGCCTTCTTACGCTTACACAGGCTATATGAAACGTATCATTACTGATACAGGCAACTGCTGGCAGAATATCTGGGTTCACTGCTGGGATACTGTTTGGGGCGGTGTTTTCGCAAAGCTTGCTCCTGTTACAAATACTGCACGTGACTGGTATATCTTCCGTTACAACCTTGAGTTCTGGTCAGGCTGTTCCAAGACAACTGACTGCTCTGATTGGGGCTATGAGCCTGTTCACAGTCATAAGTATTTCGGCAGAGACGATTATCTCTGGAATATGCCGATGACTTGCGATCAGATTGCTGATCTCCCCGACAGTGAGACAAGCGGTGACTTCATCGCTAAGTCTCCCAACGGCTGGGCTGTTGTTTCAGGTTACGGTTCCGCACGTTACAATACTGCAGCAGGTCTCTGCGCTTGTGTTTACGCCAAGACAACCGGTGATGAAGTATTCCTCCCTTGGGCAAAGGCTCAGATGGAATACATTCTCGGTAAGAACCCTATGGGTTATGCTTACGAAGTAGGTTACGAATATAACTTTGCTTCACATCCGCATCACCGTTCATCACACTGCTCAGCTACACAGAGCATGGACGACCCGATAATCCAGGTACACACTCTCTGGGGTGCTCTCGTTGGAGGTCCCGGCCTTAAAGACGAGCACGTTGACGAGACAAAGGACTATATCTACAACGAAGTTACCGACGACTATAACGCAGGTTTCTGCGGCGACCTTGCAGGACTGTACCACTACTACGGTACAAAGGGCAAGGAGTATGAGGACGAGAACTACGTCATTGAAGACTTTAATATGTCTGAAAACGCTATCGGCTACGATCAGGTAGACGAAAACGGCGATCCCCTCCCCGTTGGATACTTCGTATCAGGCGGTAAGGCACAGGAGAAGGCAGACGGTATCCAGCTCAAGCTTGTTCTCCACAACAGAACGATCAATCCTCCGAGATTTGAGTGTGATGTAAAGGCAAGATACTTCTTCAACATCAAGGAGCTTCTCGATAACGGCTATGACGTGGATTACCTTGTTCCCCGTATCGACTACGATCAGGAAGCAGGCTACACAAACAACAAGTCACACGCTGTGCTTTCCGATCCTGTAAAGTATGACGACGACGGAACATATTACGTTGAAGTTACATGGAAGGACTGCAAGTTCTACGGAAGCCGTGTATACCAGTTCGCGCTTACAACAAAGATGGATCCAGAGACAAACGAGTATCCTGAGTGGGATTCTTCAAACGACTACAGCTATGCTGATCTCGTAAGCTTTGAGGACGATAACTCAGCTGCTGCTATCACTGATAAGGTTACTCTTTATGCAGGTGATAGACTCATCTGGGGTACAGAACCTGACGGAACTACAGCAGGCAATGCAAGTGGTTTTGTTGTATCCCACGACAGTGAAGAAGGTACTACAACGACAACAACAAAGCCCACAGGCACAACTACTGTTACTTCCACAACAAGCACTTCATCTGAGTCAGGAAACGACAATATCGCTTACGGTGACGCTAACTGCGACGGTTCAGTTGATATGGCAGATGCAGTTCTCATAATGCAGTCACTGGCTAATCCTGATAAGTACGGCTTGAACGGTACAGATACTCACCACATAACAGCTGACGGACTTGCAAATGCTGACTGTGACGCAGCAAAGGGCGTTACAACAAACGATGCACTTGCAATACAGCTCTTCTTACTGAAGAAAGGCGAAATGCCAGCTAAAGCATAATAATTAAAGGAGAACCTTTAAAGGTTCTCCTTTTTTCATACCTTTCTCTGATAAAGGACATTTATTTATATAACAAAATTCAATGGCATACCGTTTTTCATTATTGCGTGAAGCTCGCCCTGTATCAAAGGCATGATATAATCGTATGCAGGCGCAAGAACATTGTTTCCTGCTTCGTTTATCCATTCTCTTGGGAAGAATTTCTCCGAATTAGCTGCTTTTGCGGCGTCTACTGTGTCTATCCTGTAACTGTACGGCATATCTGATTCCCTCACAAAAGTCATCATACAACCTGATTTACCGCTTAATCCAGCTTTGACAGCAGCCATTCCTATAGCCTCTGATGACTTAATATCTTCAAGAGAAGCAATATGAGAACTACACCTCTGCATAACATTAAGCTCTATCGAACGGACTTTACACCCGATCTCAGCTGCAACAAGCTTTTCGAGGAACTTTCCTATACCAGACAGATAACTATGCCCGAAAACATCTTTTTGCCCTGACTGATATTCTTCAGCCGCAAATTTACCTTCTGCGGTCTTTACGCCTTCAGAAACAACAACTATTACCGCCCTATGCTTCTTCATCTCGTTTTTCACGTCAGAAAGAAAGCTTTCAATACTGAAAGTGGTCTCGGGAAGATAAACAAGATGCGGAGCGCTCTCGCCATTCGCACGAATACAGCATGCGGCAGCTGCAAGCCAGCCCGCATGACGTCCCATTGTTTCAATAACGGTCACCGATGGTATACTGTAAACATTACTGTCACGTGTGATCTCCTGTACAGATGCAGCAACATACTTAGCCGCAGAACCATATCCAGGTGAATGATCTGTTTCACAAAGGTCATTATCTATCGTTTTGGGGATACCGATCATTTTTATATCGTCGATCTTTTTATCTCGCAGATACGCCGAATACTTTGCAACAGTATCCATAGAATCATTTCCGCCGATATAGAAAAACATTCCGACATCGCGTTTTCGGAGTATTTCCGTTATCTTTTCGTATATCTCTGATTCAACCTTATGATCCGGCAGCTTTCTTCTGCATGAACCAAGTACCGCCGACGGAGTACGCAAAAGCAGCTGATAACTTACATCGCTCGTGATCTTCTCTGAAAGGTCCACCATTTCATTTTTGAGGATACCCTCGATACCATTCAGCACACCATAAATCTTGTCAATATCCTTGATCTGACCTGCAGCACTATATACTCCTGCCAAGGAAGCATTTATAGCGCAGGTCGGACCGCCTGACTGTGCAACAGCAATATTCATATTTTTTATTTGACTGAGTAATATCCCGAACTCAGCCATTCCTCCCATATAATCAGCTTTTCAGCTGTATTATTATTATAGCACAGGGAGAATATCCAAATCAATAATTAGAAATGACAAAATGCGCCAATAAAAATCGCAATATTTGAGTAAAAGAGCAATAAACGCCCAATCAAATAACGGTAGCTGTAATATATATTGCCTTATATAAGTTCAAAATGCTTTAAAGCATTATAGATTCCGTTCTCTTCAATTGGCGTGGTGACATACGACACATAAGGATATATATGCTCAGCTCCGCCCATAGCAATACTGTTCGGAACTGCCTGAAGCATGGGCAGATCATTTGTACTGTCTCCTATCGCATAAGCATTTTCTATTGATATTCCGAGCTTGTCAAGTATCGTGGCAATACCTGTTGCCTTTGAAAAGCCTAATGGAACATTCTCATAGAATCCGCCGCCGCGATCAATTATTGAGAAATCCTTGCCTATTTCCTGTCTGAACAATTCCATATCACTGTCCGGATTAGTCCAGATAACGAATTTATCAAAGCCGAAATTCTCATCCTCAACTCTTCCGCTTGTATCTATACCGGAATCCACAAAAAATTCCATGAAATACTTTAACCCGTCATTAACAGGAGCTTTATCATCAAAGAAATAGCCGTCCCTGTGCTCATATACCGGCGTAACATTACACATACGCATAAGAGCAGCTATTCGTCTGCATTCGTCTTTTTCTACGGTTCGCGAAAGAATAACTTTTCCGCCGTATTCTATGTACGTACCACAGCCGCAAATATAACCGTCAAATCCAAGCTTCTTGACTTTCGTACTTATATTGAAGGCTGTCCTGCCGGAATTAATAAATGTAAGGTTGCCTTTTTGACGTGTCAGAGCAATAGCCTCCCGTGTACTCTGAGGTATTACAGCCCTGTTGTCCTCGGTAGCTAAAGTACCGTCGATATCAAAAAATATAACAGATCTCATTTTAACACTCCTTTTTATACATTAACAATTATATTCCCTTCTACAATTGATGTCAAGCCTTGATAATTTCTTTGACACATGGTATAATTGTTTTAAGAGGTGGTGCAAATGCTTCATATATATTACGGAAATGGTAAAGGAAAAACCACAGCCGCTGTCGGTCTCACTGTCAGAGCGATCGGTGCAGGAATGAAAACTGCTTTTTTTCAGTTTCTGAAAAACGGTTCTTCTTCTGAAATTGATATACTTAAAGAGCTTGAAAATAATACTGTTATGTGCTGTGAATCATGCAGCAAATTCTCTTTTCAGATGAATGATGATGAGAAAAGCAATGTAACGTCAAAACATAATAATATGCTTATTTATGCTAAAGATCTAATCGAAAACGGAAGTGTTGATCTGGTTGTTCTTGACGAACTGCTTGACGCATATAACAAGAAGCTTATCGACGCTGAACTTGCAGATGAATTTATAAATTGCTGCAGTAAAAAGGCAGAGATCATAGTCACCGGAAGAGATCCATCAGCAGAGTGGTTAAATACTGCTGATTATGTTACCGAAATGACTTCATTAAAGCACCCATACAATAACGGGATAAACGCAAGAAAGGGTATAGAATACTAAAAGCTGCCAAACCGGCAGCTTTTTTCTTATATTATATCCTTTAATTCCTTAACCAAATCTATATCTTCCGAATTGATCCTGAAATTTGTAATTATGCTCTTATTATCGGGGGAAATTACTTTTATTTCGATTATACTCCCCTCCTGCACCGAACCTGCAGCAGCTTTAAAAAACATCGGAACCTTTGGATGATTGTTTTTAAAACGATCAAGCAGACCTTTCAGCTTAAATACATTCATTGGATTCATTATTATTTCACCTCTTATGTATTATAGCATATTCCGCTGATTTTTTCAAACTATTTTTTCAAGACGGCTCCTTTTAATTAGTAACTGTGCGCATAAACCTGTAAACGCGCCTGCAATGCAGCCTGATATAATAAGCACAGGATAAAATGTAACAACAGCAAATGATCTTAATATCGCTACCGCAGCAATGATCTGTCCCGTATTATGAAGAACAGCTCCGACAACACTGCTGAGCCATATATACTTCATAGGAATAATTCTTTTTATAAGAAGCATTCCTGTAAGACATAAAGCTGCACCGGCTGCGCTGTACAGCAATGCCATTATCCTCGAAGCAAAAAAAGCTGCCAGGATTATTCTTGCTGAAACGACCATAACAACTTCCCTTGCTTTGTATCTGTAAACTGCATAAACCGTTATAATATTGGCAAGACCAAGCTTAACTCCGGGTATCGGTATAAGATCGGGCAATTGAAGCTCTATAACAAAAATAATAAGAGCCAGTGCTGTAAGGAGAGCCAACTCGGATATTTTATGAGCTTTCATATCACTTATTCTCCTCATCTGCAAATCTTATTATAAGTCTGTGCGGCAGACAAACTATCGGAACACCTTCTGCACGAAGGAATCCGGTATGAACACAGGTCTGATCCGGACAATCAGCATCATAAATACATATTTTTCCGTTTTCGATCCTGACATCGTTCCAGCCTCCGTTTGAAGATTCTATACGGAACGTCCTGTCCTCTTCCTCAGAAAGATCAAGAGTATAAATTACTTTATTGTCCTGGATTATGCATACAGTTTTTTTATCTGATGTTCTGAAGCTGATTATTACAATAATTACTGAAATAATAAACATCGCAAGTACGATACTTCCAATGATCTTTACGCTCTTAGTCAAAAGTCATCACCTCAGCATCCATCGTACTTGTATTCTGAAAGTGTCCTGTAAGTCCATCGGTATAAAATACCTTCTCCTTGTCTGAAACAATGACAAAATCATACCCCGGAAAGCTTTTTATTATTTCCTGAGCTCCTTCTTCTCCGGCAACAAAAACAGCAGTTGAAAGCGCATCACAAGTCAGCCCGTTTTCACCTATGACAGTTACCGATACAAAACCGTTGTCAGCCGGAAAACCGTCTTTAGGATCAATTATATGACAGTATCTTTTTCCGTCTTCTCCTATAAAAAATCGCTCATAGTTTCCTGAAGTTATTACAGCCTTATCCGCTATTTCAACTATACACATATCAGTATCCGTCTTGAAGGGATCACGCACAGCTACTTTCCAGTCTTTTCCATCAGGTTTCGTACCGAGTGCCTGAACATTTCCGCCGAGACTGATGATACCGGACTTGATGTTATATGAGCGTAATATATTGATTACCTCATCACCGGTATAGCCTTTTGTTACTGCACCAAGATCAATCTGTACATTTTCAGGCAGCTGAACTGTATTATCGTTTATCTGTATCCTATCAAAACCAACATATTCCAGGAGTTCACTGATCCTTTTCTTATCCGGCAGACTGTATTCCCCGGTAGTAAATCCCCATTCTCTGAGCACTGGAAAAACAGTAATGTCAAGGCAGCCTGATGTTGTCAGACCAAATTCTTTTGACCTTTCTATAAGAAAAGCAGCGTCATCACATATTTGAACCGGTTCACCACTAGCGTCATTCAGCTTATATATATCACTCGTGTCTGAGGTCACTGATAACTCTTTTTCAAGGGTGAGTATTCTTTCTTCTGCTTCCGAAAGTGCTTTATCCGCATTCGTACCATAAACTTTCAGATTCATGTAAGTATCCATAGCGAATATATCACGGGAACAAGGTGATGTATCATCATATTTCGCTTCGGCACTGTTCTGCGAACACCCGGAAAAAAGAATACAGCCAACGACCATAGCTGCAAGGCGCATATTTCTTTTACACATTATTTTATCTCCTGTTAGAATCTTAGAATATTATATCATAATGTGTTAGTGTTTGCAACCATAAATGTTAACCGTATATAACAAAAAACGGATCTTGAAGATCCGTTTTTTACATTATTTCCTGAGAAGGCTCTTGCCTGTCATTTCAGCAGGCTGAGGAACTTCCATAATATCAAGCATAGTAGGAGCGAGATCAGCAAGAACGCCGCCTTCTGCCAGTTTGCCCTCAACACCTACAGCAATAAGCGGTACACGATTTGTTGTATGAGCCGTAAAAGGACTTCCGTCCGGTTCCATCATCTTGTCAGCATTTCCATGATCTGCTGTGATAAGAGCTGCACCGCCTTTAGCAAGTATCTTATCAACCATGCGGCCTACGCAGGTATCAGTTGCCTCAACAGCTTTTACAGCCGCATCAAATATACCGGTATGACCGACCATATCACAGTTCGCATAGTTAAGAATGATAACGTCGTATTTATCAGAATCTATAGCTTCGCATACAGCGTCGCATACCTCATAAGCGCTCATTTCAGGCTTGAGATCAAATGTAGGAACATCAGGAGACTTTATAAGTATTCTGTCCTCACCCTCAAACTGCCTCTCCTCGCCGCCGTTAAAGAAGAACGTAACGTGTGCATACTTCTGTGTCTCTGCGATACGAAGCTGGGTCTTGCCGAGCTTTGATAGGTACTCGCCCATAGTCATAGTCAGCTGCTCAGGAGGATATGCAACAGATACATTTGGCATTGTTGCATCATACTGAGCCATGCAAACAAAGTTCACAGGGAAGAAGCCGTTTCTTCTCTCAAAGCCGCTGAAATCAGGATCAACAAATGAACGTGTGATCTGTCTTGCTCTGTCAGGACGGAAATTGAAGAAGATAACGCTGTCATCAGCCTTGATCTGAGCACCGCCGTCAATTACTGTCGGAAGCATAAACTCATCAGTAACCTCGTTTGCATAGGAATTCTTGATAGCCTGTACGGGATCAGACTCCTTAACGCCTTCACCGTAAACCAGTGCGGCGTAAGCCTTTTCCACTCTGTCCCATGCGTTATCACGATCCATAGCATAGAAACGTCCTGAAATAGTTGCGACCTTTCCAAGACCTATCTTTTTGAGTTCAGCAACTGTTTCTTCCATATATTCGGCAGCTGATGAAGGCGGTACGTCTCTTCCGTCAAGGAATGCGTGGATATAGACCTTGTCGAGACCGTTCTTCTTAGCCATTTCAACAATACCGAAAAGGTGTTCCATATGACTGTGAACTCCGCCGGGTGAAAGAAGACCCATAAGGTGAAGAACGCTTCCCTTCGCCTTGCAGTTGTTCATGGCATTAAGGATAGCCTTGTTATTAAAGAATGTGCCGTCCTTGATATCCTTTGATATCTTGACGAGCATCTGGTAGACGATACGTCCTGCACCGATATTGGTATGTCCTACCTCTGAATTGCCCATCTGTCCGTCAGGCAGACCTACATCAAGTCCGCTTGCACCGATGATAGTATGCGGGCACTCTGCCATATATTTGTCTATGTTGGGCTTCTTTGCGGCAGCTATAGCGTTGCCGTATGTATCGGGATTGTATCCGAAGCCGTCCATGATTATAAGTGCAACAGGTTTCTTTGCCATTTTTATTATCCTTTCATATATTAGGGCGGATAAGATCCGCCCGTTAATGTCATATAAACAATCAACCGTTTATAGCTGCCTGTACGATAACATTGAAGTCCTCAGCCTTCAGTGAAGCGCCGCCGATAAGACCACCGTCGATATTTGGCTTAGCAAGAAGCTCAGCAGCGTTCTTAGCGTTCATAGAACCGCCGTACTGGATAGTTACAGCGTCAGCAGTTGCATTGTCAAAGAGCTTTGCAAGCTGTGCACGGATAAATCCGCAAACTTCCTCAGCCTGATCAGGAGTAGCTGTAAGACCTGTACCGATAGCCCATACCGGCTCGTAAGCGATTACTACGTTCTTTACCTGCTCTGCTGTGAGTGACCAGAGATCAAGCTTGATCTGACGAGCGATAACTTCTTCTGTGATGTTGCACTCGCGCTCCCACTTGAGCTCGCCAACGCAAACGATAGGCTTGAGACCTGCTTCAAGAGCAGCGATAGTTCTCTTGTTTACTGTCTCGTCTGTCTCGCCGAAGTACTGTCTTCTCTCGCTGTGACCGATAACAACGTACTCAACACCGAGCTCAGTGAGCATATCAGCTGAGATCTCGCCGGTGAACGCACCACTCTTCTCAAAGTGAACATTCTCTGCACCGATCTTAACATTGCTGCCTGCTGTTGTGTTGATAGCTGTTTCAAGGTTTGTGAAAGGAACACAAGCAATGACCTCGATCTTGCCCTCAGCGTTTGCAACGAGGGGCTTGATAGCTTCGAGGAGTGCCTTAGCCTCAGGACGTGTCTTGTTCATTTTCCAGTTTCCGGCAATAATTGCCTTTCTTAATGATTTGTTCATGTTGTTTAACTCCTTTTATCAGAATTTTATTTCGTCGTCATCGTAATATGGAAGCATATCAGGCTCTTTTTCATAAGTATTGTTGCCGTTATTGCAGCCGATCTTTACGCCTTTCTTTATGGGAGAAAGGAAAAATCCTACGATGATGCCGGTGAGGAAGCTGCACAAAGCAAACAGCCACATAGCTGTGCCGCTGTTCTTGAGTTCCTCGGTAAATTTGCAGTTACATTTCTTCATAATAAAACTCCTGTCAATAAAGCTGCTCCGAAAAGCAGAATGATACCTGCCATGAAAAAACATGATATATATACAGGGGCAGACATGGGTGGAACAGGGATGAACTCTTTGACTACCTCAGGCTCATTACGCTTAACATATATAACAGCCTTATCTCCGTAAACTGTAAAACCGTCTATTTTAGCCGTAAATTCCTTATATTCGTAAAAGAAGCGGACGCTTATATCATCCGTTTCATCATCACGTATGACATCAGCCCTCATCCTTGCCCATTTTCTGTGGGAAGGCGGAAGATTCAGCGTTTTTCCAAGAAGGCTGCGCACACCGCACCATATCAATACGGCAAGAAAACACAGCAGCAAAAATACAAGCACTGCAACGGAAACTAAACCTATACCGTTTTCTATTACTTTATCAATGTTTTTCATTCGGATATGCGCTTTATTGCGTTTAAGGGCGAATATCTCTATCCGCCCTATCGTTTGTATGATTACTTTTCAGCGATAGCTGCAACGCCGGGAAGTACCTTGCCCTCAAGGTATTCAAGTGAAGCGCCGCCGCCTGTTGAGATGTGGCTCATCTTGTCAGCGAAGCCGAGCTGGATAGCAGCTGTAGCCGAATCGCCACCGCCGATGATAGTTGTAGCGTCAGCCTGTGCAAGAGCCTCGCATACAGCAACTGTACCCTTCTTGAGTGTTGGATTCTCAAATACGCCCATAGGTCCGTTCCATACAACCGTCTTTGCAGACTTAGCAGCCTCAGCGAAGATAGCAGCCGTCTTTGGACCAATATCAAGACCCATCTTGTCAGCAGGGATCTTGTCAGCATCAACATAATCTACGCTGATCTCTGCGTCGATAGGATCCGGGAATGAATCAGCAATAGCTGTATCAACAGGAAGAAGTATCTTCTTACCGAGCTTCTGAGCCTTAGCGAGCATTTCCTTACAGTAGTCAAGCTTTTCTTCGTCAACAAGTGACTTACCGATAGCGCCGCCCTGTGCCTTTATAAATGTATATGCCATACCGCCACCGATGATAAGTGTATCGCACTTCTCAAGGAGGTTAGAGATAACATTGAGCTTATCAGCTACCTTTGCACCGCCAAGGATAGCAACAAAAGGTCTCTCGGGAACCTCAACTGCATTGCCGAGATACTGGATCTCCTTCTGCATGAGGTAGCCTACAGCAGTTTCCTTAACGAACTTTGTTACGCCTGCTGTTGAAGCGTGTGCTCTGTGAGCAGAACCAAAAGCGTCCATAACGAATACTTCGCCGTCGATAAGATCAGCAAGCTCCTTTGAGAACTGCTCGCCGTTCTTTGTCTCTTCATCGCCGCGGAAACGTGTATTCTCAAGGACAACGATCTCACCGTCGTTCATTGCAGCAACTGCCTTCTTTGCGTTTTCGCCTACAACAGTATCGTCAGCAGCAAAAGTAACCTTTGTATTTACGAGCTCACCAAGTCTCTTTGCTGCAGGAGCAAGCGAAAACTTAGCTTCGGGACCATTCTTCGGCTTGCCGAGATGTGAGCAAAGAACAACCTTTGCACCGTTCTCAACGAGCTTATTGATAGTGGGAAGAGCAGCCTGAATTCTGTTATCGTTTGTGATAACGCCGTCCTTCATAGGAACGTTGAAGTCTACTCTTACGAGAACCTTTCTGCCCTTAACATTAATGTCTTCTACTGTAACCTTGTTTAATCCTGCCATGGGTATGACATCCTTTCGTTATAATAAATTACATAATTGATGTTGTTATAATATTAACAACGTACATTTCTATTTTACACTATTCTAATAAAATTTGCAAGCCTTTCCGTGATTTTTTTCATGTTAAACAGGAAATTTTTTTCTTTGGATATGTAATATAGAAAAAATGAACTGTTCAGACATCGTAGAATTTATTAATTGATTTATATAATTCTTGACAATGCCCCATGCATCATGTATAATCTTAGTAAACGAACTAATGATCCAAAACAATAGGAGGTGGTATATATGGATAAATACACAAATATTAAGGAGCTTTTTGTGAACAGTAAAAATACAGAAACCGCTGCTTCAATGTCTAAGTACATGAAAAATAAGTTTATATTTTACGGTATCGCAACGCCTGAACGTAAAGCGCTTTATAAAGACTTCCTGAAAACTGAAAAGGCTTCTAAGAATATAGACTGGTCATTCCTTGATAAATGCTATGAAGACGATCACAGAGAGTTCCAGTATCTTGTTTATGATTATCTCTTTGCAATGAAAAAGTATTTAGTTTACAAAAATACAGATAAAATACAACATTATATCGTTACTAAACCGTGGTGGGACACTACTGACTTTCTCTGCAAGGTCATAGGTGAAATAGGCTTAAAAGACCAACGTGTGAGCAAGCTTATGCTGAAATGGTCTGCCGGCAGTGATATATGGCTTAAAAGGAGTGCTATTCTTCATCAATTAGCCTATAAGGACAAAACCGATACCGGATTGCTGGAGGAAATAATATCCAACTGCCTCGGCAGCGACGAATTTTTCATCAATAAGGCTATAGGCTGGGCTTTAAGAGAATATTCAAAAACAGCTCCCGAATGGGTAAAAAACTTTATCAGCAGGCGTAAAAATGATCTGTCTGCTCTTAGCGTAAAGGAAGGAAGCAAGTATATCTGAAAAAGCAAACCCGAAAGCAAGTCGTTCTGACCGCTTTCGGGCTTTTATTATCACTTAAATACTGCAAGCAGGAAGCCGGCAGCGATAGCAGAGCCGATAACGCCCGCAACATTCGGTCCCATAGCGTGCATGAGAAGGAAGTTTGAAGGATTAGCCTTCTGACCCTCCATCTGTGATACACGTGCAGCCATAGGAACGGCTGAAACACCGGCAGAACCGATAAGAGGATTGATCTTGCCGCCTGAGAGCTTATACATGATCTTACCGACAAGAAGTCCGCCGACTGTCGAGAAGCAGAATGCTGTAAGACCAAGAACTACTATCTTGATAGTCTCAAGGGAGAGGAAACGCTCAGCAGCAGTTGTAGCACCAACTGAGATTCCGAGGAATACAGTTACAATATTCATAAGAGCATTCTGAACAGTATCTGAAAGTCTTTCTGTAACTCCGCACTCTCTCCAGAGGTTGCCCAGCATAAGGCAGCCAACAAGAGGAGCTGTTGAAGGAAGAAGAAGAATAACGAACATTGCAACAATTATAGGGAAAATTATCTTCTCTGTCTTTGAAACTACACGAGTCTGCTCCATCTTTACCTCTCTCTCCTTCTTTGTAGTAAGGAGTTTCATTATCGGAGGCTGAATCATAGGAATGAGAGCCATATAGGAATATGCCGCGATAGCGATAGGTCCGAGAAGATGAGGAGCAAGTTTTGTAGTAAGGAAGATAGCTGTGGGTCCGTCGGCACCGCCGATGATACCGATGGAAGCAGCTTCGTTTCCTGTAAATCCAAGGCAAACGGCACCGAAGAATGCGAGGAATACACCCATCTGAGCGGCAGCTCCGAGGAGAAGGCTCTTAGGATTGGAGATAAGCGGACCAAAGTCAGTCATCGCGCCAACGCCCATGAAAATGAGTGAAGGATAGATACCAGCCTTAACACCTATGTAAAGGATATCAAGGAGTCCGCCGTTACGCATGATAGCGCCGTAGCTGTGATAGTCAGGGTGGTCGTGATTGAGGAAGTTATCCCACAGATCCAAGTGATAAAGGGCGTCTGTAGATCCCGCACCAAAGTACGAAAGATTTACGAGCAGACAGCCGAATGCGATACCAACGAGAAGAAGCGGTTCAAACTTCTTTTTGATTCCGAGGTAAAGAAGAACACAGGAAATAATTATCATTATAAGGTTCTTCCATCCGCCGTTAACGAAAAAGCTTTGGAAACCTGAATCATTCCACAAAGTTTTCAGGGTTTCAAGAATATCCATCTACTTGCCCTCCTTATGCTATAACAACAAGAGGAGCGCCTGTGTCTACAACAGAACCCTTGCTTGTAACTACCTGAGCAACTGTACCGTCCTTAGGAGCTACTATTTCATTTTCCATTTTCATAGCTTCGAGAATAACGAGTATCTGACCAGCCTTTACCGTATCACCCTGTGCAACATCAACTCTGATGATATTGCCGGGCATAGGAGCTGTAACAGTTTCGCCTGCCGCAAGATTTACGGGAGCAGCAGGTGCAGCCGCAGGAGCGGGAGCTGCTGCAGGAGCAGCGGCAACAGGTGCAGCCGCAGCGGCAGGTGCAGGTGCGAGTGCCTCATATTCGTCAAGAAGAACAGCCTTTCCCTGTTCTACTTCTACTTCATAAGTCTTACCGTTAAGTGTAACTTTATACTTCATGATTATTTGACCTCCTTAATGGAAATAAAGTGCAGCTCATTGAGCGGCTTCTGCATTTTGTCTGCAACAATAGCCATTATCATAGCAGCTTCCTTATCAGGAACGTCAAAGAGCTTTATGTGACCGGCTGAACCGGGAGCAAGAGGGAGCTCTGCCTTAACCTCAGCGGCAGCAGGTGCAGCCTTTACTTCGGCAGCAGCCTTTTTAGCAGCCTCTTCCTTGGCATTTTTTGATTTAAAGTACGCACCAGTACAGTACAATACTATCATAAGGCATACAAGTCCTGCAAAAACTACTGTGTATCCGAATATAGCAGTTACAGCAGCGTCGCCTATCGTAATATCATCTAAACTCTCAGCAGCAGCGGAAAGAATAACATTATCAAACATAGTTTCCCTCCCCTTACATAGCCTCGATAGTGTAAACTGCTTCGTTTTCTTCCTTGGCTTTACGATCCTTGAGGAACTTCAGGGTCTGATCGGGGTAGCAGATATAGCTCATTACGTCCTCTTCACTGCGGCAAAGATCGCCGAGTACCTTCTTAGCGTCAGCAAATTCCTCACCTGTACGCTTCTGGTCTTCTATACGGCAGTCAACAGCTTCGCTGTCACCGAGAACCTTATCAACCAGTTCCTGTGCTATAGGTGCGGGAGGATTACCGTACTCGCCCTTTATATAGTTCTTTATCTCCTTGGAGATGTTCTTGTATCTTTCACCGACAAGCACGTTTGTTACAGCCTGATTTCCTACCATCTGTGAAAGAGGTGTAACAAGCGGAGGATAGCCCATATCTGCTCTAACCTTCGGGATCTCTGCAAGAGCAGCGTCAAACTTATCCATTGCGTGCATATCTGTAAGATTTGCTATCATATTTGAAAGCATACCGCCGGGAACCTTGTACACAAGTGCCTGTGCGTCGGTTGCAAGGCTCTTGGGATTGAGCTGACCGTTGTCGATATACTTCTGTTTGATAGGCTTGAAGTAGTCATTTACCTTGTTGATGATATCTTCTTTAAGACCGCTGTCAATTCCGTACTGGCTGAGAGCGTAGTACATAGTCTCTGTTGAAGGCTGTGAAGTACCGCCTGAGAAGCATGAAGTAGCGCAGTCGATAACATCTATGCCTGACTCGATAGCCTTTGTAAGTGTCATATATGCCATACCTGTAGTACAGTGAGTATGAAGAATAAGCGTCATATCGCCGATAGCGTCCTTGATTCCCTTGATAAGATGCTCAGCTTCATATGGTGACATGGTTCCTGCCATATCCTTGAGGCAGATAGTATCAAAGCCCATAGTCTTGAGCTCCTTGCACATCTCGATGTACTTGTCAACTGTATGTACAGGACTCTGTGTATAAGAGATACAGCCTGATGCGATAGTCTTTTCAGTAGCATACTTCTTTGTTGCATTAAGGGCTGTCTCGATATTTCTGAAATCGTTGAGAGCGTCAAAGATACGGATAACGTCGATACCATTCTTGATAGAAAGCTCAACGAATTTCTCAACTACGTCATCGTGATAATGCTTATATCCCAGAAGGTTCTGTCCTCTGAGAAGCATCTGGAGTCTGGTATTGGGAAGGTTCTTTCTGAGATTGCGAAGTCTTTCCCACGGATCTTCTCCAAGATAGCGCAGGCATGAGTCAAATGTTGCTCCGCCCCAGCATTCGATTGAATAATAACCTGCTTTGTCCATATCGGAAAGGATACCCTCATAGTCCGAATATGGAAGACGAGTAGCCATCAGCGACTGATTGGCATCACGTAATACGGTTTCTGTCAGTTGCACTTTTTTCATGTACAAGCCTCCTCAAAATATAAATCTGCATAGCAGATAAAATTACACTGTTTCCCTTATGGGAACAAGGATCAATACCTTCCGGCAAAAATCCCAATCAAAAATTATTATATCATATACCGTTTGAAATTTCCACTCTTTTTACAAAATTTGTATTTATTTTTTATATTAAACAAAATCATGTAATAAAATGACAAAAGGACCTGCATTATGCAAGTCCTTTTTTGCTATTTCATAGTCTCAATATACTCTTTAATTGCGGTTTCTGCCGCGATACATCTTTTTTTGAATTCGGATGCTGATATTCTCATTGCTCCATTGCCTAAAATTATCATCTGCTCGACGCCGTCAGAGGTTGCCACACGGACACGGTGATCCTTTGAAAGAGAGTGTGTTACTTTCTCGATATACGTATCCGCTGTCTCAGATTCCTTTGTATATACTATATTAATGTTACAGTATTTTTCGATATCACGGTGCTTTCCTTTGACTTTATAAGCGTCAAATACGAGAATGAGCTCGCAGCCGGCGTATCCCTGATAATTGCACATCCTGTTTATAAGCTCTCCCCTTGCAGCATCAAGGTTTTCTTCAGCGATCTTTTTCAGATCTTCCCATGAAAAAATAATATTATAACCGTCAACGAGAAGGTAATCCGGTCCCGAATACTTTGGCAACCGTATACTCTTGTCTTCTATATTTACAGCTTTTGTCTTTTTGAAAGCTCGGCTCGGCTCGCGGTTTATCTTTCCGTAGGTCATCTCGAATATAGCCATAAGCTCTTCATCGCTCACAGCCTTTTCAATAAAACGCGACGCTTTTAGTTTCCTATCCTCAGAGTTTTCTGAATCGTCTTTACCAGCCGTTGCGAGAGGAAGGTGCATATTGTCATAGACCTCGTCCCATTTTACATTGTAGCCTGCTCCGTGCGAACAGAATATTGAATCAGCACTGTTTTCAATATCACCGTTGCAATCATATCCAATATCTGCAACTACCTCGTCTGTGTTATGACATTCCCTGTATCCGCTGAAATTAAGCGACAAGCGCCCCTTCCCCCGTGTATAAGCAATTACCTCTGCCTGATAGCTGCTGAGCTCCGAAACCGGTGCCATTCCTTTTATTACTGAGATATCTCCATTTGCTTCGGGACTGCAGAATTCAGCTGACATATGCTGAAGATCTGATATTGCCCTTCCGACATTTTCATTAGGTATCTCCAGTTCATACTCGTAATATGGTTCGAGAAGAACTGATTCCGCACATCTGAGCCCCTGTCTGACAGCTCTGTATGTCGCCTGACGGAAGTCTCCTCCTTCTGTGTGCTTCAGGTGAGCTTTTCCTGCGACCAGCGTAAGCTTCATATCAGTTATCGGCGAACCAGTCAGTACACCTAAATGCGTTTTCTCGGCAAGATGAGTTAGTATCAGTCTCTGCCAGTTTCTGTCAAGCTCATCCTCAGAGCATGATGTATCAAATACAAGTCCGCTGCCTAATGGGAGAGGTTCAAGGAGAATGTGCGCCTCCGCATAATGTCTCAGCGGCTCATAGTGTCCTATGCCCTCAACAGGAAAACGTATCGTTTCTTTATAAGCTACCGCACCGTCGGCAAAACCGGCTGAAAAGCCAAATTTTTCCTTGATCTTGCGTGTAAGCACCTCTATCTGTACTGCCCCCATAAGCTGAATGTGTATCTCCCTGTTCTGTTCATCCCATACAATGTGGAGCTGCGGATCTTCATCTTCAAGTATCCTCAGATCCTTCAGCGCGTCATATACATTAATATCATCAGGCACTATCACCTTATAAGTCATAACAGGTTCGATATATGCTCTCTCACTGTTCCTTATAAATCCTATCCCCTGTCCGGCATATGTTTCCGGAAGACCAGTAACGGCGCATACATCACCGGGGTCAGCATATTCTGCGTTACGGAATTTTTCACCGGTATAGAATCTTATAGAACTTACCTTGGCAGAAACATCATTGCCGTCACTGTCTCTGTAACATATCTCATCACGCATTCCAAGCTGTCCGCCCATTATTTTGACATGAGTAAGCCTTGTACCCTTGGGATCGTATGATATCTTATAGACCTTAGCTCCGAATTCATTGGAATAAGCTGAAACCTCGGTATATCTGTGCAGTATATCAATAAATTCGTCGATACCTTCCATTTTGAGTGCAGAACCAAAAAAACACGGAAATATTTCTCTGTTCTTTACAGCTTCTGCAATGTCAGTGATTCCTATACTGCTCTCAGAAATAAACTTTTCCATAAGTTTTTCCGAACAGTACGCAGAAGCCTCGGCTATTTCAGCACTGCTTCCCGTAAAATCGACACAGCCGGCTGACAGCTTACTGCTCAGGTTACGGATTATCGAGCTTTTGTCAGCACCTATAAGATCCATTTTATTTACAAAAATGAATACCGGCACCTCATACTTCTGGAGAAGTTTCCATAAAGTATGAGTATGGCTCTGTACACCGTCGGTACCGCTTATAACAAGGACAGCATAGTCCAGTACACACATTGTTCGCTCGGTTTCAGCTGTAAAATCAACGTGTCCGGGAGTATCAAGAAGGGTATATCTTGTGCCGTCAACAGTAAATTCAGCCTGTGAGGAAAAAATTGTGATACCACGCTCTCTTTCTATAGAGTCGGTGTCAAGCGCTGAATTACCGTTATCCACTCTGCCGAGCTTCCGTATAACACCTGTTTTATACAATATAGCCTCAGCAAGTGTTGTTTTTCCCGAATCAACATGAGCGGTTATTCCGATAGTTATGTTTTTCATCATTTCACCTCGGTCATATAAGCTATTTGCTTAATTGTATCACAAAAAAATAATTTTGTCCATATATTAAATGTTGTGTCCTTATCAGATAATGGTGAATATAATGAATATAAAGCGGAGGGAAAAAATGAGAAAAAGAACTCGCAGGAACCGGAAAATGATCGGTATATATATGTTTTTAATCATATTTTTACTGATTTTTTCCGTGATCAGAACAGAAAAACTTCTCAAACCAGTGGTAACCGAGCAGGCTGAACACTTCTCAGAGAAGATCGCCGCAGAGATAATCGAAAGCACAGTTTCCGGATATCTGAGAGATAACAGGTACAGATACAGTGATTTTGCAGCCGTACTTTACAACGAAAAAAAACAGGCAGCGTCTGTCGAGACCATTCCTTATACTATTAATAAAGTGCAGTCAGAACTTACGCTTCTGATAAATCAGAGACTTAAAAGCGCGGACAAAGCCAAAACTGAAATACCGATAGGGACTCTTACTCAAACCTACGTTTTTAATGGCAAAGGACCAAAAATACATATAAGGATCAGTCCTTTGGGCTCAGCAGACGTAAAAATCAAAAGCGAACTGGAAAGCGCAGGTATAAATCAGACCAAGCATCACATTTCAGCTGTTATCTCAGTAAATGTAACCTCATCAACACCGCTTTATAAATTCAATACTCATACCGAATTTGAATTCCTTATCGCTGAAACTGTAATTATAGGCGATGTGCCGGATATATCACCTGTCTATGGTAAGAAATGATCTTTACTTTCTTCCCTCTGCACAAACCCATTTCTCTCCGGGCTGAGTATGTATCCTTATGTCAGTAAATCCGGCATTTCCCAGCAGCGAACGGAATTCCGCAACCGTAGGGTTAAAAAGATGGAACTTTCGTATGCCTTCGATATCTTTTTCGTCAAGTTCTGCATCACCATTTATATCGGCAACGATAAACAATCGTCCGCCTTTTCTGAGAACTCTGCGCACTTCCCTGAGATTTTCAGCCGGATCAGGCCAGAAATAAAAGCTTTCCACAGTGATGATCTTGTCGAAAGTGTTTTCTTCAAAAGGAAGCTTTTCTACAGAAGCTTTTATAATGCTTATTTTTCCGCATTCAACGTCCTTCATATTATGTTTTTCTGAAAGCATGGCCGAAACTTCTGAATGATCGACCCCATACAGCTTTCCTTCACTGATTTTTTCTGACATACGTCTGAGTGTTTCTCCGCCGCCGCAGCCGATATCCAGAACAATATCTTCAGCCCCAAGCTCAAGAAAGTCCAGTGCCCAGCCGGTAACGGCAGAATGGTGCTCGTTCATGCCCCTCAGCATTTCAATACCTGCTTCGCCATGAGGTTTAGCGGGATTTCCGAGCTCTGTTATTGATAATTTTTCTTTTTCCATACTAACTCCTGATATCAGAATTAAAGGCTGACGCTTCACGCGACAGCCTTTATACTTTTTATTCTACTGTTACACTCTTTGCAAGGTTTCTTGGCTTGTCAACATCAAAGCCCTTTGCAACGGATACATAGTATCCGAGGAGCTGAAGCGGTATTACCGAAAGACTTCCTGCGAAATGAGGGTCGGTCTGGGGAATATATACTGTAAAATCAGCAAGATCTTCAATGCTGTAATTACCATAGGTTGTAAGTCCCATAAGTGAAGCTCCGCGGCTCTTTACCTCTACCATATTGCTTACAGTCTTTTCGTAAAGCTCCTGCTGGGTAAGTACGCCGATTACCGGAATACCCTCCTCAATAAGACTTATAGGTCCGTGCTTCAGTTCGCCTGCAGCATATGCCTCGGAATGAATATAGCTGATCTCCTTCATCTTGAGGCTACCCTCAAGACCGATAGCATAGTCTATGCCGCGTCCTATGAAGAAAGCATCCTTTGCGCCGGCAAGCTTGTTTGCGTACCACTGAATACGCTCTTTATCCTCAAGTATCTTCTTGATCTTATCAGGGATAGTGAAAAGCTCTTTAAGAAGTTCTTCGCATTGTCCCTCTGTCATTTCACCTCTTGCAACAGCAAACTGCATAGCAAGAAGATATCCGGCGATAAGCTGTGTGCTGTAAGCCTTGGTAGTAGCAACAGATATTTCAGGACCTGCAAGTGTATAGAATACATTGTCTGCTTCACGGGCAATGGATGAACCGACAACATTGACGATACCAAGAGTCTTGATACCTTTTTCCTTTGCTTCTCTGAGAGCCGCAAGGCTGTCGGCAGTCTCACCGGACTGACTGATAATGATAACAAGGCTGTTGGGAACGAGGGTCATCTTTCTGTATCTGAACTCAGACGCGAGCTCTACTCTTACAGGTATAGACGTAAAGTCCTCAACAACATACTGTACAGCCATACCAACATGATATGCGCTTCCGCAGGCAACTATGTAGATCTGGCTTATCTTCTGCATCTCCTCATCTGTGAGTCCAACATCGGAGAAGTCGATCTTTCCGTTCTTTACTACTGAATTGATAGTGTCACGAACTACCTTGGGCTGCTCATGGATCTCCTTGAGCATGAAGTGTTCATATCCACCCTTTTCAGCAGCCTCTGCGTCCCACTTGATCTCTGTGAGAGGCTTTTCGATCTCTTCACGGTCAATATTATAGAATGTTACGCCGCCCTTTACAAGCTTAGCGATCTCCATATTGCCGATATAGTAAACATTTCTTGTATATTTCAGTATTGCAGGAACGTCGGAAGCTACATAGGTCTCGCCGTTTGATATGCCGATTATCATCGGACTGTCCTTACGTGCTGTATAGATC
This sequence comes from Ruminococcus sp., assembly GCF_016287535.1. GTDB lineage: Bacteria > Bacillota > Clostridia > Oscillospirales > Ruminococcaceae > Ruminococcus. The sequence continues at coordinate 203,048 of NZ_JAEFAJ010000001.1, forward strand.
TCACCGGGATAATCCTTGAACATTACAGCAAGTGCATATGAACCTCTTATTCTTATCATTGCACGTGCGATCGAATCAACAGGACCAAGACCGTACTTTTTGAAATAATAGTCTATAAGCTTTACCGCTACCTCTGTATCTGTCTGAGAAACAAAGGAATAGCCGCTTTTTACGAGCTTTTCTTTAAGCTCCTGATAGTTTTCGATGATTCCGTTGTGAACGGCGATAACATTTTCATCGTCACTTGAATGGGGATGAGCGTTCAGAGCAGAAGGTTCACCGTGAGTTGCCCAGCGGGTATGACCGATTCCGCAGTCGCCCCTGACAGCGTCACCGTTATTGGTCATCTCCTTGAGTACTTTAAGCTTGCCCTTTGCTTTTACAACTTCTGTATCCTTTTCACCGTCTCTTACAGCGATTCCTGCCGAGTCATAACCTCTGTACTCAAGCTTGGAAAGTCCGTCGAGCAGTATCGGCGCAGCCTGAGCGCTGCCGGTAAATCCAACAATTCCGCACATATATCTGTTTCCTCCATTAAACTTTTTCTTGATATCATTAACATATCACCAAACTACAGCTATAAAACGCCATATTACATTAATTATACAACAAACGCTTTTGTTTGTCAACATAAAAATAATTAATTTATAATTTCAGTTCTTTGAGCTGCGCTGAGATGTGTTTTCAACTCTGATCACAGGGCTCTTTTCAATTCTTGAACCAAGCGGAGTGTCGGATTTTACTTTAAGGTCAAAGCCGTTCTGCTTCCTGTAATCAGAAGCTCCCTGCTTTTTGTACACTGACTTCATATTGGATTTCATTATCGAAACCGCTATAAACGCAACAATAAGACCTATAATAAGACTTATAATAAAAGCCTTTACAGGATCGAATGTTTTTTCTCTCACATCTGCCCCATAGTATACAGTATCATCATAACTGTTTCCATTGGTGCTGAATTCGATTATATCACTCTCATCGTCTCCGGTGTCATATGCATATACTTCCGTCGTATCGTCCTCGTCTATGAACTCAAACTCATAATCGGCAGCAGCGATCATTCCTGTATGTGCTGAAAATGCAACAATATTAAAGCTTATGGCTAACAGGATCATAGTAATGAATACTGTTATAGCGGAGATCATTCTTTTTCTATACATTGCCTATACCTCCTCAGCCAAGTCCCATAAGAAGCGATATTCCAAAGCAGACCGCAGTAACCGCCGCGGCAATGCCCCAGAAATATTTTGCAGAAGCTCCTGGATCAATCGGAAGATCTCCAACGAATTTACCGGTCTGACCATTCATCGCGAAAACATATTTTGAACCATTCCATGTAGTGTTAAGTATCCACACAGGATAAAGCGCATATTTTGATCTTCCGTTATGAAGGCTTACAGAACCGCTCTCTTTTGTAAGGGCGCTGTAGCCCTGGATCGTAGAAGCGAATATCTGCTCGGTAGTATTCTTGATCCTTTCATTTGCGCGTTCTATGCTTTCTTCGGCATTAACATCGTACCTGTCCGCGAGATAGCCTGAGAGGTATGCCGTTTTGAACTCGACGGCGTCTTTAAAGTCAAAAGGCTCGATGGATTCCATAAGGTCGTCCTGCATTTTTGATGAACCATCAACAGGAACAAGCTCAAATTGAACATTACCCTCTCTTTTTACGGAAAAATAGCTTCTTTCAACATAATTGAACTTACCATCGCTCCAGTTTCTTATCTTTTCGCCTTTGAAAAGCATTTTTCCCTCTGCGTCAGCGTCAAACAGCCATACCGGAACATAAACACCTTTGATCTCATCAATATGATTCTGATCCCTGAAAACTTTCGGGAGCAGCTTTCTTCCTTCAAGGTGCTTGTTCAGAGCAGCCTTTGCAGCTTCCTTGTCCAATTTGAACGGAATTATATAATCCGGCTTCAGATCACCAGAAAAATTGCCTGACATAACAACCGGATTATCACAGTACGGACATTTTGAAGCAGAAGTTGTAGGATCGGTAATGATCTCGCCGCCGCAGGATTTGCACGTATAAACGCGCATATTTTCAGTTTCACTCTGCTGCCAGCTGTTTCCGGCTGTTGTTTCCCAGTTCATATCATCGTCTTTTATATTTTCAAGACTGTTGTCATGATCCTTTATGGAATCAACATCAAATTCCGATTCACAGAACGGACATCTCATCTTCTGGGAGCCTGAACTGAATTCAAGCTTGCCGCCGCAGGCAGGACATTTATATTCTATTACATCAGACATTCATTTCACCTCTGTAATTATTAATCTTTTAATCAATGCCGGATCATAAAATCATTTATGCTCCAGACCTTTTGCTCTTCAAATCGCCCAGATTTGAAGTATACCCGTTTTTCTGACAGCTTTTTTCGCATACTTTTCGTAAAATAGTAATTGAATACAGATATAAAAAATGCCAAAACCAAGATCAGGATAATTACACCCATTCCCATTCTTTTTACTGCCAAATATGCACAGGCGATCAGCAATGCCTGCAATAGCGGGTATATCAGCCATGTCCAGACGGCAGCTTTAGATTTTTTAGGTACATTATCAACACGCATTTTTCCGGTCTGCCCGTTCATGGCATAAGTGAATTTCTCTCCGTTATAGGTTATATCAAGAAGCCATACAGGTACAAGATAATAAGACAGCTTCCTGTTTTGTATATATTTATTCAAACCGACTTTAAGCAGCCTGTCCATTTTTCTGCCTGTATCCAAAGGCTTTTCAGCTTCCGTTTTATTTGAAATCGCTTTGACACCGGATTCTTCATTGTAAATAGCCTGCAATACAGAATCGGTGCTTTTCATGGCGTTTTCTGCTCCGATAATATATCTGCTGGCAGAAAAGCCTGCAATGTAAGATTCGGAAAAATCTTCCGAATCGCTGTATTCAAAAGGCAGAAGCGAATAAAACACTTCTTCGCATATATCCGCATCATTTGCAAGTATAGGATAGTGATTTACACTTATATCAAATTGCTCCTCAGGTCTATACGTGCAGCTGTACCTCCATACCGGTATGAAACAACCGACTATCTTTTTCTGAACGTCCTTACTTCTGAATTCCCTGGGAACATTTTTGAACTCTGATATGTATTCCGTATATTTCTCCAGAAAAACATTAGACGGTACTTTAAATGGTATCACCTTATCGGGACGTATATCTCCGTCCAAATCAGAAGAAATAATAACGTAATTCCTGCAAAAAGGACATTTTGCGGTAGCATAGAATGCTTTTGTTACGATCGTTCCGCCGCAGGAGGGACAGGTGAACTCCTCAAGCCCGTCCGGCTCATAAGGCTCCCATACATATCTTGATCTTTCAACCCAGTCAAAATCCGAAAGTTTTTCATCAACTGGTATTATGATATGGGATTTTATATATTCAAGGTCAAATGTACTATTACAAAAGTGGCAGGTCATGCTTTCTTTAGTAATATCATAGTGGATCGGGGCTCCGCATGCCGGACATTTGTACTCATTTAAATCTGACATATGCAAACCTCGTTTCGGTTATATACTATTTAAAACGGGCGGACGCTAAGGTCTGCCCGTTTATGTATGATTTACTTTACAATATCGTCATCTGTAAAAGGATCGCCGCACTCAGGGCAGAACTTAGGAGGATTCTTGGGATCCTCAGGTTCCCAGCCGCACTTGTCGCACTTATAAAGCGGTGCGCCTTCGGGCTTCTTCTTTCCGCAGTTAGAACAGAATCTTCCCTTGTTTACAGAGCCGCATTCACAGGTCCAGCCATCCGGTGTAAGAACTGCAGGCTTGGATTTGCCGCATGATGAACAGAACTTGCCTGTATTAATCTCACCGCACTCGCACTTCCATGAATCTGCCGGAGCTCCTCCTGCAGCGGGTGCTGCCTGAGCAGTATGCTGTGCCTGATTCTGCTGAGCCATTCCGAAAAGATTCTGAGCGTTGGTGCCGCCTGCCTGCTGAGCCATGCCCATTCCGAAAAGTCCCATAGCAGCGCCGTTGGGATTATTTGCAGCATTCTGCATAGCCTGTGCCTGAGCTTCAACAAGTGATGCAGCAGCGTTGCCGGGGTCACGGTTCCATGCTCTGTCTTCAAATTCCTGGATTCTCTTTGTATCTTCATCGGAAATAGTTGCGGAATTGATATTTACAGTCTGGATCTCAAGACCTCTCTTTTCCTTCCACATAGGATTAACTTCGGTCTCGATAGCAGCCTTTACTTCTCTCTGTCTGCCGGGAAGCTCATCGTATCTGATTCCTGATGCAGATATAGAAGCAAATGCAGGCTGGAGTGAATCAAGGAACTCGCTCTTCAGCTGATTGTCGAGCTGTGAACGCATATACTTGTCTGCTACATTTCCGCAAACATTTACATAGAAAAGTACAGGATCGGCAATTCTGTATGAATATACACCATTGCAGCGAACTCCTACAGTAAAGCTTCTGCCGAGATCCTGATATGCCATTCTGAAAGGAACAGGATTCTGTGTACCAAACTTATTGTCAAGCAGTTCCTTCATATTAAAGTAATAGATCCTCTGATCCTTTGCAGCTGTACCGCCGTGCTTGATACGGTCCCACATTTCCTTGAACATATCCTTGAGGCCAGTACCGAAGCTGCTGTTGAAGATGCTGGGAGATGTACCTGTCTGATACTTATATATACCCGGCTTTGTAGCTATCTCGGTCACCATTCCCTGATCAACCATGATCATTGCCTGACCCTCATGAACAACAATGCCGCTTCCGTCAGAAATTACATTGTCATTTCCCTTTGTGTTGGAAGAGTGCTTTCCAAGCTGCTTCTTGGCTCTAACGACCAGGACATCAGTAGGGAGAGCGTCACAAGTATAGAACTCTTCCCATGTATCAGCAAGAGTCTGAGATGCTCCGACGAGAGCTGCCTGAATAATACCCATAATTATAGCTCCTTTCGGGAAAAAATCCCTGATAAAATTTTATTAAGCGAAAAATAGCCATTTTTCGTCATTTACGTGTCAGCAGAAAACTAACATATTGTAATTATAACATATTTAAAGAAAAAATGCACTACCTTTTAGCAATTTTTTACGTTTTTTATTATATTTTTATTATTTAACTATTTATTCCCAGTCTTTCCAGACTTCCGGACAATAGCCTATCGTCGCTTTTGCGCCGTTTCTGACAACAGGAGTAATGATTATCTGCGGATTTTCAAGAATCTTCTCTTCCTTATCCTCTTCAGAGAGATAATTGAGCAAAGCAAGAAGGTCCTTATCCTTTGAAGCGCTGTTGATAAGCTTTTCTGTGCCGCCGACAGCTTTCCTTACATTGTTGAACTCTCCGCGGCTCATACCCTTTTCTTTCATATCAATAAACTGATACTTGATACCGCGCTCCTTGAAATAGCGTTCCGCCTTCTTGCTGTCAAAGCACTTTTTAGTGCCAAAGATCTGAATGTTCATCAATTTTCCTCCGGTGAAAATGCAATATCCATATTATCGACTTCTTTTACAAGTTCAAACTCGATGTCATGAAGAGTCAGACCGTTTTGTGCAAAATAAAGCCTTATTGCCGAAAAACGCGAGAACAATGGTATCTCACAGGAAATAGGCACCTTCCTGCCGTCTGTACCGTTCCATGTAAGAGTACTGCAGGGAGTACCCATAGCGAAAACAGTTACAGGTATCTGTGCAAGAGAGCTCTGTGTTGACGAAGCGGTCACTGTGACCTTATACCAGCCCATATTCTTCAATATAAGCGCAAATGCATAATTCTGCCCTTTAATGCTCTTCAAACCGCTGAGGTCAATTTTCAGCTCCTTGTCGATATCATAGAATACGACCGGTCCATCAGAGTTTTCCTCGCTGTCGTCCCTGTTTATTATCCTGACCTTATCAGCCTCTCCGGTTACTCTCTTCATTGCGTCGGTAGTCAGTACAAATCCAAGAACATTGGCTGAATTGCGCTGCAGTTCTGCTCTTGTAATTACACCCTGCTCCAGTGCTGCCATAATTTTCTCATCAACGCAGGCACTGTCGGAGCAAACCATGTATACATCGTTCTGAGCGCGTATCATAGGAACATAATAGCTTCTCTCAGGCTCGCTGCCTCGGAAATTGACATTTGCCCACCAGTCTGTCATCGTAAAGCCCTTAAATCCCCATTCGTTCCTTAGAATGACTGTATTGAGATCAAAGTTTCCGGCTGTCCACAAACCGTTAACCGCACCGTATGTTGTCATTATGGTCTTTGCTCCGCCTTCTTTCACGGCTATCTCAAAACCTTTAAGATATATCTCACGCAAAGCTCTTTCCGAAACGACCGAATCCAGGAAATGCCTGTTGGTTTCCTGATTATTCGCACAGCAGTGCTTTACAGTACCAGTAACTCCAATACCGTGAAGTCCTCTGAGCTCTGCAGCTGCCATCTGACCTGTCAGATACGGATCTTCGGAGAAATATTCAAAATTGCGTCCGTTGAGTGGGTGCCTGTGTATATTCATGCCAGGACCGAGCAGGCAGTCCACCTTGTTAGCCTTCATTTCCATTCCCATAAATGTGAAAAGCTCACGTACAAGCTCACGATTGAACGTAGAGGCAATAAGAGTTCCGTTAGGCAGGCTGAACGCTTTTGTTCCGCAGTCAAGACGCATACCGGACGGACCGTCCGAGCAGCAGCAGGCAGGAATACCGAAGCTTTCAAGCTCATCAGATACACCGCCGAAAGCAGAAGCAGTACCGGCAGTTACCCTCGGACTTCCCATACCTTCGCCGCGTACTATGCTTGAAAGAGCATTGTCCGAAAGCTGTGCAATAAATTCCTTCATGGAGTTCTTTCCGTTTTTGACATCTGCAAGCTTTATTCCCTTATCACCTGTATAATGTATCTCTTCGGGAATGGCGTCTGTTCTGCGTTTTTCCTCATTTATTCTGCTCAGGGGAGCGCTTTCCATTTTATAAGTATAGATCTCTCCGTTTTTCTGAGCTTTTATACGCTCAAACGCTTCGACCGGAGCCATTGCCTGAGAGCATTTTTCAATAACAACAGTTTTGTCCTGTACAAAGCTGTAGACCTTTTCCGCCGTATGTACATCAGAACCTGCGTAGAATACATATTCTCCTTCTTCAAGCACCCAGCAGTATGGATTGCCGGTAATTCCGGAATCATCGTAGGAAGCAAGCTTTTCCCTGTTTACAGAAATCACGACGCTCTGTGTCTCACCAGGCTTCAGTAAATTCGTTTTCTCAAAGCCGCAAAGCTCTCTTGCAGGCTGTCCGAGTTTCCCCTGAGGCTTGCCGACATAGAGCTGTACAACTTCTTTGCCTGAATATTTGCCCGTATTTGTAACATTAACTGTGAAAGTGAGCTCTCTGTCTCCGCTGACTGATACAGTCTCTATGCTGAAGGTCGTGTATGATAATCCGAATCCGAAAGGATACATCACCTTGTCAGCGGCAAATGTCTCAAACCAGCGATAGCCCACATATATATCCTCTGTATAGACAGCCTTTTCCTTGTTGCCGAAATACTGATCAGAAGAATAGTCCGATATTTTTACCGCTATCGTATCCGGCAGTTTTCCCGACGGGCTCACCTTTCCGGTAAGTACAGCTGCTGTACCGGTTCCGCCTGTCATGCCGCCCTGCCAAACGTATAATAATGAATCAGGGCACACCTCGTTTATTTCATTGATATCTATTAAACTACCCACATTGAGCAGAACGATAACCTTACCGAAATATTTTCTGACCTTTCTGAGCATATCAATCTCAAGCTCGGATAAAAGGAAAGATCCCGCTTCTGCTCTTGCGTCCTGCTCCTCGCCGGCAGTTCTGCCGATTATAACGATCGCTCTGCTGCCTTTTGCAGCAGCAGCCTCAACAATACTGTCATCAAGAGGCATTTCCTTCTGTGCCCAGGGTTCTGCTCCCCAGCCGTCTCCGAGCTCAAACGGATTTTCTTCGTCCCATCTGTGGTATATTCCGAGCAGCTCTTCATTTATCTTGACTCCTGCTTCAAGCAGTCCGTCAACTATGCCGGTCACCTTTGAAACATTGACCATTCCGCCGGAACCTGTTCCGCTTTTATAATAATGAAGCTGTATCCTGCCGAATACAGAAACTGTTTCATTCATATCGAGCGGAAGAGCGCCGTTGTCATTTTTCAGCATAACAATACCTTCCGCTACGGTCTCGGCAGCTTTTTCCAGATATTTGTTCCAATCGAGTATCATTTCCATAGATATCATCACCTCTCTGTTAAAGTAAGTGATTATATTATATCAAATTCTGCCTGCTTTTGCAAGGGTTTTGATCGAGTTTAAACAAAAGAACTGATATAAAAATCAAAAAACGACAAAGTATATACCTTGCCGTTTCAATGAATATTTATCAGCCGAAATATCTCTTGAGAAGTCCTTCAAATGCCTTTCCGTGACGTGCTTCATCCTTGGCCATTTCATGAACCGTATCATGGATAGCATCAAGATTGAGCTCCTTAGCTCTTTTAGCAAGCTTCAGCTTGCCCTCTGTAGCACCGTGCTCAGCTGCAACTCTCTTTTCGAGATTTTCCTTTGTTGAAGATGAAAGGATTTCACCCAGAAGCTCTGCAAACTTTGCGGCGTGCTCTGCTTCCTCATAAGCAGCCTTTTCCCAGTATGCGCCAATCTCAGCGTATCCTTCCCTGTATGCTACTCTTGCCATTGCAAGATACATACCGACCTCGGTACATTCTCCGCTGAAGTTCGCTCTGAGACCGTCAAGGATCTCCTGATCTGTTACAGCCTTTGCGACTCCGAGCTCGTGCTCGCAGGCAAATACAAGCTTATCACCTGTTTGTTTCTCAATGAACTTTGAACCGGGAACTCCGCACTGAGGACATTTCTCCGGGGGTGCATCTCCTTCGTGAACATATCCGCAAACGGGACATACATAAGTCTTCATAATAGTTACCTCCATTGTATTAATATTATTGTTGAGTCCGAGCTAAGACAGCTGCCTTGCTGATGTGGACAAATTCAAACCGAGTGTTTTACTCTGTCATGTTCCTCTGCGCGTTTACCGTTATTGAAACGGTCGAGGGTGCCTACGAGATACCCTGTGATGCGTCTTATTCTGTCAAAGGGAACATCTTTCGCAAAATCATACTGAAGATCAACATAGTCTCCGTCGGTTTTTACTGTCATACCGAGGATCTCTCTGTCGCTGTACTTCTTCCTGCCGTAATCAATATATGCATTGATCTCGTCCTGAGAAATCTGTTCGCCTACAACATTTACCTTCATTGTGATCGACCTCCTTAAAAATAGTATTGACATTTGACTGAATATATTGTATCATATATAAAATGAAAAATCTGTTGCATCTGCAACAAAGGAGTGAAAAAATATGTTACCTGAGGATAACATACTGTTCAAAGGTATAGAAGCCGGCGACTGTCACCGTATGATAAGCTGCTTCAATGCTGATATTCGTACTTTCAAGCCGGGAAGCCGGATTATGGATTACTCCGACAATCCAGACAAACTCGGCATAGTCCTTAACGGTACAGCTGTAATGGTAAGATACGATGTCAACGGAGTCCGCTCCATTATGGAATCCCTTGGCGAACAGAGCGTTTTCGGCGTATACTTTACATTCACCGCCTCCCAGCGCAGCGGCATAGAAATAGTAGCGGAAAACGAATGTGAAGTAATGTTCGTAAAGCGTTCGGAAATAACAAAAAGATGCGAAAATGCCTGCCAGTGCCATTCAAGGGTCGTTGAAAATCTCCTTGACCTTATGTCCGAAAAGGCTATCTCCCTCAATGAGAGGATAGAGGTCCTCAGCCAGCGTTCAATAGAAGAGAAGCTGATAAGCTGTCTTAGTATCATAGAGGAAAAGACTCCCAAGGGAAAGGCTCCGCAGATTCCTTTTTCCACCACGGCTTTGTCAGATTACCTTTGCGTCAACAGAAGCGCGCTTCAGCGTGAGATATCAAGACTGAAAAAAGAGGGCGTACTATCCATATCCAAAAGAAAATTCAAGCTCATGAGATATCCTGATCAGACATATTGACAGTTATAATTATATATGCTATAATATCACTTGTATTTTTACTTGAAAGGAACATTATTAATTATGATATGGGAAATGATCAAAACCATAATACTCGGAATCGTTGAAGGTATAACCGAATGGCTGCCCATAAGCAGTACCGGTCATCTGATACTCGTAGGAGAATTCCTGAAACTTGATAAATCAGAAGATTTCAAGGAAATGTTCGATGTTGTAATACAGTTCGGCGCTATACTTGCCGTTGTTGTTATCTTCTGGAAAAAGCTCTGGCCCTTCGGCAAAAAGGATAACGCTCATCCGCTCAATAAAACACCTTTCGGCAAGATGATAAAGACTGATATCTTCGAGATGTGGTTCAAGGTGCTCGTAGCCTGTGTACCGGCTGCAGTCATTGGTCTTCTCCTTGACGACTGGATAGACGAGCATTTCTACAATCCGTGGACTGTTGCGATCGCACTTATCGTTTTCGGCGTTGCATTCATCGTTGTGGAAAACTGGAACAAGAACAGGAAGCCAAAGATAAATACCATTGCAGAGCTCACCTTCAAAGCCGCACTGATAATCGGTATATTCCAGCTCATAGCCGCTATATTCCCCGGAACATCTCGTTCAGGCGCTACTATAGTAGGAGCCCTTCTTATCGGAGTTTCAAGAACTGTGGCTGCTGAATTCACCTTCTATCTTGCTATCCCTGTAATGTTCGGCGCAAGCCTGCTGAAGCTTGTCAAATTCGGCTTTGACTTTACCGGAAGCGAGCTTGCCGTCCTCTTTATCGGCTGTGTAGTAGCGTTTGCAGTTTCTATATTTGTTATCAAATTCCTTATGGACTACATAAAGAAACACGATTTCAAGGTATTTGGCTGGTACAGGATCGTACTCGGAATACTTGTCATCGCATATTTCGGCATAAAGGCTATTGTAAAATAAATATTAAAGCAAAAAGGCAGCTCAACGAGCTGCCTTTTTTATTATTCCTCAAACGAGTCAAGATCAATGCCTGCAAGAAGTTCCTTGAGTTCTGCAAGCTCATCAGCTGTCAGTGTGACGCCCTTTCCCATTCTTGAGTGATCCGGAGACCATTCACGTATATCATACTTGGGCTCATACTCGTTCCAGCTTACCATATTGAGTTCCTTGGTCCAGCCCTTTGCGTTTTCAGAAAGAACACCGATCTTTTCTGTAATTTCATATTTTAGCTCTGCCATATTGATTTCTCCTTTCAAGATCCGGCTTAAAAACCATTTCAATTTGATATTATATCATATAAAAAAAGATTTGTCCATACCTGAAAAGAAAATTTTTTTTAAATTGATACTCTCAGAAAATCAAGCGCTCTTCCGTAAAGCTGTCTCGGCTTTGACCTGTTCGTGATAAGAGATTCCGCAAAAACAACGGCGTCTTCAATATTCCTGGAAAAATCAGGGATACATTCCTCGTCCCCGCTTTTTCTGTCGATCACCTCAACACCGTATGTAATGACTTCGTCTCCGAAGAGCTGCATTCGTCCGCTCAGCACCCTGTATGCGACCTTATTTTCTCCGTAGATCTCCATATAGAGTGTTTTGTCACGTACTTCCTGCACTTTTTTCTTTACTGTCCCGAACATTTTACTGCTCCTTTCTATTTTTACTGCCTTATGACATTTATTATTATAGCATCGGATACAGTAAATGTGAACGGGGATTTTTTTGTAAAACTGTAGGATTATTCGGATATATTGACGAAACAGCGCTGCTACCGGTCATTCAATATCATTTATCTGCATATAGATACGCTGCATCTGCATATCGGTCTGGGCTATACGCTCCGCACATTCACGAAGCTCCTCGGATATTTCGGCTGGTATCTCGGAGGAAGTCTTGTATTTGAGCTGATGCTCAAGACTTGCCCAGAAATCCATAGCTATGGTCCTTATCTGTATCTCAACCGGAGCATACTCCTTGTGAGTCGAAAGGTATACAGGTACATTCAATACGATATGATAGCTGCGGTAGCCGCTTGGCTTCGGCTTTTTGATATAGTCCTTCCTCTTTATGACCGTAAAGTCGTCACGTCTGCTCAGCATCTCCGCTATCGCATAGATATCGGTTATATAGTAGCAGGTAACACGTATACCGGCAAGATCAAGAAGATTTTTTCTTGCTGCTTCCGTAGTAATAGGCAGCCCTTTCTTCTGGAGCTTTCCTATTATAGACTGCGGAGACTTTAACCTGCTCTCAATATTATGTATAGGATTGCGCTGGAATTTTACGCCGAATTCATTGTCAAGAATGTTCAGATAGGTTTTTACGACCTCTATCGCCGAGTCATAAAGATGCTGAAGCTGCAGAAAATCATAGAAAACGTGTGAAAACATTTCCTTCATGGATTCGCTGTTATCAGCAAGCGCTGGAAGATTGTCAAACGCCTCTTCGTAAAAGTCCCTTTCGCTCATTCTGTATCATTCCTTTCTTCAGCTCTCGCTGTCCTCGCCTTCCGTATATTCAAAGCTGTCGGAAGTATTTCCGGCTTTGCTGAACTGCGTCTTATAAAGCTCTGAATAAACGCCTCCTCTGTTTACAAGGTCACTATGGGTACCTCTTTCAGAAATGACGCCGTCTTTGATTACAAGTATCTCGTCAGCGGCAAGGATAGTAGATAATCTGTGTGCAATGAGTATACTTGTTCTTGAAGATATAAGCGGCTCGATAGCGTCCTGTATCTTCTGCTCCGATATTGAGTCAAGCGCAGAGGTCGCTTCGTCGAATATCATCAGCGCAGGATCCTTCAGCAGAACACGGGCTATGGATATACGCTGTTTTTCGCCGCCTGACAGCTTCAGTCCCCTGTTTCCCACTACAGTGTCAAGACCTGTTTCCTGCTTTTCGATGAATTCGTAAATATTTGCCTGCTTGCAGGCTTCTATAAGCTCTTCCTCCGTTGCGTCCGGCTTTGCATACAGGAGGTTTTCACGGATAGTTCCGTTGAACAGATATGTTTCCTGACTGACTATTCCTATGTGTTTCCTTAAATACTCAAGGTCAAGCTTTCTTACGTCAATACCGTCAAAAAGGACACTTCCGGCTGTAACGTCATAAAGACGCGGGATAAGATTTACAAGAGTGCTCTTTCCTGAGCCGGAGGGTCCGACTATTGCAATACATTTTCCGCTGCTGAGACTGAATGTGATATCATTGAGTATCTGACGCTCCTTATCGTAGTAGAAGCCGACATTTCTGAACTCCACCTCACCGTTTGGCTCTTTGTCCGGAGTTACAGCGTCAGGAGCATTCTCTATCTCAACGGGCATATCGTAATACTCGAATATACGGGTAAACATAGCCATTGAACGTATCCAGTCCACCTGTATGTTAAGAAGCTGGTTCACAGGTCCGTACATTCTTCCGAGAAGTGCTACAAGCACCGTGATATCGCCGACTGTAAGGTCAGAATCGTACTTCATCATAAGTATACCGCCGGCAAGATAAATAAGCATAGGGCCTATGCTTGAAAAAGTTGTCAGCGCAACTCTGAACCATCTGCCTGCCATACCCTCGCGGATATTGAGCTTTATCATCTTATGGTTTACTTTTTCGTATTTCTCATACTCTGTCTGCTCCATACCGAAAAGCTTTACAAGGAGCTGTCCGCTGACAGACATGGTCTCGTTGAGTATGCCGTTTATCTCGTCGCTGCACGCCTGAGATTCCTTGGTTATTGTCCACCTTGTCTTTCCGGCGCTTCGTGTAGGTATAGCGAAAAGCGGTACGACAAGTATTCCGACTATGGCAAGTATCCAGTTCTGCCTGAACATTACGATCATCGCCACTATCAGCGTGATCGAATTGGAAAGTATACTGGTAAGGGTATTTGTGATTATCTGCTGTACTCCTGAGATATCGCTGGTCATTCTTGTTATGATATCGCCCTGATTATTGGAGGTGAAAAAGCGCTGTGACATTTTCTGAAGATGAGCATACATCTTGTTTCTCATATCATAAGTGATGTGCTGAGCTATCCATGTGTTCATATAGCTTTCAAGAACGCCTATAAGATTTGCTCCGAGCGTTACCGCAAGCGATAAAACTATAAAGAGTATCAGTTTTTTCAGGCTCCTGCCGATAAGTCCTTCATCTATGATCTTACCTGTCAGTACAGACGGAAGAAGGCTGAGCGTTGATGAAATAACTATCGCTATCAGAACTATCGTCATCTGCTTCCAGTACGGCTTTAAATATGAAAAGATCCTTTTCAGAAGATCCTTTGTAACTTTCGGACGGTTTTTCTTCTCCTCATCGGTAAGATATCCCATACCTCTCGGTCCACCTACAGGCGGCATAAATATCAGCTCCTTATTATATATTATATATCACTTGTCAAATACTTCAATTATCCTGTTAACAGCACCGGTATTGTCACCCTTCGCAGAAAGCTCATTGACATCTTTCATTGCCTTTTCCAGTTTTGACGGCAGCTTCTCACCGGAATGGGCAATAACTGTTCCGGATTCAGTGTCGAGCATGAGCATTATACCTTTGCCGTCCCTGAACTTCCTTTGATAATAAACCTTCAGTATATCTTCGTTTGACGTTTTGGAACCGTTTCTTGTAGCGATCATGCATACGTCCTCTTTTGCCTGCGAAAGCGACTTCTCGAATTTCTTTACCTCATCATATGAGAATATCTGTGCGTTATCAATGAAATAGGTATTGCACAGCTCTCCGAGCTGCAGCAGTCTCATTATCCCGTTTCTGTAGTTATTGCCGATCATTTCCTTTGTAGCCCAGTACATCGCATTATCTTCCGAGCTTTGACTGATATTCGTAAAGCATGACCCTGTCCGGTACACGATATCTTCGTTTGTTGCGTTATTAATAAGGATAAGAAGTCCGCTGCCCTTTCCCTCATATATTGCCTCAAACTGATCGGCAGCATAATCATAGGGTGTCATGCCGTTAAGGTCGCTTACAGTTATTACTGCTGAGTTTATCAGCTTCTCATCATGAAGCCAGCCTGCGTAATCATTGCAGGCTTTCAAGTCCTCCGGACTGAGCAGACCGGCTTTATCAAAAATATATGTTCCGTCAGAGCTTTCAACCCTCCGCTCCGTAAACGGCTGGCTTGTCGTTTCTGCTGTTTTACCGGTTGCCGGCTGAGTTTTATCTGCGGAGCAGCTGCACATTACAAGGCATACTGCAGAAGCTATAATATTCAAAAACAAGATTTTTTTCAAAAAAATCATCCTCTGCTCTTGTATTTATACTTATATTTTAGTATAATTTAATAGAAAAATCAAGTGGTATACCTGATTATGCAAAAAAATTATTTAACCTAAGGAGTTTACATATGGATTACGAAATAAAAGGCAAGGATATAATTGTATCCGAAGCTGACCTTGACCTTGACGAGACCCTTGACTGCGGTCAGGCTTTCCGATGGAAAAAGATACCCTCTGATTACGAATGTACATATACCGGTTCCTTTTTCAACGATAAACTGACAGTTTCCCAGACCTCAAAGGGCAGCTTTATTTTTCACGATACGGACGAAAACGACTTTATCTCAAAATGGATAAGATATTTCGACTTTGAAACCGATTATTCCGAACTCAAACGCTGCTTTTCGGAAGAAGAGACACTCGCCAAAGCCTGCAGATTCGCAGGAGGGATACGCCTGCTCCGGCAAAACAGCTGGGAATGTCTTATTTCCTTTATTATTTCCCAGAACAACAATATACCGAGAATAAAAGGGATTATCGACAGACTGTGCGGACATTATGACGGAAGGTTTCCTGAAATAAATGAATTGTCCGAAGAAAATGCTGATTCGCTCTCGTATCTGAGGAGCGGGTTCCGTGCAAAATACCTTGAAGACGCCGCTTTAAGGACAGCTTCCGGAGAAACAGACCTTGATGCAATAGCTTCCCTTCCGATTGATGAAGCCAGAACAGCTTTAAAAAAGGTAAAAGGTGTTGGCCCTAAAGTAGCCGAATGTGTCCTGCTTTTCGGGATGTACAGAACCGAAGCTTTCCCTGTTGACGTCTGGATAAAACGTGTGCTTGCGAAGTATTACCCGGACGGATTCCCAGAATTTGCCAAAAGCAACGCTGGTATCGCCCAGCAGTATCTTTTCCATTATATCAGAAGTATTTCGGGACAAAGTGAATAATTTCCCTGAACGCGCCAATAATCTGCTTATCTTTGATATTCAGGAGGAAATATGTTAAAAGGCGTTAATAAGAGAATTGTTGAGATCAATAAAACCGACAGTCTTTACTTTGAAAAGGCTGTCTTATACCTGAGGCCGGATGTTCCGGTACTTCCGGAAACCATTTCAGCCAGTGAAACAGAACGAATCCTGAGCGGTATAATGAGTCCTAAGAGAAAAAAAGCAAAGAAATATATCCTTTTTCTTATGACAGCCGCCGCGGTTCTTGTCACCGCTTTGTATATCATAAAAAGCTTTTCATGATATTTAAAAGTTGATTTAATGCGAAATATGATGTATAATATAGTATAATACCGAAAAAGGAGGCTTCTATGGAAAAGCTGTTATCCGATAATAATGACGAAGCATCTTCAAGGAGGATCATATGTACTCCGAGCCCGTCAGCTAAAAATACATTCTTCTATATACAGGAAGCCGGCTACTCTAAAAAAGATGAATCCCATATCCATCACAGGCACGACCTTGATTCTTTCCTTATAGCTGCAGTTATCAGCGGCTTCGGTGAGCTTGTTGTCGGTGACGACACATATCCTCTCATAAAGGGTGACTGCTTCTTTGTAGACTGCCGCCTGCCACATTACTACAGAAGTCTCGAAGCCGAACCCTGGGAGCTGCTATGGGTACACTTTAACGGATGTACGTCTCAGCAGTATTATGACTATTTCACATCACAGTCAAAAGCAGTTTTCCATCCCCATTATTTTGACAAAGTTGTTTCGGCGATAACAGAAATGATGGATATAAACGAAAATAAGCTTCCTGACGCTGAGATAATCACGTCAAAGCTTATCGTTGAACTTCTGACCATCGCACTAACTGTCAACAACAGCGAACAGCAGTTTGATTCCGCGCTGAAACAGAAGCTTTTATCAGTACATAATTACATAGATGAACACTTTGCAGAGGATATCTCTCTTGAGATGCTCTCATCAAGATTCTATATAAGCAAATACTACCTTACCCGCGAATATAAAAGGATTTACGGCAAAACTATCTTCCAGCACCTTATAACTGCCCGTATCAACTGCGGAAAGAAGCTTCTCCGCTTCACTGATAAATCCGTGGAGGAAATAGCTCATTTATGCGGTTTCAATGACCAGAGCTACTTTGCAAGACAATTCAAGAAATCAGAAAACCTTACCTGTTTTTCATACAGAAAGATGTGGAGGGACTGAACAAAAAAAGAGAGCTTACGCTCTCTTTTTTTAATGACCAGACCGATAAGCCGTGTTCTGTCGTGTGCGGTAATTTATCTACGCTTACCGTCGCCGGCAAGCTCAAGCCGCCATTACCTGTTATCCGCCGAGCAGACGTTAAGATAACAAGCACCAATAGGCGTTGCATCGGATAGGGTTTACATAGCAGCACTGTCTCCAGTGCTCTGGTGAGCTCTTACCTCGCCTTTCCACCATCACCGCATAAAGCGGCAGTATATCTCTGTTGCACTTGCCCTAAGGTCGCCCCCGGCTGCCGTTAGCAGCTACCCTGCTCTGTGATGCACGGACTTTCCTCGTGAACTAAAGCGTTCCCGCTACCGCATAGTCTGCTCACCTGATAATAATAGCATTTTTATGCGCAAATGTCAAGTTCTGACTTTTTCACCTATCTTGTAGCCGAGACTTTCCGCGATCTTTCTGACTTCATCTGCTTTCATTGCCTTTATCTTGTACCTTGTATGCTCTTCGCCCTCAAACCATATACTGAACGCACATCTGCCGCTCATAGCCTGAAGCAAGTTCTGTTCGAGCTCAAGCTTCACGACCTTGTCACGTGTTGATACGACAGTATGGAATTTCGTCCATTTTGAACAGCGTATTATTATCTTGTCCTCGTAAAATGCTACTCCGCTTGTCAGAAGAGCTACAAATTTCACGATTATAAACCATACTACAGGTATTTCGAGCATTACCGCAAGGAACAGTGTGAGTTCCGAAAGACGAGGCAATATACGCGCTGCCCAGTCGTAGGAAGGGACAATTATCGCAGCTACGATCAGCGGTATGAGAAGATATGAGCATATACCGGCAGGCTGTGCGCTGTATTTGTTCTTTTTTCCGCTGTATATACCGATAGTCTGAAACTTCTCTCCGATATTGCTTTCTCTTTTAACAGGTAAAAGCACCGGTATCCTGTTCTTTGACGAGCCATAGCCTGCACAGCTTATATTTACGGCAACTGCTCCTCTTATTTTCATCAGAAGATTCTGTCTCAGGTCAGTATAATTAATATGCGAGTTTCTTATGCGGTATTCCTTGCGGTCGATTATTCCATAGGAAACTCTTGTGCAGTTACGGTCAAAGTCGATATTGAACCTTCCGTATCTGAAAAAATTCACAAGGAATGACAGGAACCACGACGCAATAAAGAAAACGCCTATAAAAATAGCAGCAGCCGGTATTTTCAGAACAAGTTTTTCCGTTATTTTCTCAGTCTCCTCCGTAAGAAGATCAAGCGAGCGCTTTATTATGTTATAGGCTATATCTCCGCCTTTGAAAAAGAAAGTCGCAAGATATACCGTTCCCGAAAATCCGCTTGAAAAAAGTGCGGAAAACAGCAGTACCGAAAGAGTATTCGGCTGGGATATGCCGTTTATCTTCTTATCCTCATCAATATCGGGCATATGCTCCATTATTTCTTTAAGCGCCTTCTTGCCGACTAAAAGTTTAAGATCCACAGTCCTGAATATCCCGGCACGGGTATCACAGCGGAATCTTATCGCTCCGAACGGGACCATAAACAGAGGTCTTTCCACCGTGACCGAACTGACATTGCGTATCGGTATGAACGTATTCAAATGAAGAAAAACTCCGTCACGGTGTATAAGCTCCTCATCTGTAATGTAGATCCGCGAAAAAAGCCACCTTACAAATCCGAAGAGAATAATTACACCAAGCACGGCTATATCGAACCATGCTCCCCTTACCCAGCTGTAAAACCAGTCCTTATCGAAATGATAAGTATAAATTCCGCGTATAAGAGGAAAAATGAGAAGCCAGATATTCTTGGCGGAGTACTTCAGTATTTTTAAAGGATGTTCACGGCACATACTTCTCCCCCTTTGTGCTGACTCCTCCGGACATGGCTACTATTTCCTCTGCATCCGCCTTTTTTAAAAACAAAAGCCTTAGCTGTCCGCCGTATACGAAGAATATTATGAAATTGAACCCCGTATAATTTGATAAATAGCTGCTGATGAAAGTTGTGTACTGTATGGAAGAATATCTTACCGACTGATGTACCTTTACAAAAACACCGCTGCTCTTTGTTACCTCTGTTTCGGTAGCTGTATACTTTATCGAGGAAAAATACAGTGGAAGATGAACAAACATCTCCAGAAACGCAACTGAAATGACAGCCGCAACTGTTATAACAACTATTTTTTCTACAGGAACAAAATATCTTACAGCTGCAAGGATAATAATAGCTGCTGCAGTGATTATCAGCCTCATGGTCGTCAGACAGCGCCTGTCCGGTGCATACTGTTTCATTTCATTCCCCCCTTCAAAGTGTATTATATCATATATCCTAAACTTTATTATATATTCTGTAATGTTCGTATGCGAACATTATATCATAAAATATATCCAATGTAAAACCAAAAATTAAAACAAATTGTAAACTTTATCAAAAACTGATCTGAAAGCGGTGTACTATGCTCGAAAGAATAAACTCATACATATGGGGAAATGGTCTGATTTTTCTTATTCTGATCACCGGAATATTGTATACTGTAAGACTGGGTTTCATACAAATAAAGATCTTTCCCTATTTTTTTAAAAAATTCCGCAGGAACAAAAACAAACGGGAGCAGTTCGGAACATTCTGTATGTCTCTCGGTACGGCAATGGGCACAGGAAATATCACCGGAGTAGCCTCGGCAATACGTATAGGAAGTGCAGGAGCCGTATTCTGGATGTGGATATCCGCGATTCTCGGTATGTCGGTCGTTTACGCCGAAAACTTCCTGTCCGCCAGATACAGCACAGACGAAATAAGAGGTCCTATGGCATATATAAGGTTTGGACTGAATTGCAGGCCGCTATCGTATTTTTTTGCGATCTGCTGTGTATTTGCTTCATTCGGAATGGGAGGAGCAGCTCAGATAAGCACTCTTTCGGATAATCTTTACCAATGCACTCATATAAATCATGTATTGCTTGCAGGGCTCATATTTATACTCATTTTTGTAATTATTCAGGGCGGCGCAGAAAGAATAAGCTGCGCCGCGAAAGTTCTTCTGCCCGCAGCATCTGTAATTTATACTGTTATCTGTATAGCTTCGGTTATGCTGAACAGACACGCTCTTCCTGCAGTGCTTTCAGATATTTTTGAACAGGCATCAGGCGTAAAACAGGTATTCGGAGGATTTACCGGCTATACGGTTTCCAAAACTGTTTCTGTTGGTCTAAGGAGAGGTATATTTTCAAATGAAGCAGGTCTTGGGAGCTCTCCGATCCTGCACAGTTCTTCAAAAAATTATTCCTCCTATAAGGTTCAGGGAATGTGCAGTATGCTTGAAGTATTCATTGACACTATGCTCTGCTGCACCCTGACAGCAGCGGCTGTGCTTTGCTCATCCGGCGATCCAACAGTATATTCTGCTTTACGCCCAGTCACAGGAGCAAATACGAATTTCATAATTGCTCTGCTGATGGCTGTATTTGCTTTTTGCACAGTTATCGGCTGGTCTTACTGCGGCTCAGCGGCTTTTTCATACATTTTCAAATGCAGAAGGTCTGTTTTTCCGGCGATATATGCTGTAATTTCAGCCTCCGGAGCAGTTATCCGCTCAGAAACGGTGTGGACTGTATCCGATATCTTCAACGGACTTATGGCTTTTCCCAATATTATCGCTCTTTTACTGCTGATCGGTCAGGTAAAAAAAGAATAAAACAAGAATAACTGTCAATAAATATTATAAACGCAGCGCATCAGAAAGTCAAATAAATGTATAAGCGGCGATATTACGCAGTTTTACACCATAATTACCACATTTGCTGCATATGTTCCGTGGTTTATCCGCTTAAAATTGGTTATCCAATCCGGAACTCCATACAAATGAATATTAAATGTAAGAAAACTACGGTATAGCGATAAATTCGCACAATAGAAAGAGTTCTACATTTGGTGCTGCCATGTTGCAAAAAACTATTTATATTGCATAATGTTAAAATCATTCAGTTTTTCTATTGACATCCATATTTTATTTCTGTATAATTATATTTGAATACTTGCGCTCGCGGTGCAATCCCGCAGCAGCGTTGATTTATTTTTTTAGGCTTTTATGGCGAAAAAACGTCATTAAGATATATGCCGCAGACGATTTGCGGTCAGAAATGCTTCGGAACCAACATATTCACCCGATCACGTGTATCCTTAACAGGTCGGCTCGGAAAAGAGCTTGTACGTTTGCCTGTTTTATATGTGGTCAGCATTTTTATCGGCTTTTATACCGCGAATATCATCAGTTTTCGCATATCACAATATCCCGAAGCCTTACTTTTTATATTTTTTTCAGGCTTCTGCGGCGTTCACGCAGAGGTCTTCCCTATTATTGAAAGCGAGGTCATAAAGTGAACGAAAAAGAGAAAAACAATAAGTCCAAGCAGAACGCCTCTGCTGCTCCGAAAAGGACTTACAGGAAGCGAACAGCTTCAAAGGATAAGGAAACAAAAGAGAAAAAAACTGCCGTAAAGGCTGAAACACCAGCCGAAACAAAAACCAAAGCCCGTTCAAGACAGCCGAAAGAGATAAAAAAGACACCTGTACGAATAATCCCGTTAGGCGGACTTAATGAGATCGGTAAAAATATGACTGTTTTTGAATGTTCCAACGATATGTTCATTCTTGACTGCGGTCTTGCTTTTCCGGACGCTGATATGCCGGGCGTCGATATCGTTATTCCGGATTTCACCTATGTTGAAAGGAATCAGGAAAAGATCAGGGGAATCGTCATCACTCACGGACACGAAGACCATATAGGCGGTCTTGCATACCTGCTCAAGAAAATAAATGTTCCTGTCTATGCAACAAGGCTTACCATAGGTCTTATCGAAGGCAAGCTCAAGGAACAGGGCATCAGCGGAAAGGTCAATCTCAACATCGTTGAACCTAAAAAAACTGTAAAAATGGGATGTATGGCTGTTGAATTCATAAAGGTCAACCATTCGATCCCCGACTCTGTGGGTATGGCTATCCATACTCCTGCCGGAGTTATCGTCCATACAGGAGATTTCAAGGTGGATTATTCGCCTATCGACGGCAAGATAATAGACCTTGCGAGATTTGGTGAACTCGGCAGCCGCGGAGTTCTTGCCCTTATGGCTGACTCAACAAACGCCGAGCGCCCCGGTTATACACATTCCGAACGAACTGTAGGAGATTCCTTTGACAAGTTATTTCAGAAGGGCGAGGGCAAGCGTATAATTATCGCCACATTCTCATCGAATATCCACCGTGTCCAGCAGATAGTGAACTGTGCTGTCAGATATGACCGTAAAGTCGCTGTTTTCGGCAGAAGTATGGTCAATGTAATCAATACTGCCATTGAACTCGGCTATCTTGAGGCTCCGGAAGGAATATTCATCGACATCGAAATGATGAACCGCTATGAGAGTGAAAGGATCGTTCTTATCACTACAGGCAGTCAGGGAGAGCCTATGTCCGCTCTTACCCGTATGGCTATGAACGACCATAAAAAAGTCAATATCACGCCTATGGATTTCATAATCATATCCGCAACTCCTATTCCCGGAAACGAAAAATTCGTCACACGGGTTGTGAATGAACTTATGAAATCAGGTGCAGAAGTAGTTTATGAGGCAATGTATGAGGTACACGTTTCAGGTCACGCCTGTCAGGAAGAACTGAAGCTTATGCAGTCTCTTACAAAGCCCAAGTTCTTTATCCCTGTCCACGGAGAGTACAAGCACCTGAAAAAACACGCCGATCTTGCACTTCAGCTCGGTATGCCAAAGGAAAATGTACTAATCGCAGAGATAGGCAATGTTATTGAAACAGACGGAAATACCATGAAGGTCGTTTCACAGGTGCCTGCCGGAAGAGTCCTCGTTGACGGACTCGGAGTCGGAGATGTCGGTTCCATAGTTCTCCGCGACAGAAAGCATCTTGCTCAGGACGGTCTTATCATCATTGTTATCGGAATTGAGAGAAGCACCAACGAGATCGTTGCAGGTCCGGATATAATCTCAAGAGGCTTTGTATATGTGCGCGAGTCAGAAGAACTTATGGTGGAAGCCAGAGGGCTTCTTACGGATACTCTTGCCAACTGCTCCTCAAACGAACTCAGAGAATGGAACTCTCTGAAAGGCAAGCTCCGTGACGCTCTGTCCGATTATATTTACCAGAAAACCAAGCGCAGTCCTATGATACTGCCAATTATAATGGAGACCTGATCTTTCCGAAAGGAGTAAAAAGGTGAAAAAGAAATTCCCGGCAGTTATGTTGATACTTCATCTGCTTGCGCTGGGGGCGCTGATACCTTCATTTCTGCTGACAGACCGCAGCAATACCATCGTTAATATCCTTATAGGAACTTCATTTGCTCTTATTCTCAGCTGTATCGTATATACTATCATATATTCCCAGAACTCAATGCGGCGTATTTCAAAGATGAATCAGCATCTTGAAAGCTCGGCTGCCGAATTCATGAATTCTCTCCCTGCTCCAGTTGCGGTTATCGACGACAACAGGAAGTTCGTATGGTATAATCAGATATTCGCTGAAAAGATCGGACTCGGACAAGACGTTTACGGTCTTGATTTCGAGGGATTCGTGAAAATGGATATGGATATGCTTGTCCAGAACGGAAATGCTGTATGTCCGGTAAAAGGCTGTATTTACGATGTCACTGCTGAAAAATTCGAGAAGAATGATATGTCCTTCCTTGTGCTTTATTTCCACGATCAGACAAGTTTTTACACAATGAGAAGGGAGATGTCCGAATCTCACCCCAATGTTCTCGTTATAACCATTGATAACTATGATGATATAATGCAGAACGCAAAGGAAAGCGAAAAAGCTCAGACATCCGTAGAGACCGAGAAGCTCATTGAAAACTTTATGAGCAAGACCAACGGCTTTATCAAAAAAACTTCTCCGAACACCTTTTTCGCTATTCTTGAAAACCGTCACCTTAATGAAATAATAAGCAGTAAATTCAAGATCCTTGAAGCTGCACGCAGTATAAAGATAGCCGGCAAGTACCCGCTCACATTCTCTATAGGCGTAGGTCAGGGCGCTTCGTCTCTCGCGGAAAGTGAAAATATCGCAAGACAATGCCTTGATATGGCTCTCGGACGCGGCGGCGATCAGGCTGTCGTAAAGACAGACACAGGTTACAGGTTCTTCGGAGGCGTTTCCAACGGCGTTGAAAAACGCTCTCGTTCAAAGACAAGAATCATCGCCAATGCCCTGCAGGATCTTATAATGAACTGTGAGAGAGTCTTTGTTATGGGACATCGCTTCGGCGACCTTGATTCGGTAGGTGCTGCCTGCGGAATCGCAGGTGCGATAATCAACCTTGAAAAAGAGGCTTTTATCGCTGTTGACCGCACTAAAAATCTTGCTGTCAATCTCATTGAAAAGATCGACGCAGAAACCGAAGGCGCTCTTTTCATAACACCGGCAGAAGCGGAAAGTATGATCACTCCCGGCGATATGCTTATCATTGTCGATACTCATAACAAGGACTATGTGGAAAGTCATACGCTCTATGAACGCGCCCGCTCAGTAGTTGTTATTGATCATCACCGAAAAACAGTTAATTTCATTGATAACGCCGTTCTCTTCCACCACGAACCATATGCGTCTTCCGCATCAGAAATGGTAACTGAGATAATCCAGTATTTCAATTATCCCGGCGACGGCAAGATAGCAGGCTGTATCGCAGACGCTCTCCTTTCAGGCATTATGCTCGATACAAAGAATTTTGTCATGCGTACAGGTGTAAGAACATTTGAAGCCGCTGCTTTCCTGAAAAAGCTGGGCGCGGATACCATAGCTGTAAAACACCTCTTCTCCAATTCGATAGATTCTTACAGAAGAAAAACACAGATCGTTGCTTCTGCAAAGATACATAATAACTGTGCAATCGCTGTTGCCGATTTCAATTCGGAGGATATAAGAATAGTCGCTCCCCAGGCTGCTGACGAGCTGCTCGGTATAACTGACGTTGACGCTTCATTCGTTATATACAGGACAAACAGTACCATAAATATATCCGCAAGATCACTGGGCGCACTGAATGTTCAGGTCATTATGGAACAGCTTGGCGGCGGCGGACATCAGACAATGGCCGCCACACAGCTTGAAAATGTTACAATAGAAGAAGCTGCAAAGGCTTTGATAATCGCAATAGACGACTGTAAAAACAATAATTCTGATCTCTAATCAAGAAAGGCTGATGAATATGAAAGTAATTTTTCTGCAAGATGTCAAAGGCTCCGGCAAAAAAGGCGAAATAAAGAATGTTGCTGACGGTTATGCACGCAATATGCTTCTCCCGAAGGGATACGCCGTTGAAGCAACTGCCGCAAATATGAACAAGCTCGAAGGCGCACAGGCTTCTGCACAGCATAAAATAGATGTCGACATACAGGCTGCAAAGGAAGCAGCTGAAAAGATCAGGGGCAAAAAAGTGAATATCGCTGCAAAAGCAGGTTCAAACGGTAAACTCTTCGGCTCTGTAACAGCTGGAAATGTTGCTGATTCTCTTGCCGAGCAGCTCGGTGTCAAAGTCGACAAAAAGAAAATAGCTCTCAGCACAGATATAAAAAACTTCGGTTCATACACAGCTGCTGTAAAGCTCTATAACGGTATAACCGAAACCATAGATGTTGAAGTCATCGAAGGCTGATCGGTGAATGTTATGGATGAACATGATATCCTGCTTTCAGCCCGTGAGCTGCCTCACAGCATTGAAGCAGAGCAGTCTGTCCTCGGAGCGATAATCTCACAGCCTTCGGTCCTTCCGGATGTTATCGAGCTCATAAAGCCGGAGTATTTTTACAATGAACAGCACAAGGCTCTTTACTCGATAATGCTCCAGATGAACTCGATGAGCCTGCCTGTAGATATAGTAACGGTGCTCAACGAGGCGGATAAACAGCATATTTTCGAGAGCCCTGCCGAGGGAAGACGCTATCTTGCTGAAATCGGCAATCTGCTCCCGTCAACTGCGAATATACAAAGCTACTGCAAGATCGTTGCTGATAAATATTTCCTGAGAAGCCTCAGTTATGTTGCCAGAACCATACTTGAGGAAGTTCAGTCCGGTGAACAGGACGCTCAACTCCTACTTGACTCAGCTGAACAGAAAATATATGATATCAGGCAGGGCAAGGACGTCCGTGGACTTGTCCCACTCTCTGAAGCTATCGCAGAGGCTTATGACAGGCTCGGAAAAATATCCGGTCCCGATAAGGAAAAATATGTTGGCGCAAGAACTGGTTTCACCCTGCTTGACAGCATAACTTCGGGACTTAACAAGTCTGACCTGATAATAATTGCCGCACGACCCGGTATGGGAAAAACTTCATTCGCCATGAATATAGCTACAAATGTTGCAAGACGTGCTGAAAAGGAAGTTGTTACCTTCAACCTCGAAATGTCCAAGGAGCAGATCGCAACAAGAATTCTCTCCACCGAAGCGCTTGTTGAGTCAAATACACTCAGAAACGGCAGGATCTCCGGCGATGACTGGGTAAAGCTGGCTACGAGCGCAGGTTACCTTAGTACGCTTCCGCTTTTTATAGACGATACGGCAAGTATGACCGTTCAGCAGATGAAGGCAAAGCTCCGCAGGACAAAGAATCTCGGACTTGTTATCATCGACTACCTGCAGCTTATGGAGTCTACCTCACGGTCGGACAACCGTGTTACTGTTATCAGTGAGATAACCAGACAACTAAAAGTAATGGCAAAGGAGCTCAATGTGCCTGTAATTCTGCTTTCGCAGCTTTCACGTGCCGTTGAGAGCCGTACAGACAAGCGCCCCATGCTGTCAGACCTTCGTGAATCAGGTTCTATTGAACAGGACGCTGATATAGTTCTTTTCCTGTATCGTGAAGCCTATTACAATAAAGAAAGCCAGCGTCAGAACATTTCCGAATGTATCGTCGCTAAAAACCGTCATGGTGAAACAGGTACCGTAGAGCTTATATGGGATGGACAGTTCACAAGATTCTCCAATCCAGATTATAATGCTCCTCCTGAAAATGTTTGATGATGTTAGACAAGATTTACAGTTTTATTGAAAAATATCATATGCTCAATAAAGGTGAAACTGTCATATGCGGTCTTTCAGGCGGCGCTGACAGCGTTGCTCTTCTGCTCTCCCTTTACGAATTAAGAGAACGGCTCGGTATCACTGTAGAGGCGCTGCACGTCAATCACTGTCTAAGAGGCGAAGAAAGCGACCGGGACGAACAGTTCTGCCGTCATCTTTGTGAGCAAAAAGGTATTCCTTTCAAGTCATTTTCATGCGATGTCAGCGGATATGCAGAGAAAAACGCCGTTTCTGTCGAGGAAGCTGCAAGAAAACTGAGATATTCAATTTTTGCAGAGCATTCCACAGATAAAAAAATGGCAACTGCCCATAATGCTAATGATGCTCTTGAAACGGCTGTTCTGAATCTTGCGCGCGGCACCGGTATAAAAGGGATCGCAGGTATCCCCCCTGTACGCGGCAATATTTTCAGACCATTGCTTTGCATATCAAGAGCTGAGATAGAAGCTTTTCTCAGTCAGAGGGATCAGGATTATGTTACAGACAGTACGAATCTTTCCGATGATTATACCAGAAACAGGATACGTCATAATATCCTCCCGCTGCTTCATGAGATAAACAGCTCCGTAATCGAGACTTCAATAAACTCTATGGACACACTTCGCCAAGAAAACGCTTTTATCGAATCCGCGGCAAACGACGCTTATGAATCCTGCATTCAGGGCACAAAACTAATTGATATCCGCAGTTTCTCCCCTGTTATAAGAAAACGCGCTGTTGCAAGACTCTTATCAGAAAACAAGCTGCCGTATTCGCATAACAGACTCGAAGAGGCTGACAGTATTATTATAAAGGGCGGAAAAATCAATATTTCCGGTGAAAATTACCTTGTAGGTGATAACGGTTCGATCGAACTAAAAAAAATACCGCCTGTAAGCGACAGTTTTATATCTAAACCGCTTGTGATCGGTGAAAACCGAATTTTCGCTGAATGTACGCTCTTTTGCGAAATAATCCAATGTGATAATTTGAAGAAAAATGAAACTGTTAACAAAAAATCAACATTTTATCTGCTCGATTATGATAAAATAATAGGAAGAGTTGTTGTCCGTAACAGAAGATTCGGCGACAGGATAAAACTAAGCGGCAGAAATTTCACTTCTTCCGTAAAAAAAATAATCAATGAAAATATACCGGCTGAAAAACGCAGTACACTTCATTTTTTAGAGGATGAAGAAGGTACTGTATTTGCCGAAATGATCGGAATAGCCGATCGTGTTGCGCCTGATGGGAACACAGTTCGTTTCCTGAAGGTCTGTATAAAACGCTCATAAAGAATGGAGAGGATAATTTGACACCCAAAAAAAGCAAAGGAGTTCTTACCTATCTGCTCATAGTCGGAATAGCAGTTTTCTCACTTGTATATATAAGCTCAAGACTTAACCAGAATAACGATAAGACTGCGTATACTGAAATAATCGGTTATTTTGACGATTACAGAGTATCTTACTATGAACTTGATCTCGGTACAGGAGATCTTACCTACAAGCTTGATAACGAGGACACAGAAAAGCATTATAATGTTCCGAATGTTAATATTTTCCTGAATGATACAGAAAATTACCGTAAGGAATACAATGCAAAACACCCTGATGCGCCTCTCAAACAGGATTACATCAAGATAACTGACAGGACATGGATATATTCGCTTATCCCTGTTATTCTTACTGTTCTTCTCGGCATTTCCATACTTTATTTTATAATGAAACAAAACGGCGGAGGAAGCAAATACGCGACCTTCGGCAAGGCAAATCTCAAAAACGGCGCAAGCGCACGCAAGGCTACTTTTAAAGATGTAGCCGGTGCTGACGAAGAAAAACAGGAACTCATAGAGATCGTTGATTACCTGAAAAATCCGAGAAAATACACCGAGCTTGGCGCTAAAGTACCTAAGGGAGTTCTTCTGCTCGGTCCTCCCGGTACAGGTAAGACCCTTCTTGCCCGTGCAGTTGCAGGCGAGGCCGGCTGTCCGTTCTTCCCTATCTCCGGTTCTGATTTCGTTGAAATGTTCGTCGGAGTAGGTGCTTCACGTGTAAGAGACCTCTTTGAACAGGCAAAAAAACACGCTCCCGCGATTATATTCATAGACGAAATAGACGCCGTAGGCCGTCACAGAGGCGCAGGTCTCGGCGGTGGACATGATGAGCGTGAACAGACACTTAACCAGCTCCTTGTTGAAATGGACGGTTTCACAGGCAACGACAGCGTTATAGTTATCGCCGCTACAAACAGACGTGATATACTTGACCCTGCTCTTCTCAGACCGGGACGTTTCGACAGACAGATCGTCGTTGGATACCCTGACGTAAAGGGCCGTGAGGAGATCCTCAGAGTCCATGCAAAGAATAAGTCACTGGGCCCGGACGTTGACCTTAAAGTCATTGCTAAAACAACTCAGGGCTTTACAGGCGCTGATCTTGAAAATGTACTGAATGAAGCCGCTCTTCTTGCAGCAAGAAACAACCGCATGGCTGTTACTGAGGCTGATATCGAAGAGGCTACGATGAAGGTCATCGCAGGTCCTGAAAAGAAATCACGTATCGTTACTGAACATGATAAGCTCGTTACAGCCTATCACGAAGCAGGTCACGCAGTTGCTGCATATCACCTCAAAACTCAGGATAAGATCCATCAGGTCACTATCATTCAGCGTGGTCTGGCGGCAGGTCTTACAGTCACAAGGCCTGATAATGATGACAGACACGTTTCACGCAATCAGATGCGTGAGAGTATCGTAATGCTTCTGGGCGGACGTGTTGCCGAAGAGCTCTTCATCGACGACATCTGCACCGGAGCTTCAAACGATATCGAACGTGCAACATCAACCGCAAGAAATATGGTAACAAGATACGGTTTCTCAAAGAAAATCGGTACTGTTGTTTACGGTTCGGACAATGACGAGGTATTCCTCGGCAAAGACTACGGTCATACCAGAAATTACAGCGAAGCTGTGGCTGCTCAGATAGACGAGGAAGTCCGTTCTATCATCGAGAAGGCTTACAATGACTGTACAGAGCTTCTCAAAGCTCATGAGGATAAAATGCACTTCCTTGCGAAGTATCTTCTCAAATTTGAAAAGATCGACGGCGACGACTTTGAAAAGATGATGCGCGGTGAAATGTCCGAGGATATTCTCCTTAAAGAAACTGCCGCGGAGAAAACTGAGGAAACCGAGGAAGCTGCCGCTGAACAGCCTTCTGAAGAATAATATATTATCCCGAAGAGCTATCTTCGGGATTTTTATTGCCATATATTTCGCTTTACTGTTACGGAGGTGTTTATTTGGATTCTTTGAATCTTGTTTTATGCGTTGCGGCAGCTGCGGCACTTGATATATGTATACTTGTTCTGTTGCTGACTGCGTACCGCGAAAGAAAATCCACAAAAAAGAACTGGCATGAAGTTGCAAATGATATGGAACTTGCAGAACAGGGAAAAACCTATGAACTCGGCTGCGACGAGGTTCTTATCGGACGTCATGCATCTGCCGATATAAGGCTGCCGAATCTTTCGGTGTCACGTTACCATGCTATGCTTACCGTATCCGAGGGTAAATGGTCTATCAGGGATATGGGTTCAAAATCCGGATTATTTGTCAACGGCACTATGGTAAGAGAAGCTGTGCTTAATGAAAACGACGTCATTACACTCGGCAACCGCCGTCTTATCTTCAGGAAAAGGAGGATGGAACGTGTACGCTAATCCCATCGCATACGGCTTTTCATGTTTTTCTGTTCTTCTCGCTCATATCGCTATGATAGTGAACATATATTTCAACGGAAATTACAAGGACGTAAGAGATGTTGCTGTTCTCGGTACAGCGGTAATAATAATTGATATCGCATATTTTATTATAATGCTCTCTTTCAGGCAGAAATCATATGCGATAGATTTCCTGCTGATACTTATACTTAACATGAGCCTGATTTTTCAGTCATGCTTCGGAGAAGTCAGCTTTAATGCCAAGCATCTTTTGACCTGTATCATCGCACTCGCTTCGTGCAAGGCAGGATATATGCTCTGCAAAAATCATAAACTTCTTCAGGAAAAGAAGAAATACATCTATGCCGCAGTTTGCGCTGTACTTCTGATAACTCTTCTTGTAAATATCATCACCCATGATATGTGGATAAAGATAGGCTCCTTCACCTTGCAGCCTTCAGAATTCATCAAGCCGCTGTTCGTTCTTGCCTGCGCAACGTCTATAGAAGAGCAGCAGAAAAAGCACAAGGTCCTGTTCATCAATGTGGTGTACGAAAATATAACGCTTCTTGTCCTTACGGCTGCGATCTGTCTTGTACAGGTCAAATCCCATGATTACGGAAGTCTTCCCACATTTCTCGGCATATTCTCAGTCGGTTTCCTTCTCAGGATATGCTACCCAAAAGCTAAATTTTCCAAGAAGAAGCTGATCGCTGTAGCGGCGGTTATTGTTGTATTCCTGCTTATCGGATTAAAATATGCTCCTGATTATGTTCAGCACCGTCTTCATGTTGATATATGGAACGACAAGACCGGTGACGGATATCAGCAGTCACAGGCCCTGATCGCCATAGCCAAGGGCGGCTGGTTCGGACTCGGACCTGGAAAGGGTTTTCTTTCAAATATCTTTGCATACGATAACGATATAGTATTCGCTACTATAAGCGAAGAATGGGGGCTTTTATACGCTCTTATGGCTGTGCTTGCTATAATAATCATGACAGCAGTTCCACTTATCAATCCTGCCCGCTCATATTACCACGGTACTGTTTCCGCCTGCGTGTGTGCCGCCTTTACTGTACAGATGGCGCTGAACATATTCGGTTCATGCAATCTTATACCTTTTACCGGCGTTACTATCCCCTTCCTTTCTTCGGGAGGAAGCTCACTTATGGTCAGCGGGTTCATGATAGGTATGCTCATGGCCTGCCTCTCTCCTTCATTCAAAGAACCGAAGCATAAAAAGCAGGTATCCAGCGAGCCTGTATGGAGGTGGCAGGAATGAAAAGCATAAGAAGGACCCAAAGGATAATAAGTCTGCTGATACTTCTTTTTATAGCCGGTATGGCACTGCTCATCGCAAAGCTCGTGCATGAATCATCATTCTATATGATGAATTCAGACACCCATGAACTGGGTCTGGTTTATGACAGATCAGGCGATGTGCTTTTCGACGGTACTGGAAACGGAACATACCCGGATAATCATTTCATTGACGTAGGAAATATAATCGGTGACGACAAGGGCCAAATGAATAACACTCTCGTGGCGCAGAACCTTGAGAAACTAAACAATTACAGCTTTAATGAAGGCTTGCTTCACGACGGAGGACACGCAGCTATATATACCACTCTCGATCACAGAGCCAACCGGGCTGTTTATGACGCCTACGGTTACATGGAAGGCTGCACCTGCGCTTACAACTATAAGACAGGCGAGCTCCTCGTCTGCGTCAGTCTCCCCTCTCTTGACGTAACAAAAGGTTATGATGATCTGGACAACTTCAAATCCGCTACGCTCTTATCCAAAAATATGTTCAGGACAGTTCCCGGTTCGACCCAAAAGGTATCAACAGTAATATCCGCACTTGAAATAATGGGCAGCAGCAGGTTGTTTTCAAAAAGCTACAACTGCACAGGCAAGTATCACAACGGTTCAGGAGCGGATATCGACTGCCATAATCCTTACGGTCATGGTACACAGAACATTCAGGAGGCATTTGAAAACAGTTGCAATCCTTTCTTTGCACAGCTCATCGAGGACGGCGATATGCCGCTTGAAAAAGTAAAAAAGCAGTACGAGAAAATGGGATATGTTCTTAACGGCGGAAAGCCGACCTATATCGACATAAACGGTATACAGTGTGAAACAGCTTCGACAACTCTTGAGGATCCATATGAATTCAGAACACAGTGGGGCTGTATCGGTCAGGGCGATACTCTTGTAAGTCCGATCCAGCTCATGATGTGGGAAAGCGCTGTCGCTGACAGCACCGGAAAAATGACTATGCCATATCTCATTGACCATATTACAGATACCCGCGGAAATGAAAAAGAAAAAGCCAAAACCAATTACAGTGACAGGATATTCTCTGAAAAGACTGCCGAGACAATGAAACAGATAATGCTTACAAACGGCTCTGACAAATATACTTATCTTATCAACGGATATAAGGTTGGAGTCAAAAGCGGAACCGCTCAGGTCAATGAAGGAATGAAGGAAAACTCCCTGCTTGTTGGCTTTGTAGATGAGCCTGATTTCCCCGTCGCTTTCTGTATTCTGATAGAAGACAGAGCAAGCGGTTACGTTACTACAGAGCAGATCGCGCAGGTGCTTCTCGATAATTTAAAAAACAATTTCTGATGTCAGATTAAACAAATTATGCAAAATGCTTTGTGCATTTCAAACGAAATCAACAAAATCCACTTGTATTATCACTTCCTTTATGGTATAATATAACCATAAAGTACAGTTTTGCTTCTCGCAAAGCTAAAAAAGGAGGACCAATATGAAAACAACTATCACAGCTAAAAAAATGCAGATACCAACTAACTTTACTGAGTACGCAGAAAAGAGGATAGATTCACGACTCGGAAAATTCTTTGGAGAGGAAGCTGATGCTAAGATTGTTATTTCTGAGATCAAGACACAGATAATTCTTGAGCTTACCGTTAAATATAACAGTATAATATTCCGCGCAGAACGTGCTGCCGAAGACAAATATGTCGCTCTTGATGACGCTATCGACAAGATAATCAGACAGATTCGCAAGAACAAGACCAAGGTCGAGAAGAAACTGAAAGACGCTGCTTTCAAGGAAGCTTTTGCTTACCCTGTTCCCGAAACTGTGGATTATGAGGTCATCAAGCATAAGAAGTTCAAGATGAGACCTATGGACATTGATGAAGCAATTCTTCAGATGAATCTGCTCGATCATGAGTTCTTTATGTTCACAAACGCTGAATCAGGTCTTATAAATGTCGTATACAAGCGCGATGACGGAAATTATGCCGTACTCGAACCTGACAACGAATAATAAACAATTAAAGATATGCGGGACATCAGTCCCGCATATTGATTTTACGAATGGAGTGTAATATAAAATGGACAACAACAAAAAAGCTATCATAGAAAAGAGAATTAATAAGATCGGTGAAAACCTTAAAAAGAACAATATGGAGTTCTATTATGCCGAGACAAGGAACGACGTCTGTTCCATAGTACGGTCACTTATCAAGAAGGGTGACGTTATTACAAACGGCGGTACAATGACAATGAAGGAATGCGGGCTTTCAGAACTTCTGTCCTCCCCTGAGTATACATATCTTGACCGTTCAAAAATGACTCCTGAGGAGGTGGCAGATCTCTATATAAAAGCTTTTTCCGCTGATGTATATATTTCAAGCTCAAATGCGATCACCGAGGACGGTGTGCTGTATAATGTTGACGGAAACAGCAACCGTATCGCCGCTATAGCTTTTGGTCCTAAATCAGTTATCATTATCGCAGGATACAATAAAATAGTAAAAGACCTTAATGAAGCTGAGATCAGAGTAAAGCGCGAAGCTGCTCCGCCTAACTGCGTTCGCCTTGACTGTGCAACTTACTGCAAGGAAAAGGGAGAATGTGTTTCACTGTCAAAGGCTGACCGCCAGATAACGGACGGCTGCGGAGGCGACGGAAGGATCTGCTGCAATTATCTGATATCCGCTCATCAGCGCCATAAAGGTCGTATAAAGGTAATTATTGTCGGTGAAGAGCTCGGATACTGATAAATAATATACTTTATTAAAGGGCTTTTGGGGCAGAGAAGCGATTAAAGAGAATTATTAAAATGAATGAACTTATATTTGAATCATTTCCTGAACTTGATACCCAACGGCTTTTTTTAAGGCAGATCACTCAGGAAGATGATAAAAGTCTTTCAGAAGTCTTATCTGATGAAGTTACCTGCAAATATCTTATCCATAACGCTGTTAATGATATAGCAAGTATTAAAAGAATGATTACCGGAATGCACAACCTTATGATTTTTTCCATTTTAAAGAGTGAATACCATAGTACAGATCAAAATAATAATTAAATGGGGATTTTAAATATAAAATCCCCTTTTATTTTTTGTATTTTGATACAATACAGAAAAAATCAAAAAGGGTTTGACAAATTCAGAATACTGTGCTATACTATTTTTAGAGATATCACTTTAAAGTATTACAGTGCAAAGTGGTACAGTAAAAAGGGAGAAGATAAGGTATGAAAGAATTATCAAAGCTTATGAGTTACAGATCCGATGTAAGGGTCGTTGACGCTACACTCCGCGACGGCGGACTTGTAAACGATTTCCGCTTCAGCGATGAATTTGTAAGAGATCTTTATCTTACAAATATCAAAGCCGGTGTAGACTATATGGAATTCGGCTACAGAGCTGACAAGGAAATGTTCGATGTAAATAAATTCGGTCCGTGCAAATTCTGCGATGATGAATATATCCGCTCTATCGTAGGAGATAACCATACAGATCTTAAAATTGCTATTATGGCTGACGTGGGACGCTGCAACTACAAGCAGGATATCATCGAACGCGAAAACAGTCCTGTTGATCTTGTCCGTGTGGCCGCGTATATACATCAGATACCTACAGCGGTTGATATGATAGAGGACGCAAAGAAAAAGGGCTATGAGGTAAGCTGTAATATTATGGCTATATCAAATGCACAGGAGTCGGATATAAAGGTAGCTCTCGATCTCCTCGGACAGTCCCCTGTTGATGTTTTCTATATTGTTGACAGTTTCGGCTCCATATATCCGGAGCAAATGGCAAGGATCGCTGCCCTCTATGTTGAGATGGCTGAGAAATACGGAAAAAAGGTCGGTATCCACGCTCATAACAATCAGCAGCTCGCTTTTGCAAATACTATCGAGGCTGTAGGCGACGGCGTTGACTGGCTCGACGCTACATACTCAGCTATGGGCAGAGGCGCCGGCAACTGCGCGATGGAACTTCTTCTCGGCTTCCTGAAAAATCCCAAATACAATGTATATCCTGTTTTCCAGTTCATAGAGAAACATATCAGCAGACTCCACGATGAGGGCGTAGTCTGGGGCTATGATCTCCAGTATCTCCTCACCGGACTTTTCAATCAGCATCCGAGAACAGCAATACAGTACACAAAGGAAAAAAGAACTGATATCTCTGAATTCTACAAGGAAATAATCTCACAGGAATAAAAGCAAACACCGTATCGGCATAAGCTGATACGGTGTTTTTTATCAGAATGTAAGCTGATTGCTGTCTCCAAGCTCCTTGGCAGGCTTGCCCGCTGCGGGAACGCTCTTTGAACGGTATTTTTCGAGTTCGGGCATAGCCTCAGTTGTAACCACTTCCGCCGAAGAAAGAACTGCCTTTCTGCGCAGATTAATCACCTGTACACCCTGTGAATCCCTTGTAGCTTTTGGAAGTATCATACCGGTATTGAAAACAAGTGCATGACCGCTTGAAGTCCTGAGCAGTATATCTGAATCCTCAGCTGTATACAAAGCTGCAATAAGCGGAGATTTTTCTGAATATGCGTTTGCAAGCTTCTTGCGGTTTGTCTTTGTTTCGTATGATTTTAACGGTATCTTGGCTGCCTTGCCGTTTTCAAAGAAGAAAATAATATATCCGCTGTAATCTGTGGTGGCAACAAGAGTTTTAAGATTCTCTCCTTCGTCAAAGCCAAGCTTTGCAGGTATATAATCTCCCATCACACTTGCCTTTGTATCGTCAAAGGAGCTTGCCCTTGACTTGTACGCCTGAGCCTTATCGGAGAAGAATATGAGCTCGGTCTTGTTTGTCGCCTCGATGCTCTGACTGATATAGTCGCCTTCCTTCAGTTTCTGTTCACTGCTCATGCGCAGGGACTGCGGAGTTATCTTCTTGAAATATCCGCTGTCTGAAACAAAGATATTAACAGGATAATCCGGAGTATCATCAACTTCTTCAGCTTCCTCTGCATCAGCCTGATAGTAGAACATGGTTCTTCTTGGCTGTGAGTAATTCTTTATAACATCACGAAGCTCGTCAACGATTATCTTGCGTATCTTCTTTTTATCGCGGAGTATTTCCTCCATCTCGGCGATATCCTTTTTGAGCTGGTCCACCTCTTCAACACGGCGCAAGATATACTGCTTGTTTATATTACGGAGCTTTATCTCTGCAACAAATTCAGCCTGCACCTCATCAATTCCAAAGCCTATCATAAGGTTCGGCACAACATCCGCCTCGTTCTCGGTCTCGCGGATTATCTTTATTGCCTTGTCGATATCAAGAAGTATCTTTGAGAGAGCCTCTAAAAGATGGAGCTTCTCCTTTTTCTTTTGCAGATCATGATATGTCCTGCGCTGAATACACTCCTCACGAAAGGCAGTCCACTCGGTAAGTATCTCCCTTACGCCCATGACCTTCGGAGTACCGGCGATCAGTATATTGAAGTTGCAGGGATAGCTGTCCTGCAAGGGAGTCAGACGGTACAGCTTCTGCATGAGCTTGTCGGGATCGGTTCCGCGCTTGAGATCAATGGCGATCTTCAGACCGTCTATATCAGTCTCGTCACGGATATAGGATATCTCTCTTATCTTTCCCTGCTTTACAAGGTCGATTATTTTTTCGATTATAGCCTCTATAGTAGTGGTATATGGTATCTCAGTGACCTCGATACAGTTTGCAGCCTTGTCATAGCTGTACTTTGCACGTACCTTTATACTTCCTCTTCCGGTTTCATAGACCTTGCTCAGCTCAGTCTCGTCATAGAGCATAAGTCCGCCGCCGGGGAAATCAGGTCCTTTAAGGGTACTTATTATGTCATGCTGCGGATTTTTCATCAATGCTATCGTAGTCTCGCATACCTCTTCAAGATTGAATGGGCAAACATTGCTCGCCATTGATACCGCAATACCTGTATTTGAATTTACAAGGACTGTAGGGAAAGTTGCCGGAAGCAGAGTGGGCTCCTGCATGGTATTGTCGTAATTCGGTACAAAGTCTATTGTTTCCTTGTCAATATCACGGAAGAGCTCGTTGCATATCTTTTCAAGCTTTACCTCAGTATATCGCGGAGCGGCAAAGTGCATCTTGCTGGAATACTGCTTGCCGAAATTTCCCTTGCTGTCTATATAAGGGTGGAGCAGAGCTTCGTTTCCCCTTGTCATACGGACAAGGGTCTCATATATAGCCTGATCGCCGTGAGGATTGAGCTTCATAGTCTCTCCCACAACATTTGCCGACTTTGAACGCTCTTTTTCAGGACTGAGCAGTCCCCTCTTGTACATCATATAAAGAAGTTTTCTGTGAGAGGGCTTGAAGCCGTCTATCTCAGGAAGTGCTCTGGAAATGATAACGCTCATCGCATAAGGCATATAGTTCTTTTTCAGTGTATCTGCGATCTTCTCGTCAACCACGCTTCCGGAACCTTCAATATATGCCTCGTGCCTGAACACGGGCTGCTTCTGGTTAGTTTCCTTTTTCCTTGGCATTTAATCTTCTCCTTGTGATGTTTTTCTGTCTTTCTTTTTAAGCAGCTTTTCGGGATCCTTTACATAAGTCCTTACAATGCTTCCGCATTCACGGCATATAGTATGATAAAGGGAAGTTGAATGAAGAAGGCTGTCAGCACTGTATACAGCTCCGTAAAAGTTCTGATATCCTGTTATAAACTCTGTTCCGCCGCAGAAACGGCACTTTGTCATTCTGATCTTTTTCAAGATATCACTCCTTAGCTGATATCAGCAAGTTCAAGGTAATCTGCACCGTATTCGGATATATAATCCTTTCTGCCCTGAAGATCATCACCGAGAAGCATTTCAAATATCTCAGCAGACTCGCTGATATCCTCGGCAGTCACCTTTATAAGTCTTCTCGTATCCGGATTCATTGTAGTAAGGCTCATCATATCCGGTTCGTTTTCGCCGAGACCTTTTGAACGCTGTATGGTATGCTTCTTATCACCTATCATATCAAGTATACGCTGCTTTTCCTGCTCCGTATATGCGAAATATGTCTTTTCCTTGGTATTTATCTCAAATAGCGGAGATTCAGCTATATAAACATAGCCCTGCTCGATAAGAGTTGGCGTGAGCCTGTAAAGCATAGTCAGTATGAGTGTTCTGATCTGGAAACCGTCAACATCCGCATCGGTACATATAACTATCTTGCTCCAGCGGAAGTTGTTTATATCAAAATTTGAAAGCTCCTTGTTAGCCTTTGTGGTAACTTCTACCCCACAGCCAAGAACTTTTATAAGGTCTGTGATTATCTCGCTCTTGAATATCTTTGAATACTCAGCCTTCAGGCAGTTGAGTATCTTTCCGCGGACAGGGATTATAGCCTGAAATTCGGCGTTTCTCGCAAGCTTTACTGAACCGAGAGCCGAATCGCCCTCCACGATGTATATCTCGCGGCGTGAAACGTCCTTTGTACGGCAGTCCACGAACTTCTCAACCATATTAGCAAGATCGATAGTACCTGTCAGCTTCTTCTTTACGTTAAGACGAACCTTTTCTGCGTTTTCACGGCTTCTCTTGTTGATAAGTACCTGCTCCGCTATTTTCTGAGCTTCATCGGGATTCTCTATAAAATATACCTCCAGCTGATGACGGAGGAACTCTGTCATAGCCTCGCGGATAAACTTATTGGTTATAGCCTTTTTGGTCTGGTTGGCATAAGAGGTCTGTGTGGAGAAGGACGATGAAACAAGTATAAGGCATTCCTCAACATCGGCGTAGGTTATCTTGCTCTCGTTCTTCTGATATCCGTTTATGGACTTGATATAGCTGTCTATCTGTGACTGAAATGCTCTTTTTACAGCCTCCGCAGGCGAGCCGCCATGCTCAAGGAAGCTGGAATTGTGGTAGTATTCCGTCAGCTTTGCCTTATTGGAAAAAGTAAGCGCAACATCAAGCTTTACCTTGTATTCAGGCTTGTCGTCACGGTCTCTGCCCTTTTTCTCGGCTGTCCAGTGCTGTATGGAAGTAAGCGTGCCTTCACCTGCTATTTCCTGGACATACTCGGTTATACCCGACTCATAGAAAAATTCCTGCTCGTTGAATCCGCCAGCTTCATTTTCGGAGCGGAACACAAAGAGTATATTCGGGTTTACTATCGCCTGACGCTTGAGGATATCACAGAAGAACTCGTCAGATACATTTATATCGGTAAATACTTCGAGATCGGGGCGCCAGCGTGTCTTTGTACCGGTCTGCTTCCTCTTTGTTTCTTCCTTTTTAAGACCGCCGACATTATTGCCCTTTTCAAAGTGCAGGTTATACTTAAAACCGTCACGAATTACCTCAACGTCCATAAACTCTGAGGAATACTGAGTAGAACACAATCCCAGTCCGTTAAGTCCGAGGGAGTACTCATAGGATTCATCAGCAGTATCATACTTACCGCCGGCATAGAGCTCACAGTAGACAAGCTCCCAGTTATAGCGCTTTTCGTTGTTGTTATAGTCAACAGGACAGCCTCTGCCGAAATCCTCGACTTCTATATCATTGTTCCTGTAATGAGTAATAATGATCTTATTGCCGTATCCTTCACGGGCTTCATCTATGGAGTTAGAGATGACCTCAAATACCGAATGCTCGCAGCCGTCAAGGCCGTCTGAGCCGAATATAACAGCAGGACGCTTACGGACTCTGTCCGCGCCCTTGAGCATTGATATACTGTCGTTGCCGTAATCTTGTTTCTTAGCCATAATCCTCTGCCTTTCGGTCACGTTTTTATGCATACTTTATTATTATACCACATCAGGATTATTTTTGCAAGTGCGCGGCAGTATCTCTGAAATATATGCAAAAAAGCAGTCATTACGACTGCTTTCCGCTTATTTGAGCGCCTCTTCGTACTCTTTTTCCCTGAAGCCGACAAGGACCTTGCCGTCCGTGACAAGGATAGGTCTCTTGACCAGCATTCCGTCTGTTGCAAGGAGCTTCAGCTGCTCTTCCTCTGTCATATCCTGCAGCTTGTCCTTCAGCCCCATTGATTTATAAAGGAGACCGCTTGTATTGAAGAACTTTTTCAGCGGAAGTCCGCTCATTTTATGCCATTTTTTCAGTTCCGCAAGAGTCGGATTATTCTCCTTTATGTCTCTCATCTCATAGCTTATTCCCCTCTCGTCCAGCCATTTCTTAGCCTTCTGACAAGTCGTACATTTTGGATAGCATATAAATTTCATCTTCATTCCTCCGTTTTAAGTTTATTTTCAAGTATACCTCTTAGTTTTGCGGGATCAGCCTTTCCGCCGGAAGCCTTCATGGCTTGCCCCACAAGGTAGCCTAAAGCATTTGTTTTGCCGTTCCTGTAGTCGTTTACTGATTTTTCGTTTAAAGCGATGATATTACCGGCAAGCTCGCTTAGAAATCCCGTATCGGAATTCTGTACAAGACCGAGTCTGTTTATTATTTCTTCGGTGTTTCCGCCTTTTATTATAAGCTCGTCGAGCACTGTCTTTGACCCGGAGCTTGATATAACGCCTTTTTCCTGTGCTGCACAAAGCTCACAGAGATTCTCCGGCGTTATACCGGTCTCAGCTATGGTCCTTCCTGTATCGTTCATATACTTTGTTATCTCTCCGACTATCCTGTTAGCAACAGAATGGCAGCTGCATTTTTCAAGACTTACACATTCGTCGTAAAGCTCTGCCTTTTCAGGCGAATCTGCTATGATAAACGCTTCTGAGCTGTTCAGTCCGTGCTCCTTTACATACCGTATCATCTTCTTATCCGGCAGTTCGGGTAACTCAGACTTTGACTGCCTTACTGCTTCGGGATCAAGAACTATCAGTCCGAGGTCAGGTTCAGGGAAAAAACGATAATCCTGTGCGTTCTCCTTGCTGCGCATAAGGATACTCACACCTTTTTTATCGTCCCAGCGCCGTGTTTCACGCTCAACACTGCCACCATCGGCAATGATTTCCGTCTGACGTTTTATCTCGTACTCTATCCCCCTAAGAGCAGCACTGAAGCTGTTTACATTTTTCAGCTCGCAGCGTGTTCCGGGCGGCTGCCCTTTCTCATGCACCGAAACATTCACATCGCACCTTATGCTGCCCTCCTGCATTTTGCAGTCGGATATGCCGATGTAACGCAGGACAGCTCTGACAGTTTCAAGAAAAATACGCGCTTCGGCGGGGCTTCTCAGGTCGGGCTCTGTAACGATCTCAATAAGAGGCACTCCGCACCTGTTATAGTCGCAAAGAGTACCGCCTGTTGCTTCATCATGAAGAAGCTTTCCTGCGTCTTCTTCGATATGGATACGGGTTATCCCTATCCTCCGGATTTCTTTATCCACAAGTATATCAAGATAACCCCTGCCGCATACAGGTATATCAGCCTGAGATATCTGGTATGCTTTCGGCAGATCAGGATAGAAATAATTTTTTCTGTCCTGACGGCTTATCATATTTATCTCGCAGTTCAGCGCCTGTCCCATTTTTACCGCATAATAACAAGCCTGCCTGTTCAGGCGCGGCAGCGTTCCCGGAAGTCCGAGACATACAGGGCATACATTTGTATTCGGCTCTGCCCCAAAAATGTTTTTACAGCTGCAAAACAGCTTTGATTCCGTATTCAGCTCAGCATGGACCTCAAGTCCGATAACTGGTTCGACTACTGCCATGCCGCACCTCCTGTCAGTTCATATCCGTAAGCCGCGTCAAGCACATCGTTGTCAGCAAATCTCCTGCCGATAAGCTGCAGCCCGATCGGCAGTCCTGAAGAGCTTCTGCCGCAGGGAACGCTTACAGCCGGAAGTCCTGCCATACTTGCCGGTACCGTAAATATATCAGCCGCATACATATCTGTTGCTGGTATTCTGTTATCAAGCTCGATACCTGCCCTGGGATAAACCGGAGCAGCAATAATATCACATACTTCAAAAGCTCTCTCAAAGTCATATGTAATTCTCCTGCGGCATGATATTGCTCTTTTGTAATACGCCTCGCAGTATCCTTCGCTCAGTACAAAAGTACCCAGCATTATGCGGCGCTTGACTTCATCACCAAATCCCTCTGTACGGCTGCGTTTATACATATCCGCAATCGAAACTATATTCTGTTCCCTGAAGCCGTAGCGCACACCGTCATATCTTGCGAGATTGGAGGAGGCTTCTGCCGAGGAAATTATATAATAAGCCTTTACCGAATCCTTAATGGAAGGAAGAGATATATCCACAAGCTCCGCTCCCTGCTTCTCCATTTCCTTTAGGGCAGCTTCCAAAGCATCAGATATTTCAGCGTCAGTGCAGGCTTTCATCATTTCAGCACACACACCTATCCTGAGCCCTTTTAGCTCCCCAGTCAGCTCATGTGAAAAATTTTTTCTGAAACTTGTCACATCTTTGATGTCATATCCGTTTATTGTATTGTGGAGATAAAATGTATCTCTTACATTTTTTCCAAAGGAACCTATTCTGTCAAGTGAAGAGGCAAACGCGATCAGTCCGTATCTTGAAACAGAACCGTAGGACGGACAGAATCCCACAACGCCGCAGAAAGATGCCGGCTGACGTACAGATCCGCCTGTGTCGGAACCGAGAGCAAGAACCGCTGCTCCGGCTGCAACTGAAGCAGCAGAGCCACCCGATGAACCACCTGATGAAAAGCTCTTATCAACAGGATTTCTTACCGC
Organism: Ruminococcus sp.; assembly: GCF_016287535.1. Lineage (GTDB taxonomy): Bacteria > Bacillota > Clostridia > Oscillospirales > Ruminococcaceae > Ruminococcus. The sequence goes on from NZ_JAEFAJ010000001.1 coordinate 247,252, forward strand.
TCCGAATATGCCTGTATCAGAGGCGGAACCCATTGCAAATTCATCCATATTCATCTTGCCTGTAATTACAGCTCCGGCTGCTTCAAGTCTTTCGACAGCCGTTGCGCTGTAAGGAGGTATATAGTTTTCGAGCATTCTCGAAGCGCAGGTAGTACGCAGACCTCTTGTTGATATATTATCCTTGATCGCAACGGGTATACCGGTAAGTAATGAGATATCCTCCCCTGCAGCGATCCTTCTGTCGGCTTCCTCTGCTGCCTGAACAGCTTTGTCATTGAAGGTTACATAACAGTTCAGCTCAGTCTGTACCGCTTTTGCACGCTCCATAACGTCATTCAGCAGTTCTCTTGCGCTGCATTTCTTTGTCCTCAGCATATCAGCAAGTACGGATACGCTCATATCACACAGCACCATCCTTACTGCACCGTCCTTGGTACTGCAAAACAGCCCTCAGATACCTGAGGCGAATTGCTCATAAGCTCTTCAAAGGTCAGCTCTGACGGTATCACAGTATCCTCACGCAGCTCCATTCCTTCTGAAATGATCTCACCTTCATAATATTCAGGCAGCTCGGACATCATTCCGATAATACCGCACAGGTCTTCAGCAATGCTGTCCGCTTGATCTTCGCTTATATCAAGGAATGCAAGTTCTGCGATATGTTTAATGTCTATTTCCATAAGCAGCTCCTAAAAATAATATATGACTATTATACCACAGTTCCCATATATTAGCAACCGGCTTGAAATAAAAAAACAGCCGGCTGATTAAGCCGGCTGCTGTTCCTATTAATAGAAGTGGTTGCTGTATCCGTCACCCCAGAAACCTAAGAAACCCTGAGTAAAGGATTCAGGTTCATTGAAGTAAAGTCTTACAGCATCTTTTACGCTTTGTGTAACGTAACCAGAATATGTAGTAAGGTTTACATAATTCCATGCGCCAGTAAACTGATTCGGTTCTGTGAGCACACCGTATACAGTATTTGAAAAACTCGGCGACTTGACTCTATTCATGATCACCTCTACTACCAACGCCTTATCGTAGTCGCTGATCCAATTGCTGCCTGCTTCGTTTGCAACAGCGTTACAGAGAAGAATATAATCTTCATCTGAGATCGGAAGAGCCTTTTCACTTACTTCAACATCGATAGCTACCGGCTCCGGTGCAGGTTCAACATCCGTCTGTGTTGTTACCTCGGGAGCTTCTGTTACAGCCTCGACTGTAGTAGTAGTCGTTTCGGCTGTAGTAGTTTCAGTAGTTGTCGTTGTAGTTGTAGTTGTTTCTGTAGTCGTTGTTGTAGTAGCCTGTGTTGTTATTGAAGTAATGTCAGCTAAAGCAGCTGTTGTTTCTGTTACTACATCCGCAACGTCAGCAACAAGTGAAGCCGTTGTAGCAGGCTGTGTAACAGGCTGTGTAATTGCAGCCGGCGCGTGAGCCGGTGCTGGCACCGATTTTGAAATCTTAGCAGCTTTATCAGCTGCCCCTGTACTGTTTTTGGAAGATGTGCCCTCCTGAACAGAACTAAAGTACTTGCTTGCGGCCATTAAATCCTCGGCCTTGTTAGATTTCTTGGTGGTTGTTCCTTTGTTTGCAGTTGCGTTATCTGTCTCATCTGCAGTTGAATCTACAGATGCTGAGTCAGCAGCGCCGTCAGTATTTGCGACACCCGCGTTATCAGAGACAAGATCGACTTTACTGATAGTTGAAGAAGTTATGTATCCAACTCCGAATCCACCAGCAAGTACTGAAGCAACCACTCCGCAACATAAAGCTGCGGTTTTGAGATTACCCATCAACTCATCCTTTCCTGAAAAAAGCATTTTCAATTTTTTCGGGCTGTTGTTATGATAACACATCTTACCTCAAATGGCAATACTTTCAAATTTTTTTCCATTTTATGGCTAATAGTTTCCACGAATTTAAAGGTATCAAAGTAAATCTGCACATATTAGTTTTCTATTATGTGAATATAATGTTAATTTATTGTTAATAACTCTTCTGTTTTAACCGCATTTTGTTACAAAACAGTTACAAAAACTACGCCGTTGTTAACGATATAATGGGATTTTTAAGACATCCCGCCTTGAAAGCTGACCTTCAAGAACCAGAAAAGCGATGAAATAATTGCACGGAAGATTTCAAAAATATAGTTCAGGCTATTGCAAAAAAATGCTTAAAATGATATAATAAATAAGTATAAACAAATCTGTTAGGAGAAGTATATGAACAAAACATATTACACCGATCAAATCAATTCAATTATCTCTGAGGTAAAAAAAGCCGTCATCGGCAAGGACGCTATTATAATAAAGGTATTGCTTGCCATGCTGTGCAGAGGTCATGTTCTTATCGAGGATATTCCCGGAGTCGGCAAGACTACCCTTGCTCTCGCATTTTCAAAGGCTCTGTCACTTGAGCATAACCGTATGCAGTTCACTCCGGACGTGCTTCCTTCCGACGTTACAGGCTTCTCGGTCTATAACAAGAGCAACGGCAAATTCGAGTTCAGACCGGGTGTCGCTTTCTGCAACCTGTTTCTCGCCGACGAGATAAACCGTACATCAAGCAAGACACAGTCCGCTCTGCTTGAGCTCATGGAAGAAAAAAGCATAACTGTTGACGGAAATACCTACAAGCTTCCTGAGCCATATACCGTTATTGCAACTCAGAATCCCATAGGTTCTGCCGGAACACATAATCTTCCGGATTCACAGCTTGACCGCTTTATGATCAAGCTCAGCATGGGATATCCTGATTTCAACGGAGAAGTCTCTATACTGAAGGCAAAACAGAACATCAATCCTCTTGACAGAGTCATTCCTGTCGCTGACGCCGACTTCATCACTGAGCTTCAGGAGTACATATCAAGCGTTTATGTTGACGAAAGGATATATGAGTATATCGTATCAGTGTCTGCCGCCACGAGAAATCATCCTATGCTTAAACTTGGCGTAAGTCCGAGAGGTACGCTTGCACTCATGCAGCTTTCCAAGGGCATAGCTGTTGCTATGGGACGAGACTATGTTATCCCGGAGGATATCTCATACATATGCAACGACGTTTTCGAGCACCGTATCATTCTCAACTCAAAAGCAAAGCTTTCAGATACGACTGCATCCGACATCATAACAGAGATTCTCAGATCCGTGCCCGTTCCTGGCATAACCGAAAAATAAGGCTGTACTATGATTCTGACAAAGATACTTTTTATAGTTCTGATCATAATCTGTGTGCTGTTTTACATACTGTATCTCGGCAATTTTGCTCTTGTTCTTCTGATAGTTGTTGTCACACTGCCTTTAATAATGTATATTACGACTAATATAGCTAAAAAGAATATAACCGCAGATTTTGCAGTTAAAGACAAAACCGTTGCGAAAAATACGTCTTTCCCTATACAGCTCGTGGTAACGAACAACAGCATCTTCCCTATCGGAAAAGCCGAAGCACACATAGAATACTATAATATTTTCAATGATGAAGTTTCAGCCTTTGATCTTTATCTGCCCATACAGCCAAAGAATTCCCAGAGAATAACATTTCAGCTGCAGTCCGAATTCTGCGGAACTATAAGGGTGACCGCTTCTTATCTGAATGTTTTTGATCCCCTCAGGATATTCAGGTTCAGGTCAGCTCAGAATGTCTCCACAGAGCTCCTCGTTCTTCCCGAATGTCACGACATATCCGGAATAGTCCACTATACCGACCGCATAAATGAAGACAGCGATGTATTCTCTGAATACCATCCGGGCGACGATCCCTCGGAGGTCTTTGACCTGAGAGAATATAATCCCGGCGACAAGCTGAACCGTATACACTGGAAGCTCAGTTCAAAGAAGGATGACTTCATCGTAAAAGAGTACAGTCTTCCAATCGATGTGCCCTGCACTCTTTTCCTTGATTTGATGTCCTACAGTGACAAGTTTCTTTCTCTTGCGATACTTGATTCCCTTATCGATACATTTATGTCGGTATCACAGTTCCTTATCGACAATGAAAGAGGGCATTCCGTTGTATTCTTTGATACCTCAAAGAATATGTTCACTGAACACCATATCAACAGCACTTCTGATATAAGTATCGCCGTTAAATCTTTACTTTCATCATTCAGAAGCGATATTCCCTGCCAGCTCCCTGATAATTATTTCTTCGATAATCCCAAACTTTCATATGCTTCCTTCACTTATATCGGATCTCTCCTTAATCAGAAGATCCTTCAGTTTATCGACGAGGAAATAGAAGCTGAACAGAAGAATGCCATGATCGTTGTCGGATCCGCAGATGAACTGCCGGAACTGAACGCCGATTTTTCATCGTTCAGTATCACACCTGTTATAACCGGCAGGATAAGCGCTTCAATAAAGGATATAGATATATAATGAAAAGAAAGCTCAAACAAAAATATAATGGTATTACCATCAGCGACAGCATCGTTATGTCTGTCAAACGAAAGAATTCAAATCCGCGAAAGCCTTTTTCTGTTGCCATAGCCCTGATAGGTTTCGTTTCATTCATCATGGCTTTTCTCGGAATGTACAGACTTCCTTTCGATACAGAAAAAGTATTTTTTGCCAGCATTTGCATTCTTGCGTTCTATATTACCATTTCGGTTATAGGCGGCAGGGCACTGTGGCTGTATCCGGCTTCCCTGGTTCTTTTTTTATTTGCTGCCTTTAAAAAAGCCTCAAAGATCATGCTCGGCTATAAATTTGCCTACAATTTTATATATAAGGTAACCTTTGAATCCAAAATAGATTATTACAGGAATCTCCAGCCGTCTTTAAGAACTCCGTCAATAACGACGATAGTGCTTTTCTTTATCTGGATGCTTGCTATCGTTCTTTGCTTTTTTACTATATGCAGACCGAATCCTGTACTGCCGCTGCTCATGACATTCCCACTTCTTGAAATAGGATTGTACAACGGTATCATATTGCCTGTATTCTGGGGAATACTCTGCATCGCATACTGGATGTCACTGCTGTCGATGTCTTCTATCGACGCCGGAGAATACTCAGGCGGTCAGAGCGGATTTGTGCGAAAAAACGATCTGTTTTTCCCGAAAAGGCATATGAAGCTGAAGGTCACGGAAAGATGCGGTATGCTTGTAATATGTTCCGTTATCATTACTGCTCTCCTTTCAATGTGGCTACTGAAGGTCACACATTATAAAAGAAGTGACAGGATCAATCAGAAAAGGCGGGACATCACCAATGCCGTAGATGAATTTTCCATTGAAAATCTTGCTGACAGTCTGGCGCGTATAACAGCTTCATTCGGACTTGATTTTGAGTATGACAACCGAAAGCTCGGCAATAACAGTCATATTCGCTACAAAAATATTACAGACCTGACAATTACACTTGATACTCCTGCGTCCGGAGCTATATATCTGAAGGAATATACCCGTTCTGATTATAAAGGCGATATGTGGGACGATATGCCGTCTTCAGATTACGATAACGATCTTTTCGGCGAGTTTAAGAAATACGACATTCATCCACAGGATTTCCCCGCACTTGCCCTTAAAATAATAAATGATCCTCCGGAAAAGAACAAGCTGCGTATCGTACCTGCTTCCCAGAAGAGAAATCACACTTATGTTCCGTACTGCACTATAAATACCGGAAATATCGGATATACCGATGACCTGATGATAACTCCGAAAAATCAGAAAAAAGGCGATAATACCTATGATCTCTATACGGACAGCATTTTAACTTCGATCAGTAACACTGCATCTTCCGACAGTCGTCCGGCATTAATTCCAGTGGATATCAGCGCTCTTGTTGATATGCCCTCGAAGGAAAAGCTCAGTGCTTATTGTTCGGATCATGAGCTGTTAAGCTATGATAAATACTTTACTGTTGAATGCGCTGATTTTTTAGATACTAAATATATCAGTTCAGCTGAAAATCCTAATCTGCTCCTTACTTTGCTTTTGCAGAATGAATACAAGAATTTTGTCTATGAAAAGTATCTCAGCGTTCCGGATAATCCCGAAATGGACGAGATACGGGATAAGTTCGCTTATGTAGTAAACAACAGGGACATAAGCTCAACTAACAAAACACTTGCCGTTCTTGAGGATATAAAAAATAGTATACAGGAATCCAGCACTTATACGCTTTCTCCCGGAAAAACTCCTGCGACCCGTGATTTCGTAAACTATTTCCTGCTTGAGAACCACAAGGGCTTCTGTACTCACTATGCTTCCGCAGGCGTTATCCTTGCAAGAATGGCAGGCATCCCTGCACGTTATGCGACAGGTTACGTTGTTGTAGGAAGCGATATCGAATCAGGTAAAAGAAATCCTGACGGTTCTGTAACCGTTAACGTCAAGGACAACCGCAGCCATGCGTGGGCGGAAGTATACATTGACGGCGCAGGCTGGATACCTTATGAGTTTACAGACGGATATTCAGAAAGCGAGATCAATACCTCAGCAGCATCTGCTCCAAAGGAAACAACCACCGCAACTTCTACTACGACATTAACAACCACAAGTACGACCACCACTGCTGCTTCAAATATTTCCCGGACTTCTACGACTAAGCCAAATGTTTCGGCGCCGTCAACCACAACAACCAAAAAGCATATCGCTTCCGGCATTTTACGTGTCGACTCCGGTGGAAAGATGCACCTTCCGAAATGGATAAAGTTCTTCTTAAAATTAATTCTGCTGCTTGCTCTTGCAGTGTGCCTGCTCATTCTCAGACGCCGTATAATTCTATACTACAGAAATAAAGGATTCACAACTGGCAAAACATCAGACAGGATACTGAGAATGTACGGATATGCAGAAAAAATGCTGTCTTTACTTGATATGGAGAGCGAAAACGGTAATTACGTAAGCTTCGCCTCACAGGTAGAAAAAGGCTACGGAGGAATATATTTCAATAAAAATGATTTTGAGAATTTCACCCGAATCGCATTGAAAACAAGGTACAGTAATACAAAGCCGACTGAAGAAGAAGCCGGCGTATGCTATAAGACTGTCAGTGATTTCTCGGATAATATGTGCAAGCGGAGTGAAAGACTGAAAAGGCTCGTAATAAAATATATTTATGTTTTATGACAGGAGGGGTATTATGAAGATAGATAATACAGGTTATATCATCAAGGGAATTCTGCTTGCTGTATGCGGAGTGCTTTTTGCGTTCTTTCCCGGTGTTTTGTCCTGGGTTTTCTATATCATAGGCGGTATCATTGTTGCAGGCAGCATACTTACAGGCTTGTCCAGCTTCGGAGGCGGCGACGGCGGTTCGCTCATGCCTGCCGGTATCGTTGGTGTGCTTGTCGGATTGTTCGTAATATATATACCGAGATTCATATCCAGAAAAATGTCTGCTATTGCGGGGATTATCCTTGCGGTTATCGCCATCACCCAGATAATAAAATCACTGAGCAAGGAGCTTACAAAAAAACTGAAGATATTTCAGCTCATCTTTGGTATCATACTGCTGATATCCTCTGTTTTCCTTATTTTCAATCCCTTCGGAGGAAAGATCATAAGATTCATTATCGGACTTCTCATGCTTGCCTTTGCAGCCTTTAACTTCTATGTTGCTTATGTTATAAGCGAGCGGAACGGAGAGGTTATCACTGCTTCAAACGATGTGATAGACGCCAATGGTTTTGAAGTCAATAATGACGACGATATTAAACGCTTACAGTAAAACTTGGCTGCCGGTACTTCCGGCAGCTTTTTTATATTCGCCAAATCGAACAAGCGTTTGACAAATCTGTTTTTTTGTGTTACAATATATAGTAAACCTTATGTAAAGGAGGCGTGAAAATGTCTGATGTGAATATAATAATAAATCAGGTACTTGCGGATAAAAAGCTGGTAAACAGCAAGGCTTTCAGGGACAGAGTCTACAAGGACGAACCTATAATAAAAACTGCTGCCCAGTTCATAAAACAGGAAACGCCTTCTGAAATAAAGGAAATGAAAAATCTTGCTTTCACGCCGGAAGCATACTGGAAAACGTCTGCCTGGCTCTTTTATACACAAGGGAAGTTTATGGAAAACTATTCCGACAGTTTCAGTTATAATGATGACTTTATAAAATACTATCCCTGCTACCGTGACATGACAACGGAACAGCTGAGAGGGTATTTCTCATGGAGGACCTGTGTTCGCAACGGCAATATCAGCAAGGCTCCCCTGCCATTTGTTTTCATATATATTTACGAACTGATAAACTGTATAGGATCAGAAACTCCGGAAAAATGTTTCATAAAGCTTAAAGATTTCTGCAGTATATATAAAGATACAGACGACACGATCTGCAAATACACCGACAACTGGCTTCTTGATTTCATTGTATACAATGAGCTCGACAGCAGTCTTGCAGACGGTCTGCATGAGATAAAGTTCGACCATGATATGCTTACCCTTATGAAATGGAAAGAGCATGACAATGATGAGATCTTTTCAGCCGTATCTGCTCTTTCAGCCTATCAGCTCCGGAAATCAATGTTTTTTATCTCAAATCCTGATGACACGAAAAATGTAGTTGCCCGCTGCTTTATAAAGCTTTCTGAGTTCTTTGAAGAAAAAAGAAAAAGCTCACTTTTCAGCAAGCTATTCGGCAATCCCGTTGAATGCAGTCATAATATGTTCGCATCTGCGATCTTTTATGACAGAATGCCTCTGCGCAGCTGTGAATACAAGCTCAGCGATATACACAGCTACACCTGTAAGAACGGAAGGTGGAGCTGCAGGAAGATATATGGCAACCGGAACAGAAACGGACATCTCGGCGATCTTGTAAAGGCCATTGACAGCCTTTTGCGTGATCACAACAGCTTCAGGCACAAAATATCATTTGACGGTGTTTCAAAAGCTGCCATAAAGGTGATACAGAATGAAATTGAGCTTTACTATGCCGAAAAGCGAAGAAATGAAGCGGTAAAGATCGAGATAGATGTATCAAAGCTCGGAAGTATAAGAAGCGCTTCCGATATCACACGCGAAAAGCTTCTTGTTTACTCAGATGAGGAAAACGAAGAAGAAAACAATACTGCGGCGGGAAACATTGCAGATGAAGTTACCGATGTTCTTGCACTTGATAAAAATGAACTCGCCTTTATGAGAGCTATGCTCTATAACGGCGATCCTGCCGGAGCAGCGCATAAATGCGGAAAAATGATCTCTATACTTGCCGATTCTGTCAATGAAAAGCTGTTTGACAGTTTCGGTGATACTGTTATTGATTTTACCGGCGATGTTCCTATGCTGATAGAGGATTATACAGACGAACTCAAAACTATGATACCTGAGGAGTAAATATGAAAATACCAAAAAGAATCGCCTCTGCCGTGATAAATTCACTGAAAGGCGGTGTAGTACCGAGAACAGGACTGCCTTACATAACTGTCGGACGCGAGAACGAGATCGACGCCCTGCTCCATGATGTTGATATTATCGCTGACGGCGGAGCTTCATTCCGCTTTATTGTAGGAAAATACGGAAGCGGTAAAAGCTTCCTGCTGCAGACTATACGCAGCCACGTGATGGACAGAAACTTTGTAGTCGTTGACGCGGACCTTTCTCCCGAACGCCGCTTACAGGGCACAAAGGGTCAGGGCCTTGCAACATATAAAGAGCTTATGAGAAATATGTCAACAAAAACTCGTCCTGATGGCGGAGCTCTAACTCTTATCCTCGACCGCTGGATAAGCAGCGTTCAGGCTGAGACCGCAGCTGAAACCGGTTTTTCTGACGATTCAGCAGAATTTCAAAGGGCTGTGGAAAAGAAAATATTTGAGGTCATTAATTCCCTCAGCGAAATGGTACACGGCTTTGACTTTGCAAAGCTCCTTACCATTTATTACCGTGCTTCTGTAAGCGGCAGCGATGAGGAAAAAGCCAAAGTGGTGCAGTGGTTCCGCGGAGAATATTCAACAAAGTCCGAGGCAAAAGCACAGCTTGGCGTTAATATCATCATCACTGATGACGACTGGTACGAATACATCAAGCTCTTTGCATTGTTCCTGAAAAAAGCAGGCTACAACGGACTTCTTGTCCTTGTGGACGAACTCGTGAACATTTACAAGATACCCAATAGCATAACCCGGCAGTACAATTATGAAAAGGTACTTACAATGTACAATGACACCCTACAGGGAAAGGCTAAATACATCGGCATAATAATGGGCGGAACTCCTCAGTGTATCGAGGATACCCGCCGGGGAGTATACAGCTATGAGGCACTGCGTTCAAGGCTTGCTGAAGGCAGGTTCGGACGTGAAGGCATGAAGGATATGCTGGCGCCTGTTATACATCTTTCACCGCTTAATTATGAGGAAATGCTGGTCCTGACAGAAAAACTCGCTGATATCCACGCTCAGCTTTTTGAATATCAGCAAATGATAACTCAGGAGGAAATGATAAGCTTCATTCAGCTTGAATTCAGCCGTATAGGCTCGGACAGCCATATCACTCCCCGTGAGGTGATACGCGATTTTATTGAGCTGCTTGATATTTTATATCAGAATCCGCAGATAAATATCAGCGAGCTCATATCATCAGGCACAGTAATCTCTTCCTCAGCAGCTGATACTTCTTCTGACGATGAAGAGTTTGCCGAATTCGAGATATAAGGATTGAATTTATGAGTATTTTTGACAGATATGCGCCATTTATACAGGATTACATATACCGTAACAACTGGGAATCCCTCAGAGCCATACAGGCTGCTGCCGGTGACGCTATATTCAATACGGAAGAAAATGTACTTCTTACCGCGTCAACTGCGTCAGGTAAAACAGAAGCGGCTTTTTTCCCTATCCTCACACTCTTCTCCGAAGATATGCCGCGCTCGGTTGGTGCAATATATATAGGTCCGCTTAAAGCGCTCATCAACGACCAGTTCTCACGTTTAAACGCCCTTTGCGAAGAAGCTGATATCCCTGTATGGCACTGGCACGGCGATGTTGCCCAGTCTCACAAGAGCAGAATGCTGAAAAATCCATCCGGGATACTGCAGATCACTCCTGAATCCCTTGAAGCTATGCTTCTCAGGAAACACGCACTAATCCCCAAGCTGTTCGGTGATCTCCGGTTCATAGTTATAGACGAGATACATTCACTTATGCGCGGTGACCGGGGCGGACAAACTATCTGCCTTATAGAAAGGCTGTGTAAAATGGCAGGGGCTGATCCGCGGAGGATAGGTCTGTCTGCAACTATCGGCGATCCGGCTGCTGCGGGAGAATTTCTTTCCTACGGCACCGGAAGAGGTACAGTAATACCCAAAATAGAAAACAAAGGCATCAAATGGCGGCTCTCAATGGAGCATTTCTACATAAGCCAGCAGGATCAGCCAAATGAGAAGGATACTGCTGACGCTCTGCCTGTTCTTGATGAAAAAACAGACACTGCTCCCGAACACGCAGACGCAGGTATGGGATATATCTTCGAGCACACAAGAGGTAAAAAATGCCTTGTTTTCGTAAATTCACGTGAAGAGTGCGAGGCTGTCACAACTACTCTCCGCTCCTACTGCGAGGCAAAGCATGAACCTGACCGTTTTCTGATACATCACGGCAACCTCTCGGCTGCTTACCGTGAAACAGCTGAGGAAGCCATGAAGGACGAAGATGTTTTCATGACAACCTGCACTACTGCCACGCTTGAGCTCGGTATAGATATAGGTCGTCTTGAACGTGCTTTTCAGATAGACGCTCCTTATACAGTTTCATCTTTTCTTCAAAGAATGGGCAGGACCGGCAGACGTGACCTGCCGCCTGAAATGTGGTTCGTTATACGTGAGGAACTGCCTGAACCAAGGTCAATGCTGCCTGAAACTATACCGTGGAAGCTCCTGCAGGGCATTGCTCTCATACAGGTATATATCGAGGAACGATGGGTAGAGCCTCCTAAGCTTGACCGGCTTCCCTTCAGCCTCCTCTATCACCAGACCATGAGCACTCTTGCCTCATGCGGCGAGCTTACTCCTGCAGAGCTGGCTTCACGTGTACTTACTCTGAAATACTTCCATAGAATAACGAAAGATGATTACAAAATACTGCTGCGTCATCTCATTGAAACAGACCATATCCAGCGTACAGAAAACGGCGGACTCATTGTAGGTCTTGCAGGCGAAAGGATAGTCAATAATTTCAAGTTCTATGCGGTATTTCAGGAAAATGAGGAATATACCGTCCGCTGGGGCTCTCAGGAGCTCGGCACTATCGTAATGCCTCCCCCTGCCGGTGAAAAGATCGCAATTGCAGGTCATGTATGGATAGTTGAGGAAGTTGACCACAAGCGCAGACTGGTTTACTGTGAACAGATAAAAGGAAAAGTCCCGGCATACTTCGGAGACTGCCCCGGCGACATAAACACAAAGATCCTTCTTCGTATGAGAGAGGTGCTTCGTGAGGACAAAAGCTATCCTTACCTTATGAAGAATGCTGTCGCAAGACTTGCTCAGGCTCGGCAGACCGCAGGGAATTCAGGCATTACCGACTCACCTCTTATCTGTATGGGCGGAAATATGTGGTGCCTCCTCCCATGGCTCGGTACATACGCTTTCTTTGCTTTAGAACGATTCCTTAAACTTAAATGTTCGGACAGACTTGGACTTAAAGGAATGGATTCTTCAAGGCCGTTTTACATTCAGTTCACTATGAAGGCTGCTCCGGAAGAGTTCTTTTCAATCCTCATAGAAGAAGCCGAAAAGGAATTCAGCCCTATGGACCTTGTTTACGATAAAGAAGTACCGGTATTTGAAAAATATGATGAATACCTGCCCCCAGAGCTTGTAAAAAAAGGATTTGCATACGGTATCCTCGGTATTTCGGAGATGAAGAAACGTATTTTAAGCTGGAAAAGTTTAATTTAATTAACTGCAAATTTAGTCTTGATTTTTCAGCTAAAAAGTGATACAATAATAATATAAAATACTGTTAAAAGATAAGGTAGGTATTTTTATGAAAATTCAACAGCTTGAATATGTCATTGCTGTAGCAAGAGAAGGAAGTATCACAAAGGCTGCAAAGAAACTGTATCAGGCCCAGCCTAATATCAGTATCGCGCTCAAAGAGCTTGAAACTTCTCTGGGGATACAGATCTTCAATCGTTCGCCTAATGGTATGATACTTACTCCTGAGGGTGAGGAGTTCCTTGCGAGAGCTCAGACCATTGTTGATGAAATGCAGAGCCTTGAAAGAGATTACGCTCAGACTCCGGATAATGAACTAAAACTGAAAGTCGCTTCCGCCCGTTCTACATATGCTACTTCAGCTATAGGCAAGCTCATAAGCGATTACTCGGACAAGACCGACAAGATAGAAGTCCATGTAATGGAAACAAGTACCGCTAAGGTCATGGAGGACATCTGCGCCGGAAAATACGATATTGGATTTATACGTATACCAAGCACCTATGCGGAAATGATCGAAAGCCGTCTGAAAGCAAGGAATCTCATTGGCAAGACTGTAATGGAATTCCCTCTTCAGATAGTAATGAGATCCGATCATCCGCTGGCAAAGTATGAAGATATTCCCTTTGAGCTCCTTTCACAGTACCCTGAGATAATCCACGGAGACGATGAGCCTGAAATGGTACGGCGTGCTTCGATCAATCAGGATTACGATGAAAAGAGATCACCGAAAAGAATATTCATTTATGACAGAGGAACCCAGATAAGTATGCTCAAGACTGTCAAGGACGCATATATGTGGGTCGCTCCTATGTCACAGAGCATACTTAAATTCAACAGTCTTGTTCTCAGAAAATGCTCTTATGCAAACAGCCTTAACCGCGATATGATAATCTATCGCAAGGCAAGTGAAAATAACTCCCTTATCGTTGACTGCGTAAGAACTGTTTATGAATATGCTGATAAAATTGAAGGCCTTGAAATATAAAAACACCCCGACCGGATCAATTCCGATCGGGGATTTTTTTAGAAAAAAAGAATGAGAGCCATTAGGGGGGAGGTTCTCATTCTTAATAAGGGGATATGAGATTGTCATTTATGAAAGAATGACTTTCCATAAATTATTATAGCATAGAGGGGTATATATTGCAAATATAAAATATATATCTCTTTATATATATATTTGATTACTGATAATTTAAGTAAACAATTTACATCTTCGTAATAATTTGAAAAACTTTCAGAAACAAATTGCTCTGTATGTATCACCATACAGAGCAACATTTTTTAATCTGCCATAAATACTTCAAAAGCCCTATAAGCCATATAAGTATCCATCTTTGATACAATTTCATAAGGAGCGTGCATCGAAAGCACCGGTACCCCAAGATCAATGGTATCAACATTAAGATTTGCTATATAAGCAGCAACTGTACCGCCGCCGCCTTCATCGACCTTTCCGAGCTCTCCTGTCTGCCATACGACCTTCTTTGCGTCCATAAGGCGTCTGATTCGTCCCGTAAACTCAGCTGAAGCATCAGACGTGCCTGCTTTTCCGCGAGCACCTGTATACTTTGTAACAACAACACCGCGGTTGATGTATGCGCTGTTGTTTCTCTCGTTGACTTCAGGGAATGTAGGATCGTAAGCTGCATTTACATCAGCTGAAAGGCACTCGGAAGCAGAAAGAACTGTTCTTGCGTCAGAACCTAGGGCTTCTGCTATATCAGCGACAAAATATTCAAGATATGATGACCTGAGACCTGTGTTTCCGTCACTGCCTGTTTCTTCCTTATCCGTAAGTATTGTCACGACAGTATGCTTAGGCTTTTTGCACTCGGCTGTTGCTACGAGAGCAGGGTAAGCACACACCTTGTCGTCGTGACCATAAGCGCCGATCATGCTTCTGTCAAAGCCGATATCCTTTGCCTTGAATGCAGGAACAGCTTCAAGCTCGGAAGAAATGAAATCAGCTTCTGTGATACCGTATTTCTCGTGAAGTATATTTATGATATTCAGCTTTACCGAACCGCTTTCCTCGTCATCCTTGAATGGACGTGAACCGATAAGTATATTGAGCTGCTCTCCTGTTATGCCCTTTGAAAGAGGCTTCTGCATCTGTGCTGCTGCAAGATGGGGAAGAAGGTCAGTAACGCAGAAAACAGGATCATTCTCATCTTCACCGATATTTACCGGGATACTTGTACCGTCTGCCCTGATAATAACTCCATGAAGAGCAAGCGGGATCGTAGTCCACTGATACTTCTTGATACCGCCGTAATAATGAGTCTTGAAAAGCGCAAGCTCTGTATCCTCATAAAGCGGGTTCTGCTTCAGGTCGAGCCTCGGTGAGTCGATATGAGCTGCACAAAGTCTTACTCCTTCACTGATCGGTGCGGTACCGATCACAGCGGCAAGAACAGCTTTTCCGCGGTTATTGCGGAATATCTTATCCCCTGCTTTAAGAGCCATACCTGTCTTGTACTCAACAAATCCCTTTTTCTTCAGCAGATCAATTGAGTATATCACAGCTTCACGCTCTATCTTAGCCTTGTTCATGAAATCCTTATAGCCCTCGCAGAACTTGTCGCAAGCCTTGATGTCCTTTTCAGAAACAAGATTATAAACATTTTTACGCTGCATGAGCAGCTTTTCCTTCAGTGCCTTTGCAGCATCCTTTTTTCCTGCCATAATAAATTACTCCCTTCTCATCAAATACATCATATATGTCATATCACATCCTGCTGCGCATTTGCAGGTACCTGTCTGCTATTGAACAGTTCACGTATCTTCGCGGAAACTTCCAACGCTATACCGTTTACAGTATCTATGCAGCCGTTATTATGTATAATATAATCTGAATGGCTGCGGAAGAACTCCTCATCAAGCTGAGAATTCATACGTTTTCTCGCCTGCTCGGCAGTAAGGCTGTCACGGGCTATGATACGTTTCTCGCGCAGCTCAGCGTCCGCGAGTACCGATATAATTATCTCGCAGAAATCGTCTGCTCTGCTCTCGAAAAGGGTTGGCGCGTCAAGAAGTATGAGCTTTTCGCCCCTAAGAGAATGAACTCTTATCTGACGAAGTATCTCGCCAGTGATGTAAGGATATGTGATCGTGGTAAGAGCTTCAAGCTTTGACTTATCGGAAAATACAATTGCCGCAAGTCCCTTTCTGTTCAGCGTACCGTCTTCATTTATAACGGACTGACCGAAAAGATCTGCTATCTCGTCAAGACATTTAGTTCCCTTTTCGACGATCTTGCGCGCTACCTGATCGGCGTCAATAACAGCAAATCCATTGGAAGCAAATATTTTTGAAACTGTGCTTTTACCTGCTCCCGTCTGTCCTGTCAGACCAACGACCATAACGCCGTTCAAACTGTTCATACCCTTATCACCTCGAATCCTGCCGCCCTTATAAGGCGGTTATATACTGCAAGTCCGACTCCGTTCTTTTCCGGAGCGCGGACATAGACTCTTTCTGCACCGGCATCGTCCAGCTCACGAAGTCTCTGAAAAAGCAGATGCGCCTGTTCGGAGCTGTTCTTTCCGTAAGTCATATACCTGTACGGGAATCCATCCCTGTCTGTATCAAATATCAGCGAATATACACCTTCGCCGTTTTGTTTTCCAACATAAGCAATAAAGCTATCAAGACTTCCCTCGACCATGATTATATCAGCTCTGGGTGAGTAATGCTTATACTTCATTCCCGGTGAAGCTGCCTTCTGACCTGCTTCAAGCTCATGGAGTATAGCGTGGTCGATTATTACATCACTGCATATCTCCAGAAGCATTTCCCTGGTAATGCAGCCCGGACGCAATATCCTTGCCGTACTTCCTCCTTCTATTGATATAACAGTTGATTCTACTCCGAACTCAGAGCTTCCGCCGTCAACAACAGCGGCGATCCTGCCGTTCATATCACGCATAACGTGTTCTGCCGAGGTCGGGCTCGGATAACCTGACGTATTAGCTGACGGAGCAGCTATCGGTCTGCCTGAAAGCTCGATTATCCTGTGCATCACAGGATGTGAAGGAACTCTGATACCGACTGTGTCAAGTCCTCCTGAAGTTATCACAGGTATCCTGTCGTTCTTTGGAAGCACCATAGTCAATGGTCCCGGACAGAAACGCTCAGCCAGTTTAAAGGCAAGTGCCGGAATAGATAATGTATATTTTTCAGCCTGGGAAAAATCAGCAAGATGAACTATAAGAGGATTATCAGCTGGTCTGCCTTTTGCCTCAAAAACTCTGCGGACAGCGTCCTCATTTGAAGCGTCTGCGCCAAGACCGTATACAGTCTCTGTAGGTATACCGACTATTTCACCGTTTTTTATAAATTCAGCTGCTTTCTCAAGCCCTGTTGCACTGTCACTTAGTAAAACTGTTTCCATAAATACTACGCTTCCTGATTTGCGAGCTTGGCAGCCTGATCGGCAGTCGCAAGCGCATCAAACACTTCATCAAGATTTCCGTTAAGGATGTCCTCAAGTCTGTAGATAGTCAGACCTATACGGTGATCCGTAAGACGTCCCTGCGGATAATTGTATGTTCTGATCCTCTCGGAACGGTCGCCTGTACCGACCTGCATTTTTCTTTCCGATGCGATCTTTGCGTCTTGCTCCTCCTGCATTGCCTCGTAAATCCTTGAGCGCAGAATCTTCATAGCTTTATCTTTGTTCTTATGCTGACTTCTTTCGTCCTGACACTCCACCACCGTATTGGTAGGCAGATATGTTATTCTTACAGCAGACTCTGTTTTATTTATATGCTGTCCGCCTGCACCGCTTGCGCGGAAATAGTCTATTTTCAGATCCGTGGGATTTATTTCAAGTTCTACCTCGTCTGCCTCGACGAGCACAGCCACGGTAACTGTTGAGGTATGGATACGTCCCTGAGATTCAGTCTCAGGAACTCTCTGCACACGATGCACTCCGCTTTCATACTTCAGACGTGAATATGCACCCTCGCCTTCTATTGAAAAGCTTATTTCCTTGAAGCCGCCGAGTTCTGTAGGATTTGCGCTAAGCACCTCCTGCCGCCAGCCCATAGTCTCTGCATACATCGTATACATACGGTAAAGTGAATTTGCAAAGAGCGAAGCCTCTTCGCCGCCTGCACCGCCTCTTATTTCAATTATTACACTTTTATCGTCATTAGGATCCTTTGGCAGAAGCAGCACTTTAAGCTCCTGTGTTATTGTCTCCATTGACTCACGTGACTCATCATACTCTGTCTGAGCCATTTCCTTGAAATCCTTGTCAAGTCCGCCGCCTTCAAGAAGCTCCCTGGCTTCATCAAACGAAGCCTTTGCTTTCTTGTACTCCCTATACTTCTCTATGATGGGGGTCATAGTCTTGAACTCCTTCATGAGCTGTGTATAAAGCTTATTATCATTTACGATATCCGGATCGGAGAGTTTCTCGCTTATCTCCTCATATTTCTGCTCCATTACTGCGAGCTTTTCAAACATCGTGTATTCTCCTTAATGATAAAAATATTACTGATAATGTTGCAGCAGGCTAACCCTCTTCTGCGTGCTTGACATTCCGGATACTCTTTTCGATCTTGTTGCGCGGTACCATAAACTCCCTTGCGCACTTCACACATCGAAGCCTGAAGTCCATTCCTGCACGTATGACGAACATTTCATTGCCGCCGCACGGATGATTCTTTTTCATAGTAAGAATATCTCCGGCTCTGATATCCAAAAAAGTATCCTCCCTTCATGGAAAAATAAAAATCGAACATTTTTATTATACCGCAAAATCACTTTCAAATCAATATTTAGGAGGTATATTTTTTTCATTTTGGTGAAAAATAATAAAAACTGCCAATTAAACATATTGAACACATACAAAAAATAGAAAGGATCAATAATATGATATCAAGAGTAACAGCAGATTTTGAAAATCCCGAACTCGCGGAGCTTGCAATGAAAAGAGTAAGAGAAAGCGTACAATACGTATATTCTGCAAAAATGATGTATCACAGGATCTCTGACGGTCCTGTGACAAAAAGCCGCGGCTCTGCTTTTTCGCTGATTCCGGCTTATTACAGTACCCATGACAATCAGCTTACGAATGTTATTGGGGAACCTGTTCCCAATGAGCTCATACCGCCGGCTCACAAACGTACCAGAACTACTGCCTGCATAGTATGCGGCAGCGCCGCCGTAGACGATATCATATCTGTTCTTAACGCTATGGGCGGTACAAATATACGTTTTGCAAGTTAGAATATTTCCTCCGTTCAAAGAATAGAATGAAGTATCAAAGCTATAACAACGGAGGTAAAAACATGGAATACAGACCGGAAGGCTTTATTTACAGCACCGATTCAAACAAAAGATATATTTCTGACATCGACGGACTTTCTGAAGCAATGAAAAAAGGTATTATCCTCGAAGGTAAAGCTGTGCTGTGTACAAGCTCTCATGATCTTATTATAGAACTTCCCTGTGCAAGAGGAATAATCCACCGCGAAGACGGCGCAATCGGCATTAAAGAAGGAAAGACCCGTGATATTGCTCTTATATCACGGGTAAACAAAATAGTCTGCTTCAAGGTAACAGAGCTTGAACTCGCCGCAGACGGCGAAGTTGTAGCTGTACTTTCAAGGAGATCCGCACAGGAGGAATGTCAGAATAAATACATACAGAATTTGAAAAAAGGAGACATTATAGACGCTAAGGTTACTCATCTTGAACAGTTCGGCTGTTTTGTGGATATAGGCTGCGGCATACCGTCCCTTATTCCTATTGATTCTATGTCTGTCTCCCGGATATCTCACCCCTCCGACCGATTCTATGCAGGTCAGAATATAAAAGCTGTCGTTACTGAAAACAATAATGGACGCATATTTCTTACACACAAGGAACTCCTCGGTACATGGACGGAAAACGCTGCAAGATTCAGGGTCGGCGAGACAGTTCCGGGGATAGTACGCTCTATCGAGGATTACGGTATTTTCGTGGAGCTTGCGCCTAATCTTGCAGGACTTACCGAACCGCGAGAGGGTATCAGGACAGGTCAGAGCGTCAGCGTTTATATAAAAGCTATACTCCCGGAAAAAATGAAGATAAAGCTTATTATCGTGGATACCTGCTGTGAAGAAATATTACCGGCAGAATATGATTATTTTATCAGTACGGGACATATTGACAGCTGGGTATATTCCAGCAGGGAATCCGACAAAATAATACGTACTGACTTTGTATAAAAAATGCACCTGCAATAACAGGTGCATCATTATCTTAATATGCGATCTCCTCAGCGATATGATGAAGCTTCTCATCATAATCCTTATGCATGGAAAGGGCTTCCTGGATATCGTAATCAACGAGCTTGCTGTCCTTGATACCAACAACACGGTTGCTGATACCCTGCTCAAGCAGCTCAACTGCATAATAACCAAGTCTTGTAGCTTCAACTCTGTCTCTTACCGTAGGAGAGCCGCCTCTCTGTACGTGACCGAGGATAGTGAATCTTGCATCAATGCCTGTCTTTTCCTGGAGCATTTTTGCGATCTCTTCACAGTGACCAACGCTTTCAGCGACGATAACAACAAAGTTCTGCTTGCCCTTTGCCTTCTTTGCAAGCATTGTGTTTGCAATTGCATTTATATCATATGGAACTTCTTTTGTGATTATATCAGTAGCTCCGCAGGCAACACCTGTATTTACTGCGATGTGACCTGCGCCTCTTCCCATTACCTCAACAACTGAGATCCTGTCATGTGACTGAGCTGTATCACGAAGCTTGTCAACAAGCTCCATAGCTGTGTTCATAGCTGTATCAAAGCCTATAGTATAGTCTGTGCAGGCAATATCATTGTCGATAGTTCCGGGAACTCCGATACAAAGCACACCCTGTGCAGAAAGATCAGCAGCTCCTCTGAAAGAACCATCGCCGCCGATAACAACAAGGCCCTCTATGCCAAGCTCGTCAAGCTTCGCCTTGCCCTTTGCAACGCCCTCCGCTGTTCTGAATTCAGGGCATCTTGCTGTATAAAGGACTGTACCGCCTCTGTGTATAATATCGGAAACACTTCTCTCGTCCATCTTGACGATATCCCCGTTAAGAAGTCCGACATATCCTCTGCGGATACCGTAAACTTCCATTCCCTTTGCAAGAGCTGATCTTACAACTGCTCTTACAGCAGCGTTCATTCCGGGAGCGTCTCCGCCGCTTGTTAAAACACCGATTTTCTTGATCATAAATATTCTCCATTCTGCACTTGGCAAATAATGTTAACTCGCAGACGATCTGCGACATAATCCCATACTCTTATATTTTACTACTTTGTGTAAAAAATGTCAAGAGCATTAAGGATTTTTTCGCTTAAAAGCCGTAAAACGACGTACTGAAGCTATATAAGTCCGATCTCGGAAGGCGAAAAGTGTTTTTTCAGCTCTTCGTATGATTCCTTTGTAAGTTTCATGCTTAATTTCGCACGGGGCACAACCGTTTTCTTTATGTCGGCAAGATAACAGCAAATCTGCGTATCACCTTTATATCTTTCACATATGTCTATAAGCTCCGGTTTCAGAACGGTGTCCTTTGAAGTTGTCTTGATACACAGCTTCATATTGGATACAGCTCTTTCAAACTCGCTTTCAACTGTAATAACACCGCATATTACTGTGATACGGTCATCCTTGACTGATATTTTTCCGTTTATGACAACTATTGAGTCCGCGCCGAGCTTGCTGCCGCTTATCATATAAAGATCAGGGAATACTACTCCCTCTGTTTCGCCTGTCTCATCAGCAAAGCTGACGAAGCACATCTTATCGCCCTTTCTTGTCATATGGATCTTTGTACTTTCCACATAACACAGCAGTTTAACAGGCATACCGTCACGCAGTGAACTGTCACCGGCAAGGTCCTTTATCTTCTTGGTATGCATCAGCTCGGCTATCCAGCTGTAAGGAGCAAGCGGATGTCCGCTTAGATACATACCTGTCGCGTCCTTTTCAAGTGCCAGTATGGTCTTATGGTCGTATTCCTGCTTGTAAGGAATACGGATATCCATTTCGGAAGTGTCGGTACCCTCAAGAAAATTCAGCTGCCCCTCGATCATTCCCCTTGAATTTGAACCTGCCATATCAAAAAGTGTTTCGTAGCTCTCCAGCATTTGTCTGCGGTTAAGACCGAGTCCGTCAAAGGCTCCGGCTTTTATCAGGTTTTCAAGAGCTTTCTTGTTCAGCTCACGTCCTTCCACACGCTCGCAGAAATCCTGAAGGCTGCGGAATTCGCCGTTTTCTTCCCTTTCGGCTATGATCTTTTCGGCAAGTCCGCTTCCTGCATTCTTTATGGCAAGAAGTCCGAAATACATTTTTCCGTCGTCAAACGTAAATCCTTTGTTGCTCCTGTTTATATCGGGGCGAAGTATCTCTATGCCGTATTCCCTGCATGAGTCGGTATATTCTGCGAGCTTCGAGCTTGCTCCCATTACGCTGGACATAAGCGCAGCCATATATATCCCACGGTAATGATATTTCAGGTATGCAGTCTGATACGCAAGATACGCGTATGCTGCGGCATGGGATTTATTGAAGGCATAGGAAGCAAAGCTGACCATTTCATCGAATACGGAATTTGCAATATCCTCTGAAACTCCGTTTTCAGCTGCTCCTGCAACGAAGCTTTCACGTTCCTTCAGCATAACATCATGCTTTTTCTTTGCCATGGCACGGCGGACTATATCCGCGTGTCCGTAGGAATAGCCAGCAAGCTTGCGGCATATCTCCATAACCTGCTCCTGATATACCATACAGCCGTAAGTATCGGAAAGTATGTCTTTGAGGAGCGGATGCTTATACGTTACATTCTCAGGATGCTTTTTGTTCTCGATATAAACGGGTATGGACTTCATAGGACCTGGACGGTACAGTGAGATTATAACTATAAGATCTTCAAGACGTTCCGGACAAAGCTCCATTACTCTTGCGGTCATGCCCTCGCTCTCAAACTGAAATACTCCCTGGGTATCCCCTTCTGACATCATCTCATAAACGCCCTTGTCGTCTACAGGTATCGCGCTTATATCAAAGTCAGGCTCGGTTTTTCGTATCTCATTCACTGTATCTCTTATTATAGTAAGGTTTCTCAGACCGAGAAAATCCATTTTAAGCAGTCCGAGAGATTCAAGCACACCCATGGTATACTGCGTGACAACTGTATCATCGTTTCTCTGCAGAGGTACAAGATCGCTGAGGGGTACAGCCGATATTACCACTCCCGCAGCATGGGTGGAGGCGTGACGAGGCATACCCTCAAGCTGAAGCGCTAAATCTATCAGCTTGCGCATATTCCTGTCAGAATGATAAAGTCCGCTGAGTTCATCGGATTCGGCAAGCGCCTGACTGAGCGTGGATCTGGGGTCGATCTCCTTTGCAGCCGCGTCGCAAAGCTGATAAGACACTCCAAGGACTCTGCCTACGTCACGGACGGCAGCACGGGCTTTCAGAGTATCAAAGGCGATTATTTCCGAGACCCGGTCTGCTCCGTATTTACGCACCACATAATCCTTTACGCTCTGCCTGCCCTCAATGCAGAAATCTATATCAAAGTCAGGCATACTTACTCTTTCCGGATTAAGAAAACGCTCGAAAAGCAGATTGAACTTTATAGGGTCGATACCTGTTATGCCGATACAGTATGCGCAGAGGCTGCCTGCTCCGGAGCCTCTTCCCGGTCCTACAGGCACACCGTTTTCCCTTGCATAGCGTATGAAATCCCACACTATAAGGTAGTAATCTGTATATCCCATTTTTGTTATGACATCAAGCTCATATTCCATACGCTCAGTGACTTTATCCGAAGGAGCTGCACCATACTTTTCGATCATTCCCTTGCGGCAAAGCTCACGGAAAAATTTCTTATTGTCAGTAACTCCCTCTATTGTGAACTTAGGGAGCTTGATATTTCCGAATTCAAATTCCACATTGCAACGCTCAGCAATAAGACTTGTATTTGTTACAGCCTCCTCGTGACTTTTGAAAAGTTCTGCCATTTCATCGGCGGATTTTACATAGAATTCATCGGTCTCAAAACTCATTCCGTTAGGCTCGTCAAGTGTCTTTCCGGTCTGTATGCACAGCAGGACTTTCTGCATTTCGGAATCTTTCTTATTGATATAATGACAGTCATTGGTGACGGCAAGAGGTATGCCTGTTTCGGAGGACAGTCTGTAAAGCAGCGGAAGATTTTTAAGCTCTTCACTGATGCCGTGATTCTGTACTTCGATGTAATAATTTCCATCACCAAAGATATCACGGTATTTCAAAGCGACCGACTTTGCTTCCTCATAATTGCCGTCGGCAAGCAGACGCGGTATCTCTCCCGCAAGGCAGGCAGACAAACATATAAGCCCACTGTGGTATTTTTTCAGCAGTTCCAGATCTACTCTCGGCCTGTTGTAAAAGCCTTCAAGGCTTGCAAAAGACACCAGCTTTACAAGATTGCGGTATCCCTCATTGTTCTCGCAGAGGAGTACAAGATGATATGGGGAAGCGTCCAGCCTTGCGTCACGGTCATGACGTGTACGCCTTGCAACATATACCTCGCAGCCTATAACGGGCTTTATCCCTTCAGCCTTTGCTGCGTTCCAGAACTCGACAGCTCCATACATATTTCCATGGTCAGTGATCGCAACGGCAGTCTGTCCAAGCTCCTTCACACGGGCAATGAGCTCCTTGATACGGCAGGCGCCGTCAAGCAGACTGTACTCGGTATGGACATGAAGATTTACAAATGCGTCCGCTCTCACTTGTTGCCTCCTCCGTTCCGCAGTTCGTCAGCCATTTTTGCAAGCTTCTGGAAACGGTGATTTACTCCTGAACGGCTGATGGGTTCGCTGAGACTTTCACCTATTTCCTGAAGACTCATGTCTGTATTGTCAAGGCGAAGCTGCGCGACCTCACGAAGCTCCTCGGAAAGACTGTCGATGCCGACTGCTCTGTCAATCAGCTTTATATCCTCTATCTGCTTCATGGCTGCCTTTACGACCTTGTCGATGTTTGCCGCGTCACAGTTGGCTATCCTGTTCGCCTTGTTCCGTATGTCCTTGTATATCTTCATATTCATCAGCTCAAGGGTACACTGGGACGCGCCGATAAAGGTCAGCGTATCCTCTATGGATTCGCTGCCCTTGATATAAACTATGTTCTGTCCCCTGCGAAGCATTGTCTTGGCGGTGGCGCCGATATCGTTCAGAAGCGCAACGAGCTGTAAGGCAAGCCCCTCGTCGGGGCAGGCAAATTCAAGATGATACTCCTTTGCCGGGTCGTTCACACTTCCGCAGGCAAGAAATACTCCCGCTGTAAAAACTCCGAGACTATTTGTTGCAATAATCTCGGAATCTATGACCCTTGCTCCGTCGGCAAGTCTGTATTTCTGAAATACTTTTTCCGCATTTATGCCGGATACTTCACAGTTGTACAATACCGCACCGTTTTTGCGAATATGTTCTGCAGCAGCAGGCCTGTATCTGAACACAGCCTCGAACAGACTGCTGAAAAGCTCTGCGGAAGTCCTGCTCTCGCTCTGAAAGCATATATGCTCCCTGGAAAGTGTGCGGCAGAACAGCAGCATACCATAAAGACAGGCAAAACGCCTGTCTTTATCATTCACAGAAATGCTTATTTCATTTCTAACATCGTTTGAGAAGGATATTTCAACTCACTCCCCGCTCAGAATTTTTTGTCCTTGGTTATATCCCTGTGATACTTCTGCACCTTATAGTCCTTATCAGCAAGATGCTTCGCCATAAGCTCAGCAAAGGTTATGGAACGATGCTTTCCTCCGGTGCAGCCGAATGCTATGACAAGCTGACTCTTCCCCTCCTGTACATACAGGGGTATCAGGAAATCTATAAGGTCGGTAAGCTTTTCAAAAAGCACCTTTGACTGAGAAAAACCCATAACATAGTCCCTGACACAGCTGTCACAGCCTGTATGATTGCGCAGTTCCTCGATATAAAACGGATTCGGAAGACATCTTATATCAAACATGAGGTCTGCATCAGACGCAACACCATATTTAAAGCCGAATGACATTACTTTGATGATGAGAGAATCCGAATTCTTTTCAAGGAATATGGTTTTTACCTGCTCCTTCAGCTGTGAAGAGGTAAAATTCGATGTCTCCACATAATAATCAGCTATCTCACGAAGCTGCGAGAGCTGAGACCACTCATAGTTGATGGCTTCATGTATATTTCCGTTGAACTTCTCGGACAAGGGGTGCTTACGTCTTGTCTCCTTGTACCGTTTAAGTATCACGTCATGGGTAGCTTCTATAAAAAGCACCTTTACATCAACGTCCGGCTGGCGCTTCAGTTCCTGCCATGAGCGGAATATTTCAGCAAACATATCGCCTGTTCGTATATCTACGGCAACGGCGATCTTACTAATGTCAGATTCGGACTGTCTGCACAGATCGACGAACTGGGTTATCAGCTTTGGCGGTATATTGTCGATACAGTAAAAGCCGATATCCTCCATAACGTCCATGACGCTTGATTTTCCCGAACCAGACATACCGGTCACAATCAATATCTGCATAGATCTCTCCAAAAAGCTATAATCAGCTTAATATAACAGGTTCAAGTTCAAGTATATAACCTGTCTTTTCGTTTACTATCTTCTTAACTCTGTCGCAAAGCTCAAGCACATCGGCACAGGTGGCGTAGCCCTTGTTAATAACGAAGCCGCTGTGCTTCTCACTTACCATCGCACCTCCGCAGGTCATCCCCTTCAGCCCGCACTGGTCAATGAGAAGAGAAGCGTAGCTTCCCTCAGGGCGCTTGAACGTACTTCCGGCACTCGGAAATTCAAGCGGCTGCTTTGCGCTCCTCTTTGCCATGCACTCGGACATGGCAGCCTTTATCTCGTCAGGCTTGCCCGAAGCAAGCTGTATCGTAACAGAGGTTATCACAAGGTCTGTGCCTGAAAATATACTTCTGCGGTAGGAAAGCTCCATTTCGTCCCTGTCAATATTTTTTATATCGCAGTTTTCATCGATATATGAAGCAGAAACCACTACATCCTTCATTTCGCTCCCGTAGGCGCCGGCGTTCATATACAGCGCTCCGCCGACTGTACCCGGTATACCGAAGAGATTCTCCATTCCAGTAAGTCCGAGCTGCTGTGCGCGTACACAGACGGAGGCAAGATAAGCTCCCGCATCGCATCTTATAGTATTTCCCTCTGCCTCTATCCTTGAAAAATCGTTGCCGAACAGAAGAACGACTCCGTCAAACCCATCGTCCGGAACGAGAACATTGCTTCCTCTGCCGAGGATACAGTATTTTACGTCCTTATCCTTCAGGTATCTGATGATCTCAGCAGCAGATTCCGCGGAATTGATGCTGACAAGAGCCCTGCAGGGTCCGCCGAAGCGGAAGGTTATATAATCGCTGAGCGGAGCTTCGGGAGTTATCCTGCAACCGAGCCTTCCGCATAATGCTGTAAGTTCACTTATATTTATCATAGTGTCCCCCTGAATCCATCAGTTATAAAATGAAGTCCGTCAGAACGCTTCATAGTCACGAACTACTTCCTTGGGATCAGACTCCATACCAAGCCTGTTAAGGAGCTCACGGGCTGCATTGTAGCCCATCTTCTTCTGTCTGTTGTTCATGGCGGCAACTTCAAGTATGACCGCAAGATTACGTCCCGGCTTTACAGGTATGGTAAGAGAAGGGATCTTTACGCCGAGAAGGCTGACGAATTCCGTATCAACGCCCATTCTGTCGTATACCTTTTCGGAATTCCACTGTTCGAGCTCAACAACAAGATCTATCTTCTCTGTCATCTTTACAGCACCTATACCGAAAAGACGACGCGCATTGATTATACCGATACCGCGGAGTTCAAGAAAATGACGGATATTGTCGGGCGAGCTTCCCACAAGGCTGATATTAGATACCTTTCTGATCTCGACAGCGTCATCAGCAACAAGACGGTGACCTCTTTTAACGAGCTCGATAGCCGTTTCGCTCTTGCCGACACCGCTTTCACCTGTTATGAATACGCCTTCGCCGTATATCTCAATAAGTACGCCGTGTCTCGTAACTCTCGGTGCAAGATTAAGATTCAGAAATGCTATCAGTCCTGACATAAAGTTTGATGTGCTTTCCTTGCTTCTGAGGAGAGGTACCTCGTATTCCTTGGCAAGTTCAAGCATTTCCGCAAAATACGGAAGCTCTCTCGTGATTATAAGGGCAGGTATCCTCTGTGCGAACAGGAGCTGCAGACGCTCCTTCCTTGTTTTTTCATCGATAGTGGAGAGATACGCGAACTCCATCTTACCGATTATCTGTATGCGCTCAGGATTGAAATACTCATAGAATCCCATGAGCTGAAGTCCGGGACGATTGACATCGTTCTCGTCGATCATTACCTCGTTGGCGTCTTTGGGTATATATATTGTCTCAAGCTTGAATTCATCAATGACGCGCTGAAGTGACACCTTAAAATTTTCTGCCATAACAAACTCCGTTCTCCGATCACTGACCGGGAATTATTTTCAGCCGATTACGTATGAATCATATCCGCATTCGACTATCTCATCCTTTGCATCAAGCAATTCCTGTACACCTGCAGCCGAACCTGATACACGAACGGCAACATTGAATTCGTCAAGATCTTCTCCTAAAAGATCAAGCATTTTCTTTACATTTTCAGCAGGAGTGCCGCTGAACTCGTAAACCGTATCAGCAGTATAAACGCCGTAGCTTATAGCATCAAGATCAATGTTAAGTACCACTGTATTGACCTTGAGCAGCATTGGCTGAAGAACGTCCTTTTTGCCTCTGAGAATATCGGAAGCGTTTACTTCAAGAAGCATTTTTGAATTATTGTGCATAGCCTTGTCGTACATCAGGTTTGCAGCGGAGGTAAGCGCCATATACCTGTCAGAAGCGGCATATTTGTCGCCAAGGAATTCAATGTCCGACTGCCTGAAATCCGGGAAAACGAAGTCGGAACATACTATCCTGTCGAAACCTGCCGAAGTTATCTCATCAACTATGTCGGCATTATAGTTTACAGCTGCCTCGGAAAACGGATTCATCCACGGTCTGCCGCCTGCCTCAAGACTGTTGTCGATCCAGAGCGTTCCGTCCACATACGCAAGGTAACTCATATTCTGGAAGTACATCGGGACCACACTGTCATCAAAGGTGCTGACAAGAGCCACCGGTTTATAGCCTGCTGAGGATATGGCGGAGGCAATATCCTTCGCCCGCATCGAACCATTGACGATACCGGAAGAAGTGGCATAATAATTATTCGTTGCATAATATATCTCACCGCCGCTGACCTTCAGGGGCACCTCGATGTACTCGATCTTTCCGTCAGCGGGAACACGCTTCAGCGCACTCTTCAGAGTACTGCTGTCCGTAAGGTCGGCAGTATTCAGTGAAAACGCCTTGAAGCGTTCGATCACAAAAGGCGCAGCTGCCGTTGTATCCTCCTGAACGATTTGTTCGCCGTTTTCATCCGTTACGACTTCTTCCTCAAAAACAGGTGAAGTCGTAGTAACTGTATCGCCTGTTTTCTTTGAATAGTAGTTTATCAGCGGACCGGCAACACTGAAACCGATAAAAAAGATTCCGCCGACGAGAAGCAAAGTCAGACCTATAGAAAAAGCTTTACCGACAGGACTTTTTCCGTAGTAATTCTTTTCCTTGGTCTTGTAGATCTTCCTGCCTTTATTTTTGAACTTCATTGTTAATTGTCTCTCCTATATCAGTATATTGCGCTTACTTCAGCGAATATACTGCCATTGATATGATTCCGAGGTAAACAAGCATTGCAGGAAATCCCCTGAACGAAGCAGGTACCTTAGATGAATTTAGTTTACTGTACGCAGCCGTAAGCATCAAAGCCGCTATGATAAATCCGACGCCGGCTTCAAGTCCAGCGCCTGCATACTCTGCAAAGCTGTACATCAGCCCGTCCATGACAGATCTTTCATGTACTGTGAAAAGAGTTCCCATAACCGCACAGTTGAAAGCTGACACATGAACATATCTGCGCAGTTCTTCAAATCTTGAGCCGCCTAAAAAATACAAAGCCGTGAGAAGAAGAACATACAGCACTCCGATCACTGCCGTATATAAAAGCAGTCTGAGCTCAGATACAGTTGTAGGGAGCATAAGGTCGATCAGATACGCGGCAGAAGCTCCTGCGGTGGTAAAGAACGTAATTACAAAAGCTGTCGCAACAAGATTCTTTTTCCCTCCGGCAGCAATAAAGATCGTACTCGTTCCCAGCGCCTGGGAAAGAATAAGATTTGCCGCAAGCAGAGTGATAAGATCATTGACCAGAAACATCGTTATCACTCCTTACTTCATTGCTTTCATTCCTGAAAAAGCTTCTTATCCAGCGGTACGCTCCGCACATAAGACCAAGGAATATGAATCCACCGAAGGGCTTTGAAAGACCGTCGATCAGAGTATTTATATCAACGATCCTGTTGTTTATCGTACCATATGCAAGAAGCTCACGGAGCAGTCCCGTGATCAGCATAACAGCGTCAAAGCCGAGTATGCAGAAGAAAAGCGATACGATCATATCGGCTTTCTTCATGCGGAAGAACTTCGCCTCGGTCTGCAGGACAATAAGCGAATTGACCGCTATAAGCGGAAAAAATATTCCTATCCTCGATATCGAATCAGGGTAGATAACACTTGCGGTAAGTCTGACAGGAATGTATACAACAGCCGATATTACCGCATATATTATGATCTTAACGGTATAAGGCAGCTTTGACGGAACAAATGAAGAAATAAGCACTGAAATAAAGGTTATCGCAGAAAAGGCATAGATCAGCGCCCATGCATTTTTCAATGTATCGCCGCATACAATGACAGGCGATATAACCATAAGTCCGGACAGGACTATGTTTTCTCCGAGGATGCCGCCCATAAGAGCTTTTTTGTGTTTATTCACTCAGTGCGCCCTCCTCTTCTGTCTGACATGATATAAGACCGCGGCCTGTCTCATACTCCATTGCCGCTGTCTCTATCTTATTCTCAAGGTTCCTGAAGCCGAGCGCAACGGGAGTAAACAGAACGGAAACTATCACTATAGCGTTCTCCTTTGCGCCTGTAAGCACAAGGATATATGATACGACTCCCACAAACAAGCCATAGAAAAACGCATAATAATCACGCTTCGGGGCTATCCTGACATCAGAAATGATGTATACAGCAGCAAAAAGGACCATATTCGTAACAAGCGAATATTTGAGGGAATCGGTGCGCGATTGTACAGCAGGCGTAACAACAGCGAGAAAACCTGTGCCGAAGATCGTTCCTATAAACGCTCCTGCAGAGATACTGCGCCTGAATATAAGCACTCCCGCCGCAACCGCGAGGAGAAGAATGCTTACCGCCCCCGACGGACCGCTGAAATTACCGAGAAGTATCTCAAAATCCGAGTGTTTGAACACACCTGTAAAATTGAACGTGTGGGAAGCAGAGTTCACAAGTGCGGAAGGGGCTTCAAAAACGCCCGTTTTGACGTGCGGCTCCGTAAACTGCAGCAGCTTTCGCCCCCACGATGTGAGAACAAAAACATATCCGGCTGCCGCAGGAGAAAAAATCATATTAAGACGCCCGCCGAATATATTCTTTGCAGCGACAACAGCAAATACCACAGCTATAAAAGCGATCTTAAAATCCATGACTGCCGGAAACATAAGTGCCAGTATCAGCGCATCCGACGTACAGGTAAGGTCATCTGCCGAAAACTTACGCTTCATCAGTCTTAAAGAGACAAGCTCGGCAAAGACCGCAGCTGCGATACATACACCCGCAAGAACAACAGAACGTATACCGTAATAGAAGTAAGACATCAGTTCAAGCGTGAGGAGAGTGAGCATTATATCGAGCCAGATAAGACGTTCTTTTCTTGCTTTCTTCAGCATATCATATCTTCCTTCAGAGCATTTGCAGCTGCAGCCATATCCGCAGCATGGAAAAGATAGCTTCCCGACACAAGAACATTTGCTCCTGCCCTGCGGACAACAGCGGCTGTCTCACTGTTAATGCCTCCGTCAACTTCAACATTCACATCAAGTCCCATTTCGGTTATCTTTGACCTGATGCTTCTTATCTTGTCAACAGTCTCCGGAATAAAGCTCTGTCCGCCGAATCCGGGTTCCACAGTCATTACAAGCACCATATCAAGATAGGGCAGGAGGTCAAATACAGTCTCCGCAGGTGTCGCAGGCTTCAGCGCGACAGCAGGACTGACACCGCAACTCCTTATGGCTTTGAGCGTCTCGGCAGGATCGCTGTCACTCTCAACATGGAATGATATTATATCCGCTCCTGCTTCGGCAAAGCGCTTTATATACTTTGCAGGTTCCTTTATCATAAGATGTACATCAAGAGTTATGTCAGACTGTTTCCTGACCTGCTGAAGTATCGGCAGACCAAAAGTAATATTATTAACAAAAATACCGTCCATAACATCAAAATGCAGCATTTCGATGCCGCTGTTTTTGAGTTTGAGTACCTCACTGCCCAGATTGAGCATATCGGCACTTAAAACAGACGCCGAAACATAATTTTTCAATCTATCACTTCTTCCGAATTCATTCGCTTTTTTGAAAGCAATAACTTATCTTTAAAAATCCATACACTATTATTATATAATATTTATTCGTGAACGTCAATATGAAGTCTTATTTTTTTATATAATTTTTCAGCTCAGGCAGCTAAGTTAAATATATTTCTTTTTAATATTGTCCATGCACAAACTCATAATGTTATACTGAACGGAGGTAATCATATGTTTTTTGAACTTCTCAGGAACCTTTTCTTTTTTGCGCTCCATATCGAAAATCCTTCTGTTTTCCCTAAACCTCTTTCCAAAAAGGATGAAGAGGAATGCTTCAGCAGAATGAAGACTGGCGATACTGCAGCTCGCAGCAGGCTTATAGAGCATAATCTCCGGCTTGTTGCTCACATTGTAAAAAAATACGCCGTAACTGCTGACGAACAGGATGATCTTATATCCGTCGGAACTATCGGGCTTATAAAAGCTGTTTCCTCCTTCGACTGTTCCAAAGGTGCAAAGTTTGCAACTTACGCAAGCCGATGCATTGAAAACGAAATACTCATGCAGTTCAGAGCATCAAAAAAATCAGCCGGCGATATCTACATAAGCGAACCTGTTGAAACTGATAAGGACGGCAATTCACTCACTCTTATGGATATTATTGACGACGGGGCAGACATACACGAACAGGTTGATATGCTTATACGTTCAAGACAGCTGTACTCTTTTCTCAGGCAGTGCCTTGATGAACGGAGCTTTGAAATAATAGTCTACAGATACGGTCTGTACGGAACATCTCCGCATACCCAGAACGAAACAGCCGCAAAACTCGGCATATCGCGTTCATATGTTTCAAGGCTCGAAAAGAAGGCTATCAGCGACCTGAAAAAAATGTTCGATGATTCAGAGCTCTGATAAATCAAATATCATTTGAATTCACCCTTCTGCTATGTTATAATAATATAAAAAGCAGATAAGGAGCGCATATCCATGATCTACACCGACCTTACACGCAAAGCTATGAAGCTCGCCTATGACGCACATCACGGACAGCTTGACAAAAGCGGTGTTCCGTATATCTTCCACCCATTTCATCTTGCTGAGCAGATGAACGATGAGTATACGACCTGCGCAGCTCTGCTGCATGACGTCGTCGAGGATACGGACGTAACACTAAAGGAGCTTGAAGCCATATTCCCTTCTGAGGTAACAGAAGCGGTAAAGCTGCTGACTCACAGCAAAAACACGGATTATTTCGACTATGTAAGGGAAATTGGTACAAACAGAATAGCAAAAGCCGTAAAGCTCGCGGATCTCAGGCATAACTCCGACATGAGCCGTCTTGGCGGAACAGAACCTGCAGAGTCCGCTGAAACCGCAAAACGTCTCGAAAAATATGCCGCTGCTATAACGCTCCTGTCGGAAGGAAAATAAAAAAATGCACGATATTTTTCGTCACTGATTGTACAATTTGCATGGTGACAACTTTGACGAAATATGTTATAATGATTCTTGCAGTATTTTTACGGAGGTGTCTTTTTTGGAATTCAAGGTAAACTGCGGAATATGGGGAGCCATGTTCGGCGTTCCCGGTATTGTTGCGGAAAATTTTCTTAAACTCGCCACCGGCGGACAAATAAAGGTGCTTCTGTATCTGCTGAGATATTCGGGAAAGATGTGTTCACTTGACGAGATATCGTCCAATACGGGCGTTGGTCCCGATGAAGTTGAAGAGGCTATTCTTTTCTGGCAGCAGGCAAACGTCCTCAGTCCTCAGAACAGCCCGGATACCTTACAGGTAAGACCGCTGATGTCAAATCCTCAGCCCCCCGAAGTCACAGCAGAACCTGTTCAGAATATTTCCAGTGCTGTTCCTGACCATAAGTCCAATTACAGCAGCTCGGAAATAGCTGCTATTATGAAGGACTCGCAGGATATAAGAGAGCTTTTCAAGATCTCCGAAGGTATACTCGGAACTCTCAAAAACGGACAGATGAACTCAATAATCTGGATGTACGACCACCTCGGCTTAAAAAAGGAAGTCATCATCACCCTGCTCACCTACTGCGCTTCAATCGAAAAGACCAATACGGCTTATTTTGAAAAGGTCGCTGCCGACTGGGCGGAAAATGATATCAACAGCATGGCTGCTGCTCAGGAGGAAATAGAACGTCTGAGCGCTTCGAGAGACTACATAGCAGGTATAATGAAGTGCTTCGAGATGACACGCCGTCCCACATCAAAACAAGCTGAATTCATTCAGCAGTGGAAAAATGCCGGATTTGATCTTGAGCTCATACACTATGCCTACGAAAAAACTATTGAACAGATAAACAAACTTAGCTTCGACTATATAAACAAGATCCTTGTATCATGGAACGACAGCGGTTTCAGGACCGCCAAGGATGTAAAGGCTGCAGAAACAAATTTCAGGAAGAAAAAGAAAAACTCTTCTTCCGGAAACGGAAACGGCGATTCTGACATTGAGGAATACAAGTCCGTTATAAACAAATTCCTGTATTAAGGAGGTCAAAATGGACAGCGAGATTTTCGAGAAGGCGCAGTCTATAATAAATAACAGACGTATCAGGGCTGAAAGCGAAAATGAAGCACGTATACGCGATGTCAATGATAAGATACCTCAGATACGCGAAATAAACGAGGTCCTTTTCAACACAGGAAAGGAGCTCATATCCATAATATCCAACGGAAAAGGCAAGGACGTGTCACAGAAGATAGAGCAGCTGAAACAGTACAATCTCGGCGCACAGGCAATGTCAAGAAAGATACTGAAGGAACACGGATATCCAGAGGATTACCTTGATATGCATTATACCTGCCCGAAATGCTGTGACAGAGGCTATAACGGCAGTAACTTCTGCGACTGCTTAAAAACTCTCTGCGGAAAGCTCGCCGCAGATGAACTCAACAAGAATTCACAGCTCAAACTTTCAAGCTTTGACAGCTTCTCCCTCTCCTATTATTCCGGAGAAAACTATCAGGCTATGAAGAATATCCTTGAATACACGAAGCAGTATGCCGCAACTTTCTCGGAGAACTCAAAAAGCATTCTTATGTTCGGTCATACAGGTCTCGGAAAGACCCACCTTTCCCTTGCTATCGCAAAAACAGTGCTTGAAAAGGGCTACGGTGTCATATATGACTCTGCAATAAATATACTCAGGAATATTGAAAAGGAACATTTCAGCTATGAGCATTCGTCTGAAATGATAGACCTTGTTATGAATACCGACCTGCTCATACTTGACGATATCGGCACAGAATATGAGTCTCCTTTTTACAACGCTACGATATACAATATCATAAATACCCGTCTCAACTGCGGAAAGCCTTCGATCATAAGCACAAATCTTGATTTTGAAGGAATTTCAAGACGTTATGATAAACGTGTTATGTCAAGGATAGTTTCCATGTATTCCTGTCTTGAATTCAGGGGCGAGGATGTCAGGCTCCAGAAAAGAAAAAACAACGCATAAAAGTTCAGCTCCCGGAAGCATTTTCAAACAGCTTCCGGGAGCTTTTTCGCTATTATGCTGCTAAAATAACTTCAGGCTGCTCCTGCAGGTATTCTCACAGACTTTTAAAAGCCGTCCTTCCAGCGGCGGATATCCTTCTTTTCAAACGGGAATGTGCCAATGACAAACAAGTCCTTTTCAATATCTTTCTGAGTATACCACGGAGTGGTCACATTACCTTCTGTTTTCGATATTATATGGAAGCATACGGCAGGAATAAAGCTCTGACCGAAAAGATAGCACTTTTCCCCTTTTTCATTTACTGCCTCGTCAACTACCATAACAACATGAGTGTCATTGCAGACAATATCGCCGACACGGAGTTCATCGGAAGATATCACTTCGGATTCCTTTTGCAGCGAAAGTGTTCCTGCGTAGCGCATGACCTCTTTCAGATAGTTCATGTACTGCTGTTCGCTGTCATCAGGAAGAGCAGCGGGGATCTCACAGGAAAAACCTGCAATGGCAAGCATTCTTTTTCCTTTACGCCAGCGGTTATAGTCACATACGTCGCCGTTTGAGAACTGGAATGATATCTTATCATACTGCTTTGTCGCGTAAAAATAATCACTGTAAAGTCTTATAACACTGTCAGCGCACTGCTGATAGCCCTCGTCTCCGAGACTTATATCGAATACAGCGGCTGAATCAGTATAATCCATAGCTGAGCCGTCGTATACAGGCAGCTTAATATCGTCAGGAAGAAGAGGATATTTCCGCAGATATCCCGCAAAACTGTCTTCTGCGGCAGGTACCCGTGTATAACCCTCAGGAGTAAGTATACGTGTCTCAAGAGTTGTTCCGTCCGGATCAAGGGACTGTATCTCATAATGCCTTCCTGCCGGTTCGATCGCGAGCTTTGCAGCCTTCCATTTCGGGTTAACGCGGAAATATATGACCGTCAGCAGCACTGCAAGCAAAACGAGCAGTATAACGATATCGGCAGTTCTTTTTCTGTCTTTTTTGCTTTTTTTCACTTCTTTTTCCATTGTTATCTCTTCTTTCTTTAAGAGTAAAATTGCTCTGATTTATTTTAACACTAAATTATTGCTGTGTCAACAGAAAAGCCACAGCATCCCCGATAATGCTATCGGAAATACTATGGCTCATGTGTCTTTAAAGCTTCAGATCAATATAAATTATCAAGGCTGAGCTTGAAGGGACTATACTTTCTGTATGCTGTATTGTTCTTCTTCACATCGTAGCTCTTGACGATATCCTTCATCATCTTCTCAAAGTCCTCATAATAGCGTTCATCAAGAAGTGATTTAATGGTGTTCTCTGTCCAGAGATCGTCCTCGGTCATACGCTCCTTTATATCCGCCCTGATGATAATATATACGTTATCATCATCATACTGGTACTTTTCAGCTTTGTTGTAAGGCATTGAAAAGATATGCTCGTTATATTCCCTGTAAGCCTTTTCACTTGCAGCTGCTTCGTCGGATTCTGTCGTTGTAGTCGAGGTAACAGCGTCGTTCTGATCGTTTGTTGTAGTAGTATACTTTGTAATAGTGATCTCATTTGCATGAGGATCAGTTGTGGTAGTTGTTGTAGTTGCCGAACCGGAAGTTGTGGTTGTTGTGGTGGTCGTAGTTGTTGTCAGACCTGCTTCCTCGGCTGCCTTGGCGTCAGCCTCAGCCTTGCGCTTTTCTGAATACTCCTTGTACTCTTCCTCACATTCGTCGATCTTTCTGAGCTTGGCAGCGTCAGTCTTTTCGGCATTTATCTCCTTTACATAATCATCGATCATGTTGTTGAGACGACGCTTCTCGTCAGCACCATACTGCTCGCCGTTCTCATCGACCATGCTTACAGCGAAATACTTTACTCTTGTGGTCTTGTCCTGATAATATGACTTGAGCTCGTCCTCGGTGCAGCCCTTTTCGGAATCAATTCCGTAATAGTGCTTGAAAATAGCTTCCTTCTTGTAAGAATTCTCGATTATCTTTCTCAGCGACTCCTCTCCTACTCCGTTTTCTGTAAACATTGCAGAACCGGAGTTTGAAGAAAGGATATCCTTGATCTGAGCAAGCTCCTCGTCAGTAAGAGCTCCGCCTATCTTCTCGAATTCCTTTTCATTGGCAACGAAATCCTTGCAGGCATCCGTCGCATTGCTCTGTATCCAGTTGGAAGAATCGAGCTGCTCGATGGTAGCCTTCTTTACTTCGTCCACTGTCGGTTCTTTTCCGTTTTTCATATAGAGATCATATACTGCTGACTGATATGCAGATATCTCATTATAAATAAACACACCAGCAGGAACCTCATATCCGTCAACTGTGAGAGCAGTCTGAGCGTTCTTGCCGATCGTAATGGCTTCGGGAGCGCTGCATGAAGCTGATGCCGCAGCAAGTGCAAATGCTGCCGCTGCTGCCGCAAACCTGTTAAACTTATTCATTTGTATATTCCTCCGATATAATGTAGATTACAAATACTGTTTTATTATACAACAAAAAATTTGATTTGTCCATAGAAAAATGAAAATTTTTTCTGTTTTATCACCTAAATTTCTTAATTAAAAAATTATATTTAATATTTTTTACGTTATTTCCTTGACTTACAGATTCATAAATGATAAAATAGTTATGTGTGCATTATTATAAATAAGGAAGGTGTCATATTTGAAAGTCAAACTCTTATCACATACTCCAGATGCTGAAAAACTCGTTGCCACCGCAGCAAAGCTCTGCTATTCCAGCAGTGATATAGAGTCGCTCAGGGACGGATTAACCGAAGACAAGGTCGAAAGCTTCATTGATATGATCGTTTCCATCGGTCATGAAAGCGTTCTTGAGCACGTAAGCTTTACTTTCGGCATTGAAGGGATATCAAGAGCTTGCAGCCATCAGCTCGTAAGACACCGTATTGCTTCTTATTCGCAGAAAAGTCAGCGATATGTAAATGAAAACGGATTTGAATTCATAACACCGCCCGCTATAGCTGAACTTCCCGAAGCAAAGTCAGAATTTGACAGAACCATCAGCGAGATCACAAAAAGCTATGAAAAACTCGCTGCTCTTCTTACAGAAAAGCATACAGCTGAATTCATAAAACAGGGCATGGATGAAAAAACTGCACGTTCCAAGGCGTCAAAACTCGCAAATGAGGACGCACGTTTTGTGCTCCCCAACGCCTGCGAGACAAAAATCGTAGTAACTATGAATGTGCGTTCCCTTTTCAATTTCTTCCGCCACCGCTGCTGCAACCGGGCACAGTGGGAGATAAGGGCAGTCGCAAACGAAATGCTCAGGCAATGCCTTGAGACAGCACCTCACCTGTTTGCACACGCAGGTCCTTCCTGTGTTGCCGAAGGCAAATGTCCGGAAGGGAAAATGACCTGCGGAAAGATAAACGAAGTCAGAGAATACTTCTCGGCTATGAAAACTGGCAACGCATAAAAATGCTTGAATTCAGAGACATAGACATCACAGACAGGGAACGTATCACGAGAGCGCTTGAGTTCTCTCAGTTCATGGGCTGTGAGTACAGCTTCTCAAATAATATGGCATGGAAGCGGCTCGGCGATTCAAAGATCTCATTTTACAAGGATTTCTACATCTGCTGTTCATTCCGTTCAGATGACGGTATCCCACGCTTTTTCCTTCCGTCAGGCAAAGGCAGCTATAAAGAGGTCCTCGGCGAAATGAAAAAATATTCGGAAAGTCTGGGCAAACCGCTGAGAGTCGCAGGTATCACCGACACCTCGCTTGAAATGCTCGGTGAACTGTTCCCCGGTGGATTTGAAACGGAAACAGACGATGGCGACTGGGATTATATATACTATACCTCAGATCTTGCAGAGCTTCCAGGAAGGAAATACCACAGCAAGCGCAATCATTTAGCACGCTTCAACGAGCTTGGCGCAGATTTCTCTGTAATGACCGAAAAGGATTTCGACGACTGTATAACTTTCAGCACTATGGAGTACAACAGCAGATCAGCCGGCTCTGACCATTCATTCATCGCCGAACAGTATGCCATAAACACTTATTTCAGCTATTTTGACGAGCTTGCCCTGAAAGGCGGAGTAATACGCATAGACGGAAAAATCGCGGCTTTTACTATCGGAGACAGGCTCAACAATGATACATTCTGCGTTCATATCGAAAAGGCAGATACCGGCTTCAACGGCATTTATGCAGGCATAAACAACTGCTTTGCCAGAACCGCCGCAGCCGGATATAAATACGTCAACCGTGAAGAAGACCTCGGACTTGAAGGACTGCGCAGATCAAAACGCTCCTATCACCCGGCTTTTCTTCTGAAAAAATATACAGTTACTTTTAAATGAAAGGATATAGAAAATGATCTACGTTTTTCTCGCAAACGGTTTTGAAGAGACAGAAGCCATTGCACCTATCGATCTGCTCAGACGTGCAGGAAAAAAAGTCGTTACTGTAGGCGTCGGCGACAATGTCATCGTCGGTTCCCACGGTATCACTGTTGTTCCTGACACTATCGCGCAGGAAGCTCCTCTGACAGATGAGCTTGAAATGATCGTGCTCCCCGGAGGTATGCCCGGTACGCTCAACCTTGAAAAATCCGATTATGTTCAGGCTGCAATCGACTACTGCGTGACCAACAGCAAATTCATCGGAGCGATCTGTGCTGCTCCCTCCATACTTGGTCACAAGGGTCTCCTCAAAGGTAAAACAGCCGTTTGCTATGAGGGATTTGAAACGCAGCTCGAAGGAGCTGAAATAGGCAGCGGAAGCGTTGCCGAGGACGGCATCTTCATAACCGCAAGGGGCGCCGGAGTAGCTGTCGATTTCGGTCTCAAGCTCGTTGAAAAAGTTCATTCAAAGGAAGAAAGCCTTCGACAGCGTAATGCTATCTTATGTGACTGATTATGGATAATAAAAAAGAACTGCGAAAAGAATTCTCACATCTCCGTGCAGAGATACGTGACAAGGTATCCAAGGATATGGATATCACAGAACGTCTGCTGCAGGAGGAAAAAATACTCGAAGCGGACAATATCCTTCTGTATGCCTCATTCGGTTCAGAAGTGGATACATATCTGCTCATCGACAAGCTTATAGAAATGGGCAAAAATGTTGCTCTTCCCAAATGCGGTCCGGAACGAACCATGACGTTCCATCTTATCGGATCGGTCGCCGATCTCCATGAAGGAATGTACCGCATACCCGAACCCGACAGCGCTCTGCCGCAGCCCGAAATGTCTGAAAACTCTGTCTGTATCATTCCGGGGCTTGCCTTTACAGAGGACGGTGGACGGCTCGGATACGGCGGCGGATACTATGACGAGTTCATTCTTGCCAACCCACAGCTTTATACGATCGCCCTCGCCTATGAGGAGCTCATCGTTCAGCAGCTGCCTCTCATGCAGCACGACCTAAAGGTCGATCTTATTGTAACAGAAGAAAGGACGGTGCTCTGCAATGAATGATAATAACAACGATATTATCAACAATATACTCAATCAGCTCGACAACGAAAAAGCAGAGAACGCAAAAAAAACCGCGATCCCTCAGGAGCCGGATACTGCTCCCACGATCGCTGAAACTCCGGCTTCTGCCGAAGCAAATAAAAACGATCCTGCTCCTGCTGAAAAACATTCCGCAGTTCCGGATATTTCATCTCAGGCAGCGGCATCTCATGTAAGACGGCGTTTGCCTGCGGCTTCCCATGAAGCCCCTGCTTCACCTGAAAACAATGAGCATCCGCCATTCCCTTCAAGGCAGGCTCAACCCGCTCAGAGCGATTATGCGCCTGTCCGCAATTCTTCTGCTGTCAAGCGCAACAATACCCATCATAAAAAGAAGAAGAAAAAGCAGAGAAGCAGACTTCCGGGCGTACTTATCCTGACTGTTTTCATTTTTGCTGTTTCCATATGTCTTTCCCTTGTTATCATTGCTTTCGGCAAGGACGTTCTCGGTATAGGAAAAAGCGATGCCACAAAGATGATAACCATTCCTGAGGGTGCTACGACCGAAGAGATTTCAAATCTGCTTTATGACGAAGGTATCATTAATTCTCCCAAGTGCTTCCAGCTCTTCGCAAAGTTCAGGGATGACGCTGATAACTTCCTTGCAGGTGAACATTTCATCAGTCCGAGTATGGCTTACGAAACTATATTCAAAAACCTCACAAGTGCCGAGGAGGAAGAGCGCAAGGAAGCTGTCTCCATTACATTTCAGGAAGGAATAAATATATTTGAGGCTGCCGATCAGCTGCAGGAAGCCGGCGTATGCAACGCAAGCGACTTCATATACCGTTTCAACGCGGCTGGTTTCGGATTTGATTTCGAGGATGAGCTTCCCAAAACTGCCAACAGACTGAAATTCGGCGAAGCGAGAATGGAAGGCTACCTCTTCCCGGATACCTATACCTTTACCAAGGATATGGCTCCCGAACAGGTATGTCAGAAAATATACTACAACTTCAATAACAAGATCACTTCCGACGACCGATTGAAGAAAATGAAAGATCTCGGTCTTACACTGGATCAGCTCATTACTCTTGCTTCCATCGTTCAGAAGGAAGCACCCTTCCGTGATGATATGAATCACGTTGCAGGCGTCTTCTGGAACCGACTTGAAAAAACTGATGCCGAGACCGCAGGCTTCCTTCAGTCTGACCCGACCTCAAATTATGCCAAGTACGTTATCAAACCGCGTCTTGCTGTTTCAAACAAGGAAATGACCGACGCCTATGATACCTATATCAGCAAGGGCCTTCCTCCCGGAGCTATATCCAATCCCGGTCTTGATGCTATAGACGCTGTTCTTATGAAGATGAAGACTGACGATTTCTACTTCGTTGCGAATATCTATACACAGATCACATACTTTACAAAGACGCTTGAAGAGCATAATGCAAAGGATGCGGAAGTCAAGGCTGAACAAGCCCAGTACGAAGCTGAACAGGAATTACTCAAGGCACAGGAGGAAGCTAATGCGGCTGAATAATCTTGAGGTCCTTGCTCCGGCAGGAGACGAAGAGCGCTTCAATGCAGCAATAGACTATGGTGCTGACGCTGTTTACCTCGGCCGAAAAGAGTTCGGTATGCGTGCTTCACCGATGAACTTTGATTTTGAGCAGCTGTGCAGAGCTGTACAGACTGCTCATTCCCGCAATATAAAAGTATACCTTACCTGCAATACTCTTCCGCGGAACAATGAGATACCGCATTTTGAACAATTCGTAAAAGAAGCGGTGGAATCAGGAGTGGACGCTCTGATCGTTGCTGATATCGGTCTTCTCATGCTTATAAAGAAATATGCCCCTGACATGGAGATACATATCTCCACTCAGACAGGCATTGTAAACTATGTTACCGCAAATGAGCTTTATAACCTCGGCGCTAAAAGAGTAGTTCTCGCAAGAGAGCTTTCTCTTGAAGAAATATCAGAGATACGTGCCAAAACAAATCCTGATCTTGATATAGAGACATTCGTTCACGGCGCAATGTGCGTTTCCTTTTCCGGAAGATGCCTGCTTTCGCAGTACCTCGTCCAAAGAGACGCTAACCGCGGCGAATGCGCACAGCCCTGCCGCTGGGGATACCATCTCATGGAGGAAAAGCGCCCTAATGAGTTCTTCCCGGTCTTTGAAGATGAAAAAGGCACATATATCCTCAATTCAAAGGATATGTGCATGATAGAACACATCGACAAGCTCGCAAAGGCAGGAGTTACAAGCCTGAAGATCGAGGGAAGGGCAAAATCCGCTTACTATGTCACTGTGGTGACAAACGCATACAGAATGGCTGTGGATCATTATTACAAGAATCCGGACAACTTCGTTCTTCCTGACTGGATAAGAGATGAGGTTTATAAAGTCAGCCACAGGAAATACTGCAGCGGATTCTTCTTCGGTGTCCCTGAGGAATCACAGTACTACGAGAACAGCGGCTATATACGCAACTATGATGTAGTTGCTGTAGTTGAATGCTGTGAGAACGGCATAGTATACTGCACACAGCGCAACCGGTTCTTTGCAGGCGACAAGGTCGAGATACTCGCTCCCTCGCAGAGACCTGTGGAGCTCACACTCGATAAGCTTTACGATGAAACCGGCGAAGAGATCGAAACCGCGAATCACGCAATGATGAAGTTTTCTTTCAGATCTGAGCTCGTTTTCCCGAAAGGCACTGTTATAAGAAAAGAGACCATATAAAAATCAAGGCTGATACGTTTTGTATCAGCCTTTTCTTTATCGTTTATTTTGATATCTTTTCATAGTTCTTATAGCCAAGCTCATCAAGCTTGTCCGTAAGATCGTCCATTGTGTTCTTTGCTGCTGTATCATCGAAAGAGATGTTTATCTTTGTCTCCTTGCCGAGCTTTGCGATCTCAGCTGCAAGAGCTTCAATGCTCAGCTTTTCATTGTTGAAAAGATAGTCATGACCAGAAACAGTTATATCTACAGATTCCGGCTCAGTCTTTTCTTCAGTGGTGGGCTCTGTGGAAGCCACTGTATTTTTTTCGGTGGTCTGAGATACGCTTGTCTCACCCTTCTTGTTTTCACCGGAATCCTTTCCGAATCCGCCGAATCCCTTGAAATACAAAAGGAAGAAGATCAGTGCAGCTATAATAAGTATGAGCAGAAGACCCAGTATTTTTTTCATTGTAATTACCTCACTTTGATATGTTTATTGTTGTAAAATAAAGACTTTTATATTCACGCTGAACATCTGTTATAGCGTTTTCTATCATCGGAACTACAGTCT
The DNA here is from genome assembly GCF_016287535.1 of Ruminococcus sp. GTDB lineage: Bacteria > Bacillota > Clostridia > Oscillospirales > Ruminococcaceae > Ruminococcus. The sequence continues at coordinate 291,969 of NZ_JAEFAJ010000001.1, forward strand.
CTGTACCGTAAGAATCCCCGTCGTATGTAAGGGTGCTGATAATTACGTCATCCGGAGAATATCCTGACTTTTTCAGGCAATCCTTGATCTTTTCCCTGATATCACGGCTCTCCTCCGAACTGATGGTTCCGGTCTTCTTTGTTCCTGAAAGGACACTCAGCGACCACACATTACTGTTTTCAACTCCCTGAAGATTGAAATAAACCCCTGCACCTGCATTATACTCAGAAAGCGCCTTCTGATTATTGACAGCATTAGCGTCAGCTGACAGTATCCTGTCCCACTCTTCCGACGCCTTTTCACGCCACTCCTGCTGCTCTCTTTCATTTTCCAGCTTTGTTTTCTCAGCTTCTTCCATCATGGTATTATATGAAGACTGAGCCTGATTTGCCTTCTCAGTCGCCGTTTCGACATCAGCCTTGCTGAAAAGGATAAAGAAGAACAGTATTATCATCATAACATCAAGCAGCGAAGTAAAATCAAGTATGATCTCACGAACCTTCATAAGCTCACCTTACTGTCTTATCTGCTTCTGCAGCTCACTTATGCCGCTTTTCCTGAGTCTTTTTATAAGAGCAAGCTGCCTCTGGATAAGATCCTCAACGTCGGCAAAAAAATTGGCATTGACTATCTTGAAGACAACAGCAAATATTATGCCCCAGGCGGTCGATGTAAGCGCACCGAAGAAATTGTTCTTGGCATTGCTTATAGCTTCGGCAGTGGACATATCCAGTCCGAGAAGCGCAAGGACAGTTCCAAGCATTCCAAGCAGCGGAAAAACAGATATAAGCGTTACAAACAGCGTATACCTTGTGTTTATCTTGCGGTAGCTGTCAAAAATCCTGTCTACCCTGTCGACATTGTACAGGTCGTCGCTGGAAGCTTCCCAGTCGTATATCTCACTGTCTACCGACTGTCTGGTACGGTGAAGACTGACCGCGATCATAGCGGTAGCAACAGCAAATGCAAAAATAATAAGATTATAATAAGGAGAGATCGCATGACCAAATGTTGACCAGAAGCCCATATTATCACCTCACGTTTTATTATACAGCATAAAGTGACAAAATGCAAGATATTTTACGAATAATAATAAAAAACTCCGCTGAATGCGGAGCAAATAGATTATTCACTTTTCTTTCTGTCTTTTTTTATACCTGCGCAATATACAGTAAATACAACTATACCACCAAGAAGAAGTATGAGATAGAATGTGAGCCCGCGGCTTATCAGCAGAGCAGGCTTTACAAGCTCAAGTCCGAATATATCAGTGAATGCAAGCAGGAAGCAGCCCTCCGTAATGCCTGCCGCACCCGGAAGCGGAAGCATCTCCACCGCAACTCCTATCATTATCTGGAGAGTAAGTATATCAATGAATGATGTACTGCCAAGACCGTAAGCCTTATATACCATCCATGTTATCGAAGCAAGGCATATCCTCTGTGCCGCTGTTATCAGAAAGACATTCAGTACAACCCACAGATTGCGTTTTATATAATCGGCACCCATTGCATAGGTATCACATATCCTGATGATCTTTTCCGTGTATTTTTCCTTGTGTCTGCGCTTCATGATACGAAGCTTCGTAAGGATATCCACCGTCCTGATACCGATTGCCCTTGCCCATATCGGCTTAATGAAAACCAGCATGAGCGCCGATATAAATGACATATTAAGAACGAATCCAAGAACGATCAGCCACTTCATATCCACTGCGTGCTGCACAACAAAATCAAAGTTGAATATAAGAAAACCAAGCGCCATAAGAACAAGCACTGACTTATACGCTATCGTTATCATCAGCATTATCAGCGTAGAATACCCGATCTTTATCTTGTCTTTTTTCATATGATACATCTGCATAGGCTGGCCGCCTGTGGAAGACGGTGTGATATAACAGAAAAAAAAGCCTATGAATGAGTATTTCAGGCATTTCAGGAAACTCGTTTTCTGATCGAGCACCCGCAGCATATAATGTATTATAAGCGATTCACCCGCTACAACACAAACTGCCGCACAAGCTCCGAAGAAGATCCACCGCGGATCAGCGCCTTTAAGATCGTGGATTATTTCCGGAAGTTCCTGCTCCCTGAATATAAGGTGAAGAGTAAAAAAAGTAATAACAAGTATAAGTCCGATATCCAACGCGTATTTAAGTATTTTTTTTATAATGTCACCCCCGCGTCAAAAGGCAAATATGTGTAATTAGTAACTTTAATTATATCATATTCACATTTCAATGTCAATATAAACAGGGAATTACCGCTTACTGCCAAGCATTTTCCTTTTATATTCAAGGGCGGTCATATTTTTCTTGTTCCTGAAAAGCTTCATAAAGTAGGAAGGCTCGGAATAACCGCATCTTTCCGCGATCTCGCTTACCGGAAGATTCGTGCTTACAAGCAGCCGCTCAGCAAGAGCAAGTCTTGCTGATATAACATCGGTATTAAAGCTGACATCAATGAATTTTCTGTAGATATGCTGGAAATATGACTGGCTTATACCGAGCTTTCCGGATTCGGCTGCAGCATTCCAGTCATACTGAGGCTCCTCATAGATATTATCGTGCAGTTCCCTGATCTTTGCAAGGAATATATTTCCGGCAGTACCGCCTGAGCTTCTGCCGGAATCAAGCTTTTCTTCAAGCAAACTGATGAATTCCTCCGCTGTACCGGAACCGTCCGTTACTGCTGAAAAATGCGAGGTCACTGATGAAAGCGGGACGTCCTGCTGCTTCTCGATCATTTTTATATTGGATTTAAGTGTATTTATAAAGAGCTGCTCAGGGAATTCCGAACCGTCACACTTGCCGGTTATCAGGAATTCATCCCTGCTTATCCTTGCGGCGGTCTCGCCTCTTATGCAGGAAAGATTTACAGCCTGCGCAAAGGAAACATATATACGCTTTATATATTCATCGCCGTGTTCCTGCTTCTTCTGCTCGGTATCATCAATACTGTACAGTACACCAAAGCAGCTGTTTTCCCTGCAGAGCTCCTCGATCCTTGAAACTATACCCTTTCTGCTGTAAAGACCGGTAAGAATGTCACGCTCAGACAGTCTCTGTATCTTATTGTTCAGATATGTCTCATACGCAAGCATTCTGACCCTTTCGATACTGTCGGCTGCTATCTGACAGAATTCGCCGTAAAACTGCTCAAAAACAATTTCATCAGCCCGGTACCGCCTTACACAGTAACCGAAGCTGTTATCAAGATAATGAAGAGGCGTACAGAAGTATGTAACCGGTACCTCTGTCACAAGTTCATCGGGAATAATACTTTCAAGCATAAAATCGCGGGGAGTAAGGTCTCCTTTGTAGTCAACATGAGTAACTATACATTTCATCCTGTCAGTATAGCCGCTTTTCATTACCTCATCAAAAGAACCGTTGCCGTTGTCAATACCGCTGCAGATACATATAAAGAAATCTCCGCTCGCGTCAAGAAGGTACATATTTCTGAGCATAGTTTCGGAAAACTCACGCATATCCTTAACGCTGCTCATGGCAGAGGAATAATCGCTGTGCATAAAAATGTTTGTGCGCATTGCGTTGTCAAGCATCTTCTGGCTGATATCAGCGCTTTGTGAATTGCTTTCCCTGCAGCCGCAGCTCGCTCCTGTTCTTAAAAAAGAAAAAGTCTTTGCAGAACTGCGGCAAGCTCTGCCGCTTATCAGTTCATGAAGCCTGCATACCGCCCTGACGGTATTTTCAAGATAGGCGCCGCTGTAAGTAGTAAGCGATGGCTGATAATAATTCACATCAGGATTGCCGTCATAGCCCCCTACGGATATATCCTCAGGGATATGTATACCGTTTTTCATAAGAGTCAGACAGAGCTGCAGTGCCATATAATCGCTTCCGCACAGGATAGCCTGAGGCATTCTCAGTTCTCCGGCAACTATTCTTTCCGCAAACTTTTGCGCCTCGCCTATCCAGAAATCGCCGTAAAAAATACTGTCTGCGCTTACAGAGAGCCCGTTCTGCCTGAAAGCGTCCTTGTAACCGTTTATTCTTTCCTCGGAATGTATCTCGTTTCGCGGACCGCTCAGACAGTATATGTCAGTAAATCCGTGATCCTTTATAAAATGTTCTGTGAGCTTTCTGAAACCCTCTCTGTCGTTCTGCAGACAGCTCTCAAAAAAGCAGCTCTTATAATCAAGAGATATTACAGGGACCCCCTTTCCGCTCAGCATTTCCTCAAGCTTTGCGGCAAGCGAACGGCTGTAAAATGAGCCGAGATCAACAACAGCTCCGTCATAATCAAGCTGATCTATAAGGGAGTAAATGTTTTCGTCTCCTTTGAGATATTCGCTGCTTTTATCGTAATTCACAAAATGAGTCAGGACTACAAGATCATAGCCGAGTTCGGCAGTTTGTACAGACATCGCCTTTATCATACTCGTCTGATAAAGGGTATCGGTATTAGCTGTTATAAGCGCAATTCTTTTTCGCATACTATTCCTCCCCTGCAAGTTATGATTACATTATACTATACAACAGAATAAAAATCAACACCAAAAAGCTGAAAAGTATATTTTTCAAGTTGAATACAGCATTGAATCTTACACATATATCAATTATAATAATTATGATGAAGCTAATTATTAGCTGATGTGCAGACATTGAATAATACTATTGAAAGGGAGTTATACTATGAAGTCATTTTTAAAAAGAAGCTGCTCGGCACTGATCGCAGCAGTCACACTTGCGTCCTCGGCAGTGACAGGACGCACGATATTCAGCGCTTCGGCAGCATGGGTACAGTTTACAGGTTCAGCCCGGACAGCAATCATTTCTGCCGATACTGTACAGGCAGGAAACTACACTATCCCCGATCTTAATATACCTTCAAAATCTGTTCCGGATACGGAAGGAATAAACTTTGTAAAGGATATGAGGCTCGGCTGGAACCTCGGCAATACCCTCGACGCTATCGACGATACAGGCTGGGTTGGCAGCGAAATGGGTATCGAGACCTGCTGGAACGGAGGCTACAAGACCTCTCAGGAAATGATTGACGCTGTCAAGGCAGCAGGCTTCCGTACAGTGAGAATACCTGTTTCATGGCACAATCACGTTGACGGCAGCTATCAGATCACCAAGCAGTGGATGGACAGAGTACAGGAAGTCGTTGACTATGCTGTCAACGACGGTATGTATGTTATCCTCAATGTTCACCACGACAATGATGAGAAGTATATGTACCCCAATACCGCTCACTATGAGCAGTCAAAGAAGTACATGACCACTGTATGGGCTCAGATCGCTGACAGGTTCAAGGATTACGACAACAAGCTCATTTTTGAGACAATGAATGAACCACGACTTGTAGGTCATCAGAACGAATGGTGGATAAATCCTTCAAACAGTGACTGTATAGACGCTGTCAAGACGATAAATAAGCTCAATCAGGACATTCTTGATACCATTCGTTCATCAGGCGGCAATAACGGAACAAGATACGTTGCCGTTCCAGGCTATGACTGTTCTGTTGACGGAGCTACGAATGAGAACTTTAAACTTCCGACAGATAAGGTACAGAACAGGCTCATCGTTGCTGTCCACGCCTATCTCCCCTACGGCTTTGCACTTGCAGAGCAGAGCGATTCACAGAGCGTTGACCACTTCAACATAAACTCAGATACCGGAGAAATACAGCAGGCTATCGACAAGGTATACAATCAGTATGTATCAAAGGGCATACCTGTTTATATAGGCGAATACGGCGCACGTGACAAGGGCGGAAATGTTCAGCCGCGAATCGACTGTGCCGCATACTTCACCGCTTACGCTTCATCAAGAGGCATCACCTGCTGCTGGTGGGACGATATCAGCTTCATGCTCCTTGACAGGTCAAATTGCACATGGAAGCAGCCGGAGATCGTTGCCGCTATAAACAGGTACGCAAGAGGAAGTGCTGAATCCACCATAGTTACTACAGTTTCAAAGCCTCAGACAACGACCACTACAACCACAACTGCTCCTATTTCTGACAGTAGTAAGGTCTATGGCAAGAAGAGCTCCGACGGAACTGTAAGCTTCGGCTCATCAATAGGTGAAACAGCATTTGTCGATATAAAACTCGGAAGCAATACAGGCTTCATGAACGGCTGCCTCGGTTTCTCTCCCTCATTAAACGGCAAGAGCTACTGGGTAGCCTATGTATGGGAAACCAAGAAATCCGATACTATAACTATTGATATGAACTCTCCGAAACAGATTATGGACGTGTCATCAGCCGAAGCCGTCGCTGTAACAGACGAAGATACCATTGCAAAGCTTATTGCGGATATCAAAAATCAGAAAACATCTATCCTTCAGGCATGGTACGCTTCCGACAAGTCAGGCAAGCAGATCGATCCTGCTGAATCAGGCGCAGAAAGCATTGAGGCATTCATAATCGCGTCAGGAAACTCCTCCGGCACCACAGAGACAACAACAACAACAACTACTACTACTAACACCACCACTACAGCAACGACTACTTCTACTACTTCTGAAACTTCATTAACCTCCGTCACAGAATCGTATACAACAACATCTTCAACTACGTCAGATATAACTGTTCAGATCAAATACGGTGACGCAAACTGTGACGAACAGATAGATATTGCAGACGCTGTACTCATAATGCAGTCACTTGCAAATCCATCCCGTTACGGAATAAACGGAGATAATGAAAAGCATATAACAGACACTGGTCTTAAAAACGCAGACTGCTACAATGTCGGCGACGGTGTCACAAATAATGATGCTGTTGAGATACAGAAATTCTGTCTGCACCTTATTGACAAGCTTCCAATGAAATGATTTTGACTATTCCCTCCCCAAAGGCTCCCGATAAATCGGGAGCCTTTTGCCATCCTTCAAATATGTGAATTATTTATAAATTTTTATCCATATACATTGATAATACAGTTAAAATATGCTATAATATATAAAACAAATATTATAAATTATTACCTGACTTACAAAGATCATATTGCAATAAATAAGCAGAAAAGCGAGTGGTATTATGACTTTTACAGCTAACGAAATAAGAAAGGCTCTTAACGACGGTGAAATATGCGCTTTCTACCAGCCACTGTACGATACAGTTACAAGTAAGATAAAGAGTTCAGAGGCTCTCGCCAGATGGATAAAACCCGACGGCTCTGTTATATCTCCTTTCTTTTTTATACCTGTTGCAGAAGAATCCGATCTCATAATGGATATAGACTGGTATATAGTTGAGCTTGTCTGCAAGACCCTGGTAAAACAGGAGGGCAGTTCACGTCACAGGATCTCGATCAATTTTTCGAGACGTCATATCTATGAGGAAAACTTTACCGAGAAGCTGTCTGCGATAGTTGACAGCTATGAACTCTCTCACAAGCTTATAGAGATCGAGATTACCGAGTCCGCAATGGTAAATGACGCGCAGAAGATACTTGAATGGATAAACGCCGCCAGGAGCGCAGGCTTCAGAATAGCCATTGACGACTTCGGAAGCGGACTTTCCTCGCTGCAGTTCGTAAAAGATGTACCGGCTGATGTGCTTAAAATCGACAAATCGCTCCTCAGTCAGAACTGCGAGAACGAAAAAGAACGCATTGTTCTGGAAAGCATATTCAATTTCGCTCACCGGCTGCATATGAGAACCGTTGCAGAAGGTGTCGAAACCAAGGAGCAGCTCGCTTTTCTCCGGACCTGCGGCTGCGAAAGGATACAAGGCTACATATTCGCCAAGCCAATGCCTGAAGCAGACTATGTTGCTATCTGCAGGCTCGACAAAAACGCCGAGGAGCCTGCCGATATCCTTCAGCTCCAGAGTCCCGCAAGTGCGGTCAATCTGCTTATGGGCGTTATTTTCAGGCGCTATCCACTTGTCATATTCTCTAATCTTACACGTAATTCATTCTACATGATGGCTTATCAGAACTTTACATCTACAAGCTGCCCGTCGGCTGGCGTTTTCGATGAACTTATCATGCATGGTGCGGAAACAATGTATCCTGATGACAAGGAAGCCTTTGCCACAACATTTGACAGAGAAAACCTTATCCGGGATTATGAAAAGGGGAAATCAGAAGTACGCCTTGTTACACGTCAACTCGGCGACGACGGCGTTTATCGGCGTGTCGAGACCACTGTCTACTATGTTAAGAGCGACTCGTCTGATGACCTTCTTACAATAACCCTGTGTGACAATCTGCCGGATAAATAATTTTTATTGCACGATTCTTTCTTTTAATTTTAAAGTAAAAAATAAATTATTATAACTGTGTAAACTTTTTATTAACCTTTTATATTATACGGTCTTTTGACTATTCAACGTCATTTTTAATCATTTTACAGGTTGACAATTTAATAATTTTGTGATATTATTATAGTAAGATATAGCACGTTCGGATCGAGGTGATAAATGCTATGAACGCTCAGCTTAAAACTATTGCATTCTTTGGATGCTCTTTCACCAGCAGATACAGACAGAACCTGTGCAGATCATTTAATACAGTGGCAGAAGAGTTGAAGTTCAACATAATATATATCAACTCGCTCGGCAAAATCGGAAATAAAAACGCTCAGTACGGCGACTATGAATTCGACCTGATTGACCTGATCGACCTTGATCAGTTTGACGGTATAATTTTCGACGGCGAAGGCTATAACGTCGAAGGAATGGCAGATAAGGTCATTCGTAAGCTGCGCGAGGCAAAATGCCCGGTCGTTTCCATAAGCACCAATGTTGAGGGCTTCTATAATATCGATTTTGACGACGCGGGCGGTCTGCGTACACTTATAGAGCATTTTCTCGATCATCACCATTTTACAAAGATAGGCTTCATGTCCGGCTATCTTTCTCACCCCGACGCACGGATACGTCTTAAAGAGTTCCGTGCTGTCATGAGATCAAGAGGACTTCCAGAAGACGGCGCGGGAATGTTCGAGGGCGACTTCTGGTTTCATAAGGGCGAGGAAGCGGCTGATTACTTCCTTTCACGATCTGAACGTCCGGAAGCCATCGTTTGCGCAAATGACTATATGGCTATCGCACTGATAACAGCCTTAAAGAAACGCGGTATACGTGTTCCGGAGGATATTGCGATAACCGGCTATGATGGGACCTTTGAAGGTCAGGAATTCCTGCCTCACCTTTCCTCGGCAACCCGTGAAAGAGTTGAGATAGCATATAAGTCCCTTACTCTTCTCAAAAATCTTTCAGAGGGTAAAAAATTCGACGAGGATATGCGAATAACATCCAAACCCATATATTCTCAGTCCTGCGGATGTTCAAAGCTTGATTACAAGGTTGAATCCGAAAATATAAACAATGTTTACGAGATCAACCGAACCATGAGCTATAATATATACGACGCCGAATCAGCCATGCTGAAATTGAACAAGGTAGACAGTCTTCTTATGCTCGGCCATGTTTTTGTTGAAGCGTCTTGCAATTTCGGTAATTATAATTCGTTTTTCCTCATGCTCCATAAGGATATAAGCGGAAGACTTTCAAGCGACAGCGACTTCATGTGTCCTACCGGCGAGTTTACTCCTGCGGTATGGATAGATTCCAAAGGCGAATACACCGAGTCAGGTCATACCTTCAACGCTTCCTCTCTTATCCCTAAGCCGAATTCAGATTCTTCACATTTCTTCTATATTGCCAGCGTTCACTGTGCAGAAAGAATGTTCGGTTATGCTGTTATTGAAATGGCAGGAAATGATATTTTCAATGAATTCTATAATCTGTGGCTGCTGAATATGGCTATGACACTTGAAAACCTGCTGAAAAACGACAGGATCAACAAGCTCATAGGAACTCTTGAAAATCTCAGTATCCGTGACGGCCTTACCGGTATGCTCAACCGCCGAGGATTTGACGACCGCTCACGTGAAGCTATACGCATTCTTACAACCAAGAGAACTGTCTGCACAATGGTCATTGATATGGACGGTCTGAAGCATATAAACGACGACTATGGACATTACGAAGGTGACCGCGCTATAAAGGCTGCTGCGGAGATAATCACACGCTGCTGTGATTCCGGCGAAATTGCCGGACGAGCCGGCGGTGACGAATTCTACATTTTTGCTCCACAGTATTCACAAAAGCTGCTTGACCGCTTCACAGAGCGACTTGAAGGAGCTCTTGACAGCTTCAACAACAACTCAAACAAGCCATACAGGATTGATCTCAGTTATGGCTCATTTCTTACGGATACCGATTCTTCCGGCAGACTTGAAGACTTTATAAAGATAAGCGATTCAAGAATGTACGAGCAGAAGCTTGCAAAACCCGGCAGAAGAAAATAATGTAACATATAAATTAATTGCCCCGTCACTGGAAAAGTGATGGGGCTCAATTTTTATACATATAAAAAGCTATGAAATAATACCGGAGAGCACATCTCTGAGCAGTGTGATATCTCCATCAGCCGCCTTTACTGTTGCTATCATCAGCATATCGCTCCCGCATTTTGCAAAGTCGATATCACGTCCTGTGTTTCTCACAAGCAAGGTTATGAACAGCCTCAGTGTCCTTCCGTTGCCTTCACGGAAGGGGTGCAGCATATTCAGTTCATGGTAAAGTTCGGTCAGCTCTGAGAAAAAAATCTCGTCCGGCAATCCGCAAAGAAAGTCCATTTTTTCAAGCCGTTCAAACTTTTTAATACCAATTGTCTCAAGCTCAGAATGGTCACAGAAAACTGTCCCCTTCTTTGAGATATTTATAGTTCTCAGGCACCCTGCCCAGTCATACAGATCTCCGAATAAAAGCCTGTGCAGCTTCTTGTAAAACTCAAGATCCACGTTTGCAAATTCAGTTTCCTGTTCAGCCTGGATACCTCTCAGCAGGGTTATCTGCTTTTCAACGGTGTCAAGCTCATTCTGATCCGTTATGCCAAGCCTGTTTATAAGTACAGTTGTATCGGGATAGCAATTCCACTGACAGCCGTCTATCCTGTAAACAGCCATTTTACTTGCTCCGTACTTCCTTTACTATCTTGTCGGTGAACTGCTTGAAGGTCAGTTCTCCGCTAAGACACTTCTTTACGTTTTCGATCTCCTTGCCGGAAAAACGAAATCCTTCCATTCTTACGGACGCAAGCTGATTCCTGAATGCCTTTTCAGTTGTAACATTATGCATTATCATCAGCTCCTTACCCGATTATTATAATCCATAATTCACGAAATGTCAAGAAAAACGTGCAATTATCACGTAAAAGCCGAAAAAATACTGCCGTACAGTCATATGTACGGCTTATTTTCAACCAAGTTTCCTGTATATTCTGCTTCTCATCGTCATAAAACAGGCAATGCCTCCCAGCGCATTTGATATCGGTTCCGCAACAAATACGCCCTTTACTCCCATGCCCAGCCTCGGAAGAAGCAGAGTAAGCGGTATAACTATCACTGCCTTGCGCAGAAGCGAAAAGAAGATCGCGTGCTTTGCGTCACCAAGCGCCTGAAATACAGACTGTCCCGCAAACTGGAACGACATGAAAACAAATCCGAAAAAATATATCCTTATGGCTGATACGCCATATTCAATAAATGATGTATCCTTTGAAAATATCCTGAACCAGAATTCCGGAAATACAAACACAAGCAGCCATGCAGCAAATGTATAGGCTGCACCGGTGATAGTATTAAACCGTATTACGGACTTTACACGGTCATTTTTTCCTGCTCCGTAATTGTAGCTCATTACAGGCTGCGCACCGCTTATAAGTCCGTTGGCCGGCAGCATGAATATATCCCTGATCGAGTTGAGAACTGTCATTATACCCACATACACATCTCCGCCAAAGGTCTGCAATGTTGAATTGCAGGCTGCCTGAACGAAACAGGTAGTACCCTGCATTACGAAATTCGCTGTACCAAGCTTTAATATTCCCGCAGTCAGTCCCGGAACTATGCGGATATTCCGTCGTTTCAGCCGCAGTGTCGCTTTTTTTCCTGTCAGGAACATAATTATCCACAAAGCTGATACTGCCTGACTTATCACAGTAGCAAGAGCTGCTCCCCTCACTCCGAGATGCAATCCGAAAATAAGGAGCGGATCAAGTATTATATTCAGCGCGGCACCAATAATGACAGTCATCATGCCGATCTTAGGAAAGCCCTGCGCACTTATGTAGCCGTTGAGTCCGGTATTCAGCATTGAGAACACTGTTCCCGCAAGATATACCCTGAGATACTGCGAAGCATAAACGAACGAATTGTCACTTGCGCCAAGGAAAAACAGGATCGGTCTGGAGAACAGGTAGCCTGCTATGGTGAGAACAGCTGCACCTGCAAGCAGAAGGCAGCATGAATTACCAAGTATCTGTTCTGCCCTTTCGTTTTTCTGGGCACCATTAGACATAGAAAACAGCGGAATGCCGCCTGTTCCGAAAAGAGCGGCAAACGCAACGATAAATGTTACTATCGGAAATGTCAGACCGATACCTGTGAGAGCCGTACCGTCACCGCTGTTCATATGACCTATGTATATCCTGTCAACAACATTGTATAAAAGCTGAATAAGCTGAGCCAGCATGAGCGGGACAGCCTGCGAGAGAATTATCTTCCAAACCGGACCCTGTGAAAAGTCTTTTTTCATAATATCTCCTCCGATATTCAATTATATCACATATAGTACCAGATATCAATTCAGAAGAAGCACATTTCGTGTATAAAACTGTGCATTTGGCGCAAAAATCCATGTAATATGAAAACGGCACTGAAAAAGCGCCGTTTTTTTATTTGTATAAAATGTTTGTCCGTAAATCCGGAATACGGGTAAGTCATTATATCTTTTCTTCACTAATCAGCTTGTCGTTTTCCCATTTCTGACGTTTCTTACTTCCGTCGGCACAGGTAAGTATACCGATGCCGGAACGCATATCGTTCTGCCATTCGCCCCTGAATATATTGCCGTTTTTAAAATAATAAGCTCCCTGACCATGCTTGAGGCTGTTGGAATATTCTCCTTCATACCTGTCCCCGTTTCTGTAAAAGAATACTCCGTGACCGTTTTTCAGATTGTCCTTCCACTCACCATCATACCTGTTTCCGTTTATGCTGGAATAGACTCCTCTGCCGTTCCTGAGGTCATTCTGAAATTCCCCCTCGTAAACATCGCCGTTAGCCCATCTGAAAATACCTTTTCCGTTCTTTACCCCCTCTTTAAAGCCGCCTTCATACACATTTCCGTTAGTATAGGTAAAAACGCCCTTTCCGTGCATTTTACCCGTAAAGCCGACCTCTCCCTCATAGATGCCGGTTTCAAATTTAATAACTCTTTTAGAATCAGGAGAAGGCTTGGGAGTACCGCTGATAAGCTCCTCCTTTACCATTTTTCCGTTCTTATAGAAGCGCTTATATACACATTCATCACGATCTGTCAGCAGAGCTTCGCCTTCAAGGAGCCCTTCGATCCATTCTCCTTCTATAACGCTGCCGTTCTCGCAGGTATAAACGCCCTTGCCGTGATATCTGCCCCTGCTCCATGTGCCTTTGAATCTCTGTCTGCCATTTTCATAATATTCGACGCCTTCGCCGCTTTTCCAGCCCTCCAGCCATTCGCCGTCATAGACAAGCTTTCCTGTCTGACTGAATTCCTGTCCTTTGCCGTGGAACCTGTCATCCTTGAAGTCACCCGCATACATAAGTGATTTACACGTATCGTCGTCTTTTCCCTGAATGATATCATAATATCCCTTTGCATATTTTTTTCCGAAGCCGCAAAGCATACCATCCTTCCATTCTCCGTCATATTCAATGTCAAGGCTGTTTATAAAAACGCCGTGTCCGTTAGGGCGCCTCGATGAATCGACGTGTCCGGAATATGAACCTGTACCGAGGGTACTGCTTACAAAATGTATATTGTTCGCAATGCCGTTGCTGACCTTTAAGAAATCCATCATTCCCATAATTCTTTCTCCTTATCATATCTTTCTGGTTTAAATGGAGAATCTGACGAGATAAAATGTCAATGCTTCATACTAATACCTGATAAAGCATAATTCATATGTTTATTCTACCATATTAATTCAACAAAGTCAATAATCCATTTGCACTTATTCACGACTTGCACCTGAAAAAACATGATAAAGAGACTCTTTAGTTAAATAAAAGCTTTTTTCATTTTAAGTGCCACAATGCCGGAACGTCTCTCAGCGGCAGTCGGTAAAAAGAACTTACATTACTGTATATATGTAAAAGGCAGCTGAATCCAGCTGCCTTTTTTTATTCTGCCCAGTAGACATAATTCTCTTTTCTCGGAGAAGGTTCAGGCTCCTCACAGTCTGCGTAGCCCAGTATACAGTGTCCTATACCCTCATAGTTGCCACTGATGCCAAGACTTCTGAGAAGTTCCCTGCCTTCCTCAGACTCGAACTCCTCTTTCGCACGATGTATCCAGCAGCTCGATATTCCGCAGGCATGGGCTGCGTTCATTAGATTGCCCATGACAAGACTTCCGTCATAAAGATATGTAAACATATCCTTGTCGGCAAGAACTATAAGCACAACAGGTGCGTTGTAAAACGGATCATTGTTCATTCCCATTACCTTTGCATTGAGTGCTGAAAGGCGGTCACGGATCTCCTTATTTGTAACTGCAATTATGATCGGTGACTGACGGTTCATGCCCGTCGCTGCATAGGTGCCGGCTTCAATGATCTTTTTAATGATGTCTTTCGGTACCATGTCTGACTTGAATTTTCTGATGCTTCTTCTTGAAAGTAGGTTTTCCATTGCGTCCATAATTAGTTCCTCCTTAAAATAGTTTCGGATCTGCTGTTGTGTCTGATAATTTTTGATGTAGTCATATTAACGCTCCCGGCATAAAGTGCTTCCGTACCTTGTGCCGTTTTTCTTTTGTCGAAATATATTATATCACATTATTCCGGAAATAGCAACAACTACAATTACTATCAGGTCATAATTATATCATGATGACCGGAAATAAAAAATATAATTGCAAAATCAATACCGGCATGATATAATAGTGGTGAAAATCATATTTCGTACCCGCAGCAGCTGCCGCAAGGCAGTTATTAACCTGAATATTGAAAAAGGTGCAGGAAAAGCCGCCTTGTCAGTTTTTTCCTGCCTCTGATCCGAAGGAGTGATTCAATGAAAACGACAAAAGCATTGAAATTGTTTTTCAAACGTACAGTTACATTAATTTGCAGCGCAGCTATGCTTCTGACTGTCAGCAGTGTCAGAAAAGGTTATTCCCGCGCTGTTACAGCTTCGGATACGATATCCGATGAGATAGGTCTTGTGGGTAATCTTTTCTGTATCGCTGACAGCAGCTGCGCCGATCATGCCGAGCTGCAGTGGGCAACCACGCTCTCTGCGGACAGCTTTACACTCTACCGCTCGACAGACCCGAAAAATAATTTCATATCAGTCTACGAAGGAAACGGCAATTCCTATGAGGACGATGATATGACAGCCGGAACGACCTACTATTATCAGCTGAAAGTCAGCTCAAAAGGCAATGACAAGTTTTCATCGGTAAAATCATTGACTCCATGCACACTGCCCTCCGGTCTGAGCACCTACGACAATCAGAAGGGCAGCAGCCTTGTTTACGATACAAACGGCTACAAGGTCGGTAATACCTACTACAGCTACTCACTGAAAAAGCATTCCGGCAAGGACGACATATACCTTGCAGAGACTTCTTCAAGTGACGGAAAGCATTTCGGAAACGAGAGAAACGTCGCTGACAGTTCACAGAACTCTGCCCTTGCAAGCTGTAAGATCGAATCGGTGCATATCGAATATGTCCCAGAAAAAAATAAAGTCGTAGTGTGGGCGCACTGGGAAAAGCCAAGCGGATACAGCGACGGCAAGGCTCTCGTTATTACAGGTACTCCGGGCGGACAATTCACCGTTCATCACGTATACAATCCACTGGGTATACAGGTCCGTGATATGGCGGTATTCTTTGACGATGACGGCACAGGCTACCTTATCGCAGCAGCAAACAAGGAAGGTCAGGGCGCAAACGCGACCATGTATATCTTCCGTATGAATGATGAATACAGCGACGTTACCGAAGTCGTCAAAACTCTTTTTGAGGATCAGTACCGCGAGTTCCCGAACCTTATCAAGAAGGACGGATACTACTACCTTTTCACCTCACAGGCCGCAGGCTGGTATCCGAGCAGCGGAGCTTACAGCGTTACCAAAGATCTCGGTGGAAAGTGGAGCGAGCTCCGCAGCATCGGAAATACCTCGACCTTTTCCTCACAGTCCGGCTGGATAGTAAATATGCAGGACAAAAACTATATAATGCACGCATACCGCTGGCTGAGAGCTTCATCAACAAGCGGTACCACACTTTGTCCTCTCTATTTT
Organism: Ruminococcus sp.; assembly: GCF_016287535.1. GTDB lineage: Bacteria > Bacillota > Clostridia > Oscillospirales > Ruminococcaceae > Ruminococcus. The sequence continues at coordinate 308,317 of NZ_JAEFAJ010000001.1, forward strand.
GACAATGGCTTTGCGTTCTATGATTACTGTCCTTATTTTAAGTATAATACCTCTACAGGCGACCTTTATCCTGTTCAGCAGGGAGAGCTTCTCTCTCAGGACAGACCAGCCTCATCATCACTTGCCGCAAAGTCAGGCAATTCACCGGCAAACGCCTTTGACGGTTCGTATCAGAGCTCCTTTACAGCTATCGCTGACTATAAAAAATGGCCGTTCTGCCTACAGGTGGATCTTGAAAGAGTCTGCGAGCTTTCAAACATTCAGACCTCATGGTATATATGCAAGGGCTCGGAGGGATATTATACCTATACCGTTGAGGGCAGCACCGACGGTCAGAACTGGACAAAGCTGCTTGACCATACCGACAGGAACAGCGAAACTGTAAACAAGACCTATGGCTTCAACAGCGATATGCTCTCAGGAAAAGCTCGATATGTACGTCTTAATGTTCAGAATGCCACATTACAGAACAATCCCGATAATAACTGGTACACCCCTACGGTCTATGAGGTAAAGATCTTCGGAACTCCGGTCAGTCCTGCCGTGAAACCGGAGCCATACACCGATATCAGCTTTGAAGACGGTACCGGAAATCTCTCGCTCAACGGAAATGCTTCCGTTAAACAGGACGCTCAGAAAGGAAATGTGCTCTACCTCGACGGCAGCGACGGTACATACGGAGAATTTCCGCTGGGTATGCTTGACGGCTGCCGTGACTATACTGTGAGCATGGATATAAAATCTGAATCAACAGGTAATTTCTTCACCTTTGCCGCAGGTAAAAACGATGAGAAATATGTATTTTTCAGAGTCGCAGACAAGCTTTTCAGGTTTGCCGCCACAACCGACTCGTGGCGTGATGAGACAGAGCTCGTTTATGACATTGACGGCACTGAATGGCATAACTATACACTTGTCGTCAGCGGCGCCGATACGAAACTGTATCTTGACGGTAAAATGGTACTGCACACTACTGAAACACACGGTCATCTTGCGGATATGGGTTCGGGAACGAGCTGTTATCTCGGCAAATCATACTATTCCGACGACACCTTCTTCATGGGAAGCATTGACAATATCAGGATATACAAATGCGCTCTTACCGAATCTGAAATAAACGGTTCCCCAGCAGCAGACGGCGACGTCAACGGCGATGGCACCCTGTCTGTTGCTGACCTTGTCACAATGCAGTGTTTTCTGCTCGGCAGCGGTGATCTTGTGAACTGGGGAAACGGCGATCTTTGCCGTGACAAAAGAATAGATATCTTTGATCTTTGTCTCATGCGCAGACTGCTTATAAACTCCTGAGTCAATACATACTAAAATACAAAGCCCCTTAACCGAGCTGAACGCATGATACGCAGCTCTGGTCAAGGGGCTTTGCTATATTAAAAATCCGGACAAGCTCAACTCAAAGAAGTGATAAGTCCTAAAAGGAATTCCTGTATTGCAAGTGCGTCAGCATTAGTCACGCCGTTGCCTTTTTCGCTTACATCAGCATTTGCAAGTCCCTGCTCTGTGATATGGAGCTCGTCACTTCCGTTTACACCGTATCTGTCAGGATTTGCAAGGGACTGCATTATCAGTACAGCGTCGCCCATATCTACTGTATCATCACAGTTAGCATCGCCGTAAAGAGTTACAGTTTTTAAATCAGGCACAGAAACGGTTGTTGTAGTCATTACAGATGTTGTCGATGTTGTAGTTGTAGTTGTTGACGTTCCTGTCTGTTCAGGTGCCGTGCCTGCATTTTCTGTAAGAGAAAGCAGATATGTGAGAGGCGAATTCCAGTAGATCGTTATCTCGTTTGTGGAATAGCTCTCGGAATTGTCAACATATCTCTTCGCAGCCGGAAGATCCTGACAATATGCCTTTGCGGCACTGTCCTCAAGGTTCTCATTAACTCCGCCCGCAAGCATTCCCTTCATTGCATGGCCTACTGCCATTGATGGACGGTGATGCGGATTCTTCGGTGAGACCGTGCCGTATCCGGAAACAAAACAGATACCCACAGGATTTACACCAAGAAGATAGTTGAGCTGTGCCTGAGCAGCCTTTCCGTAGCTTTCATTTCCAGAAAGCTGCTGCGCAAGCTCGAAAATTATACCCGCATTGGCAATGGTCATATTGCTGCCCCATGCGTAGCTTTTCAGCGGTGAACCATAGGGTGAAGCCTCAACATTTGATATCATCTTTTCCGCCTGTGTGATAACAGCCTTTTTTGCACTGGCATAAAGCTCTGATCCCTTGTCTGCATCCTTCATTGTGAGAAGAGCAATATTACCGTAGTCACCCACCGTTGACCAGTCGAGTCCTGTGGAAACGCTGCTCACGTTTGCTGTGTACTTCTCGTCCCCTGTTGCACGGTACATCTGAACGGCTGCCCAGTAGCGCTCGTCCTTGTCAGAGAGATCACCGTACTCACCGGTAACGATGTCAGCAGGATTTTTGAATACAAAACCGGGATTTGCTTCGAGCCATGACCATGACTTTTCGGCAGCTTCCATACACTTCTTTGCAAAGTCTGCGTCATATTTACCGTAGAATTCCGAAGCAAGCGCCATTGCAGCACAGAGATCAGCCGTAGCGGTCGAGCTTACAGGAGTGACGATAAGCTCCGCAGTCTCCTTTGTCGGCATAACATATGCAGGGAAAGTCGCACAGGATACCTTATGATAAGCGCCGCCGTCAGCAGACTGCATTTTCATCATCCACTCAAGCTCGAAACGCGCTTCATCAAGTATATCCGGGATATTGTTTCCGCTCTCCGGTATACCGGTATCATCGCTGTAAAGTTCGGGAGCGGCATCGTATGCATAGAGCAGATCTGCAACAGCCTTTGCAGCAGGTACGACATATCTTCCGTAGTCACCTGCGTCATGCCAGCCGCCGCTCACATCTATCTTTTCATTAGTACCGTAGACCGTAGCCATATCCGTATGACAAGCCTCGTGACCGAAATCCTTGTCCTCGACATTAACGCCGCAGCGCTGTAAATACAGCATCCTCACACTGTCATCGATAAGATCAGAATAGACCTTTTCGCCTATCTCAAATGTATAGGAATCGTCAAGACCGCTGCATGAAATATAGTACTTTCCGGCTTCACTTACAGATGAGAAATCTCCTGTCCAGTTTATTTCGTCCGCGCTCTTGTTCTCTGTCCTGCTTTCAAGTTTTCCGGTGAAAACAGCTTCCTTAGTATCAGCATTTACAACCGTGAATTCAGTCTGGTCTGTAACATCACGGAACACTGCGATCTTCTGTCCTCCGGGTCTGTAGCCGACCTGGTCTATATTTATCGAAGGAGCATAGGGACGGCTTGAAGCATAATCAACATTGCTGTCGTCGATCAGCTCAAGCGACACGTTGTCGATATAAATGGTATGTTCGGGAAGTTCTCCCTCATGCTTTTCCTGTATACCACAATTGAAAACAAGCTTCGCCATTATATCCGTTTCCTGCTTCATTGTGAACTCATAATCCACTGTCTGCGGTTCTGATGTAAGCTCAAGTCCCTTCCATGTATATGCCTGATATGTACCGCCGTTCTGCTGTATCATTCCCTCTATATAGCGGTCGGTGCTCGAAGAGATGTCATACTTCAGACGGTAAACGCCGTTCTGATACAGGGGTACGATATCATAGAACACCTGCACGGCATAATTGACCTTTCCCACACTTGATACTGTAAGCGCAAGCTGTCCGTCCTCTGTACTGAGTGAACATTTTCCACCGCTCTCCTTATAGGTCCCCCAGCCTGAGGTCCCCTTATCAAATGTGGAATTGCTGATGATGTTTCCTGCAGCTGTAACAGGCAGACTGCTGAATGGCAGTGCCGCTGCAAGAACTGTGCCTGCTGCAAATGCAGCTGCACAGCGCTTGATGATAGTTTTTTTCATTTTAATTCCCTCTCATTTTGTGCTTTTTACGGATAACATAATTTGCTTTTACAGATATACGTACAGTGCAGATACAGCGATAAACGCGCTGTGTACGGAGCTCCGAAAAAAGCAGTATATTACGGTAAAAACATATTGTCTTATGCTTTTACACTTATATTGTAGCAGAACATTCACCGGTATGCAATGACTTATCGCACTTGATATGTAACATTTTGTGCATTTGTATGCTTATAAACTTTTCCAAACAAAAATGCTGCCATTAATGGCAGCATTGATAAATATCAGAATACTTTCTGAATATCTTTCATATTTCCGAGAAGCAGCACCGCATTATCGGTATTCAATACCATATCCGGCATAGGGATCACAAGCTGGTCTGCTGAACGTATCGCAATAATATTCAGATGATATTTCTTGCGTATATCAAGTTCTGCAATTGTTTTATTGTTCCACGCCTTTGGTATCCTTACTTCATAAATATTGATATCATGATCCATCTGGAACACGTCAAGGATATCGTCAGATGCTTCCTTTACCGCAAGGCGAACCGCCGTCTGCTTTTCCGGATATACAGTTTCGTCAGCACCGTTCCGGAGAAGGAATTTTTCCTGAACGTCGTTCTGAGCACGTGAAATGACCTTACGAGCTCCAAGCTCCTTCAGAAGTGCTGTTGTTTCAAGTGAATCCTGGAAGCTGTCGCTTATCGTAACTATACATACGTCATAATCCGGGATACCGAGTGAGCGCATAAACTCAGCGTTTGTACTGTCACCTATCTGTGCGTTTGTTACTATAGGAAGTATCGCGTTGATACGCTCCTCCTCACTGTCCACCGCCATTATCTCACAGCGGAGCTGTGCCATGCGTCTTGCAATATGTATACCGAACTGTCCTGCACCGATTATCAAAACTGATTTCATAATTATTTCTCCTTTTCGTGTATCATCATCCTACTGTTATCTTTTCCTGCGGAAGTCTCGAAGCTTCACTGCCTGATGCAAATGCCGCATAAATCAGAGTAAGTCCTCCTACTCTTCCTGCAAACATAAGTATCATGAGTATAATATGCGACGGCAGCGAGAGCGACGTCGTTATTCCAAGAGTCACGCCTGCGGTCCCAAGTGCGGAACCTGTCTCAAATAAACAGGTGACAAGCGGAAGGGACTCAATCAGGCAAATTATAATTCCTGTTGACAGGAAAAAAAACACATACATAAACAGTATAGCGCCTGCTGTGCGTATCGTGTCCAATGAAATGCGGCGCTTAAAGCATTCCACATCATTTTTACGACGGAATACGCTGAGCGCAGCAAGAAACAGCACGGCTATCGTTGATGTCTTCATTCCGCCTGCTGTTGAACCTGAACAGCCTCCTATGAGCATAAGTACAGTCATAAGCATTGCTCCTGGCTCGCTCATTGCCGAAAGATCTGCAGTATTGAATCCGGCTGTTCGCGCAGTTACCGACTGAAACAATGAATGAAGGATACGTTCCTTTACAGGCTCGCCCGCATATTCGGCAAAAAAGAAGAACAGCGCAGGCAGTAATATAAGCACTCCTGACGTAAAAAGAACTATCTTTGTCTGAAGCCGGTACTTTTTAAAATGATGTCTGTACTGAGCTATGTCGTCCCATGTCAGGAAACCGATACCGCCTGTAATTATCAGCAACATAAGAACTGTATTTACATATATACTGCCGCCAAAACCTGTCATGGACGAGAAGGGCTCACGAACTCCCATAAGGTCAAATCCGGCATTGCAGAAAGCGGATACGGAATGGAAGACTGAATACCAGATACCCTTTACCGCACCGAATTCACGGCAGAAAACAGGATACAGCAAAACTGCGCCAGTAAGTTCAACTGCCGCAGTAGTTTTCAGAATGAACTTTGTGAGCTGGAGTATCCCGCCGACATTAGGCGCAGAAATTGAATCCTGCATCATTCCGCGAAACCAGAGTCCGATCTTTTTACCTGACAGTCTCGTTATAACAAGACCTATCGTTATGACTCCCATACCGCCTATCTGTATAAGCATAAGTATCAGCGCCTGACCGAAAAGCGACCAGTGCGTCGCCGTATCACGGACGATCAGACCTGTAACACATGACGCTGAAACAGCTGTAAACAGCGTATCTCTGAAAGGAGTAACAGTTCGGTCCTTTGACGCGACCGGAAGCATAAGAAGAAAAGCTCCTGCCATTATCAGAACAAAAAATCCAAGGCTTATTGCGCGGAAAGGATTGCGATTGTGTATCATATTCTGTGTTTTATTCTTTTTCATATTTATCTCCGGAATAATATTTTCATGACGGCAGATAATGCTTTACACTTTCTGCTGACTTTTTTGCGCTGCATAAATTATAGCATATTTTTTATTATTATACAAGTGTTTTATACTAAAAAGCCAAGCCCGCTGTCTAAGCGTGATACTCATACAGAAACTTTATATGGAATTATCGGGGGGAAACCTTTCTGAAGAAAGGTTCCTCTGACGGAGGCGCGACCCTCTGTCACTGCGTGACATCTCCCTACACTGTAGGGAGTCACCCCCGTCCCCCCCTTCCAAAGAATTTTATCTGATTTTTTCACTTATAAGGCGCGTAAGTAATAAAAAAGACCTGCAAGAATACAGGTCGCGCCCTATAAGGGAAAAAATAAAAACGAAAGTTTTAGGAAAGGAGTTTGAGGAAGAACCCTTTTTCAAAAGGGTTCTTCCTCAATAGCTCATGTAAAAACTTCTATATAAGTACCGTACATAAGATGGCGGGCTGCTGCACTAATCAGTTTTTTATTTCATATACTGCGATACTGTATCCTCCGCTAACGGACTGTCGGACAGATATATCCGTTTAAAAAGAGAACTGATATCCGCAGAATCACAAAACTGTGATACCGGTATATTTCCGCACTGAGTCATTATACAGTTTCCCGACTCATTCAGGTGAGTAATAAACAGGGATATATCCGCACAGATATCAGCTTCTTCAATATCACCGCGGACAGCGTGCATAAAGTCGTGAATATCTCCGTGAAGCGCTGTTCTGAGCTGTCCCTGCCATTGATTATATACATTCGTCTTATCGTTCATTGCTCCCGCAATTACGAATTCATTCGGCAGCGGACCTGCTCCGTGACGGGTGACATATGAGCGTGTCACATATACCGTTTCTATATCAATAACCTCTTCTTCCGAAAAAAGATTGCCAAGTATCCGTGAAGGCTCAAACAGTCCTGTCCGTGACGACGTGAGATGCGGAGCATATTCAGTACAAAACTCATCCAGCAGCAGTCCCTGCGCTCCCTCAAATATTATCTCGTCATAATTCCGCAGCTGTTCCTGCTCGATAATGCTGACATATTCAGTATTCCGGCACATATCCTCAGCCGCATTGTACAATACCCGCTCACTGTTAAGCATTTCGCCGTACTCTCCGGCTTCGTTGATGTCAATTGAAAGCTCCTCAAGTCTTACAGGCACATACTCCCGTTGTATCGTTCTGAGCCTGCTGTACAGTTCAGAAGTGTTCATAGCTTTGATCTCTCCCAGATAAAGAGGGAATCCAACTGACCGCACAGCCGCCTCGTTTATTCCCATGCCGCAGGAACCGTGGCGGTCTTTTCCACGCTTTGTTTCAAGCAGCATATTTATAAGAACATCACCTATATATGTACAGCGGCATTTACCTGACGCAAAAATATCAGGTATTTTTCCGTGGAGCTTGCCGAAGCTCTCCGCCTCAGAAGAGAGCTTATACAGATCCGGCATAAAGCTGTCTGCCCAGTATGTTGCAATATCACGGAATGAAGCTGAAGTAAGCTGAGAGAAAACAAAACGCTTATCCCTCAGTTCAACAGTATGTCCTGCCTGTGCTCCGCCATTGTGCCTGACACATATTGCAGACGACCCATGTTTTACAGCGTCCATAGCAAAATAGTCTGTGGCAAGTCCCTTTCCTTCATCACCGAAGTTTTTTCCTATAACTATCTTTACCTTCATTTATTCTTATTGAATAATTTCGAGAAGAAACCTTTCTTTTCGTTGCCTTCACTAAGAGCGGCAATATTTTCCGGCGTGTCAGCCGCGACCGGCTTTGCTTCCGTGACAGGCTTAACTGCATTGAGAGGCTTTGCAACAGCTACAGGTTTTGCCTCCTTCATCGGCTTCGCAACCGGAACAGGCTTACGGCTGGGATCATGCTGCGGCTCTGCTGCAGCATTTGAAACAGGTTCTTTCTGCTGCATCGGCTCCGCTGTCTTAGGAGCAGACTTTACACTGATAGTTGACAGTGCTTTTTCTACAGTATCCTTAGCCTTGCCGCTCCACTGTGAAACAGTCTCCTCCCTGGTCATTCCGTTCACCAACTGCATAATTGATATCATTACCTCAGCAAGAAACTCAATATTCTCAGCCTCGATAACTGCATTTCTTCCGGGTACGAGACGCTCCCACGTTTCCAGTGAGCTCTCTGTACGTCCGCCGGTTATTATATGGAATATCTCATATTTCTCGCTTGTCTGCGAGAAGAGCTCTTTTGTCTTATAGTTGTGAGCAGTATCATCGTTAAATACATCTCTGATTTCTTTCGCGTTAAGGATATCGGTATTTCCGTCATCTCCTACCTCATCGCCGATACAGAAGATAAAGCCTTTCTTTTTACGCTTTTCATAGCTGTCTATTGAGGTGTGCATCAGCGCGAAATACCATACAAGCGAATCGTAGCTGTACCTGTTTCCGCCATCGAGCTTGAACTCAAGCAGCTGCTCGACTACGCGAATATCCGCTTCAAACTGAGTAACCTGCATTGCGGGATGAGTTGAAGAGGATGAAGGCGATGTAAAAGCTGCACACATGATATGCGGATCCGTAACAGGTCTTTTTTCAAGTATCATGGTAGCTGTCCTGTTGAGAGAGTTCTTTGCGATCTCTGCTGCAAGATAGCCCATGGAACCTGTGGAGTCAAAGCCAATGATTATCGGCGTTGACTCCGGCGAGTCCTCACTGTCACGTGATTCGCGCACAGTTATGAACTTAGGCAGATATTTCTCGTTCACCTGATTCCCGCTGAAAATATCATTGGCAGTTGAATCCGCATTGATACCTTTGCTGTTTTTTAGCTTGTTCCAGTCAGCTGCATTATAGCTTCCGCGTCCCATTATAGTCTACCTCCTCAGAATGATATATTATTGTTTTTCGGAATATTTATATGAGCAAGCGAGCCAGCGATCCTTTCGGCTGCCTGCTGGTCTACCGCGCTGAGTGCTTCATTTGGTGTCCTGCCCTCAGCAACTGATATAAGAGCATATATCAGCTCAGCAAGGCATGAGATATCCTTTTTGTTTATGACGGCTGTCCTTCCCGGCAGCAGCTCCCTCCAGCCTTCAAATATCCTTTCGTCCTCAGGAACTCCTCTTTCTATGCATATATGAAATACATTGTACATCTTCCCTGCCGCCGAAATAAGCTCCTCAGATGCCAGATCGTAAGCGGAGTCATCACCGAATACCCGTTTTATCTCACCACAGGTCAGCATTCTATGGCAGTTGTCGTCACCGATAGTTATAAGATATCCTTTTCCTTTGCGCTTTTCAAAGCAGTCCGTATGTGTGCGTTCAGCAGCAAAATACCACGCAAGATTATAGGATTCTCCGCCGTTTCCGCCGCCTCCGCCCTCTATACACAGACCTGTGAGCTGCTTTATTATCCGGATATCACTCTCAAACTGAGTTACCTGCAGCGGATATCTGTCACTCCTGCAGTCGCCTATGGCGCAGCACATCACCTGCGGGCAGGATATCGGTTTATTCTCATACAGATAAACTATTGCCTTATTGAGCGAATTGAGGGCAAGCTCCTCAGCAAGATATCCCATTGACGCTGTTACATCAAAACCGATAATGACCGGTGTGGACCTTGGTGAATCCTCGTTATCGCGCGACTCTCTCTCAATTCCTTTCAGTGAAGTCAGCGCAGAAGACGATACCTTCTCTTCAAATATCCTGTCATTTTTATTTGCATCGCCGAATGAGCTTCTCAGCTTTATCCAGTCACTTGCAGTATAGCTTCCGCGTCCCATAATCACTTACCTTTTCCGTAGATATGCTGATCGTCCGTTTCCATATTTATAAACTTCCGCTCACCGTATGACTTTATCAGAACATCGTCCCAGTATGCAAAATCCTCATACGCATTGCTCATAGGAGCGCTTCTCAGGAAATCAGCAAAGGGCTTTGGGATATCATCAGTTTCCCTGACAGCATCAGCTGAAGCAAATCCAAGAACATTAGCGGCAGTTTCACGTAAAGCTGTAAGATTATCCCTGGTCGTACATATCCTGTCATTGACCCGTGTATTGTTGCGGACCGCATTCCACCAGCCGCCGTACAGGCTCGCCTGATGATCGTAAGGGTCAATATACAATGTGTCAGGACCGAAGTCGTTATGTACAATACTGTTATATTCAAGAACACAGCAAAGATTTTCCATGCGTCCTATAAGCCAGGCAGTATGCCTGCCGCTGAGCGTACCGAACAGACGGAGCGGATACTCGTCTTCACTCTTTTTTACAACAAGCAGGGCAGAACCGTCATTCAGTTCAAAGCCTCCGCTTATCCTCGGAAAAAAGTCCGAAAGATTCCTTGTATCAGCTGAAGGATAATCGACAGACGAAACATTTTTCCTGAATTTATCCGCTTTATCGCTATTTCCGGCATCGAAACGGAATATGATGTTCTGTCTTGCCGTATATACAGCTGCGTCTCTGTCCTTGTAGGTATACATATTCTTTATATCTATCTGTCTGCCGTCACTGCATTCAAACACCTCCGACGCAGCGCCGCTCCAAAGCTTATCAGAACGCCTGCGCCTTTCCTGCCCGTCAGATGACAGACTAAGAAAGCCTCTCATACGCTCATAAAAATCACGGTAATAGTCCGTATCCCTGTGATCAAGCACATATTCCGAACCGCAGTACCGGCAGTGTGCTGTTGTTCCGGAAGGATCAATGGTCATTGGTCCCCCGCAGTTTTTACAGTTAAGTTTTTTCATATGTGCCCCTCCGTCCGTGATATATAATACAATAATAATAAATGCCTGCTTTTTCCATTATGATTAAAATCAGCTTGACATAAAGAATCCGCGCTGTACATTAATTATAACATATATCAATTTTAATGTCAATAATTTATGTATATATCAACAATAAAAACAGCACATTCAGTAACTATGCCGAATGTGCTGCTTTGTGTAAAAAATGGTTATCAACTGTTGAGAGCTGCAAGGATTATCTCAAATCTCTTGATAAGGAAGTCTACAACTGAAGTCTGACCGCCGCCGAACATACCGCCGCCGAAGTCCATATCACCCCAGTCCATGTCGCCCCAGTCCATGTTTTCCCAGTCCATGTTTTCCCAGTCCATGTTTTCCCAGTCCATGTTAGCCCAGTCGAAGCTTGCGTCTCCGCCGAAGCCGCCCCAGGCGCCTCCGCCTTCGCCGTTGGCGTCACCGCCTCCGAAACCAGCCCAGCCGCCGTTCTCACCGTTGGCGTCACCGCCTCCGAAACCAGCCCAGCCGCCGTTCTCACCGTTAGCGTCTCCGCCTCCGAAGCCGCCCCAGTTACCCCAGGCATTGCCGGGATCTTCTTCGCTGTACTGAAGACCTTCTGCACTCTTTGAAGTATTTATATCAAAATCATCAATAGTGAATTCAAAGCGAGGATCAGCTTCTACGTGAGGACGGATTGCCTTTGCGTAATCAGCCACATACTGCTCGGGATCGCTGTAGAATTCGATTACTTCCTTAACGATATCCACATACATATCGTAATACTCCGGAACCTGAAGAAGCTTTGCAAGAGGACGGTCCTCTATAGTCGACTGATAAAGACTTGTCTTTATGTCTGATGTTACTGAATTTGCTCCTCCTGTAAAGTTACCGAGGCAGAGGTTGTAATCCCAGCCTACAAAATGCATTTTGCCGCCTGAATACATGAGATAGTAGTTATGTGCAAGAGATCCATTATAGCTGTCGTAGTTGCAGAATATTGAGTTTACTGCAAAGCCCTTGAGGAAGCTCGGCACATCAAGAACATCTTCAATGAACTTATAATCAGTTGCTGTGAGTTTGTTGATAGCTGTCTTGACAGCCTGTATATGATCGAAGTTTTCGTCCAAACCGAACTTGACGTCAAATCTGTCAAGAGGCATACTCTCAGTGAACGAGCAGTAGCTGTCACCGCCGAAGCCGCCCCAGCCGCCTTCAGCTCCGTTCTTTTCTGTTGCCTTGTAGAGAACTGAATCATCATCTACAGCGTAGCGCTCAGCAAGAGTTGTACCGGGCTGCTCTGCGAGGAGATAGAAGCTGTAGAGGTCACCGTTGAGGTACATATCTGTATGTGCTGCATGAGGTGCTACACCGCCGATCTCGTACATAGCGTTATAGCAAAGTATATCTCTGAGGCACGAAGCATCCATGAGCATATTGTTCATGCAGAACTCTGTCAGTCCGTGATAATTGAGAGTCTTGTCATACTTGTCGAGCTTGAAACGGAGGCTGTACTTGCCGTCCTTTGCCATCATAAGCGAACTGTTGCCCTTTGTTCTTATACCAACATTCTTGAAGGTCTCGCCATCGATCGTGATATCACAGGGAGTCCATTCTTCCTTGCTGGCTGTTTTCAGAAGGTTATCCCATACAGCTTCATCGATCTGGACATCGATCTTGTGGATCTTCTCCTGGCTGAAGAGCTCCTGATAGAGCTGCTCCTCGTTCTCCATATCGTTGTTTACATCTGTGAACTTCGCAGGCTTGCCGCTCTTGAATGTGCTGCCGCTGCTGTGCTTCATCTTTATTCCGCCTGCAAATACCTTGAGGTCTACGGAAGCAATGTTTGCAGAAGAAACAACTGCATATTTATACTTCTTGAATGTGTTCTTCTCTATGAGAACCTTGTTTGAGGAATCCGTTACAGAGATCGGATTGTTCTTTGACCACTCCTTTGTGAAGTCAAGCAAGAGTGTTGCCTGTTCTGTTGCAGCAAGAGTCTCGCACTGCTGATCGACAGCAGTAGCAACTACATCGCCGCCTGTGATATTTACTTTGCCGGCTGCGGTGAGTCCCTTGTCGCCGAATGCAGCTACATCGCCGCCCGATACAGTGATATCAGTCTCTGCCTGAACAGCGTCCTTGCCGGCTTTGATAACAAGAGTTCCGCCTTCAATTGAGACTGCACCCTTCGATGACTTTATACCGTCACCCTTGGCAGTTATATTTAAAGTACCGCCCTTTACTGTTACAGAGCCCTTGCCCTTTACAGCGTCAGGAGCAGCTTCCTTGTCTTCGTTGAGAGTGTTTATGTTAAGCACTCCGCCTGTAAACTTGAGATCATTGTTGCAGACGATAGCAGGCTGTACATTCGCATTTACAGTAAGAATACCTGTGCCGTTGTCGTCGCCCTTGATCGTAAGATCGTCCTTCGCCTCGATAACAGCGCTTTCAGCCTCGTCGCCGGCATAAGCTGCCGTTCCGTCAGATATAGTATTCTCTGTGCCGTCAGCAACGGTGACAGATGTCTTGTCTGCATTGTTTACAAGTATCGCAGGAGCGCTCTTTCCGGTTATGCTTGCTCCTTTGAGTACAAGCTTGACGGTGCCGTTATCAGCTTTCTCATCAGGTATATCAACGCAGATCTGACCGTCGGAGAGAGTACCGTCGATCGTGTATTTTCCTGAGTGAGTGATAATTATCTTTGAACCTTCAGCTTCAGCATACTTTCCGTCGATCTCAATACCGGAATCGCTGAGGTGTATCATTGTCTTTACCTCGTCCGCATCATCTTCGCCTGTCGATGAGTCTCCCTTGTAGGATTCGGGAAGCGACTTGATGTTGCCTAAAAGATAATTCTGGATAGAGAGCGCATCTTTTGTTGTAAGACCGTTTCCGTTCTCACAGACGTCAGCAAGGTCGATTCCCTGCTGTGTGATATGGTTCTCACTTGTTCCCGAAACTCCGTACTTTTCAGGATTTGCAAGTGACTGCATGATAAGCACGGCATCTGCCATATCAACAGTGCCATCGCAGTTTGTGTCACCGTAGAGACCGTCAGCAGCTGACGCCGATACAGCCGAGGCGGTTCCCAGGACCATTACCGACAGAAGACCTGCCAGTATGTTTTTCTTTTTCATTTGAATCATCCTCCTAAATAAAAAAATAATATAGGCAATATATATTTATGATAGTATAATAATTTGTAAATCTTAAAATAACCTTAAAGCTTTTTTCATACCTGATACCACAGCAGAAATATTTAATAAAAAAGCAGCCTTTAAAGACTGCTTTTCAGATATGATAATATCCGAGCTGTTCACTTTTCTTCAAATAATCCTGTATCTGCTGCAGATCTTTTTTTACCTTATTTCCTTCTGAAAAAAATCCCTTATCGAGTCAGCCAGCTCTTCAAGATGACCGGTAAAGCAGTGATCCCCTCCGTGTATCTTAACAAGCCCGGAGTTTTTATAAAGTTCAGCCGCCTTCTCTGCATAGTCAAAAGGAACTATAGTATCTTCGTCACCGTGTATGACAAGAACTTTTCCCTTGTATCTCGAAATCGCGTCCTCTACATGAATCGATTGTGCCGTGCGGATATAATCGCCCGAAATCTCCCAGCTTTCGCTGGCTAACCTTTCAGGAATATGTTCCGGATCAAAACTGTTTCCAAGAACTGTACCCTTCCTTGCGTCACCGGGGATCATCCATGCAGGTGATAACGGCACAATAGCTCTGAAATCGTCCGCGCACATACCACCTATCAGCATTGTCAGCAGTCCTCCCTGAGAATGTCCGCAAAGATAAAGTCCGGTAACAAAATCAAGTTCTTTCGCATATTCTACCACTGCAAGCGCGTTCGTCACCCATTTATACAGTGTATGATTTTTAAACTCTCCGTCACTTTTTCCGTGACCGTACATCTCCGCGCGAAGAACTGAAACGCCTGCCTCATTCATTGCCTTCTGAGCTGCAATTATGTGCTCTTCTTCCATATGCCCTGTAAAACCGTGTATCAGTATGCAAAGCGGTCCCTTTTTCATTTTGTCCGGACGGTCAAGCTTTGCATGAAGGCGTATACCGTCGCTGTTAATAAAGAATTCTTCCATATTTATCATTCTCCCGTTTATATTAAAAAGTGAATTATCCGAACATATATATTTCAGGTTTACGCTGCCTCCTGCTCTTGTTCTGAAAGAATATCCTCTTTAAGATATTTTGTAATGTAATCGTATCTTTTACTGTAGAATTGTCTAAGTGAATTTACTGATTCCTCGTAATTTCCCTCTGCGGCATAACCGCCCATCCATCCGCCCCAGAAACGGTCATATGTGTCTATAGTCATATCATGATACTCTTCTGACAGCTTTTCGATCTCGGAATCAACGCGCCCGGTACCGAAGTAACCGTCAGCTATCTCCATAAAAGTATCGGCAAACTGCTTTCTGAAGCCGTCATTCTCAAGAGCTCCGTTAAAAAGATCTGCGATAAAGCAATCGCTTTCCATAAGCTTTTCAAAGCTGTCTTCATATGGCTGTGCTTCACCGTAGATACCCGAACTGTATTCCGTATCAAAAAGAACGAACCGCCATTTGCCGTCAGAATAGGGCGAATCATTATCTGTATTTTCCGCTTTCCACATTGCAGAATTAGGCTTTCCCCAGTCTGCGTTGTTTATGTATATCTCAGTGCTTACGTAGTCCATAAAGCCCTGCATATCAATATATCCGCAAAGCTCGTCATAGGCTGACTGTTCCGAGAAATCTGTATCACGTATCCAGCTGCGCAGCTCCTCCCATTCTGAAAATGTCTCCTCGGAACCTTCATCAAGAGTCTCCGCTTTTATTATGCATATCTCCTTCGCAGGAACGTCATAATGTGTGCTGATGAATTCCTTGTCAAGCTTTTCTGTTATCTCGTAATGTCCCCAGAACTCACCGTCTATGAAAACTATGCACGGCTCCATACCCTGTGTAAGAAACTGCCTGTCCTGAACAAGAGACTGTATCAGCTTATCTCTGAAACGTGTATACTGCGCGTCATTTCCGCCGTTGCGAAGTATAAAGCTGTCAAACAAAGTAACAGGAGTCCCGTCAGACTTTTTCCTGACATTATCCGAAAAAAGATCATATTCAAGCTTAGCAGCGCCATAATCCTTTCTTGCATATACATTCATGCTTTTTTGCGAATATGAACGTGTCGCTCCGCCATGTATACGTATCCCCACATTCTGCGACACAGCAAGCTGTCCGTTTTCAAAGAACTGTATCGTCGCTTCCCTTTCCCATTCTCTGCCTTTCTGGGTATAGTTGCCGGGAAGGAACCAGTCGGGAGTTTCAGGGTCGTAATCCTTGCTTTTCTTCCATGAGTCATATACCTTTCCGGTTACATAAATACCCTTTTCATAGTCGAAGAGATTATCCTCATCAGTCATAAGAGATACTATCTTAGTGTCCTTGTAGTAATCCGCTTTCTGGTCAAAACCGACAAAATATGTATTTGACACAACTGCACTGCTGTTGCCGTTTTTATCTATCGCAACTGCCCTGACTACCGTTGCCTTGTCTGTCTTGTCACGCGGAATAAAAGCAGTTTCGTATGCCGCAGGCTGCGAAATCCCTTTGTGTTTGCTGAGTACGTTTTCTTCCTCTGAACGGTCTTTCACAAGAATAGGTGAATCATAGCAAATGCTCTCTGCAGTTGGTATACTGCCGTCAAGAGTGTAGTATATCTCAGAGCCCTCATCAGCGGATATGGAAAGATAAAATTCACTGTCATAAAAACCGCTTTTTGCGGAGAACCTCATTCCCTCAGCTTCAAACGGTTCAGTTTCGGTATCTGCTGTATTTATCTCAACCGGTACTGCTTCAGATGATCTCTTTACTTCATCCGCACATGAGCCAAGCGATAAAACACTGAAGCTCAGTGTCATAAGCAATAATGAATTTATCATAGCTTTTGATTTGTTTTTCATAAAATATCTCCTGTTTGTTTCCCTATAATTTGTATGAACCCATTTCACCTGACATCAAAACAAGGTACAGGAAAAATGTTCCTGTACACCTAACCTGTCTGTATTAACATTATTATACATTATCCACGTGATACAGTCAAGTAATTATGATCAGGCACACAATATCCTTGTTATCATCACAGCCGAACAGAACGCTTTAACTGAGAGAAAATCTTTCATCAGTCTGAATTCGTTACAGAAGTTTTATATCAGAAGAAAATCGCAGCATATCCGCAGAAATAAAACTATCCGCTCAGGATAGGCTCCTGAGCGGATTTTAATGCACAATTTCAAAACCAATAACATTATTGGTCAGTATCCTCCAATTCCTTCAGCCAAATATAAGCCGACGCGTCGCTTGGCATATGCCAGTCACCGCGTGGAGACAGAGTAACAGTTCCTACCTTTGGTCCGTCAGGCAGACAGGAGCGTTTGAACTGCTGCGAGAAGAACCGGCGGTAAAATGTCTTGAGCCATTTCATTATGACTTCCTTGGAATATGTTTCTGCAAATGTGAGACAGGCGATACAGAATATCTTTGAGGGTGAATATCCGTATCTAAGCATATAGTACATGAAGAAATCGTGAAGCTCATACGGTCCGACGATATCCTCCGTTTTCTGTGATATAGTGCCGTTTTCCCCAGGCGGAAGGAGCTCAGGGCTAACAGGAGTATCCAGTATATCAAAAAGAACTTTTTTCAGTTCACCCTCCGATATCTCAGCTTCATAGTTCACAAGCCAGCGCACAAGAGTTTTCGGTATAGACGAATTAACAGCGTACATTGACATATGGTCTCCGTTGTAGGTCGCCCAACCCAGTGCAAGCTCCGACAGGTCTCCTGTACCGATAACGTTGCCGCCGAGCTGATTTGCTTTGTCCATAAGCACCTGAGTGCGTTCCCTTGCCTGTGAGTTCTCATATGTAACATCATGTACCTCCGGAGACTGCTCTATATCGGCGAAATGCTGCATGACACTTGCACATATATTTATCTCGGTGAGCGAAGCACCGTAAGCCTTTGCCAGCGAGCAGGCGTTATTGTAGGTTCTGTCAGTAGTTCCGAAGCAGGGCATGGTTATAGCATGGATACCGCCTCTGTCAAGTCCCAGCATATCAAATGCGTGAACAGTAACGATGAGCGCAAGAGTTGAATCAAGTCCGCCCGAAAGTCCGAGCACTGCTGTCTTGCAGCCGATATGACGCAGCCTTGTCATAAGTCCCACAGCCTGCATGGTGAGTATCTCCTCACACCTGCTGTCAAGTGCCTTTTTATCAGACGGTACAAACGGAGTTCTTGGAAAAATCCTGTCAAGAACAGTTTTCGTGATATCAAGTGAAAAAAATACAGAGTTCATATCTGGAGAAGCCGGGAACGAATTCATTCTTCTGCGCTCATAGTTCAGCTTTTTTATGTCGATATCAGCAATGGTAAGTCCGCTTGAAAAAGCCTTCGACTCAGCCAGTACAGAGCCGTTTTCCGCTATTATATCATGTCCCGCAAAGACCATATCCTGCGTGGATTCCCCAATACCCGAACTGGCGTAAGCGTAGGCGCAGGCAAGAGAGCCCGAATGTGCTTTGACAAGCGTTCTGCGGTAGTCCGCTTTGCCTATTACCTCATCGCTTGCGGACAGATTGAATATGATAACAGCGCCAGAAGCTGCAAGGCGCTCGGACGGCGGAGAGCTTACCCACATATCCTCGCATATCTCGACTCCGAAGATAAGCTCAGGAAGCTCCCTGCAGGTGAAAACAGTATCCTCAAGATGAACTGAATACCCGTCATCAAGCTGAATATCCGCACAGAGGCTGTCACCGGCTGCTGTGAAATGACGTACCTCGTAAAACTCGCTGTAATTTGGGATATTCTTTTTCGCCACAGCTCCGACAGCTTTTCCTCTGTTTATGACAACGGCGCAGTTGTACAGCTTTCCGCAGACTGCAAGAGGCACTCCGATAACCGAAACTATATCTATATTTTGAGTTTCATTTATTATCCTGACAAGTTCTTTCTTAGCCGAACTTAAAAGTGCATCCTGTAAAAACAGGTCGCCGCAGGTATAGCCTGTAATGGAAAGTTCGGGAAAGCATATAAGCTTCACTCCCCTGCTGTGAGCTTCGGTGATTAGTTCAATTGTCCTGTCAGCGTTGTACTGACAGTCCGCGACCTTTACTTCGGGTGTCGCACAGGCAGTTTTTATAAATCCGTCCTTCATAGTGTCCCTCCTAAAATCAAAAAGGCACTGCTAAAAAACGCAGCGCCTTTGCTTGTCTGAGATTATTATATAACGTCATTGTAAAAATGTCAAGAAAAATCTTGACAGGAGTTCCCGACTGTGATATAATGCAGATAAAGAGCAACGGTGCTGAGTATTCAGCGCCGTTTTTTGTTTGTACGGGGAGGTGCCTTTATGGCTGCTTTTGACAGGATATTATCGGGGATTCCCGAAATGGATACCGCACTTGACAATATAAGACTGGGCGACAATGTTGTATGGAGAGTTTCCGAGCTTTCCGAGTTCCGGCTGTTTATGGAACCCTATCTCAGACAGGCTATTTCTGACAGAAGAAATATCATATACTTCCGCTTTGCATGCCACCAGCCCCTTGTGGATAACTGCCCGGAGGTAAAAACGATTGAAGTTCCGCTGTCTCACAGATTTGAAACATTCACAGTTGACATTCACAACGAGATAGAAAAGGCAGGCAGGGACGCTTTCTATATATTCGACTGTCTTTCGGAATTGCAGGCTATGTGGGCTACAGACCTTATGATGGGCAACTTTTTCCGCGTGACCTGTCCGTTTCTGTTCATACTTGATACAGTTGCATTTTTCCCTATAATCAGAGGAAAGCACTCCGTTCATGCTATAAATAAGATACTGAACACAACACAGCTTTTTCTTGATGTATATTCGGATAAAAAGAACGTATATGTCCGTCCGGAAAAGGTATGGAACAGAAGTTCCGACACCATGTTTCAGCCACATACTTATGAGCCTGAAACAGGGCGTTTCCGCCCTATTCTTGACGGTGTCAAG